>JAKMDI010000022.1 GCA_022428005.1 Flavobacteriaceae bacterium
TTTTTCAAAATTTTCTTTAAACTTATTATAATCTTTGTTTAAATAATATGAACCCAGTCTATAAAATACATCACTGTTATCTGGATTTAGTAATGCAAGTCTATTTAAAAGTAAAAGCTTCTCCTCATCATTTTTTACCCTAGATAGATCAATAAATATTTTTTCTGTCTCAGAAGCATTATTATAATTTTTATAAGCTCTTTTGGTGTAATTATTTTTTTTAACAATGTTAGTTTCATTAATATCTAGACATGCCATTATAAAATTTGGGTCTATTCTTAGGCATGCCTCAAAATCTAGTTTGGAGCCAACATAATCTCCACGTTGTGATTTTAACCTAGCGCTTTTATAAAGCTCATAAGCTTTTTCATTTTTAATTGAAAGCTTATAAGGAGTATCAGAAGTTTTTTCTAAACTCTCAGAACATGAAATAAAACTTATCGATGAAATGAGGATTATTATAATTAGTTTCTTCATTTTTTTATTTTTTTATTTTTTTATATAAATCTGAAGATCTTTTTACTATAAGTGCATTAAAAAGGTTTTGTATTGGGAGAAATCTTATTGAATCTAACACTTGACCTGCTTTATCAATTTCACCAGAATTTATATATGCTTGGGCTTTAAAATATAATGGATATCTAGCATTTACTTTTTCAAGCTTTTCAATCCCCTCATTCATGTTACCCTGCATGATGTTTAAAATTCCATGAAGATCGTTAATTGGTCGATTTTCTTCAATAGCTGATTTGATATATTCACTAGCTTTCTTATAATTACCAATTAATATATTAACCCAAGCCTCATTTCTGGTCTGCCAAAATGGGGTCAACTCAGTCCATCTAACTCTATCTCCCCCTCTAACTCCCGTTTGATTGATAATTTCATCAACTTCGTTTCTTTTCCATCCATAAAACTTAATTAATTTATCAGATTGTTTTTTGTATTCTATAATTGATTGCTCAGCTCTATTCTTTTGATTAGCATGAGCATATATAATTGCCTTGTGATAGTTGCCTCCAACCAGACACTTAAGTTTTTCCTCTTCAGTATAGCCGTACTCATTAATACTTGCAAGGAAACTGTCAATTGATTTAATTGCGTTTAAATAATCTCCAATATATATGTACGCATTAAAAAGTGAAAAGTGATTTAAAATATTTTGATTATTATTCTGTGATATATCAATGGCATGTTTAATAGAATTTAATCCTTCATAATTCTGTCCTGACATTATGTAAAGATCTCCAATATCTTTAGTTAAGTTTACTTTTACAGATGATCCACGTTCATTTGATATAATAAGCGCCTTTTTATATAATTCCAACGATTTATTATATCTAGATTGGTCTTCATCATTCATCGAATTTCTATATAATAAAGCCATCTGAGACAAAACTCTAATATTGTCAGGAAATTTATTGATTAACGAACTAGCATCCTTATCAAATTCATTATAAAATGAACTTTCATTCCTAAGCATAAAAGCCTTTCCAGCACCATTATATTTATAATTTATATAATAATAATTTGCTTCTAGATTATTTGGATCTAACTCAATTGCTTTTTTGAAAAGGTTTTGTGCTTCAACGGTGTTATTTGACCACCAATAATGAGTTAGACCCTCCATTATATATCCCTCAAAATTATTTGGGTATTTTTCTTGAATTTTTTTGGCAAATTCCCGTCTATCTATTCTTCTTGGACTGGTAATGTAATCAAAGTATAGTTTTTCAAATTCACTAACTTTTTGGATAGAACCCTTAGCCTTATTTAAAAATGTTTGTTTTAACTTTATGTTATTTTCATTAATATCCGTATTGGCCATAAAAAAATCAGGATCTAATCTTAATGCTGACAAAAAGCCTTGCTTAGCTTCAATATATTCACCATTAAATAATTTTAATTTAGCATCTTGGTAAAATTCAATTGATTTTGGATTTGAAGATTGGATGTCAATGGATTTTTGGTATGTTTTTTTCTTTATGACCTTATCAGAACAAGAAAAAAACATTACAAAAAGAACCAAACAAAAATTGGTTAATCTCATTGTTTTTGTTTTTTAGAAAAAATTATATATGTAAAAACTTATGGTTAACTAAATATAAACTAATATAAAGAAAATTAAAAAGAAAACAATTGATCTAACTAAATTTTTAATCCCACTTCCAACGTACTTGAATTTAGTATCTGCTATTGTACCTGTAACATAAGCCATTTGAGAGAGATGGACCTTATATTCATCATCATTGTCCATTAATTTTATAAGTTCATTTGAATAGTTACTTATTGAAGGCCATTTTTTTTGAACATCCCCAAAAAAAAGCGGAGAAGGTTTTGCTGAAATTTTCAACCTTGGTAAAAAACAACTAATACAAGCGACAAAAGAACGAACTGTAAAAAAAATTCCGGGAACTAAAGCAATAATTTTCAAGTAAATCATTTTGTCCTCAAAACTAAAGCTGTATACATTTTCTTCGTCTAAAATATCAACTGTGTAAGCAATAGTTAAAAAAATACTATATATGGAAACTATTATACTTGCCTTTAATTCGGCGTGCTTTATTTGATCATAGTTGTACTTGATCAGCTGCCAGTAATCATCGGTGATAAACTGATCAGAATTCATTTGTGGAAAGATGGATTAATAATTGAGTAGATAATTGATTATTCAATTCTGCTGAAAAAAACGGCTGTTCCATTCCCATTTAATCTATCAGGACCAAAAATTCGATAGGTAAAACCAGTTTCACTACTTAAATTTAATTTAGATTCTCTACTTGAAGCTCTACCTTTAAAAGCTTGTTGTGGTTCTTTGGTTCCATACTCATACATTTCTTTTAATGTGTTGTTGCCATATTCATATTTAACTAAAAGGCCAGAACCATTCCAATTATCTTTTCCAAGAGAATCAAGCCTAATTCTTTGAAAAAAAGTGGTTCTATAGTTATCAGAGAAAATTGAGAACCATATTGAAGTTTTGTCATTTTCCCTCCAAACAGTTGTGTCTTTTGGCTGGAAATTTTTAAAATTAATCTCCTTTTTAATAGTATAGGCTCCAACAAGTGGATTTTTATTTTTTGTAAATGAATCAGCTCTTGACCATAATTCACCATTTCCGGTTCCATCATTACTTAAATTAAACTGAATATACTGATCACCACCGTAAATTATTTTTGCTGTGTAAGTACTATTAATTCTATTCATCCAATCAGCCCATCTAACTTTAGTTTTATCATCAACATTTAAAATATATTCAAAAAGAGTATCATTTTTCACCTGGTACTTTCCTTGAACAGCAGTTTCTTGGCCCACGTTTACTCCTAGAGAATCTAGCTTATCATTGTATCTAAACCAAACGAAATTTTCATTAGAGTATGTTTTAATCATTCTTCCTTTATATTTTCCAATTTTTCCATCTCCAAAAAAAATTGTATCCACAGGTTTGCCGTCAACAAATTTGACATTTCCTATTCTATTCCATACACCTGAAATGGGTGATGAATTATTTTGTTCATTTTCACAAGAAATTAAAGTGAATGAAATTAATATTAGAGTCAGATACTTCATTATGGTTAATTTTATAAAACAAATATAAATAAATTTTAAAACCCTAAGTAATATCTTTGTTGTTGTTCCCTAAAAAAAATTTGAAATTTACTAGCTTTAAATTAAAAAATTTATGAAATCGAAAATTGTTGCACTTTTTTTATTGTTTAATTTTTATTCTTTTTCCCAATCATCTATTGTAAACACAGAAAGGAACTTTCATAGAATTGATTCTGTTTTTCATGTTTTTTCGGATTTTATGTTTGATATAAAAAAAGGAAATATTGACATGACCATACTTAGGTCTAATATCACTTTGGGATCTAAATTTGGCAATAATTTATTTAGGTTAACAGGAGCCTACAATGAAAACAACTTAAATGACAAAAAAGTTATTAAAAATGTAAGCTACCAAATAAGGTACAATCGTATGCATCTTGATAACAACAGTTTCTTTTTTTTTATACAAAATGGTGAAGATTTTCGAACATTTATTGATCAAAGATTTTTAATTGGAAGTGGATATAGAATTCACATTTTTAGAAAAAAAAGTAATTACTTTGATGTTGCTACAGGTTTAATGAGAGAGTATGAAAAATATCCTTCATATACTCATCAAGGAGAAAGTTATAATTCATCGTCTGCAAAAAGAACAAGATTCACATTTAACATATTTTCATCATTAAATCTTTCAAAAAATATAAAATCACATATAACTTTATATAGTCAATTTAACACTAAAACTTTTAATGACTATCGAATTTTTGTAAATCAAAACTTTAGATTCATAGTAAATAAAAACTTCTCTACTTTTTTCAGAATATTCATAAATGAACCCTCTGTTAAGTACGTCAAAAAGGTGAAATATAATTCAGATTTGATTTTTGGGTTTAGTATAAATATATGAATTTACAATCTGCACTACCCTATCCAAATACTCAACAATAAAACCATAAACAGTCCTGTTACTCCGAGGATAGTGGTCATAAGTGTCCAGCTCTTAAAAGTCTGTCGTTCATCCATACCCAAATATTGACGTACCAGCCAGAAGCCAGAATCGTTTACATGAGAAAATATAGAAGCTCCAGAGGCGATGGAGATGGTGATAAGGGCCAATGAAATATTAGAATGACTGCTGGCAGGGGCCAATGGGGCAATGATTCCAGCGGCGGTAATCATCGCTACAGTAGAGGATCCTTGGAGTACACGGATCAAAGCTGCAATGCCAAAAGCCAATAGATAAATAGAGCTGTCTAACCGCGTAAATTCTCGTGCCAAATCCAATCCCAACTCAGAATCTATAAGTAATTGTTTGAGTACACCCCCCGCTCCTGTTAGCAATATGATGGTTCCCGCTGGCTCCATAGATTTACTGGCCACCTTAAAGAGATTATTTTTATGGTAATTTCCGCGAATGCCTAAAAAATACCAGGCCAGCAGGTTGGCAATGATCAACGCTGCAAAAGGATGCCCCGTAAAATTTACAATACTTCTCCACCCTGAGGAAAGGCTTATAAAACCGGTGTCAAAAAAAGCTTTGAGAACGATCAAAAAAATGGGGAGTAACACGATGGTCAAAACACCTCCCACTCCGGGAAGTTTTTTGTGGGCATCACCCTCAGTAAAATAATCCGGTGTTTTTAAAAATATTTTACCCGCTATAAATTTTCCATATAATATTCCAGAGACAATAGCAGAGGGGATACCTACTATGATACCCATAACAATAATACTCCCCAAATCTGCTCCCAAAATTTTGGCCACCGCAACTGGACCCGGTGTGGGGGGGATAAAAGCATGGGTTACCGCCAACCCTGCCAGTAGTGGTAATGCATAGAACAGTAAAGACTTTTGGGTTTGCTTTTGCAAATAATAAACAATAGGAATTAGCAATACAAATGCAACATCAAAAAAGACAGGAATAGCTATAAAAAAACCGCTGAGTAACATGGTCCAGGACGCACGCTCTAATCCAAAACGTCCCAATAAATATTGAGCGATGGATTGTGCAGAACCTGTCACCTCCAGTAGGGCTCCAAACATGGCACCTAAACCCACTACAGTAGCCACATAACCAAGGGTTCCTCCCATTCCCTTTTCCACCGTTTTAAAAATCTGCGTCGCATCCATTCCCAAAAAAAGACCAATCGAAAGGGTGGAGATTAATAGGGCGATAAAAGCGGGAAGCTTAAATCTGAGAATCAGGACCAATAGAATGGTGATTCCTCCGATGAGCGCTATAATTGAAGTAAAATCCATCAGCGTTCCCATGGGTAATGATGAAGATCTCCTGGATTTCCTCCGATGATTTGAAAACCATGCGCACCAAAAAAGTCCCTTTGGGCTTGGATTATGTTGGCAGAGGATTTCCTCTGGGTCATTTGTTTGTAATACGTATGGGCTGCTGAAATACACGGTAGCGGAATCTCAGTGTTTACTGTTTCCGCAATAAAGGTTGCAACAGACGACCGATCAGAATTCAATTGATTCAAATATTGGGGATCAAAAAAAGGACCTAAACGATTCTCTAAAAATGGAGATAGTTGAACCAATAGCTTTGATTTAATGATGCATCCAGCAGACCAAAGCGAACATAGTTTTTGCAAATCAATATTCCAACCAGCCTTTTCGGACATCTCCTCCACCAAATGAAAATGTTGATAATGGTTGACTGTTCTCGTAAATCGGAAAACTGCCCTGAGTAGATCTACTTCTAATTTTAAAGGCACATCTTCCTGCTGGGTTATCGATAGGCCTTTGAATGCTTTTGAACGATTGGAGTTGAATCGAGAAAACAATGCTGCCGCTACCATACTGCAACTGTGAAAATCTTTGATTCCCGCAATCAGCGTCCATGATCCCGTTTGGTTATAAGACGCTTTATCAAGAATCCTATCCAAGACGTATCCCTTTTCATCTTTGGTTTTTAAAATTTTAATGGTAATATCCAAAAGATATGCATCAAACTCGTTTTTATTCCATTGCTCAAAAACGGCTGCAACTTCTGCATAGCCCATCTGCATTCCCTTGTGCATTACCTCAAAAAGTTCAGCGATAATTTGCATCTCAGCATACTCAATAGCATTGTGAACCATTTTCACAAAGTGCCCTGCTCCTCCACTACCAACATAATCACAAGCTTTTTCTCCCTCAGCGGTAGTGGCAGCCATCTCCTTCAAGAAATTTTCTGACAATGCATAAGCATCTTCCGAACCCCCTGCCATCAGTGAAGGACCGTGGAGTGCGCCAGCTTCCCCTCCCGAAATTCCCAAGCCCATAAAGAAAATCTGCTTTGACTGTAGCCTATTCAACCTGTTTTCTGTATCAGTAAAATGAGAGTTCCCCCCATCAATTATCAAATCTCCAGGAGTTAAAAAGGGGAGCAACTGATCGATAATATGATCCACCGCAGCGCCTGCTGTTAGGTTGAGTAATATTTTTTTGGGGGAAGTCAAAGAATCTGCAAAAAGTTTAAGATCCTCAAAAGGTAAAGCACTTTCTAATTCTTCATATTGGTTGATTTTTTTTTGGGCAACATCCTCCTCTACACCCTTTGCAAAGCGGTTATACAAGGACAATGAAAAACCATTTCTCGCTAAATTTCTGGAGATCGAAGTTCCAATAACGCCGAGTCCAATGATTCCTATTGCTGTTTTCATAAGCCTTTAATTATTTTTTCGACAATTAAATCTAAAGGCTGCGCAACATCGACTATTTGGGCGTAATCCGGAACTTCCAGGTCTTGGAATTGGGACCTGAGCAGCCCCTGAGGCATAAAATGATTCGAACGTTGGGAAAGACGCTGGTCAATAAGCTCGTAATTTCCTTTTAAATAAATCCAATTTGTGGCGATTCCTTTGGTAAGCTTTTTTCTGTAAAGTTCTTTTAATGCTGAGCAAGCTAAAACAAGACCTTCCCCTCGGTTTTTAAGCAATAATTCATTCAGAGTAGCAATCCAAGGGAAACGGTCTTCATCACTGAGTGGCGTTCCCTCACGCATTTTGCACTTATTGGTTATGGGATGAAAATCATCAGCATCAAAAAAAGAATAATTTAAGTTTTCTGCAAGTAGTTTACCTACGGTAGTTTTACCCGATCCACTAACCCCCATCAAAACAATCGTCTTTAGCTTTTTCACACTTTACCTTTTGGATATTTTGTCCATGAAAATAGACAGCCCCACGGGATCGTCTGTGTTGATAAAATCCAATCCCATAGCATAGAAGGTTTCCCAAGACATCGGTGTGTCGGGTATTCCCCAAAAACGAAAAGGTTTGCCCAGGGAATGGGCTTTGTCGATGATTGACTTAATTTTTTTACACTCCTCCTCAGTTAGTGGTTGCCTTCCATCCCAACGAGAATATTTTTTAAAATTAAGACTGATTAACGCCACTTTATCCCAGGCGATTTCATCTGCTACCCCCTCAAGGGATTGATGATCGAAAAATATAAAATCGGGAAACTCAACGTATTGGCTCACCTCTGGTCGATTCCCAGAAATGACAATTGATATATTTTTTTTCTTTATAATTTCAGGATATTTTTCAACAACAGCAATCAGTTTGGCCAGAGTAGGCTGCGCCTCAGATTTAATGTCGACGAGCAATTGTAGGGTGGGGTTTACTTCCATACCCAGGCGGATCATTTTTTGAATGGGTTGAAGGTAGAGGTTTTCAATATGCCTATTTGAGATGATTTCTGAGGCACCATGGGTGACAAAAAGCGTGTCGTTTTTTAGAAGTACATCTGCTTCAACTGAACCAAATCCACAGGAGAGTGCTTTCCAAAAGGGAATATTTTGGTGGTAATCGTTGTGAGAATGCATTTTGACATTTATGTCGTTTTGACACCAACTCAATTGAAAAGTGAGGCACAAAATTCCAAAAAAAATAGTTTTAAATGGGAGGCTCATATTCGGTGGTGTATTTTGAAATGCAACTAAATTTATTAATAAATTTCACACCCCTTTAGTGTTAAAGATGCTTAATTCTTTTTTGATATCGGTTGTACAGGGTTTGGTTATCAAAACCATCTATATTTTGACTGTAATATACGGGTAATTTCACCCCTTGCTGTTCCGCTTTTTTCATTGCTTCTGTTGCTATCAAATTTACAATAAAACACCCTGCAATAGTAGATGCTGCCCCTGTGAGCTCCCCTCCTATTTTTAACATTCCATCTCCAGGAGGGACTGCATTGTCCAGAACCAAGTCAGCTATTTCGTAAAGTTTCTTTTTTCCCTCTAAGCGGGTGGGGTATTTCTTGGATTGCTCGATTGAAGTGATGGCCATGACCTTGTTGCCATTGGCTTTTGCAATCTCTGCCATTTCAATGGGCATGGCATTTCTTCCCGAGTTGGAAACCACGATAAAAAGATCGTCTTTTTCTACACTGTACTGATCCCATAAAACTTTGGAAACACCACTTATTCTTTCAATCTCAGCACTTCTTCGTGCACCCTCTGAGGTCATCACGATAGAATCTAAAAAAGCATTGACATTGGCCAGTCCCCCCGCACGGACAAAAAGCTCTAAACCGACCATATGAGAATGTCCCGTCCCAAAAGTATGAATGATGTTGTCTTTAACGATGGCTGCTGCCATCCAATCAATCGCTTGGGGCAACACCTTCTCGTTGTTGGCAACGATGCGATCAAACAGTGCATTTGAGGCTTTGTGATAGTCGTACATACGCAGTCATTTATTTTTTTACTGTTATGGGTCTCCCACCCCTGCCCAAAATATCAAAAGTCCTTAACATAACCGGTAAACCCTCTGGGAAATAAACTGGAGCCAGATACAGCGGGTCATTTTTGGAAGGAATCTTACCATTGGTGGTATACCTAACCTCCAGACCAGGAAAAGCCACACTTACTTTAAGCTTGTTTTTTTCGATAATCGCTCCTGGCTTGGGCAAGTCATAAGCAAATTCTGGAAATTGAGAATTGATCATCGGCAGTATACGCTGTCCCAAGGTGTTTGCAAATAAATTCCAAGCAGTATTCATGGCCAATGTTTGCTTACTCGGGTTTACAATTTTTATCCATTCAGGTTGTTTTGCCCATGCGCGCTCGGAAAAAACAATCAGGTTGGGGAGCAACAACTCATCAAAAATAGCGGAGGAACGAACCGTCTCTGTCCAAAGCTGACTTTGGATACCCAGTAAATTACTTTTCATTTCGGGTTTCAGTTTTTCCTTTTCTGAAATATATTCTGCTGTGATTCCATGCTTTCGGTTCAGACTGTGATTGGCAAATATATTGTCTGGATCTGTACCCCAGGCATCTTTGTAATTGACGTACCCAGACCAATTTAAACCGTGATTTTCCATGTCCTTGTCATCGGTCATATCAAAATAAAAGGCAGAAGAGTTACTCATAACCGTTTTAAAACCCATGTTTGCGAACTTATAGATCATGTCCTCTCGACCTTCTCCCCAACTGTTGTTCCAAACATAAGGAATCACCTCATAATCAAAACGTTCAGATTTTATTTGAGTTTCCTCTTGACTTTTTTCGGAGTGATCCAGAAGAATATCTTCCCAGCCCGTCATCTTCAGCTTACGGTCTTCCAATAAAGATTTTAGACGTTTTAAATTATATTCATACAGACTGTTTACGTCAGATATCCCCAGTTTGTTGTTATTGATAAAGTCTTTACAAATCGGAGAGGCAGTCCACACTCCATAGGGTAGCTCATCGGCACCAATGCTAAAAAGGTCTATGGGTACATTTGCCTCCCGATACATAGAGACTATCTCATCCACTACTTTTTCATAAAAATCATAGGCACTTTCTCGACAGATACAAATGATGTTGTCATTGTAGTTTTGTGCAGATCTGTATTGGCTTTTATCTTCGGGATCTGACAAATGATACTTTTTGGCTTCGCTCAAATTTCCTTCTTCCATTTTGTTAAAGTAACGATAGTCCATGGCCTTGATGGCCGCCCGTGCATGGGAAGGAAAGCTGATTTGAGGCATAATCTCAATCGCCCGCTGCTGCGCATATTTTAAAATATCAATAAAGTCAGCTCGGCTGAGGTATCCATTAGCTGTTGCCCCACCATCGGCTCCAGATCCATACATGGGCAGGAGCCGGTCATCTTGGTCTGCAGCATAACCTCTTCTAGACCCAACGGCCGTCAACTCAGGAAGACCCGCGATCTCAATGCGCCAACCCTCATCATCTGTCAATCTAAAGTCCAAGCGATTGAGTTTAAACAAACTCATCAAATCCAATACCTCTTTTATTTTTTCAGGACCGTAAAAATTTCTTGCGATGTCCAAAAGAAACCCTCGGTAGCCATATCGGGGAACATCGACAATTTCAATTAATGGCCATCCCAAACCCTCACGGGTAGATAGGTCAGAAATTTGACGAAGTGACTGCAATCCATAAACTACACCTGAATAGTCTGCCGCTTTGATGACAATCACTTTTTCTTTGATGGAGAGTCGATAGGACTCTTTTTCAAGCTCAGGGTCGTGTAGAATTTGAAAATTGGAGAGAGGACCTTCATTTATTTTGATCTTTATTTTAAAAACTCCTTTTACAAAAGGCATCATTTTATCAGTATGATTTTTAAAATACTCGTCGATTTCAAATGACCACATGGTGTCTTTTTCTCGGTAGGTCTGGTTGAACTCTGAACAAACTGGGCTCGGAATAACCCAACTCAGTTCATTAGATTTTATTTTTTTCAGGTCTTTATAATTGTCATACCGCTCTTGAGCACTGGGTATACCCAAGGATTCCAAGCCCTTGGCTTGCTCCCAATTTACTTGGGTTTCCACATCGATAGTTTGTTGTTCTTGAACAGTAAACACCCCTATTGGTCCCATCGCCAAGCGGTCCATAACTCCTGTTTGTTTCATTGAAAACGCAATCTTACCTCCAGGAGGAATGCCCCACTGCTCGTCAAATTTTAATACAAAATAATGAGCACCATTTACCCACTCGAAGTCAATTCCGTCGGGTAAAGATTCCGAATCGACAAAGCCTTTCAATTGATTCCAATGCAATTCCCATTTTCCTCCTTTTAACTGAGTTGCGCTTTTGTTTGCCAATTGAACCGTTACCTGCATGTAATCCTCAGCTAAGTTAAATTCATCAACTGTGTAGGTCAACTGAACTCCACCTTCAGAGGCTTGATTGCAAGCTGTAAGAGAGATCAGTGTAATTAAAAAAATCAATAGTGTTTTGTGTTTCATAAATATGCATTTGGGTGAAATAAGATTGATGTTAAAACAGAACGCATCATTTTAAGGTTCGATGTACAAGGGATTTCGTTGGGTGGGGATGGGCGCTTTGTTGTTGTCCCACCAACTTTCAAGCGCTAGTATCAATTCCTTTCGCTTCAAACTATCGGTATGGGTGCGATCGTTGCGTTCCCCGATATCCTCTTTTAAATTATAAAGCTCCACTTCATTATCTTCAAAAAAATAATGCAGTTTCCAGTCTCCTTTACGGATCACAGAACCAGGTCGGGTTCTAAAAAGAGCGTCTCTGTTCTCATTGTCTTTGATATCATAACCTTGAAGATAAATGGGGAAATGCCAAAAAAAAGACCTTTCTGCCAGCGGAGTACCCTCTTTCAACAAGGGCAATAGGGAATTTCCGTCCATTTCTTTATCCAAACTACCGTCACCGAGTAATTCCATGATGGTCGGGAAAATATCCAGGTGAGAAATGGGTGTTTCTGTATTTCTTTGAGGGCTAATTTTATTCTTCCACAAAAAGAAAAAAGGAACCCGAATTCCTCCCTCATAATAGCTCCCTTTACCAGCTCTCAGGGGTTTTTGCATGGTTATTTTTCCATAGTAGCCACCATTGTCTGAAGTGAAAATAATAAAGCTATTGTCGAAGAGGTTCAAATCTTTTAATTTTTCAACCAACAGCCCAATATTACGGTCTAAATTGTCTATCATCGTGGCATACATCGGGTTTTTTTGACCTTGGTAGGGTTGCTTGTTTTCGTATTTATACAATAGAGAATCTACAGCGTTAATAGGAGTATGGACCGCATATGGGGCATAATGTAAAAAAAAAGGTTCACTCAAATTATCAAGAGCAGACAAGGTGTTTTCCATGACCAAATCGGTCAAATACTCGTTTTTACCACTTTCAATATTGATTTCAATTCCATTTTTGGAATAGGGAGGGTAATAACTCCCTGGACGACCAAAGCGCCCCCCTCCAATGTTGATATCAATACCGTATTCCAAAGGATCTTCACTGAGGTGCCACTTGCCTGCATGTAAATTGGTATAGCCGTGATCTTTGAGTTTCTGGAAGATATTCTTGATGTTTTTGTCTAAAATGACAGTATTTTGAATGGGAATTAATTTTCTGTCTTTGGCTGCTCCCCGATCCGAATTGGCAACAGTGTAAATATGATGGCGGGTGGCCCATTTGCCTGTAACAATAGATGCCCGGCTCGGAGCGCAATTTGCCGAAGCTGCATAAGCCTGGTCAAAAACCATTCCCTGTGCGGCCAATGCGTCGATATTAGGAGTTTCGTAGTAGCTACTCCCCATAAAACTCAAATCCTTCCAGCCCAAATCATCAATATTGATCAGTATAATGTTTGGTTTATTAGACGTTGCTGGGGGTGCACATGAAGATACAATGAGCAGCAATATAAATACTAATACAAGTGGTCTTCGGTGATCGATAAGTTTCAAGCTTGTTTGGGTTTACCTAATTTTAATTTAACGGAAAACAATTGATTGTATTTCGTAGTCTGTTTTCTTTGATTGATAAAAATACTGATTTTATTCTATCCCTATTATAAGATTGGGGCAGAAAAGCCCATTCACAAAAATTTAAGTAATTGGAAATACTCCTAAAGTTTAAAGTATATTTAATCCTATAATCCCAATCACCAAGTCATGGGAAGCTATTTAAGTTTAAAAAATAAATAAATGAAAAAATCGATCATCAAACCGTTTCTTGTCCTTTTGTTGTTGGCCGGATGTCACCCCCAGGATGACCCAGCCCCCAACATACTTTTTGTGATCTCCGATGACCAATCTTTTCCACACACCAGTATCAATGGAACAGCCTGGGTCCACACCCCTGGGTTTGATCGCATTGCAAAAGAGGGCTTACTTTTTAATCAAGCCTATACTACCAATGCAAAATGTTCTCCTTCCCGATCTTCAATCCTGACGGGAAGAAACAGTTGGCTTTTGGAAGAGGCCACCAATCATGTACCTAATTTTCCTGAAAAATTCATCACCTTCCCCGAGGTCTTGAAAGAAAAAGGTTACAAAACGGGATTCACCGGAAAAGGTTGGGCACCCGGTAAAGCGATGAAAAATGGTGAAAAAAGAAATCTGATTGGCCCTGTCTACAACCAAATTAAGTTGACCCCCCCTGGAAAGTTCATCAGTAATATTGATTATTTCGAAAATTTTAAGATGTTCCTAAAGGAAAAAGAAAAGGACGAAAAATTCTTCTTTTGGGTAGGCGGTTTAGAACCCCACCGCGCTTATGAATACAAAATAGGCGTTAATAAGGGGAATAAGGACACCAATTCCATTACAGATGTTCCTGACTTCTGGCCAGATTCTGAGAATGTTAGAAATGACATGTTGGACTACGCCTATGAGATAGAGTATTTTGATCATCACTTGTTAAAGATCATTTCTGAATTGGAAAAAAATGGTTTGTTGGACAACACCCTTATCGTAGTTACATCAGATAATGGAATGCCTTTTCCGAGAGTTAAAGGGCAAGTATATCCATTCGACAATCATCTGCCACTGGCCATACGCTGGGGTAAAGGCATAAAAAACCCAGGCAGGGTAATCAATGATTATTTCAGTTTTTCAGATTTTGCACCTACTTTCCTGGAAGCAGCAGGACTGGCTGAAGAAGAAAATTCCATGGCCCCTTTTTCGGGTAAGCCCTGGGGAGCAGTGTTTAATGATCTCCCAAATCCCAAACCCAGAAAACACATGATTATAGGAAAAGAAAGGCATGATGTGGGGAGAGAAAACAACCAAGGTTACCCAGTTCGGGGAATCCTCAAAGGAAATTATTTTTACAGTCAAAATTTTAAACCCGAGCGATGGCCGGCAGGCAACCCAGAAACTGGCTATCTCAACACCGATGGCAGCCCTACAAAAACCGAAATACTGAACCTCAAAAGAACAGACCTCACTTCAAGTTATTGGGACTATGCCTTTGGAAAACGCCCACATCAGGAACTCTATGACCTAGAAAATGATCCTCAGTGTTTGATCAATCTGGCGTACGAAAGTGATTATGAGGCGCTAAAAAACAAACTTCAAAACCTATTGCTATCGGATTTAAAAAAGCAAGGTGACCCCAGGGCACTTGGCCAAGGTGACGTTTTTGACCAATATCCCTATGCGCAGGAAAAAATGAAAAATTTTTACAACCGATTTATGGACGGGGAAAAAATCAGAACACCCTGGGTCAACCCCACGGACTATGAAAAATAAACAAAACCAAACCCCTTGACTATCGCTCCAAAGCAGGGATTATAAAATTTTCCATCGCAGGAAGTGTATGGGCTTCTTTTAAAAAATACTCCATTTTTTCAACAATATCTGGCTGTACTTTTGCCAAATCGTTTTGTTCTTTGGGGTCTTTGGAGAGGTCGTAGAGCTGGAGTGCAGCAGTACCCTCAAAAAGCTTTTTCTTTATTCCTTTCCATTTTCCCATCCGAATGGCCTGCTGTCCCCCATAGGCTGGGAATTCCCAATAGAGGTAGTCGTGTTTCTTTTGTGGCTGATTCAAAAGAGTGGGGAGATAACTTACCCCGTCTATTTTATAGGGTGGGGCTACGCCAAGGATGTCACACACTGTAGCCATGTAATCATAAAATACGCTGGGGTGGTCAGAGCTTTGTCCGGCTTTTATTCTATCAGGCCAAACAGCAATTGTAGGAACACGAATCCCTCCCTCATTGACATTGCCTTTAACCGTATTTTTTGAGTTTTGAAAAATCCCAGTACTATTAAAAAAATCAATGTCTGCCTGCTTGCTCAGGTGTGTAGGACCATTGTCACTGGAAAATACGATTAGGGTATTATGATATTGGCCTGTTTCTTTGAGCTTGGCTATAATTTCTCCTACTTGTTCATCCAAATAAGAAATCATTGCTGCGTAAGTCGCTTTGGGCGTCAGGTTGGGAAAATATCCCTGATCACCCACGTAAGGGGCCTCTGGCCCTATTTTATTTCTGTAATGAGCAATCCATTTCTTAGGTGCTTGTAAAGGAAGGTGCGGCAAGGGACTCGCATAGTAAAGAAAGAATTTGTTTTTCTTATTGCGCTCCAAAAATTTAAGTGCTTCTTGATGCATCAGTGTGGGGGCGAAATCATTTTGACTGAACATAGCATAACTCCTCTCGTCATTGGGATCAAGATCTGGCGAAAGCCTTTGTTTATTGACAATGGTATTGTTCAATACATGTCGTTCTTGGTTTTTCCATAAATGTGATGGATATAAGTTGTGGGCTTGTCTTTGGCAATTATAACCATAAAAAAAGTCGAACCCTTTTTTATTGGGAATACTTGTCGTGTTGGGTGCCCCCAGTCCCCACTTCCCTACCATTCCTGTTTTGTACCCGGCCGATTGTAGGATACTGGCAACGGTAACTATAGAATCTGGCATGGGTCTCTGACCTTCCAAATTTGGATTTTCAAACATGGCTTGAAAACTCCAAACCTCACCCCTCTCTTTCCATTCGCTATTTCCCCTCACAGGGTTGTTACCCGTATGTAAACCTGTCAATAAAACGGCCCTAGCGGGAGCACATACGGGAGATCCAGAGTAATGATCCGTCAGTATCATTCCCTCTCGAGCCAATTGGTCAATGTGGGGGGTTTCTATCCATTTTTGCCCTTGGACACCCAGCTCACCATACCCCAGATCATCGGCCAGAATAAAAATAAAATTGGGGGTGTCTTGGGAGGTTGATGGTTTTCCACAGGAAAAAATCATCGAAATAAAAAAAAGAAAAATGGGGCGTTTCATAGTTTTAATTTTAAAAAGGTCCTTTGTTGTTATTTTGAATGGCTGCGTTTGCGCTTCCTGGCATTTCCCCACGAATCCCGTGGTTTGGAGTTTTATTATTTTTCCGTTTTGGCGAAGGGTCATTTTCATTGAGATAAACGGGTTCTCTGAAATACCAATCGCGTGTGAGCTCAGTTGGTCTGTTGTCTCCTGTTGTCTCCATCCAGTTTTGAAGGATTGATTTTAACTCGGTATACTTGTCTGACAAGTTTTCTCTCCCGATCAGGTTATTGAACTGATAGGGATCTTCTTGGAGGTCATAAAACTCCTCCTGGGGTCTGGGAGCCTTGAATATATCGGCCTGAATTTCAGATATCAAAGCACGGGTGTGTGCTTGCTTTAAAGCTTTATAGGTAGGACTATTGACCGCATCCAAAGGACCTCTTTGAGCATATTGAGGTCTTGAGTTGTAAATGTACATATATCTTTCTCCACGGACCATTCTTTCGTGTGCTTCGTAATCGTGCCAGTTGTGTTCGGCAAAAACATGGTTCCTGAATTTCATCGATGGATTCTTTAAAACCCTCTTAAAGCTGACTCCCTGAAAATTAGGGACTGTATCGATACCCGCCAAATCGATAAGAGTAGGTGCAATATCTACGGCACTAATTAAACTTTGGGAGCGGGTATTCATGGCAATATTTAATGGGGAATAGTGAATGATAAAAGGTGTTTTTACCCCCTGATTGTTGACCCTGGTTTTGCTGTGCGGAAAAGGTCTTCCGTTATCAGCCATCACAATGACTAGGGTATTTTCGAACCGATCATTCACTTTTAGTTTATTGATGACCCGACCCAGGTGATGATCAAATCTGGTAATTTCATCATAATAATGTGCCAAATCCTGACGGGTTTCGGGACCATCAACCAGATATTCCGGAACCTCGATGGTGCTGGGACTATGGATTCCAGTAAAATCATTTGCTCCCCAGTCCCTGTGAGCGTCATAGGAGGCCAACCAAAGAAAAAAGGGCTGGTCCTCGGGTACATTACCAACGAGCTGTTCCCAATAATTTTCACCTCCAGGCCCATTGATATTTTTTTTGTCGTGCACTTGATCAAAACCTCGTATTGCATATTCACCCATATGAAATTTACCCGCTTGGGCCGTAAAATATCCATGAGACTTTAATATCTCAGGAAGTGAAATCATATCGATTGGGGGCGCGGTGTGTAGCTCCGCAGCACCTGTATTATGCGGATAGCGACCTGTGATAATCGAGTTTCGACTCGGACTGCATGAACTGGTAGTCAGATAAGCATTATCAAAAACAATGCTTCCTTGAGATAAAATGTCAATATTAGGGGTGTGGACTTGTCCATTCCCATAACATCCCAAATCATCCCAGCTAATATCATCGGCAATAAATACAATAAAGTTGGGTGGTTTTTTTTGGCTTGTACCTGTCTTAATGGTTTTATTGTTACAGGCAAAGAATAAGCCTGTAATTACAAAAACAAAACAATAGGTTTTAAAAAGTTTGATTGGTTTCACGATTCCTAAATATACGAATATTGCGTCACTCCCCCAGCACGGTGACCACCAACCTTCTGGAGCCTCCTCTATTTCGGTGCTCACACAAATAAATCCCCTGCCAAGTTCCCAGCAATAATTCCCCATTTTGAATGGGGATATCGACACTACTTCCCAACAAACTGCTCTTGATATGAGAAGTCATGTCATCTTTTCCTTCCAGCGTATGCAAAAAATAATGGGCTGACTCTGGCACCAGTACATTAAAATGCGATTCAAAATCTTGCCTTACAGTGGGATCTGCGTTTTCATTTAAGGTCAAGCTTGCCGAGGTGTGTTTTATAAATACGTTTACCATGCCACTCATCGTAGGAAGAATTTTAGCTATCTGTGATGTGATCAAATGGAATCCCCGGGAAAAAGGAGCAAGCGTAATTTCTTTTTGAAAAATCATGGGTTGTTTTTTATTTAAAAATAACCAAATAAGAAATCCAATAATAATATCACGCAAAAACTTATGCAAGGAACCCTGATCCTTTTAAAGAGATCAAAATGAAAAAATAGTAGCTTTTGAAAAGCTTTGCTAT
Source organism: Flavobacteriaceae bacterium (assembly GCA_022428005.1). Lineage (GTDB taxonomy): Bacteria > Bacteroidota > Bacteroidia > Flavobacteriales > Flavobacteriaceae > UBA8316. Next base: position 18,662 of record JAKMDI010000022.1, read on the forward strand.
AAGAAAAAAATATCGATATATTTAGGTGATTTTAATCTAAAAAATGGAAAACATCACCAACTCCAGAAGAAATTTTATTGTTAATTCCAGTATGTTTATGGGCCTAATGTCTTTTGGCATCAGTCCTTTAATGGCCAGAGAAAAAAAGATTTTAAACCAAACGCTTCTCAAAGACCTTTCGGAAATCAACGACACCTATGTAGCACCCCTCCTCAAAAAACAAATTAATGATCCTAATTCCAGATGGGATGGTGGTGTAACGGATCGCTTTGAGGTGCCCCATGCGCACGCTGCAATGAATTTTGTGATAAAGTTATCCGGGGCTTACGCATCACCCTTCTCTGCATACCACTTGTCCGGTGAAATAGAAAAAGCATTAACCAAAGCAATGAAGTGCATTGTTAATGTACAACACGAAGATGGGACCATTGACCTCCACAGTACAAATTTTCACTCAACCCCCGATACCGCTTTTTTTGTCAATTATTTGAGTCCTGTATACGTGTCTCTCAAAAATTTAAATCGGAAGGAGCTAAAAAGCCTAATATCACTATTTGAAGTTTTTTTAAAAAATGCCTCAAAATGCCTCTTGGTCGGTGGAGCCCATACTGCAAATCATCGGTGGGTCATCTCTTCTGCACTGGCCAGAATTAATTCTTTTTTTCCATCCCTTGCATTAGAAAAAAGAATTGAGGTTTGGCTTCAGGAGGGAATTGATCTCGATCCCGACGGTCAATACTCGGAGAAAAGCGTAGGTTCCTATTCTCATGTTTGTGATGAAATGTTCATCACAATGGGTCGGTTGATGGGACGCGAGGACCTGCTTGATGTGTCTCGGAAAAATCTCGATATGACCCTTTATTATATCCAACCAGGTGGCGAGGTGTTGACCGATGCCAGCGGTAGACAAGACAGTGACCAAATAAGTGATGTAGCAGGTTACTATTACAGCTACCTCTACTTTAGTTTAAAAGATAAGAACCCTGTATATGCAGCAGTCTGTGATTATATTGAAAAAAATCTCAAACATAAATTGGTTCGTTTTCTTCCCTATCTTCTTGAAGACGCTTCCCTTTTACAACAAAGGAACTCAGCTTCTGATTTCCCCAAAGAGTATTTCAAAAGATTCAAATATTCTGGGGTTTTTAGAATAAGACAATCGGATTTTGATGTTTCGATTATTGAAAACAATCCTACTTTTTTATCCATAATTAAAGGGGCTGCCGTGCTACAATCTGTCCGACTCGGCTCTACGTTTTTCGGTTCTCGAGGACAATTTATAGCTGAAAATGCCACGGTAAATGACCGAGTAGTAACCCTCACTAAATCAGTTAAACACGGGTATTTTCAGCCCTATCCAAAAGATAAAATCATTGGGGACGGTGTATATGACAAAATGCCCAGATCCGAAAGAACGCTATCCGAACCACAATACATTCATTATAAAGTATCGATCACTGCTGTAGATAAAAAACTAAAAATGGACATTGAGGTCACTGGAACAGATCAAGTATTGGTTTCTTTGGAAATGAATTTCAGGAAAGGAGGAAGTCTCTCAGGAGTCATGATGGATAAAACCCGAGAGGATTCTTTTTTCCTCAAAGAAGGGTGGGGAAGCTATACCCAAGATGACAGTAAAATAACCTTTGGACCAGGAAAAATTGAACACCAATGGGGGACCATGAGGGGTATGCAAGAAAAACCACATGGAAACACGGTTTACATCAACGGACATACTCCTTTTAAACACTCTCTGGAGATCAGTTGACCCTCAGAAGGACAGCTGCAAAATTTTAATTTATTACTATGATATTAAAGTTTTTGAAACGCTCGATATTAATTTTGATGGTTGCTGTAAGTTTAAAATGTAGCGTTCAAAAAAATCCGCTGATCATCGGACATCGCGGAGCCAAAGGACATATTGCTGAAAACACCCTACCCTCAATTTCTAAAGCCATGGCCCTTGGGGTAGATGGGATAGAAATAGATGTGTTTGTCTGCAAAACAGGAGAGCTGGTTGTTTTTCACGATAAATCATTGGACAGATTGACCGATGGTGTTGGCCTTATTGAGGAGTTGACCTTGGAAGAAATCCAAAAATTAACGGTCCTGGGCAAATACAAAATCCCCACTCTCGTGGAGGTTTTAGACCTCATAGAAGCCAAAGTTTTCTTGAATATTGAATTGAAAGGAAGTAAAACGGCAAAACCCACTGATGAGCTCCTGAAAAAATACTTCCAGCAAGGCGACTGGAGACCTGAGCACATAATCATATCGAGCTTTAAATGGGAGGAACTGCAGCAATTTCGGAAATTAAACACTGCCGTTCCAATTGCCGTTTTGATTAACAACGATCCCCTGGAAGCATTGCCAATGGCCCAATCGTTAGATGCCATTGCCATCAATCCAAATTTCAAATCGTTGAATGAAACGAATACCAAAATAATTCAAGAAGCAGGGTTTAAAGTGTTTCCCTACACCATAAATGAAACAGAGGATATAAAAAAAATGATGCAGCTAAGCGTAGATGCAATCATCACCGATTACCCAGATCGGGTGGACCAAGTGTTGTCTCATTAAATCAAAAAGGTGTATATAAGACCTGCCAAGGTGCCTCCTAAGAAAGGTCCTAAGATAGGGATCCAAGCATAGGGCCAATCTGCATTTTTATTTTTTCTCGGTAACATTTGATAGACCAACCTCGGGCCAAAATCACGCGCTGGATTGATGGCATAACCAGTAGTTCCACCCATAGCCATACCTATTACCCAGACCAGAATGGCCACGGGAAGGGCATCGATTGCACCCAGACCAAAATTTTTTACCACCACACCTTCCACCTCAATATTCGGACCTGCAATGAAAAGTACTCCAAATACCAAAACAAAAGTTCCTATCATTTCGCTAAAAAAATTATTCTTATAATTCCTAATCGCTGGACCCGTGCAGAAGGTACTTCTTACAGTGTCTTCATCCTCAGTAATGCGATAATGGTCAATATACAAAAGGTAGGATACCCAACTTCCCGCCATAGCACCCAACAGCTGAGCGAGAATATAGCCTGGGACCAAGCTCCAAGAAAACTTTTCAGCGACAGAAAGCCCAATGGTCACAGCAGGATTCAAGTGGGCGCCGCTGAATTGACCTGTAATAAAAACCCCGACAAAAACTGCAAATCCCCATGCACTGGTTATCAATACCCAAGGGGTCTGTCCAGAGGCAATGGTGTTTTTAAGATTTACATTTGCCACTACTCCTGCCCCCAGTAAGAGCAGGAAAAACGTTCCAATAAATTCTGCTAAATAGGGATCAATCATAAAATATAATTTTTTGAAATTAAATTAAAATTTTTCAATTCTTGTGCAATCCAATCCTCATCTTTGTCAAGAGCACCGGCCATGATTTCAGCTACTTTAGGAGCTATTCGAAGGGTTTCCTTAGCGTCCAAAAACAAACACCTTGTACGTCGTGCCAAAATATCTTCAATGTGAATCGCCATTTCCTCCGTTACGCTCCAAACGATTAAGTTTTTACTTATATAAAATTTATTGGATAAAGATTCATTGTCTTTGGATTCACCCATAGATTCAATCTTGGAGCGTTCAGAACCATACACATGCAAAGGGTCGTCCAAGTCTCCATCCTGGACATAACCGTGCAACTTTAATTTTCTGGTTTTACTTTTTTGCTCTTTTAAACCGCCGACTATGGCAGCAGTATTGATGGTATCTTCACCCATTTTCCTGTAAGTGGTCCATTTACCCCCCAAAACACTAATCAACCCACTGGTAGAGACATTCACCTTATGGTGTCGAGAAATCTCTTTGGTTTGTGTAGAATTTTCTTGCTGCGCTGCCAGTGGTCTTAATCCGGCAAAGACGCTTTTTACATCTGCTCTTCTCGGTTTCTTGGTCATGTATTCTGATGCGTTTTCAAGAATAAACGAGATTTCATCTTCAAGGGCCGTAGGCTCATCGCTGGAATTATCAATGGGTGTATCGGTGGTACCCACCACAACATGATTGTGCCAAGGAACTGCAAACAAAACACGGCCATCGCTGGTATGGGGAATCATGATGGCATGGGGGCCATCCAAAAATGTTCTCTCTAACACCAAGTGCACCCCTTGACTGGGCCTGATTAAGGGTTTTGCGTTGGGCTGGTCCATTTTAACTATTTGATCACTGAATACTCCAGTAGCATTGACCACCGCCCCAGCTTTGATGTGGTGTTTTACCCCAGTCTCCTGGTCGATTAGCTCCAAACCACTAATCAAGTCATTTTCCTTGTTTAAGGCCACCACCTCGGTGTAGTTGAGCAATGTGGCTCCCAGCTCCGTTGCTGTAAGCGCCAAAGTAATGGCCATTCTCGAATCATCAAACTGACCGTCATGGTAGATTACACCCCCTCTAAGGCCTTCTTGTTTTACATTATTGATCAATGCAATCGTCTCCTCTTTATTGAGCAATGTGGAGGGTCCTAAGCCCATTTTTCCCGCCATCATGTCGTATACTTTTAGTCCCAAACCGTAAAAGGGACTATTCCACCAATCATAGAACGGTATTACAAAGCTCATATCTTTGACCAACTGGGGCGCATTATTTTTCATGATACCCCTTTCTTTAAGGGCTTCAATGACCAGAGATATATCACCGTTTTGAAGATAACGTACGCCGCCGTGCACCAATTTTGTGCTCCTGGATGAGGTTCCTTTTGCAAAATCATTTTTTTCTAATAACAATGTTTTGTAACCTCTTTTTGCAGCATCAACTGCAGCTCCTAAACCACTTGCGCCACCACCGATGATTACTACATCCCATTGTTCAGTTTTTTCTATGTCTGTAAGACTTTTTTGTCTGTTCATTTATTGGTGAGTATTCTTGGAAGTCTGTCGTTCCATAATTCAATTGTTTTTTGTGTCTGATTGTCGTTTACTGGAATAAAAGTTTGGTCTTTTTCCCAAAGCGCACTCAATGCAGCTGTGGAAGACCAAAACCCTGTAGCCAATCCAGCGAGAAACGCTGCTCCCATCGCAGTAGTCTCAGTAACTTTTGGTCGAATGACATGGGCATCGATCAAATTGGCTTGAATTTGCATCAAAAGATTATTGTTACTTGCACCACCGTCAACTTTTAAAGTTTTAAAGTCCACTCCAGCATCTTTTTGCATTTCTATGATGATGTCCCGAGATCTCAAAGCAATGGCTTCGAGCGCTGCTCTGGCTATGTGGCCCTTTTCGGTACCGCGGGTAATGCCCATAATGGCCCCTGTGGCATGGGGATCCCAATAGGGGGCGCCCAAGCCCGCCAAAGCGGGGACAAAAGTAATACCGCCGTTGTCTGAAACAGAGGCTGCCAGATCCTCAATGGCATCAGCAGCATCAATCATGTGCAACTGATCTCTTAACCATTGAACCAATGCACCAGCGGTAAAAATACTCCCTTCAATGGCATAGGTGACTGATCCATCTATTTGCCATGCAATGGTGGTCAACATTTTATTTTTGGAAGCAACCGCTTTTTTCCCTGTATTCATAATACAAAAGCAACCGGTGCCGTAGGTATTTTTTACATCCCCCGGTTGAACGCACAATTGACCAAACAATGCCGCTTGCTGGTCACCCGCAATTCCAGCGATCTTTATCGCTGATCCAAAAAGGGCTGGGTTCGTTGTTCCAACCACCTCGGAAGAATTGACCACCCTAGGTAAAAGCGCCTTTGGAATGTCTAAAATCTCTAATAATTCGTCGTCCCACGCTCCTTTGTGAATATTGTAAATCATAGTGCGGCTGGCGTTGGTAGCGTCTGTGACATGGTTGACGCCGCCAGTGAGTTGCCAAATGAGCCAGCTGTCAACGGTACCAAAAGCCAACTCCCCCGCTGTGGCACGCTGCCTAAGCTCGGGGTCATTATCTAAGATCCATTTAATCTTGGTAGCGGAAAAATAAGCATCTACAACCAGTCCTGTTTTTTCAGTAAAGATCGCTGCTTTCCCCTGATCAATTAATTCCTCACAGGTTCCGGCAGTTCTTCGATCTTGCCAAACAATAGCATTGAAAACGGGTTTCCCCGACGCGCGCTCCCAAATAAGGGTAGTTTCCCGCTGATTGGTAATCCCAATGGAATCTATTTCTTCGGCAGAAACTCCTGCCTTTTTTAAAACCGCTGTTACCGCGTTGCGTTGGGTATCCCAAATTTCTTGAGGATCGTGTTCTACCCACCCTTTCTTTGGAAAAATCTGAGTAAACTCCTGTTGCGCCATTGCAATTTGCTTCCCTTTACGGTCAAATAAAATAGCACGCGAACTTGTCGTTCCAGCATCGAGTGACAAGATGTATTTTTTCATTTTTGGTTTCTTTAATTGAAAATTACAACAAAAAATAGATTGTCCAAAAGAAAGGATATCAAAAGACTAAAACGATTGTAAATTGATTTTTCATTTTTGAACAAACAATATTCAAAGCCGCTAAATAATTTATATATTGTAAAAACAATCCATACTAAAGAGCATGCAACATCTATCGCGCCGATCGTTCATCAAATCAACAACAGTGGCCTCAACAGGTTTGCTGATTTTACCCGATTTAATAAAAAACCCTCCTTCAAACCGACTCAATATTGCAGTTATTGGTGTAGGCGGGAGAGCAGAACACAATTGGAAACAAGTTCCCAGAGAAAACATTGTAGCCATGTGCGACGTTGACCAGAATCGCGCTGCCAAAGGATTTAATATGGTTCCTAAAGCCAAAAAATTCAAAGATTTTCGGGTTATGTTTGATCAAATGGCCAATGAAATTGATGCTGTAATCATCTCTACTCCAGATCACACCCATTTTGCAGCCACCATGAACGCAATGGAATTGGGCATACACGTTTTTGTTGAAAAGCCATTGGCGCACAATGTTTGGCAACTGAGGACATTAAAAAAAGCTGCAAAATACTACAAGGTTATCTCCCAAATGGGAAATCAAGGCCATACCACCAATGGGATCCGATTGATCAAAGAATGGTATGACCAGGGTATTCTTGGAGAGGTAAGAGAAGTACATGCTTGGCATGGAAAATTTAATTATGGACCTGGAAAATATTGGACAATGCCCGAGCGTTTTCCAGCCCCTGTCCATCCTATTCCAGATTACTTGGATTGGGACCTTTGGTTGGGACCAGCAAAATACAGAACTTTTAATACTGCCTATGCTCCAAAATCATGGAGGGGCTTCTACGATTTTGGAAACGGTCAATTGGGAGACTGGTCCTGCCACACCTTGGATGGACCCTTTTGGGCATTGGATTTAGGAATGCCACACACTGTTGAGGCTACCGTCCCCAACCCCAGAACACAGCACCATTTTATTGCTGATGAGTCGGTTACACATATGCAGTTTGGTGCCCGAGGCAACAAACCTCCCGTCAGCCTTAAATGGTATGAAGGGGGAGAAAAACCTCCCATCCGACCCGAATGGGGAATCAAAGAATTTAAACGCTCTGGAATGCTAATGATTGGTGACAAAAAAACTCTCATGACCGGCGGCAGACCAAACGATCCCGTTCTTTTACTCTCCGATGAAGAATGGAAGGATTTTCAAAAAAATCCACCTAAAAAAACCATCCCAAGGGTCAAAGAGGAAGCCCCCGTCGACGAATGGATCAATGCTATGAAAAATAACCGACTGCCAGGGTCGCATTTTGGCTATGCTGCAGAACTTACTGAAATGGCATTGGTTGGAGTGTTGGCACAGCGCTTTGCTGCCAAGATTGAATACGATGCCAAAAACATGAAAATAACAAACCGACCAGATATTGATGCTTACACTAAGGAGCCGGCACGCGAAGGTTGGTCGTATGGAGAAAGTCTTTAATCCCGAAGTAGTCCATAAATGAAAAAGTTTTTGTTTTTTTTGGGGCTACCACTGCTGGCTATGGCACAAACAGAGATGCAGTCCTATGAAGTTATCAAACAACTCTCTGATATTGAGATAAGATTCTACCCCCCCGTGATGATGGCAAAACATACCTCTGCCAGTCAAGGATCGGGCTTTGGAAAGCTATTCGGTTATATTTCTGGAAAAAATAGCACTCAAACTAAAATTGCAATGACCACCCCAGTTCACATGGAAAAAGGTAATTCTGAAAACGCAATGGCTTTTGTCCTTCCCAAAAAATTCAATACTAAAAACACCCCTCAGCCCTCGGACAACTCGCTACAAGTTTACCAAGACCAGGGAGGGTATTTCGCAGCAATAAGATATGCTGGATACACCAATTCAGAAAAGGAAAAAGAACATACAGCATTGTTGATGAATGTGCTGGAGGATGAAAAAATAAATAGTGACGGTCACCCAAAAGTTTTAGTCTATAACAGCCCATATAAAATAATCAACAGAAGAAATGAAATATTAATCCCAATACTATTTCAACCACCAAACAATGATTGACTGTAAGATTACTCATATCGAGACCCGAGATATACGCTTCCCCACCAGTGAAAACTTAGACGGGTCGGACGCTATGAATCCAGATCCTGATTACTCGGCTGCTTATCTCATTCTTCATACAGATCATCCCGAGGGATATCAAGGTCACGGTCTTACTTTTACCATAGGGCGAGGAAATGAACTCTGTGTTCAGGCAATTGAGTCCTTGTCATACCTGTTGGTAGGGAAAAAATTGAGCAGTTTTACCGAAAACATGGGAGCTTTTTGGAGCATGATCACTGGTGACAGTCAACTGCGATGGTTGGGACCAGAAAAGGGCGTGATTCATTTGGCCACCGGTGCCCTTGTAAATGCGGTTTGGGATTTATATGCCAAAGCTGAGAAGAAACCGCTTTGGCAATTGATTGCAGATATGCAACCAGAAACACTTATTGAATGCATAGATTTCACCTATATCACCGATGTAATTTCTAAAGCAGAGGCTTTAGAAATGCTTAGAGAAAAAGAAAAAAGTAAAGCATCAAGGCGTGCCTATCTATTAAAAAATGGATACCCAGCCTACACCACCTCAGCGGGATGGTTGGGGTATTCAGATGAAAAAATAAGAAGATTGTGCCGGAAAGCCAAGTCAGATGGCTTTACGCACATCAAAATGAAAGTTGGGTCGGATCTTGAAGATGACATCAGAAGAAGCAGGGTGATAAGAGAAGAAATTGGCTACGATATAAAATTGATGATGGATGCCAATCAAAAATGGGATGTAGACCATGCCATTGAAAACATGAAGTCCTTGGCTGAATTTCAACCTTGGTGGATTGAAGAGCCCACCTCCCCAGACGATGTGCTGGGCCACGCCAAAATTGCAAATGCTGTAAAACCCATTCTCGTAGCTACAGGAGAACATTGCCAAAACAGGGTGATTTTTAAACAACTCCTTCAAGCCAATGCCATCGGAATTTGTCAAATCGATAGTTGTCGGGTGGGTGGGGTTAATGAAATATTGGCGATCTTGTTGATGGCAGCAAAATTCAATATCCCCGTGTGTCCTCATGCTGGAGGTGTGGGATTGTGTGAACACGTTCAACACTTGTCTATGATTGACTACCTCTGCATTAGTGGTAGCATGGAAAACAGAATCATAGAATATGTAAACCACCTCCATGAACACTTTATTGATCCGGTGGTCTTCAAAGAAGGCAATTATATTGCACCAAAAATGCCAGGCTACAGCATAGAAATAAAAAAGGAATCCCTTGAATTGTACGATTTTAATTCAGGAGCTATTTGGAAAAATCGAAAACCAAGTAAATGAAAAAAAAATACTTTTTTAATTTACTCTTCATCGCTTCATTCAGTGTGCATGCCCAATCTGACGAAATAATCAAAGAATTGGAAAGCCCTCCATTTTTTGAATCTTCAATTTTATTTAAATCAGAAAGATTTCCCAATATAGTCGTGTCTACAAACGGGACTGTTGTGACCACCTGGGGGAAAGAAAACTGTGTCAGCCGCAGAAGTGTAGATGGTGGAAAAACATGGGAACCACCCGTATTCATTGATCAAGGAATAAATGGAGGAGGGTTGACAGTAGACGAAAATAGTGGAGAAATAATCGCTTTTGTCGAAAAAGAACACCCCCCTGCTGCCCTAAAATGTTACAGAAGTAAGGACAATGGTAAAACATGGGAGGTTAGCCCAATTAAAATATCAGCTGACAAAAATGGAGTAATTCCCTCCATGCATATGAATGAGCATGGAATAACACTAAAAAATGAAAAATATAAAGGAAGATTAATCAGGCCCTCTAGATTTTATAATGCCAAAAGTAGTGCTGAAAGAAAGTTAATGTATTCGTCGGCAAAAGAAAAAATGTGGAAAGACCAATACACCAATGCGATCTATAGTGATGACGGAGGAAAAACCTGGCAAACGAGTGATCCTTTCCCTGCTAAAGGAACCGGTGAGGCAGCAATAGTTGAGCTGTCAGATGGTACGATATATTACAACTCGAGAAGACATTTTTCATCAGATGGATTAAATCCGAGAATGCGACACATTGCCACCAGTAACAATGGAGGTCAAAATTGGGAAAATCTTTATGTGAGCACTGAATTACCCGATGGGGAACAAAATCGCGATTATGGACTGATGGCAGGCTTGGATCGTTTCTCCTTTGAAGGTTACGATATTTTGATTTACAGCAACATCGTTTCTGATGGTGGAAGGAAAAATGGAACCATTTGGTTGAGTTTTGATGCGGGAAAGAGCTGGCCTGTAAAAAAAGTAATAGAGCCCTTAGGGTTTAAGTATTCCTCCCTTGCAATAGGGAAAGAAAACACCCCCAGTGAAGGATATGTATATTTACTTTATGAAACTGGTGAGGGTGAAAACATCAATGCCTATGGAGGAGGGAAAATAGCCCGATTTAATTTATCTTGGATCCTGGAAGGAAAAAACATCAATCGATATTTTAATTGAGATATGAAATTTGATTTAAGCGGAAAAAAAGCTGTAGTTACTGGAGGGAGTAGCGGCATCGGTAAAGCCATAGTGGAAACCTTATATGCTCAAGGGGCAAAAGTATTCAATATTGATTTGAATGAATTTCCCCTAAACGCAGAAACTGAGGTAACCACCATCATCACCGACATCACCCAAGAAAAAGAACTCGAAGCATCCCTGGAAAATTTACCAGAATCGATTGATATATTGGTCAACAACGCAGGTATTGGCTTTGTAGGAAATATTGAAGATACCGCAGAGGAAGATTTTGATCGCCTCTATCGAGTAAATGTAAAAGGGGTTTTTAACTGTGTTAAAGCGCTATTACCAAAATTGAAAAATAAGGGGGGCGTTATCGTAAATATGGCCTCAATTGTATCTCATATTGCGGTGAATAATCGGTTTGCATATACCATGACCAAAGGAGCTGTTTTGGCCATGACCAACGCCATAGCAAAAGACTACCTCCCCCACGGAGTGCGTTGTAATTGTGTTTCCCCCGCCAGAGTACACACCCCCTTTGTAGATACTTATTTAGAAAAAAATTATCCTGGAAAGGAGCAAGAAATGTTTGAAAACCTTTCCAAAACCCAACCTATCGGAAGAATGGGAAGACCCGATGAAGTAGCCCACTTGGTGTTGTACTTGTGCAGTGATGAGGCTTCTTTTATTACAGGGGCAGACTTCCCCATAGATGGTGGATTTATTAAACTCAGTGGAAATTAATACAATTATGAAATTAATAAGATTTGGAAAACCCGAAAATGAAAAACCAGGTGTTCAACTTCCTGACGGTCAAAAAATAGATGTCTCGGCATTTTGTAGTGACTATGATGAAACTTTTTTTGGTACAGATGGGATCAATAGTCTCCAAGAATGGCTTACGAAACATCAGGACGAATGTCCAAAAATAAGTGATGCGGCACGACTGGGATCACCCCTTGCGCACCCCTCAAAAATTGTGTGTGTGGGGCTGAATTACGCAAAACATGCCCAAGAAAGTGGTATGGAAGTCCCCAGCGAACCCGTCCTTTTTTTTAAGGCAAGCTCCGCTGTTATCGGACCATTCGACGATGTTGTACTTCCTAAAAACAGCAAAAAATCGGATTGGGAAGTTGAATTGGCAGTAGTTATTGGTGCCAAAGCAAGTTATGTAAGTGAATCCAATGCAATGGACCATGTTGCTGGTTATGTTTTACACAATGATATCAGTGAGAGAGCGTTTCAATTGGAGCGATTAGGCCAGTGGGTTAAGGGAAAAAGCTGTGACACTTTTGCCCCTTTGGGCCCTTTTATAGCCACCGCCGATGAAATAAGTGATCCCCACAACTTGAACCTTTGGCTTAAGCTAAATGGAACCACCATGCAAGACAGCAGTACCTCAGATCTTATCTTTGGAATTCCCAAGTTGGTCAGCTATATCAGCGAATTCATGACCCTCTTGCCAGGAGATATTATTTCTACCGGAACCCCTTTTGGAGTGGGCTTAGGACTCGATCCTCAAGTGTATCTCAAAGCCGGTGACGAGATGGAATTGGGGATTGACGGTCTCGGAATATCAAAACAGAAAGTAATTTCATATAATTCATAATATTATGAACCCAAAAAAACCAATTCGCCTGTTTATTTCATTTTTGATCTGTCTATCCTGGTCGTGTAATCAAGCTCCTCAAACCAAAAAAAGTGAGTTCGTGGATTACCTAAATGAGTCCGATACCGACTTTGACCAACGTATGGAATGGTGGCGTGAGTCCCGCTTTGGCATGTTTATTCATTGGGGGGTATATGCTGTTCCCGCAGGAATTCACAAAGGGGAAAAATATGAGAGCATTGGAGAATGGATTCAATTAAAGGCTAAAATTCCGATCGATGAGTACGAAGCATATGCCAAACAATTCAATCCTGTAAAATACGATGCCGAACAATGGGCAAAAACAATGAAAAATGCGGGAATGAAATATGTGGTAATTACCTCAAAACATCACGATGGCTTTGCCCTCTGGGACTCTGCAGTGTCTGACTATGACATTGTTGATTATGCACCCTATGGGAAAGACATCCTAAAATCTTTGGCTGAAGCTTGTAAAGCACAGGGAATTAAATTTGGACTCTACCATTCCATAATGGATTGGCATCATCCACAAGCACAAGCCAATGACGCTCCAAATTATCGCTATAATGAAATTTTCAACCCTGAATTTCCCCAATATGTTGAAAACTTCCTAAAACCTCAACTCAAAGAATTGGTCGCGCAATACGACCCCGATATTTTGTGGTTTGATGGTGAGTGGATCCCTGACTTCACCCACGAAATGGGACTGGATTTATATCAATATGTCAGGACTCTAAAACCTTCAATCATCATCAACAACAGGGTCGATAAAGGAAGAAAGGGAATGGAAGGAATGAACAAGGATGATAAAAAATACGCCGGCGATTTCGGAACTCCTGAACAAGAAATATTGGAGGGTACCTCCACCATGGATTGGGAATCCTGTATGACCATGAATGACACTTGGGGGTTTAAGTCTTTTGACGAAAATTGGAAATCATCAAAGACATTAATCCACAATTTGATTGATATCACTGCAAAGGGAGGTAATTATCTTTTGAATATAGGCCCTACTGCGGAGGGACAGATACCCAATCCCAGCCAAGAACGTTTGGCCAACATGGGCAGCTGGCTTGAGGTCAATGGAGAGGCGATTTACGCTACCCAAAAATTTAAAAAGGCCTACAAACAAGGAGAAAACATCAGGTTTACCAAAAAAACAAATCAACCCTACTTGTACGCCATTACGTTTGAGCAACCCAGTCAGCAACTGGTTTTAAAGCACATTCAACCCAGAGAGGACAGCAGTATTCGGGTCCTGGGCCATGAAGGTGTTTTGGATTGGACTTTCGACCCCACTAAAGGATTGATCATTAAAATCCCTGAAGACTTAACTGGGAAAATGGCTTGGACTTTTAAAATAGAGGGAAAAGAGATATAACTGCGCGCATGAGAATCGATAGCCATCAACACTTTTGGAAGTTTGACCCCATTCGGGACGCCTGGATCGATGCTTCTATGGAAAAAATAGCTCGGGATTTTTTACCGGAAGATTTAAAACCTTTACTCGATCAGAGTAAAATAGACGGGTGTGTAGCTGTTCAAGCGGACCAATCTGAGACAGAAACTGATTTTTTATTAGATCTTGCTGGGCGTTACGATTTTGTAAAAGGCGTTGTGGGTTGGGTCGATTTGAGGTCTCCCCAACTTTCAGAGCGATTAGAACACTATTGTAATAACAGTTTTTTTAAGGGTGTGAGACACATTGTGCAAGCTGAGAAAGATGGTTTTATGCTGCAAGAATCTTTTTTAAAAGGCATTCAACAACTAAAAGATTTCAACCTCACTTTCGATATATTAATATTTCCGCACCAATTAGAGGAAGCCGTGGCTTTAGTAAAAAAGAATCCTGAGCAAGCCTTTGTGCTGGATCACATTGCAAAACCCTACATCAAAGACAAGAAAATTGATCAATGGGCAAAACACATCAATCAATTGGCAGTGCATCAAAATGTATATTGTAAGCTATCTGGTCTTTTGACGGAGGCCGACTGGAATCATTGGCAGGAAGAAGATTTTACCGCCTACCTTACTGTGATTATGAAAGCTTTTGGCGCCGATCGATTGATGTATGGATCCGACTGGCCAGTGTGTCTTTTGGCAGGGAGCTATCCCCACGTGGTTCGCATCGTTGAAAATTTTATCTCCTCCCTGTCCACGGTTGATCAGAAAAAAATAATGGGTCAAAATGCACATCATTTTTATAACTTATAGGCCATGGATTTAAAGCTTCAGGAAAAAATAATCTTGGTTACGGGTGGGTCAAAGGGAATCGGCCATGCCATCTCTCATGTTTTGGCAGCGGACGGCGCCATACCTTTTATTGTCAGCCGAGATGAAAAAAGCATACTACAAACCAAAGAAGAAATCGAAAAAAAGGGAGGGAAATGTGCTTTTGCCATTGCAGAACTGACTGATCCCGAACAATGCAAAAGGGCCGTGGAAAAAGCCATCTCATTGTACGGAACCCTTCATGGTTTGGTAAATAATGCTGGTGTCAATGATGGGGTGGGGCTCGAAAATGGAAATGCAGAAGATTTTGTCCTTTCTTTGAAAAAAAATGTCGTCCACTATTTCGTAATGGCCCAAGCCTGCTTGCCCTATCTAAAACAAAATAAAGGGGCAATTGTCAACATTGGGTCTAAAGTATCTGTAACAGGACAAGGAGGGACTTCTGCCTACGCTGCAGCATGCGGTGGAAGAAATGCCCTAACCCGAGAGTGGGCTGTTGAATTACTTCCATATGCCGTGCGCGTAAATGGGGTTATGGTTGCGGAGAGTTATACCCCGCTCTATGAAAAGTGGATCAACACATTCCCCAACCCCCAAAAGAAATTAGATCAAATTGAAACAAAAATTCCTTTGGAAAAAAGAATGACCACACCCGAGGAAATTGCCAATACCGTCGCTTTTTTGATGTCAGAAAAATCGAGTCATACCACTGGTCAGTTGCTTTATGTAGACGGTGGTTATGTTCATTTAGACCGGTCAATAAACCCTTAAATATGAAAAAAACTGTTGTCTCTAAGGAAGTACTTTTACCTTTTATTTTAATCACTTCACTATTTGCGCTTTGGGGTTTTGCCAATGCGGTTACAGACCCTATGGTACAAGCGTTTAAAAAAGTTCTTGAACTGTCCAATTCACAAGCAGCATGGGTTCAGATGGCGTTCTACGGTGGCTATTTCTGCATGGCACTCCCTGCCGCCCTTTTTGTCAGGAAATACTCTTATAAAGTAGGCGTTTTAATCGGTCTGGCTTTGTATGCTTGTGGTGCCCTGTTGTTCTATCCTGCAGCCATAACAGAACAATTTTGGTTTTTTTGTTTTGGGCTGTATATCTTGACTTTTGGTTTGGCCTTTTTAGAAACTACTGCCAACCCCTATATTTTGGCCATGGGTGATAAATCTACTGCTACGCAAAGACTTAATTTAGCCCAAGCTTTTAATCCCCTGGGACTCATTTTAGGACTATTGGTGGCCCAACAGTTTGTTTTAAAAAAATTGCAATCAGACAATATCACAGATTTCGGTACGCTGGAGGAAGCCAAAAAAATCATGATCCGTACAGCCGACCTGATGGTGATTCGTGATCCTTATGTGATTTTAGGTTTGGTGGTTATGGCCGTTTTTGTGTTGATCGCCATTTCTAAGATGCCACAGGCCAAAGACGATGGGGATATGGCACCACTAAAAAGTACTTTTTCCAGTCTTTTTGAAAATGAAAATTATCGAAATGGAGTACTTTCTCAAGTGCTTTATGTCGGGGCTCAAATCATGTGTTGGACCTACATTTATCAGTATGCTGAGGCCATTGGTATTTCCAGTCAGGATGCCGCGAATTATCAATTTATATGTTTTATAGTATTTCTTGTTGGAAGGGCTATAGGAACCTACCTTTTGAGATTTGTCAACGCTGGAAAACTACTTTTTCAATTTGCTATAATGGCGGGGATTTGTGTGCTGGGAACTGTATTTATAAAAGGAATTGTTGGGCTTTACGCACTGGTGGCCATATCCTTTTTTATGTCCCTCATGTTCCCAACCATATATGGAATCGCCTTAGAAGATTTGGATGAAAAAGAATCAAAAATCGGAGCGGCTGGTTTGGTCATGGCCATCGTTGGGGGAGCCTTGATGCCCAAATTACAAGGAATGGTTATTGATCTGGGGGGAAGTGGTGTTGCGGATACAACAATCATGGGAGTATCCGAGGTAAATTTCTCATTTCTACTTCCATTCTTGTGTTTTATTTTTATTGCCCTTTACGGAAAAAAGGTTTTTAATCAAGCAAAATGAGTAGGTACTGTCTGGCATTAGACCTGGTCAACGATCCATTCTTAATAGATCAATATCTTGAACACCACAAAAAAGTGTGGCCTGAAATCATAGAAAGTATTAAAGATAGTGGCATTAAATCCATGGAAATTTATCATGTTGCGGACCGACTTTTTATGATTATTGAAACAGAAAAAGATTTTAGTTTTAAAAAGAAAAGTAAAATGGATGCGCACAATCCTTATGTAATCAAATGGGAGGAACTGATGTCCCAATACCAAAAAGTATTACCCTTAGCAAATGCGGGCGAAAAATGGATTTTGATGGACAAGGTTTTTGATCTTATTGAAACAAAACAACAGACATGAGGTATTTCTTTGTTTTTTGTCTTTCATTATATGTGATAAGTTGTAATCCTACAACTGAAAAAACACAACAAAAAAATCTGCCCAATATCTTATTTTTATTTGCAGATGACTTTACTTATGACGCCATCCGAGCACTTGGTAATGACATCATCCACACGCCAAACTTAGATCGTTTGGTAAAAAATGGGACCCATTTTAATCAAGCATTCAATATGGGTGGCTGGAATGGTGCCGTATGTGTTGCCTCCCGTTCCATGATCATTACAGGAAAAAGTATTTGGAGGGCCAAAGCTTTATCAGATCAATGGAAAAAAAGTGAAATGCATGAGCTGGCCCAGGAGAGTTGGGGAAAACTCATGGAGCAACAAGGCTACCAAACCTATATGACTGGAAAATGGCACGTCTCCATAGCTCCAGAAAAAATTTTTCAGACGGTCCGCCATGTGCGCCCAGGCATGCCCAAGGATTTTTTTAGAAAAGGCAATCAGAAGGGATATCACCGACCAAAAATTGGGGAAGCTGATGTATGGAGCCCCACAGATTCATTGAATGGAGGCTTTTGGGAGGGTGGAAAACATTGGAGTGAGGTAGCAAAAGACGATGCCATAGATTTCATAGAAAAATCTCGTGAAAAGGCATCCCCATTTTTTATGTACATCGCCTTTAATGCACCCCACGATCCCCGTCAGTCTCCACAAAAATATCTGGATCTTTATCCATTAGAGGATATTACTCTTCCCAAAAACTGGTTGCCCGAGTATCCTTACAAAGAGGCCATTGGAAATCCAAAAACCTTGAGAGATGAGGCC
The DNA here is from genome assembly GCA_022428005.1 of Flavobacteriaceae bacterium. Lineage (GTDB taxonomy): Bacteria > Bacteroidota > Bacteroidia > Flavobacteriales > Flavobacteriaceae > UBA8316. The sequence continues at coordinate 36,664 of JAKMDI010000022.1, forward strand.
TTAGCCCCTTTTCCACGGACACCTTTTTCAATCAAAACCCACATTAAGGAATATTATGCTATCATCTCTCACCTCGATCATCAAATAGGAACCATTTTAGAAGCTTTAGAAGCCTCCGGCCAAGCACAAAATACCTATATATTTTTTACAGGCGATCATGGGCTTTCTGTCGGTAAACACGGGCTGTTGGGTAAACAAAGTATGTTTGAACACAGCATCAGAGTTCCGCTGATTGTGACGGGGCCCGATATTCCAAAAAATAGAAGTATCTCTCACGAAGTCTATTTACAGGACGTCATGGCCACAAGTCTTGCATTGGGGAAAATTACACCCCCCGAATCACATGAGTTTAAAAGTTTTCTAAAGTTAGTTCAAGGTAAAGAGGAAAAGCCTTTATATCCAGAAGGTATTTATGGAGCTTACATCAATCGACAAAGAATGATCCGAAAAGGAAATCTCAAACTGATGGTTTACCCTAAAATCAAAAAAGTCCTTTTATTTGACATCGAAAAAGACCCATTGGAAATGCAGGACCTCTCCGACCAGCTTGAGTACAGGGATACCCTCCTAAATCTTTTTGATAATCTGAAACAATTGCAAATAAAAATGGGAGATACGCTCGACCTGTCAACTTCTATTCCACTGTAAAGGCACTTTACGCTTCAATTGGTCATAGCACATGAAGGGTGATAGATTTTAATTGATATTTTATTTACTTACTATATTTATATTTTAAGATAAATTATCATTTTCTTTGTATAGGTTTATCATGGGGCATTTGAAGTTTTTATTTAATTTACTGACTATCAGCTTTTACTTTGTTTTTTTTCAAGGCGAAGGCAGTGCAAAAATGAATCATAATTTTTTTGAAAGTAAATCTTTTCACTACGATTCCAATTCCAATAAATCTATCCTAAATACCGCGTTCAAGCCCCTATCTACTTCGGATTACGAAGCCGCCGAACCGAACAATAGTGCTTTTGATTTAGTCCACAACACCACGAGTAATCCACCCCTTTTGACGAGCACAACTTCAAGCGTATTGTCTCCCAATAACGGTTGGATCAGTTCTACAGGAAATTTTCAGGCTTTTAGTGGTAGTTCAGGAAATCACCCTTTCCTCGGTGATGACACGCTCATTTTCGCTCATGAAGATAACAGTAGCGTTTATAAGTCTTTTGATATATCGACCAGTGCTTCGAGTATCACTTTTAAGGTAGATTATATTAAAAATGGAACGCCCGACACAGCTAGGGTTAGATTTGAATTTTACAATGGGAATAGTTTTGTATCGAGTATCGATGGGCCTGTTTTTACAGGTGCAGATTATTATCAAACCTACTCTACAACATTTACATTCCCTACAAATGCCAATATATTAAAACTAGAGCTCCATCAAATAGATGAAGCGGAATTTTGGGCGGGAAATTATGGATTTAAATTTTTAAACCTAGAGATTTATGGTGTTGAAAATGGGACGACAAACCCATCGAATCAAGTAACTGCAACTATAGATCAGGAAAACGTTAGCTCTAATGCAAGTGCGGGGGGCATCTCACAATGGCAATCATTTACGATCTCAAATACTGGTCAGCTATCCGCAGTATCATGGAAAATGGCAAATCCAGTTACTAATGGCGACAGCCAACCCATCCAGCTAAGTATTTACAGGGGTGAGGGAACCGGAGGAACATTGGTTGCTCAAAGTCAAAGCTTATATACACCAGCCTTCAATGATGCGAATGGCAATTATATATCCGGTGAATATGTTTTATATGACATGAGTTCAGATAATGTCTTTGTTAGCTCTAATGAGGTAATGACAGTGAAATTAGAGCTCACGTCAGGTAATCAAGATGTTGGTTTTTTGGATCTTCACACTGGAAATCCATACGATAGAGGTAGAGGTTCAAATAATGAGAATTGGGACTATCTTTTTAAAGCTTATGTTATTCCGGCTAAAATTTATTTTGAAAATGGAACTTGTAAATGTCCAAATGCAACTGTTGGAGATACTGCTACGATTAGCGGAACTACCTATACTGTGGTTGATAACGCTACTGTAGGTAGTCAAATTTCAAATAGCAATTACAATCTGTGTACTACATTGGTTACAGATATGAGCCAACTTTTTGAGGGAAACACAAGTTTTAACGCAAACATTGGGTTTTGGGATACATCTTCGGTTACTGATATGAAAAAAATGTTTAATCAGGCAATTTCCTTTAATAAGGATATCTCAAGCTGGGATACGTCTTCTGTTACCAACATGGAGGAAATGTTTGCCTGGACTTCATTTAACCAAGATTTATCGGGTTGGTGTGTCACTGATATCACCACTGAACCAGACTTTTTCTCTGATAACTCAGCACTAACAGACGCCAACAAACCAGTATGGGGTACTTGCCCGTTTATTTCAGTGATCCTTTCAGTTACTAACACTGACAAAATAGTATCAAATACCAGTGTTACAACCATAACTGCTGATTTCTCAAAGAGTTTGGCCACCACACCTACAATAAGTCTCTCAGGAATCGCTTCAAATTTATTAATGTCTGCCACGGCCTCCGATACCGTTTGGACCTACAGCTGGACCGTTTCAACAACCGTTACTTCGACTACAGCAACGGTATCTGGAACTGATTTAGCAGGAAATGTCTGTTCTGGAACAGACAGCATAACTTTTACAATAGACCGAGTAAAACCTTATATTATTTCAGCGACGATTTCAAACAATTTAAACCTCGATTATATAAGTTTTACTTCAACCAATACGCTCTCTATTGAATTCAGTGAAAAGATCAATGAACTTACCTTTACTGCCTCTGATATTACCATTTTCCCATCAGGTTTTTTCTCCATCACTGAGGGTTACAGTAATGACGATATCACTTTTTTAGGATATTTAAATGTACTGTCCAGTTATTCAGGAATGGTCACACTAACATTAAATGAAAATTCATTAGAAGATATTGCAGGAAATTTAAATTTAGAGTTTTCAAAAACATTTATTGCCGATAGCACAACGCCTTCAGTCATCCTATCCGACACTGACGCTGACGATATTGTTGCCAATTCCGATGTAGTGACCATCACTGCGACTTTCTCTGAGCATATGACGGCAACCCCCACATTAAATCTCTCTGGAATTGGATCCAATTTACTGATGTCTTCCACGGCCTCCGAATCGGTTTGGACTTATTCTTGGACGGTGTCAACATCCGTTAGCTCAACTACCGCAACAGTATCCGGAACGGATTTGTCGGGAAATCCCTATTCTGGAAACGATGGTATTACTTTTATTTTGGACAATGCCGCTCCAACGGTTGTCTTAACGTCCGATGATACTGACCAAATAGTATCCAACTCAGATTTAGTAATCATTAACGCGACTTTCTCTGAGCCTATGACGGCAACCCCCACATTAAATCTCTCTGGAATTGGATCCAATTTATTGATGTCTTCCACGGCCTCCAAGTCGATTTGGACCTATTCTTGGACAGTTTCAACATCCGTTAGCTCAACTACCGCAACAGTATCCGGAACAGATTTGTCGGAAAATCCCTATTCTGGAAACGATGGTATTACTTTTATTTTGGACAATGCAGCGCCCAGTGTAGTCCTGTCTCATAATTTACCACCAGCTCAAAAAGGTACTTTTGGAGCAAGCGGGACCCTAAAATTCTACGCCTTATTTTCTGAGCCTATGGCACCTAATCCACTCATTAGCATTACCGTCAATGAAAGTGGAAATGCCAATGATATAGTGACAGGACTGGCCATGACCAGTGCCAACACTTCACAAACGCTTTGGTCTTACGATTTTACCACTACCTCTACCCCTTCCAATAGTTTATCAAGCATCGTCCATGGTGCTGTGATTGTGGCCACTGTCCAGGGTTCAGACCTGTCGAGTAATGCCTATCAAGGTACTGATCAAATCAGTGTTAATATTGACAAAGAGGGACCCAAATTTTTGAGCTTGGAGCGCAGCGGTGACAATAGTTTTACAGCAAATTTTGATGAACCACCTTTTAAATTAATATCAGGATCTGAGATTCCCGTTGCACTTGAGGCATCTGATTTTATTTTAAAAATTAATACTCCTGCACAACAAACATCAACCAATACTACTACGACTACTACAGCTTCAAACACCAGCGCCTCCTCTATAAGTTCTTCAACATTAACAGTTAATGGAGAAAAACTAATCTTTACTGTAAATAATTTATCAAATTATAATTCAGGAACAATTGTTCTTAATAAAAATACGCTTACCGATGTGGTGGATATGTTGTCCAATTCTGCCTCAGATTTTCAAAACAATGAACTCGAAATAAGTGTAGACACTGACAATGATGGTGTGAATGACTTTTTAGACGCCTGCCCAGGAACGAATGCAGGGGATGAGGTCGATGAAAATGGATGTTCTGCCGTTCAAATCGATTCAGATTTAGACGGTGTCCCCAATACTTTAGACATTTGTCCGGATACTCCCAGCGATGAAATAGCCGACTTCGAAGGTTGCGGCCCATCTCAAGTAGATGTTGATAAAGATGGGATTCCAGATGTAAATGATAATTGTCCAGCTATCGTGAATCCAGATCAAAAAGATAACGATGGTGATGGTAATGGAGACGCTTGTGATCCTGATCCCATTATAAATCTGATACTTTTTGACATTCCTGAAGATGCCGGATTAGGTACTGTGGTTGGTAGTGTTGAAGCGATTGATCCAGTTGAAATAGGAATTGTTTCGATAGATATAGAAAGTGATGGATTTTTTGAATTGACCGATCAAAACGAAATTGTATTGATGAAAGAGTTAGACTATGAGTTGCTAAAAGAGCATCTCTTTACAATTTCAGCCGAATCTGCTTCAGGAAGGACAAGCTTTGAGCAGAAAATTCAAGTAACCAATATTCCCAATGCCATTTTTGTAGTAAATTTTTACATCTCAGTATTTGGCGTTGAGAGTTCTAGTGATACAAGCGCCAGAGCATTCGAGCGCTATTTCAATCCGTTCAACAGAGGGGTAGGAAAGTGGAAAATTAGAAAAAGCATCAGTGGAGGTGCTGATGCACACCTTTTTGCCATTAAAAGTGCACCATCAGGAACCAGAAGGAATGAGGAGGAAAGTGAGGGTTATCTTTCGTTTATCAACCCACCCGAGTTTGGCAATCCCCAAGATCACAATCAGGATAATATTTATGAGGTAGAAATAACCTATTTGAACACAGAAGATGGAGCCATTGAGGTTCCAGTTCCTGTGAGTCAATTTCAGATACAAGTCCCTGAAAAAACACCCACAAGTATAGAATTGCAATCAAGACCTGCCCTCCCTAGCGATGACACTGACAATGATGGTATCCCTGATATTGAAGACAACAGTCCAGTGGTGTATAATCCCGATCAAGCCGATAAGGACGGCGATGGGGTTGGTGATGTGTCTGATGATGCTGACCATGACGGCGTTTGGGATCCAAAGGACGAATGTCCAGACACTCCTCTAGGTACAAAAGTTAATTTCTATGGATGTAAGATTTACTATATAAGCTCAGAAAGTATTAACGCCTACAAAACAGAGCGTTGTGTTGGAAAACATAGTATCAATATCAATTTTACAAATTATGTCAAAAACCTCATTATTGACATGACTGGCCCACTGGAGGTAAACGAAAAATTTAGTGGAATATCATGGAATGCATCGAATCTTGAAGCTGGAAGCTACAATGTTTGCGTTACTGCAGAAGGTGTAAACTCTGGTGAGTTTCAAAGGTGTTTCGAATTTACGTTGCAAGATCCTCCAGAGCTGTCTGTGGATTCGAGAAATGAAGATTTTTTACTGAGCAGTGGTAGTGAGGGAGAAGAAATCATATCCTATACTCTGAGCGGAGGGGATATTTACAACATCAATCACAACGGTATCACCCAACAGACAGCCAGGTCATCACATAATCTAACCCTTAAGAAAGGATTGAATACCGTAAAAATCACCACTGGAAATGACTGTCAGGGAGTTTTTGAAAAACAATACTTTGTGTCTGAAACAGTCAGCTACTCCCCCAATCCTTTCAACAACCAATTGACGCTGTTTATTGGTGGGGCAGACCGTGACGTTCAAGTTGACCTCTTCAGTGCCGAGGGACGATTGGTTTTGACGAAAAAAGTAATATTGACAGGTGACAATAGAAATATTTTGATTGATACCTCGGAATTTAAATTAGGGAGTTATATGATTAAGGTTAGTGCGGAGCATATAAAACTCTCATTTATTGCAATTAAGAAATAATGGTATGAAAAAAATACTGTACATCCTCGTTATTCTATTTTGCTTTGCTTGTTCTAAAGCAGAAGAGCAAGAACAGACGGAAGAAGTATTTCCAGGTTTGTTCAATCTTATTTATCCAGAAAACGGATCAGCTTGTTTTAATGGCACGGTCATCAATGACAATCAGAGTGAGGTAGTTTTGTATTGGGGGGCCAGTGATAATGCAAATTTATACGAAATTAATGTGATCAATCTCAATGATAATTTCACACAGAAAATACAGACGAGTGATGAGTCGTTAGAGGTAGTTCTCAAACATGGGGAACCCTATGCTTGGTCTGTGACCTCATTTGTTAACAGATCCACTTCTATCACCAGTAAGGAGTGGAAGTTTTATCTTGCTGGAGATGGGATAGTCAATTATGCTCCTTTTCCACCTGAATTAATCAGTCCAAGACCCTCTGGAAGGGTAACCATTAACTCAAGCGGGCAAGTACTCCTGAGTTGGACCAGCTCAGATGTTGATGGCGATTTAAGTAGGTATGAACTGTATCTCGATAAGAATGATGGTACCACACTTATACAAACCTTTGATGAGGTAGAAAACACAGTAGAAACCGGGGTAAATGTCGATCCAGGCTTCACCTATTTTTGGAAAATTATCGCAAAGGACAGTAATGGTAATTCCTCTTCCTCAGGCGTTTATTCTTTTGTAACAGAATAATTAATTAATTTAGTAAGGCATAAAAGAAGAAAAATAATGGAGGAAATAATTAATTATTTTGAAACTATCCCCTCACTGCACCGCAGCATCATACTGGTTGGAGGGATTACTTTTTTTTGGTTTTTAGAAGGGTTTTTCCCCATGGTAAAGTTCAATTACAAAAAATGGAAACATGCCATTCCCAACTTCTTTTTTACATTCACCACCATTGTTATCAATTTTATTTTTGCCTTTCTTTTGTTAAATGTATCTGACTGGACTTCCCATGCCGAATTTGGATTACTTCATTGGCTTCCTACCCTACCGCTTTGGATGGATGTTCTGCTGGGGGTACTACTTTTAGATTTAATAGGGGCCTATCTTCCCCATTTCGTCGAACACAAGATCAAACCGCTTTGGATGATTCACTTGGTTCACCACAGTGATCCTCAAGTAGATACTACAACGGCAAACAGACACCATCCTTTAGAAAGTTTGGTCCGGTTTATATTCACTTTGATCGGAGTAGGCTTTTTGGGTACTTCTATAGGAATAATAATGCTCTATCAGGCCCTATCGGTAGTATCAACTCAATTTAATCACGCCAATATTAAAATCCCAAAAAGGTTAGATAGGTGGATCAGTTATTTGGTGGTCTCTCCTGACATGCACAAAATTCATCACCATTACCGACTGCCCTACACGGATACTAATTTTGGGAATATTTTTTCTGTTTGGGATCGACTCTTTGGCACTTTTAGTTATATGGACAGAAGCAAGGTGATTTATGGGGTTGATGTTTTTCCTAATGAGAAAAAGAATACTCAAATTGGAAGTTTACTCAGACAGCCTTTTGAGAAATATCAGAGACCCACGATGGATCGGCTGGACTAACTCAATTGGCCCAATACCTGCAACATTTCACTGATGCTGTATTCTGACTGTTTGCCCGTTTTCATTTCTTTTAAAATAAAAATACCATTTTGAAATTCCTCAGGTCCTAAAATAACAACATGGGGAATGGAGCGCTGATCGGCGTAATTTAATTGTTTTTTGAGTTTTGCAGCCACGGGATAAATCTCAGATGGAAGCTGTTGATCTCTCAGTTTAGTAAGGGTTTCGAAACAAACTTCAGCCGTTTCACGACCAAAATTCAGAAACAACAACTGGGTGTTTTGATTGAGTGAAGATGGAAACAAATCCAATTCCTCCATCACCAAATAAATGCGGTCAAAACCAAAAGAAATACCGAATCCACTGGTGTTTTTTAATCCAAATAAATCGGTTAAATGGTCATATCTTCCTCCCCCACCAATGGATCCCATTTTAATTTCTCCAGGAGGTATGACTTCCAAAATTAATCCAGTGTAGTAATTCAATCCTCTGGCCAGCGTAATATCCAGGGAAATGGATACAGCCTTTAGAGACTGACGTTTGAGTTGATCAAAAATAAATCTCAATTCATCTATTCCCTCGAGGGCATCATCAAAGCTTTCTAAAATTTTGGCAACCGCTGATAATTGGGTTTCAAAATCACCTTCTAAGGAAAGGAAAGGTTGCAAACGCGAGAGGCTGTCCATTGAAAAACCTTTTTTCTTCAGCTCTTCGATCACACCCTGTTCCCCTATTTTTGACAGCTTGTCCAAAGCGACGGTAAAATCGATCAGTTGTGATTCTACTCCAATACACTGCGCGATACCGGCTAAAATTTTCCGGTGGTTCAATTGTATTTGAATTCCCTTTAGCCCAAGTTTTGAAAATACGCGATCATAGATTAAAATACCCTCGATCTCTTGCCACAAAGATTTTTCTCCTACCACATCTGCATCACATTGCAGGAACTCCTGAAACCTCCCGTGTTGGGGTCTGTCTGCCCTCCACACATTTTGTATTTGATAACGACGGAAGGGAAATTGTATGTCGTTCTGATATTGAGCTACATATCGTGCAAAGGGAACAGTGAGGTCATATCGGAGTGCCTTTTGAGACAGCGAATTAGAAAACTGAGCCAAGGCTCCCTTCTGCAATGCTTCCAAATCGGCATTTCTAACCTTATCTCCAGAGTTGAGAATTTTAAAAATAAGGCGGTCGCCTTCCTCCCCATATTTTCCCAAAAGAGTTTCGGACCGTTCAAAAGAGGGGGTCTCGATAGGTTGAAAACCAAAACTTTCAAAAATATCTACTAAGTGAGATTTGAGAAAATTTCTCCTATTCAAAATCTCTGGGGAAAAATCTCGAGTTCCTTTGGCTATAGATGGTTTTACTCTTGACATATTGTATTGGTAAAAAACAAAGATGGAATAATTCTGACTATTTTGAAAGAAAACTTTTGAAGTCTTCATAGGTAGCTCCCTCAGAAACAATCGCACCTTCTCTGATCAGCTTAAATTTTTCATTTTTAAGTCCTTGTTCGAAAATTTTATGTGACTGAAAAATAGATACCCTGGGATCTGACCAGTTTTGGGATAGCCATTTTTTATAATCTTTAAGTAACATAGATGGACAATCTTGCTCCAATTTGATCAGGATCAGATCTACTTGCTTTTCGTGGCATTTAAACAAAAAAAGATGGTGATCGCTTCTGTTTTCGAGATAAGTAATTTTGTCCAAGGATTGGTCCCATACCCCATCGCTAAAATCATCCAACAACGCTGCCGTCATCTCGGGATGTTTTGTTTTTATCTTCTCCCATTTTTTTTTATCAATGGATTGGGCTGCAAGAAATAAAGTGAACTCCTCATGGAGACTTTCGAACTGTTCTTTGGTTAATCGGGAGTATTTCATAATGCTGGATAAAAAAAAACCCCACTCGAAGTGGGGTATTGATTTTAATTCAAGATTATTTTTTTTCGGGAATCACCTCAAATGGAAATTGAATGGCTACCTCTCGGTGCAATCTAATTTTAGCTTCATAGCTCCCCAAACGTTTGATGGTTTTCCCAGGAATGGCAATAGCATTTTTATCAATCTCATGTCCATTTCCTTCAAAAGCTTTGACCAAATCGGCAGCAGTTACAGAACCAAAAAGTTTATCACCGCTTCCTACTTTGGAGGAAATTTTGATATTGATGGCCATCAACTTCTCTCCTAGTGCATTGGCATCATCAATTATCTTTTTTTCTTTAAAAGCCTTCTGCTTTAAATTCTCTGCTAAAACTTTCTTGGCAGAAGTGGTGGCCAATACGGCTTTGCCTTGAGGAATTAAAAAATTTCTTCCATAGCCATTCTTGACTTTAACTAAATCGTCTTTAAAGCCAAGGTTTTCTACATTTTCTTTTAATATGATTTGCATGACTTTAATATTTATTTAAGTAAATCACCTACATAGGGCATTAAAGCCAAATGGCGAGCCCTTTTTATGGCCACAGATACTTTTCTTTGATATTTTAAAGAAGTTCCTGTAAGCCTTCGCGGCAAGATTTTACCTTGTTCATTTACAAATTTTATAAGAAAATCAGGGTCTTTGTAATCAATGTACTTGATTCCTGACCTTTTAAACCTACAATATTTTTTCTTGTTGTTCGTGTCAATGTTAAGGGGGGTTAAATACCGGATTTCCCCTTCTTTTTTACCACTTGATTGTTCATCGATTTTTGCCATAATGCTTAAGCTTTTTCTTTAGATTGATTTTTTTTCATTCTTTTCTCCGCCCAATTCTGTGCGTGTTTATCAAGCTTCACAGTTAAAAATCGCATGACTCTTTCATCTCTTCTGAATTCAACTTCCAAATCGTTAACCACTTCACCAGATCCCTCAAATTGAAGGAGGTGATAAAACCCACTTTTTTTGTTTTGAATGGTGAAGGCTAATTTTTTTAGTCCCCAATCTTCTTTGTGAACAATGGTGCACTTGTTGGATGTCAAAAGCGACTCATACTTTTTAACTGCTTCCTCTATCTGGGTTTCAGACAGAACGGGATTAAGAATGAAAACAGTTTCATATTGATTCATAATTACATTTTTAGAAGTGCAAAAATAAGTTAATCATTAAATTACACCAAGAGATTACTTGTTTTTTAAAAATATTTTTAATTTTACAAATTCTATAGTAAGTAATAGCCCCAATATGAAACTCAATTACATACTCGTTGACAGTGATCCCATCCATCGGATTCAATTTCTTCAAATTTTAAAAAAGTTTCCCGAAATCAGCCTTCAAGGTGAATTTTCAGATGCAGTAAATGCTAAGGAATTCCTAAATTATAATGACCTGGACTTTGTTATCGTTTCAGCTGATTTGCCTGTGTATAGCGGATTCGATTTTATAGAAAACCTAAAAGTGGATACCGAGGTGATTTTATTGACCAAACAGCCCATGGATGCAGTAAAATCATTTGAATTAGGTCTTATTGATTGCATTCTCAAGCCAGTGAATCTAGAGAGGTTTAAGAATTCCATAGAACGTCTTATTCACAAAGTAAATTGCTTAAAAATTATCCGCGAGAAAAATGAAAGGATGGTACACTTCAAGTGTAATTTTAAATCTGAAAAAATAATTGCCAGTGATATAAGGTGGATTGAGGCTATGGGTGACTATGTAAAAGTGGTGACCAAAAATAAAAATTATATAGTGCTGTCCACAATGAAATCTTTTTTGTCAAAACTACCTGAGGGTCAGTTTGTAAGAATCCATAAATCCTATATCGTAAATTTAGATAAAGTGAGTTACTTTACCTCAAAGGATGTAAATACGGATGGAAAAATGCTACCGTTGAGCAGAAACCAAAAAAATATTTTTAAAGACTCTTATTTGAATTATCAATAAGGGTCAATATCGAGGTTAACTCTACAAGATTTAAAAAGTGCAATCGTCTCAAATCGCTCTAAGGTCCGACTGATAATACTTTTTACCCTATCCCTTGACTGATCTGTTCCAATTTTAACCAAAATATGCATTCTGTATCGATTTCTAAGTCGGGCGATTGGAGGAAAGACAGGCCCTAAAACTTCTCCAGCGTTGGCTTGCTGTAATACATTGGTGATCCACTCACTGGATTTTTTAACTGTTTCTAAGTCTGTATGGCTCACCAATATTCTGATCATGCGAGAAAAGGGAGGATAGTGGTATTCTTTTCTGTCATCCAACTGTGTCGAAAACATTTGCTCATAATTCCCTTCAATTACTTGTTTGATTATAGGGTGGTTTGGCTGATAGGTTTGAATCATCACCTTTCCCCTGAGCTGTTTTCTACCTGCCCTCCCAGCCACTTGTCGCAACATTTGATAGGTTCTTTCGTGTGCTCTAAAATCAGGGAAATTTAAAAGATGATCCGCATTTAGTACCCCAACCAAATGAACATTTTGAAAATCCAATCCCTTGACGACCATTTGAGTTCCTACCAATATCTTTACCTCTTGGGCAGCAAAAGAGTGAATCAATTTATCAAAAGCCCATTTGCCGCGGGTGGTATCCCAATCCATTCTGGCGACTTTGGTATTGGGAAAAAAACTGCTTACCTGTTCCTGAATCTGCTGGGTGCCCATTCCCTTTGTAGACAAGTTGGTCATTCCGCAGGCATGACAATTTTGTGGAACCGCAATCTGAAAACCACAATAATGACATTTTAGCTGATCGGTATACTGGTGATAGGTTAGGGTTACATCGCACTGATGACATTGGGGCATATGACCACAATCCAAACATTCCAAGACCGGCGCATAACCCCGCTGGTTGTGAAACAAAATGATTTGTTTCTCCATGGCTAAAGTTTGCTCCATTGCTGTGATTAATTCCTCCGTAAAGCCACCTTTAATTTGTTTTTTCTTAAAAGCTGTTTTTAAATCAATGGTAATAATTTCTGGAAGTTCAACAGCACCATACCTTTCCGTCAACTTTACCCTGCCATATTTTCCACTCCTACAATTAAAGGAGGTCTCTATTGAGGGGGTTGCCGAGCCCAAAAGTACTTTGGCGTTGTGGATACCAGCCAAAACGACAGCACTGTCTCTGGCATGATACCTCGGTGAAGGGTCAAATTGCTTGTAGGACAGTTCGTGCTCTTCATCGACTATCAACAGGCCTAAATTTTGAAAAGGAAGAAAAAGAGAGGATCGGGTACCAACAATAATTTTAGCCTTGGGGTCATCATTCAAAATATTATTCCAAACCTCTGTGCGTTCGTGAACAGAAAACTTAGAGTGATATACGGTAACTGCGGTTCCAAAACGGTTTTGCAGTCGCTGAACCATTTGTGGGGTCAAAGAAATCTCGGGCAGCAGATAGAGCAGCTGTTGTCCTTTTTTTATATTGTCTCTAATCAGTTCGATATAAATTTCAGTTTTTCCCGATCCTGTAACGCCTTCCAGCAATACAACCAATTTGTCATTAAAAGATTCTTTGACTTCATCGAGGGCTCTTTGCTGAGCATCGGAGCGTGTAAAAGACTGCTTGAGTATTTTATGATCATAGAGCTTACGATCTTCTTGAAAAAATTCTTCTTCCAGAACCCCCTTCGATATCAAGGCTTTTAGTGTGGCAGATCCGACAGGTGATTTCTTTTGTAAGTCTTTGACACTTTTCCACTGGTCTCCCTTGGGATTTTGATCAAATACACCCATCAACAATTGTTTTTGTTTGGGAGCATTTTTTAACGAATCAAAAATACCTTCCAGCGATTGATTCTTCAACACAGAGGGGGAGAGTCTTACACTTCTTACTTTTTTGGGTATGTATTTCTCATGGAGTTTTTGATGGAGGTCCACCACTCCCCTGGAAAACATGTCCTGTAGTAGCCCCAACACACTTTTTTTACCCAGGATATCAATGATCTCGCTGATGCTTAATGCTTTGATTTCCAATGCCTCATATATTAAAAACTCCTCATCTTTAAGCTGATTTTTTACTTCTGGTGAAATCTCTTTTTTAACCACCAAGGTCTCACTTTCCAACAAAAGAGTTGTGGGCAACGCCGCCCTTACGATGTCCCCTAATTTACTCTGATAATACTGAGAGAGCCATTCCCAAAATTGCAACTGTTTTTCGGTAATACTGGGGGTCTCCTCCAAAATCAATTCAATAAATTTTGGTGTGTATCGCTGCGGTGGATTGTGGTGCAACTTTACCACTACAGCGGTATAAACTTTTGATTTACCAAAAGAAACAGCAACGCGAAAACCCGGCTTTAGAAACTTGTAGTCCTCCGCTGATAAAGCATAGGTAAAAGGTTTACCCAGAGAAAGCGGAAGTAATACATCAGCGAAATATTGCATCATCTAAAAATACAACTTTGCGTATTATCCTGTTGGATCTTGAGAGCTGTTTTTCAATCTATTTAGGGTGGCATTGAGTTCAAAACCCAAAAGAAGCACGCTTGAATTGAGCCATATGTAAAACAAAAAAATCAGTAAGGCCCCAATAGATCCGTAGAGTTGGTTGTAGGTAGAGAAATTCTCGATATAGATACCAAAAAGATAGGTAGTCATCAAAATCAACAAACAAGTCATGAGGGCCCCCGGGGAGAAAAATCGATTCTTTTTGCCCTCAATAGTTCCAAAATAATACAATATCGCAACCGATACATAGATCAGAATGGTGTAGAAAAAAAGCTGACCAATTCGAATCCAATTCACGGTGCTTGGAATCAATTCATCTAAGTTTTTAAAAATAAAAATTTCAAAAAAAATCAAAGCTGCCACACCAACCAACAGTAAAACCGCCAAAAGTACCCCAACCATCATTGAATACAAATATTGCCGAATAAAAGAGCGGGAAAGATCAACGTGATAGGATCCCTCAAAGCTGGAGAAAATTGAACTTACACCATTTGCGGTAAGGAAAATAGACAATATAAAAACGGAGGAAAGGAGTCCAGTCCGTTGTTTTTGTCGGATGTCTGTAAAAATATCCGTAAAAAACCCTTGACTCTCTTGCGGCAACAACAACTCAATAAAATCAAAGAGAACGGCATCAAAATTTGCTATAGGGATAAAGGCGATCAGGTTTAAAATAAATAGTAGAAAAGGAAACAAGGCCATAAAAAAACTGAATGCAATGCTCCCAGCCCGAGATGATAATGCTCCTTTGACGATTCCGGCAGTGTACATTTCAATCAAATCATAGAAGGAAAAACCGACATAGCCTGGGATCTTGAGTGCTTCCAAAAATCCAATTAGATTTTTGACAACAGGTATTGATTTTAGTTTTTCTTTCAAGAATATTTCCTTTGATCAAAGATAAAACAAATCTTATTGTGTTCGTAAATTTGCAATATGCAAACACTACTTCTGTTGGTTGGAAAAACCAACGATTCGAGTTTAGTCTCTTTGATGTATGAATATACAGAACGCATCAGACGATTTCAATCTTTTGAGATACAGGTAATCCCTGAGCTCAGAAACAAAGGAAAGATGCATTCAGAAATTCAAAAACAAAAAGAAGGTAAGTCCATTATTCAACAATTTGAACCTGGCGACTTCATTGTACTATTAGACGAAAAAGGGAAATCTTTTGATTCAGTTCAGTTTTCTGAATACCTAAATAAGAAAAGAGCAATGGCCTATAAAAGGATCGTTTTTGTTGTAGGAGGACCTTTTGGATTTTCCAAAGCTGTTTATGACAAAGCCCAGGAAAAAATTTCATTGTCCAGTATGACTTTTTCGCATCAAATGATCAGAATATTTTTTCTAGAGCAATTGTATCGCGCCAATACCATTATTAAAAATTTTCCCTATCATAACAAATAGAACCATGGAACTCATTTTTGGAACCCACAATCAGAATAAAGTAATAGAAATCAATTCACTTTTGCCCAGTAAATACCAGGTAAAAAGTTTAAATGAATTGGGGTATGATGCGGAAATAGATGAGACCGGCACAACCCTCGAGGAAAATGCCCTTATAAAAGTTAGAACCATCTATAAAACTTATAAAAAAAATAGTTTTGCAGATGATAGTGGTCTGGAGGTGGCTGCAATGGATGGTGCTCCAGGGGTTTATTCAGCTCGTTATGCTGGCTTTGAAAAGAATGCACAAAAAAATATGGATAAGTTACTGGGGGAATTAGAGGGTTCCAAAAACAGAAAAGCTCAGTTCAGAACAGTGATAGCCCTTATCTTTAATGGCAAAGAAATACTGTTTGAAGGCATCGTCAAAGGAAAAATAGCTTTGCAGCCAGCGGGTACAGAAGGTTTTGGTTATGACCCGATTTTTGTCCCAGAAAACAACACGCGGACTTTTGCACAAATGAACCTCTCTGAAAAAAACAGAATCAGTCATCGATCAAGGGCATTCGAAAAATTAATTGAATTTCTAAAAAGTTAAAATCCCAATTGACGGCTAATTTGTTAATTTTAAAAAATATTAGAATATTTCAAAAAATGATCCTTAGGTTTTTGTTGATGTTTTGTTTGTTGTTGAGTGGCTGGGTAGCGGGTCAAGAGCAAGAAGAATACCTCAGTGGCGTCGTTGAAAATGAAACCACCGGGTTTCCGATGGAGAGTGTCAATATACTAAACCTGAATAAAGTGATCGGTGCTACTACCGATAAAAAAGGGAATTTTGAAATTCAGGCGGAAGTAAATGACACCCTGTTTTTTTCTTACTTGGGTTATAAATCCTTGAAAGTAGCGGTCACAACAGATATGTTAAAATTTGGAAACTCAAAATTCAAAATCACACAATTGGCATTTGCCTTAGAAGAAATTATATTACGTCCCTACCAACTGACAGGCTATTTGGATATTGACGCAAAAAATGTTCCCATAAATCCCGCTGGTCGTTACAAAATACCAGGTTTGCCCAGTGCTGGCTATGAAGGCGGTAACCGAAACCCAAATGCAATCTCAAAAACTTTTGCAGCGCTGTTTAATCCCGCCGACTTTCTCCACAATCTTTTTGGCAAAAAGGGAGTGCAAATGAAGAAATTAAAAAAAATGAGGGAGAATGACGGTTTAAAAAATCTTTTGGCTTCAAAGTTTGATAGAGAGATCCTTGTTCAAGTGTTAAAATTAGAACGTCTTGATTTGGATGAAATTTTAAGAAATTGTAGTTATTCTGATGCATTCATCAAAGAGTCAAATGATCTACAAATACTGGAGGCGATAAGCGGTTGCTATGAAGAATATCGCATTTTACAAATGTGATCTTAAGAACACATTTAATCTTATTCTGGTATCTGGGTCAATAAATTTCGAGATTACTCCGTTGTTTTCAGCCCACAATACTTCTCGTGCTTTTCGTTTGCTATTTTAAATAAATTTTCAAGAAGAAGCCTTATCTTTATGGAATTACCAGCAATATGAAACTCAGTCCATTAAATGCAATTTCTCCTATTGACGGTCGATATCGCAGCAAGACAAAAATCCTATCCCAATATTTTTCTGAAGAGGCATTAATCAAATTCCGGGTAAAGGTAGAAATTGAATATTTTATCGCCCTGTGCGAGATTCCTCTCCCCCAACTTAAAAATTTAAATCCCAATATATATGAGGATTTGCGGAGCACATACAAACACTTTTCCGAGGAAGACGCAAAAGAGATTAAGGAGATTGAAAAAACAACCAATCACGATGTAAAGGCAGTAGAATATTTTATAAAAAAGGAATTTGACAGGCTTGATCTTTCAAAATATAAGGAATTCATTCATTTTGGACTCACCTCTCAGGACATCAATAACACGGCCATCCCACTTTCAATTAAAGAAGCAATTCACCAGGTTTATCTTCCTCATTTGAAAGAAGTACTGACCACTCTTTCCGCACTTTCCCAATCGTGTTCCGACGTACCCATGTTGGCAAGAACACACGGTCAGCCAGCTTCCCCCACCCTATTGGGAAAAGAACTGGCGGTGTTTTCTCATCGATTAGAAATACAAAAAACCAGCTTATTGCGGGTATCTAATGCCGCTAAATTTTCAGGTGCCACTGGAAATTTTAATGCCCATTATATCGCTTATCCTGACATCGATTGGAAAAAGTTTGGAAAAAAATTCGTCGAAGATCAATTGGGTTTAGATTATTCTTTTCCCACCACCCAAATTGAACATTATGATAGCATTGCAGCCCTGTGTGATGCGCTCAGAAGAATTAACACCATTTTGATAGATTTCAACAGAGACATCTGGACTTATATTTCGATGGATTATTTCAAGCAAGTCATCAAAGAGGGTGAGGTAGGATCCTCAGCAATGCCCCACAAAGTAAACCCCATAGATTTTGAAAATGCGGAAGGAAACTTGGGCATGGCCAATGCACTGTTGACTTTCTTTTCGACCAAGCTTCCTATCTCAAGGCTACAAAGAGATTTGACCGACAGCACCGTACTCAGAAACATAGGAGTTCCTTTTGGACATGTGCTTATCGCATTTAATTCTATTGTAAAAGGAATTAACAAGCTCAACTTTAATCCAACAAAAATAAACGCCGATCTGGAGGAAAACTGGTCCGTGGTGGCAGAGGCACTCCAAACCATTTTGAGAAGAGAGCAATATCCAAATCCCTATGAGGCACTCAAAGCACTGACGCGAACGAATGAATCAATAGACAAAAGGGTAATACACCATTTTATAGACGGATTAGAAATCTCAGATACCGTAAAGGCAGAAATGAAGAAAATAACCCCTTCAAATTACACAGGCATCGCCTGATAGACTGCTGCTATATTCCTGCTTTTATCAGTTGATCTCCTCCTGGTAAATTCATTTTAGTGATCAATTTTGCGATCTTATCCATTTCAATTTCACCCTCAATCAGTAAAAGGATGGCCTCAATATTTTTCCCTTCAAGTTGGGCTTCAGGTACTTTATCAGCTATACCTTTTGAGAACATTAACAAACGATCTATCTCCTGTTTTTGATCATTTTCTTTGATATAAAGGATCAGTTCTGCATCCGATTCTTTCAGTGAAACCATGGAATCCAGTCCCTTTGCATCGGCCTCATTTTTTACCCATTGATCGATTTCATCACTGATGGACTCCGATCCGGTAATCAATGCCTTAAATAGTGTGATTCCACTGATCATCTCCATTAGTGCATCAGACTCTGGGTCTCCTGTTGAGAGTGACATACTTCCCAATAACTGAAACATTTTAGGAGTGATGGTGATGGCACTGACCTCTTTATTGTTTTGGTATTTTTCAAAAATGGGCTGGGCCAATAACGAAAGAGGGGCAAGCATCAAAAATAATGTAACGAAAAACTTTTTCATAGCTGTTGGTTTGATATCAAATGTAAGGAATCACTGAATTATAATGCTGATCTAAGGATACAAAATCGTTAGCTGGATTGTTAGACATCGGACATAGAACCGCCGAAAGTTGGTTATAAATATGTAATTTAGCCTGCACATCTTAAATGCTATAATGAAAATTTTAAGACATCCGATTTTAATCGTATTATCCGTTATTCTCTGGACTGCTTGTGCTAAGGAAGAGCCAACGACAGCGGAAACAAATCCCGTTTCGGAAAACTTACTCCCCAATATTGAAGAGGATCCCAACTTAGTGCTGGGCTCTTGGAATTTAACGACAGTTAATTCAGCTAGTGATACTCAAACAATAGGTACTGCTTGTGAAGCAACCAACATTCACTTCCTTGAGGACAATGCTTTCTATCTCAACTATTTAGACAAACGTATTAAGGGTAGCTATGAGATTATTGATTCTGTCAGTATTAATTTATCAAGTGGCACCAACTTAATTGGAAGTGTAAACCAGGTTATGGTTGACGGTAATACACTTAATTTAAATATTGATATCGATGGAGCGTGCGCATCAACCTACAACGGCGAACGGTATTTTAGAATTCATCAATTTATCTGGGAATCATTGAATGAGCTCTATTTGTGGCAGGAGGAAGTCCCAGCGCTCAATAATTCCAATGCACCAGGTTCCGCTGCTTACAGTCAACTCATTCAACCCTATCCAGAGCCCGAATCTTTTTTTGAATCGCTTAAACATGAAGACGATAAATACAGTATTATTCAGTCCAACTACGTGGATCTGGAAAACTCAATTAAGGGTATCGATGCCAACAATGGCGTCAATTTTATCCTATCACGATATGGCGGTGACGACGATATTTTGGGGGTGGTAACCTATATTCTTCCCGAATCTGATGCAGCAGATAAAGACATTCAAAGAGGTGATGTTTTTATTGGAGTAAACGGCCAGTCCCTTAACATGAGTAACTATCGAGCATTGTTGTACGGTGATAATTTAGATTACACCTTAAACATGGCCGATATCAATAATAATGTTATCAGTTCAAATGGAAAAAATATACCCCTGACCAAAACAGAGAATTTCCAATCCAACCCCATTCACATCCACAAAGTCATAGAATTGGGGGGATCCAAAGTTGGTTACCTGATGTACAACCAATTCGCAGATGGTTTTGACAATGCACTCAACGATGTTTTTGCGGACTTCAAAACAGAACAAGTAAACGAGGTCGTCATTGATTTGCGCTATAACGGAGGGGGGCTCACGCGCTCGGCCGTAAACTTGGCCGGGATGATCACAGGTCAGTTTGACGGTCAAGTATTTTCAAAATATATATGGAACACCAAATTGATGGAGTTCCTTAATCAGAACAAGGAGAGCTATGCCAGCTGGTTGGGAGAAAACTTTACCAATGTTTTACGGGATGGTACGGCCATCAATTCTTTGAATTTAAATCGGGTTTATGTGATCACCTCAAATAGATCTGCTTCCTCCAGCGAATTGGTTATAAACGGATTGGCACCCTACATTGATGTAGTTCAAGTTGGAGATAATACCTATGGAAAAAATGTTGGGGGACCCTCTGCCGTTTATGATTATATCGATAATAACCGGACAAAAAATCCAGACCATACCTATGCCATGTATCCCATGACTTTTTTTAGTGCTAACAATCAAGATTTTTATGACTATGCAGATGGATTGTCACCCCAACAAGGTTTACTATTAAAAGAAGACCTAACCAATTTGGGGGTCTTGGGAGATGTCACAGAACCTTTGCTTTCATTGGCATTGAATCATATCTCCGGAAATACGGCAGCAAGATCTGATTTTAGCTATCCTAATTTTCCCTTAGAAAACACGGTGGACGATCCTCATTTTCTCAGAGATCAACTGATCACCTCTTTAAAAGAATTCTCCCTAATCGATTTGGATTGATATTCCCATCAGTACATTTCTGCCTCGGGTAGCATATTCTGGGATAATAACATATGCTGTGTCAAAAACATTGAATACACTCAAAAACAGATTCCCTTTAGGCTTTTGGATTCGATGATTCAGTTGTAAAGTAAAAAGGGAATAAGCCTTCATTTGCGTAACACTATCGTTTGCCAATCGGTCTCCGCTGTATTGTCCGATCAGGTTGAGGTGTGTAGCAAGTGACAGGGGAAGATCCATCACCCCATTTATGGCGTGCTTAGGAATACTCCTTAAATCCCCATCTGTCGTTTCGTTAAAAATATAATTAAGACGCGTTTTTACTTTTTGAAAAAGTTTAAAATCATAAGCTACTTCTACACCACTGTATTTAATATCTTCATCGGAATTTGCATATCTACCATAAGGATATCCATCTGCGGGTGGTCCAAAGATAAGTGTAGGGTCCTCTACTCGATTGAAATAAACCGCGGAGAAATTATATTGATTGGTGCTGATCTCCGTTCCCAATTCAAAACCTAAATTATTTTCAGGCTGTAGGTTGACATTGCCATACGAAGGGTCAAATAATTGATACAAGCCAGGTGGAATAAAGGCTTTGCTGTAACTACTTAATATTTTCATTTTAGCATCGGTATTAAGATCAAATGAAAAAGAGGGGTTAATACTGTATATCCAGTGGCCATCGTAAGTGCTGTGATCATTGTATCGAACACCAAAATTAAGGTTCAGTCCTGAAGGATCAAGGTAGACTGTATTCATGTAGAGGTCATATTGAGATACCTCGGGCTTGTGATCTGCTTCCATTGTTCCTCTGTTGTATTGTAGGCCAACAATGGTATAAAAATTATTATTGAAAATATACTTGTTGAAAAGATCAAAATTTAGATTATCACTTTTATATGACAAAAGGTAGGAATATTGGAAATCCCTTTCGTTTATTTGATAGCCTGCATTGAGATTTAAACTTCCTCCCTCGTAATTATAAATTGAACTCAATGAAAAACGTTCCACCTCAGTTGTGTAAGAAAAATCTGACTGTTCATAGGGAAAGCTATTATCAAAATCAGCTTCGATATTGTCCCTATTCCAATTGAATCTCAAATCAATTTTTGAAAATAATTCACCCGATAATCCAACATTGAAATTAACCTTTTTAAAAGGGTCTGCCTCCTCGCCTACAATGGCGGTCATATCATTACTAAAGCGCTCGGCATAGGCAAAATTATAGCCAAAGTCTTTTAGACCACCGCTGAATTGCACCCAATGATTCCCCGCATTGAATCGGTTAATCGATTGATTGGAAACTTGTTCTGTGGCCCATGTTTTTCTGGCTGAGAGCGTGGGTTTTTCCGCTGGTTTTTTTGTGGTAATATTGATCACACCTGTTGCAGCTGAACTCCCGTAGAGGCTACTGGCGGCTCCTTTTATAATTTCAATTGAGGCTATCATTTCCATGCTCAATGAATTGATGTCAAAATCATTATCAATTCTAGAAGGGTCGGAAACCTTTACCCCATCGATTAAAATCAATACCTGGCGATTGCGCCCTCCTCGAATTGAAATGGTACTTGGATTGTGACCAGAATTCAAATTTTTACCGATTACATCGATACCCAAATGGGTAGACAACAATATACCCAAGCCCAATCCAGAGAATTGCTCTATTTGTTCTTGGTCAATTTTAACGACAGTCTTACCCGATTGAGATCTTTTCAAAGGAAATCTTGAATCGATCAAAACTACCTCCTCTAAGTAATTTATGGTAGACGAAGCAGCGTCAATCGATTGGTTTTGTCCCAGCAATACAAACGAAGGGAGCATTGCCCAAAAAAGGGCCGTAACACTTTTCATAAAATAAAATTACGGGACTCAATATCCTTATCAGCAATCCAATACTTTATCCCCGAAGTATTCAATCACTGTGAATGGCAGGTATCCTGGCTCGCGTATTTCCAAAAACTTTCCAGATTGTATCAGTGGTAAAGAAATTATGGAAACCGTCACTATTTGGACTGAGCTTACAGTTGCGGGTACAGCATTGGCATTTAACCAATTTCCCTTTTCATTTGCATCGCAAAACCGAATCACATTATAAAATTAATAAATAATGCTCTCCAACTCATTTTATTATATTCTAAATATAACTTATGACAATTAAAAAAATGAGTTGAAGGCTGAATTATATAAAATATAGTACCTTGTATTACATAATAGTAAAAATTTTATTATATTTGAAACATAGAATAAAAATGTACCCTATATCATGAAGATAGAAAACGCAAAGGCACAGATGCGAAAAGGAGTTTTAGAGTATTGTATCTTGTCTTTGATCAGCTCCAAAGATTTGTATACTTCTGAAATTTTATCTGCATTAAAAAAAGGAAAAATGTTGGTAGTTGAGGGCACTGTTTATCCCCTACTGAGCCGTTTAAAAAATGCAGAGCTCTTGACCTATCGCTGGGAAGAATCCAGTTCAGGGCCCCCAAGAAAATACTACTCAATCACCCCCGGGGGAAAATTGTTTTTAAACGAACTGGAATCCGCCTGGAGCTCAATGAACAAAGCTGTTAATACCATTACCAAATCTAAAATTTAATCCCATGAACAAAACTGTAAATATCAACTTGGCCAGTATTTTTTTTCAAATCGATGAAGATGCCTACAAAAGTATAGATCAATACTTAAGGAAACTAAAAAGTACTTTTTCTAAAACAGAGGGCAGTGATGAAATAATGAAGGAGATAGAAGGTCGCATTGCTGAATTATTCCAAGAATTCAAAAAACACAAAGACTATGTTATCAATCAAAACGACGTGTCTAAAATGATAGGAATTTTGGGAACCCCTGAAGACTTTCTTATGGAAGAAGAACCCAGTACAGAACAAAAACAAAATCCCACCGAAAAGAAACTTTTTCGAGATCCAGACGATCGCTATATCGGAGGTGTTGCTTCTGGGATAGCACATTATTTTGCAATTGATTGCTTATGGATCCGTCTTTTATGGGTGCTTCTTACTTTTATATCAGGAGGAGTTTTTGTCCTCATTTACTTGGTTTTATGGGCATTGGTTCCAAAGGCAGAGACCACTGCAGACAAACTTAAGATGAAAGGGGAGCCCGTTGACATTGCCAATATCGAACGTAAAGTCAAGGAAGGGTTTGAAGAGGTAAAAGAAAAAATTAGCAGAGTAGATTATGAAAAAGCAAAATCTACTGCAAAAAAAAAATCCAAAAATTTCTTCAATTTTTTAGAAAGCCTTTTCAGGGTAGTGTTTAGAGTCATCTCCAAAATTATTGGAATTGTTTTGATGGTCAGTGCTTTAGTCGTTGTCATCACACTCAGCATTAGTTTTGCTTCTTTTGCTTTTTTTGGAAATATTGAATGGCCTTTGGTCGTTTTTGATCAATGGTACGAATTGAGCTTTTTCCCTCTCTGGGTCTTCCTACTATTGCTGCTGGTCAGTATTATCATTCCTTTTGTATTTGTGTTTATGCTTGGGGTTAAAATCATAAACCCCAAAGCAAAACCCTTTGGATATGTAGCAATATTTATGTTGAGTCTTTGGTTGGTCAGTATTCTTTTTATGGGCTTACTCGGGGCAAACGAATGCTTTGTTTGACATGACCTTATTAACAGTCAATGACTCAATGCCAAGGCTGAGGGCGTAAAGAAATAATTAAACCTTGAATAGCTCTCTTTTGTGTAAGAAATAAAATGGGAAAATCAATAAAGCTGAAAAGATCAAATCCCCGAGAACAGTGTTAAAAAAGAAAGGAATCGCCAAAGCATAACACTGAATCAGTCCCTCAAGTGTTTGTGGATAATAGAGCAACCAAACACCAAAATTACTTACTATAAAAAAGATGACGGATGAAAGTAAGATTGTTCCTACATTTATTTTTTTGACAGTCATTCCCAACAAGGTAATTAACACAAAGGAAGCGTAAACGAAAGGTATTGTAGCATGCAATCCAATAATTAAATCTGAAATAAACAGACTTATCACAGGAATTGCAAAAACGATCCAACGATCGCTTAAACCTTTACTGGACAAAAGTGCTATTGCCCCAAGGGGTGTAAAGTTGGGGGGATGGGGCAAAAACCTCGTCATAACTGCAAAAATAATGACTGATATTACAAATACATGCTTGTTAATCATACTTCTAAAATCACCCTGTAAAGATATGAAAAATCTCTTACTTGGTCAGGTACATTTTCCTCCGCGCGTACAGATCATAAAACTCATCCTCCTTTAAATTGTCGATAAACAATATACTTTCTCCAGTACTTTTCATTTCGGGTCCCAGTTGTTTGTTAACATTGGGAAATTTATTGAAAGAAAATACAGGTTGCTTTATGGCATAACCCTCTAATTTTGGGTTAAACTTAAAATCGCTGACCTTGTTGTGACCCAACATCACCTTGGTGGCGAAGTTAACGTAGGGCTCATTGTATGCTTTAGCAATAAAGGGAACGGTTCTGGAAGCCCTTGGATTGGCTTCTATCACATAAACTTTATCATTCTTAATCGCGTATTGTATATTGATCAAGCCTTTAGTCTTTAACGCTAAGGCAATTTTGTGAGTATGGTCTTTGATTTGTTGTAACACAAATTCGCCTAAATTAAATACTGGTAGGGTAGCATTAGAATCGCCAGAGTGGATTCCACAGGGTTCTATATGTTCCATGATACCGATAATGTAAACTTGTTCTCCGTCACATATTGCATCTGCCTCGGCCTCTATAGCGCCATCTAAATAATGATCCAATAAAAGTTTGTTATTGGGTATTTTTCTGAGCAGGTCGACAACATGGGTTTCCAATTCCTCTTTGTTGATTACGATCTTCATTCCTTGTCCCCCGAGTACATAGGACGGCCTAACCAGAATTGGAAAATCCAAATGATCTGCAAGTGCCAAGGCTTGATCTGCAGTCTCTGCTACACCGAATTCTGGATAGGGGATGTCGTTATTTTTTAAGAGCGTTGAAAAGCTGCCACGATCCTCAGCCAAATCCAGGGATTCAAAACTGGTTCCGATAATTTTAATACCATATCGGTCAAGTTTTTCCGCAAGTTTAAGTGCCGTTTGTCCACCCAACTGCACAATGACCCCCTCTGGTTTTTCATGCTGGATTATGTCGTAAATGTGTTCCCAAAAAACCGGTTCAAAGTACAGCTTGTCTGCAATATCAAAGTCCGTGGAAACTGTCTCTGGGTTACAGTTTATCATTATGGTTTCGTAGTCACATTCTGAAGAGGCCAATACCCCATGAACACAGCAATAATCGAACTCTATCCCTTGACCGATTCTGTTGGGACCAGATCCAAGTACAATGATTTTTTTACGGTCACTGACTTCGCTCTCGTTTTCACTGAAGGGCGTACCCCCCTCTTTCTGCATTTCTTCCTCGAAGGTGGAGTAATAGTAGGGGGTTGAAGCAGAAAATTCTGCGGCACAAGTATCAACCAGCTTGTACACCCTTTGGATTCCCATTTCCTCCCGTTTGTTGTACACCTCACTTTCCAAACTACCCAGCATATGGGCAATCTGCCGGTCAGCAAATCCTTTTTGCTTGGCCTCTAACATCAAAACTTTGTCCAGATTGTCTATGTTATATTTTGAAATCTCTTTTTCCAATTCATACAACTCCTGGTATTGTTTTAGGAACCACATGTCAATTTTGGTTATTTCGTGAATCCTACTTAGTGTGATTCCCATCTGGATGGCATCGTAGATAACAAAAACCCTGTCCCAACTGGCGTTGGTCAATTTTTCTATCACAGTATCATAATCTTCATTTCCTTTACCATCTGCTCCCAATCCATTTCTCTTGATCTCAAGAGATTGGGTTGCTTTGTGTAATGCCTCCTGAAAAGATCTCCCAATTCCCATCACCTCTCCTACTGACTTCATTTGAAGTCCTAATTTCCTGTCGGATCCCTCAAATTTATCGAAGTTCCATCGGGGTATTTTGACAATCACATAATCCAATGAAGGTTCAAAAAGGGCTGAAGTGGATTGCGTAATTTGATTTTCCAATTCATCCAATGAATATCCGATGGCAAGCTTTGCCGCCACTTTCGCGATAGGATATCCGGTAGCTTTTGAAGCCAATGCCGAAGAGCGAGAAACCCTCGGATTGATTTCAATGGCAATAATATCTTCTTTTTCGTCGGGACTGACTGCAAATTGAACGTTACAGCCACCTGCAAAATCACCGATGCTTCGCATCATTTTTATCGCCATATCGCGCATGCGCTGGAAAGCGGTATCAGATAATGTCATTGCGGGCGCCACTGTAATGGAATCTCCTGTATGAATTCCCATAGGGTCCATATTTTCAATGGTACAAATGATGACAACATTATCGTTTTTGTCTCTTAACAACTCTAATTCGTATTCCTTCCAACCCACCAAAGCTTTATCAATGAGAACCTCGTGAATCGGAGAAGCCTCCAGTCCACGGGTCAGCAATTCTTCAAACTCATTCTCGTGGTTTACGAAAGAGGCGCCGGAGCCTCCCAGGGTAAAAGAAGGCCGAATGACCAACGGAAATCCAAACTTCTGAGCGATTTCCTTGCCCTTTAAAAAAGAAGTGGCCGTCTCCGCAGGAGCAACAGGTATGTCAATTGTTTTGAGTAATTTCTTGAATCTATCTCGGTCTTCTGTGATATTGATGGCTTCGATGTCAACTCCGATTATTTCAACATTAAAATCTTCCCATATCCCTTTGTCATCCGCTTCGATACAGAGGTTTAGTGCAGTTTGCCCACCCATAGTTGGTAATACCGCATCTACCTGATGTTTTTTCAAAACATCGATGATCGATTTAGTTGTTAACGGTTTTAGGTAAACATGATCGGCCATGGACGGATCCGTCATGATTGTTGCTGGGTTAGAATTGATCAAGATGGTTTTAATTCCATCCTCTCTTATGGAACGTAATGCTTGTGTTCCTGAATAATCAAATTCACAGGCTTGCCCAATAACGATAGGGCCTGAACCGATGATTAAAATGCTCTTTATCTCGGATCTTTTCGGCATAAATTATAGTTTCAAAAATTAATTTAATATAAAAAAAAGGTGTTATTCAGAATAGAATAACACCTTAATATTTTGGAATTTTATTATCATTTTTTGTGACGGGGCTCAGAGGATACAGAAATCTTTTTTCTTCCTTTTGCCCTTCTGCTGGCCAAAACTTTTCTACCATTGGCAGAGGCCATTCTCTCGCGAAAGCCATGCTTGTTTCTTCTTTTCCTTCTGGAGGGCTGAAAGGTCCTTTTCATATTAGATTTCTTTTACTTAAAACCGGGCAAATATACAACATCTTTTTTCTTAAACAAATGGTTTTAAATGGATTCTTATTAACTTCGAACCCAAAATAAATTTTATGTTTCCTAAAATCATTAAAATCATTTTAGCCATTGTCTTTCTGTCTTATGGAGGGTATCAATTTTATGAAAATTACATTGGAAATGGAATTTTCTTAACCCTCATTTCTGGGATGTTGGTTCTAATATTCTTTAAAAATGAGATCATTTTCTTGGCTTTTTTAAGATTGAGAAAACAGGATTTTAAAGGCACAGAAAGTTGGCTCAGTAAAATTAAAAATCCTGAAAGCTCACTGGTAAAAAAACAACAAGGCTATTATTATTACCTCCATGGGATCATCCAATCACAAAACAACCTAACGGTAGCGGAAAAGCATTTCAAAAAAGCAATCCAGTTGGGCCTATCTATGACTCATGACTTGGCCATGGCCAAATTGAGCCTTGCTGGAATTCTAATGCAAAAAAGGAGGAAAAGGGAAGCATCCGTACTTTTGAATGAAGCCAAAAAGCTCGATAAACACGGAATGTTGACAGATCAAGTCAAGATGATGCAGCAACAAATGAAGCGCATCTAGTAATGCCCTATTTCAGGAATGGCTATTTCGTAGTATTTCCTGGACTTGTTATTGAGGTGATTTTGGAGCAACCAGGGGTTGTGAATCTTTAATATTTTATAGTTAATTCCCATTTTCTTTGCGAAAGAAGCCAAGTTTGGTATTGCAGTGTCCAGGCCGTGTAGCCGCAAGGGAACCTGATCGTATAGGTCGCTCTGATCAAAAACATAACCATACTTCATTGGATTTTCGATAATTTCTTTTACTGCCAAAACCCTAAATACATAACGGCTGGTTTCTCCATTCAATTTCAAATCAAAATAATTATCGACCTGCTGTGTGTTCAGATTTCTTTGTATTCCCGTTACCCCCATATTGTAGGAAGCCGCAGCCAGGGTCCATGAACCAAACTTTTCTTTTGCTTTTTTTAAATATTTTGCCGCTACCCGAGTAGAAAACTCAAGGTGGTAGCGTTCGTCGACATTGCCATTGACTTCCAACCCATATTCCCTGCCTGTAGCCCTCATTATCTGCCAAAAACCCTTTGCACCTGTGGGAGAAATTGCATTGACCAAGCCACTTTCTATTACCGAAATATATTTGAGGTCTGAGGGGACCCCCTCCTCTGCTAAAATTTTTTCTATGGTGGGGAAGTATTTATTGGCGCGTTTAAGCATTAACATCATGTTGGACTGCCAATAAGTATTTACCAATAATTCCCTGTCCAAGCGTTCTTTGAGATCTGGAGAGCTAAGGGGTACTTTTTCTGTAGCAAAGTTTAACGTGTCCGGTAATTCAAGTGCATACACTTTGTAAGCGGGTTCTTGTCCTCGCGTTTTGAGTGCATAATTAGATTGGTAGTTTACAATAAACCCACTGAATAATATGACAAACAAGACCAAAATACCCAACCACTTAAAAGAAAATACATTTTGTTTCATGCTATGAATTTATTTTAAAAAAGTGGAATCCACCAAACTTTCATTTAATATTTTAGGGAGCTTACCATTAAACCATTCACTTTTTGTGATAATTATCCCATGATCTCCCGCTACGGTTATAAAAGGTTTAATTATGTTTTTAATGGGAAAAACAGCATCTTGAGAACCGTGGATGTGAATCACTTGTGGATCTATTTCGCTTCTTTCCCAATTCACCAAGCGGTCTATTGCCCAATTGAGATATTCTGGATCGCGTTCCGATAAGTATTTTTTGTAACGCGCCAACCGACGCTGAATGTTTTCTCCAAAGGCAAAAGAGGTTAGCATTTCTAAATTTTGAACCCATTGGGTGGGTAACAAACGGTGCGCTTTTGTGCGCTTTGCAATTTTAATGTGAATGGGCAACTCCTTGTTGGATTTGATACTGGAGATGATGATTACTTTTTTACAATCCAGATGATTTTTCATCTCCTGAACCAATATCCCTCCCAATGATACTCCAATCAAAATTGGCTTTTTGTGCTTCACCCTGGCTGACATTCTCAGGGCATAGTCACGCCATGACTCATCTTTGACCGGAGGAATCCAAGAAAGGTAATTGACATCATAATAATCTGGAAAAGAAAGAAACTCAAATATTTTTGGGCTGGCTGCCATACCAGGCATAAGATAAACTGATTCTTTCATTATTTTTTCTTATTTATCATTGTCAATTATTCAAAAAATAGTTAATTTTGCTGTCCCCTCTTTACAAAAACTGACTGAATTTTTATTTTTACTTATTAAGTAAACCAAATTAGTAATTATCTTAATGAACAACGTTGAATTACAAAACAATGAATTTCTAAGACAATTCGAAACCAATTTTAATGGTTCATTGGCCAGAATTGAATATGCCGAACAAGAGAGAAAAATCTTCCTAACCAAACTCGTAATTCCAGGAGATGTATGCGACGTTGAATTTGAAGAGAGTTTTATCAAAAGTGTTTTAGAGTTTATTTCAGAAAAAAATTTAAGAGTAGTACCCACCTCCCCTAAAATTGCTGGGTTTGTAAGGCGTAATAAGTGTTACAAATCTTTACTACCCGTGGGCATCAAGCTTTAATTTTATTTTCAGTTCTTACATACCCCTCCGGATCGATTTCTTGAAGGAGCAAATTCTCTATTCGATTCGCCAGGTGGGGATCCCATGGCGCTCTGACTTTAATGTAATTTTCACTAAAACCAGTGATGTAGCCTTTTTTGTTTTCGTGTTCAAAAAGCACATTTACTTTTTCACCCAACTGAGCTTCATAAAACGAGCGTCTTTTTTTTGCTGAAAGTCCTCTTAACATCTTACTTCTCTTGTTTCTCACTGCCAGTGGTACCACATCCCCCATGGTTATGGCTTCGGTATTGGGCCGCTCAGAATAAGAAAAAACATGCAAATATGAAATGTCCAATCCCGCTATAAAATTATAAGTTTCCAAAAATGCTTCATCTGTCTCCCCCGGAAAACCGACAATAACATCCCCTCCTATGCAGGCATTTGGCATCAAGCTTTTGATTTGTGCTACCCGATCTCGGTATAAACCACTCAGATACCTCCGCTTCATTTTCCTTAATATTATATCACTGCCACTTTGCAACGGTATGTGAAAATGGGGAACAAACGCCCTACTGTTGGCAACAAAATCTATCACTTTATCTGACAATAAATTGGGCTCAATGGAAGATATTCTGATTCGTTTTAACGCCTCTATCTGATCTAATGCGGTAATCAAATCTAAAAATGTGTGTTCGTGTTTTTTGTTACCAAACTCTCCTTTCCCATAATCACCGATATTAACACCTGTCAATACAATCTCTTTGATTCCCTTTTCGGTGATTAGCAGCGCTTGTTTGATTATATTTTCCAAAGAATCACTTCTAGATATACCTCTTGCTCTGGGAATGGTACAATACGTACATTTATAATCACAGCCATCTTGCACTTTTAAAAAAGCTCGGGTTCGATCATCGAGGGAAAAAGAGGACTCGTAATAGTTGGCCGCTCCGATCTCGCATGAATGAACCGCTCCCGAAGGTTTTTTTGTCAAATCTCCCAAGTAATCAATCAACTTAAACTTTTCAGTGGCCCCCAATACCAAATCAACCCCTGATACTTCTGCCAATTCTTGTGGCTGCAATTGGGCGTAGCACCCAATGGCTGCAATAAACGCATCAGGATTTTGACGCAAGGCTTTCTTGACCAATCCCTTGAATTTCCTATCGGCATTTTCGGTAACAGAACAGGTATTAATTACATAAACCTCTGCAGGGGAATCAAAGGCTACCTGCTCAAACCGATCGGTTTTAAAATCTCGAGATATGGTGGCTGTTTCAGAAAAATTTAATTTACAACCCAGGGTATAAAAAGCCA
Organism: Flavobacteriaceae bacterium; assembly: GCA_022428005.1. Lineage (GTDB taxonomy): Bacteria > Bacteroidota > Bacteroidia > Flavobacteriales > Flavobacteriaceae > UBA8316. Next base: position 68,971 of record JAKMDI010000022.1, read on the forward strand.
CCCTTGCTTTTGTAGATTTAGGTCTCCGCTGCTCAACGCGCTCCATGGTCCAGTTGTATTAAAAAATTGTATTTTGCTGCAAATATACAATCTTTAAACGTGCTTGTTCACAGGATCTATAGTCCCTTAAAAATTTTAGGAAGTATCGCACTGCTCATTGGTGTAATTTCCTGTACAAACAGAAATTCCGAAGAACAATCCCACTTGGTTTTCCGTTACAATGCACATGAAAATATCACATCTTTAGATCCAGCTTTTTCAATGAACTTGTCCAATATATGGGCCTGCACACAGCTATTCAACGGCTTGGTTCAATTGGACGACAGCCTGGCAATCGTCCCAGATATTGCCTCCCATTGGACCCAATCTGCCGACGGCTTGAAATATGATTTTTTCTTAAAAAAAGGCATCTACTTTCACCAACATCCCGCTTTTGGAAGTGAGAAAACTCGAGAGGTGGTCGCTGCTGATTTTGTGTTCAGCTTAAATCGGCTTTCTGATCCCCAGACAGCATCGCCAGGAGGGTGGGTGATGCAGAATGTAAAAAATATCACTGCGATAGATAATCACCATTTGTCCTTTCAATTAAAAAAGCCTTTTCCTGCATTTTTGGGCTTGCTCAGCATGCGCTATTGCTCTGTTATCCCTGAAGAAGTTATTGCAGAAATCGGATCGGATTTCAGAAAAAACCCCATAGGAACGGGGCCTTTTAAATTTAAAAACTGGGAGGAGGATGTAAAACTGATCTTCAGAAAAAACCAACAGTATCACGAAAAAGATAGGCTGGGAAACAAGCTGCCCTACTTGGAAGCGGTTGCGATTACATTTGTACCCGACAAACAGAGTGAATTCATGCTTTTTTTACAGAAAAAAATAGATTTTTTAAATGCCATCGACAATGCATATAAGGACGAATTACTCACCAATAAAGGAACGCTACAGGAAAAATATTCCCAAAAAATAAATCTTCAAAAAGGGCCTTACCTCAATACAGAATACTTAGGGTTTTATCTGGACAACCCCTCCCCCGTCATTCAATCTAGATTGATCCGTGAAGCCATTAATATCGGATTTGACCGAAAAAAAATGATGACGTATTTGAGAAACAACATCGGCTTTATTGGAGAAAAGGGATTTATCCCCAGAGGACTGCCGGGTCATCCACAAAAAAAACGTATCCAATACCAGCCCCAAAAGGCTTTAAAATTAGTGGAACAATTTAAAAAACAAACCGGTTTAAAACCTGAAATAAATCTAGCTACAGATGCCAATTATGTTGATCTGTGTGAATACCTTCAACGGGAATTACAGAAAATCGGAATATTTATAAACATAGAAGTAATGCCGCCAGCAACATTAAAACAAGCGCGATCAAATGGAAAGCTGGAAATGTTTCGATCCAGCTGGATCGCCGACTACCCCGATGCGGAAAACTATCTTTCGCTTTTTTATTCAAAAAATTTCAGCCCCTCAGGTCCCAACTACACCCACCACAACAATCCTGTTTACGATCAGTACTTTGAAAAAAGTTATGGACTGAATGCGGAAGAGGAAAGATACCGCCGCTATCAACAAATGGATTCTATTGCGATGAGTAACCACCCACTAATCCCCCTTTATTACGATGAAGTCGTTCGTTTTACTCAAAAAGGAATAACGGGTTTGTCCATCAACCCTGTCAATGATCTAAAACTCAAAAAAGTAAGGAAACAAAAAAACCGCTAATCAATTAGCGGTTTTAATGGTTTGGTTTAAAAATTTTATTTTTTAAACTTGGAATATTTATTTTTAAACTTGTCAATTCGCCCTGCAGTATCTACCAATTTAGATTTACCAGTATAAAAGGGGTGGGACGTTCGAGATATTTCTAATTTCACCAACGGATAATCAACACCTTCGTGCTCAATGGTCTCCTTGGTTTCGGCAGTTGACTTAGTAATAAAGATATCTTCATTGGACATGTCCTTAAAAGCGACAAGTCTATAATTCTCTGGATGGATATCAGTTTTCATAACATTTCTATCTTTGGTGGTGCAAATTTAATCTTTTTATGTAAAAACACAAGTGCTCTTTACTTTAAATAGTGCTGCATATAAACTTCAACGAATCTTATTATGGAAAAACAAAAAAACACCACCGCTAAAACTGCATTAATTTTTGGGGTCCCATTGGGAGCCATAAATATCATTTATGGTTTAATGTTGTTTTCATTGGAGATGCATATCCAAAAAAACACAACTTCAAATGTAATCGGCTATGTTATTTTTATCTCACTAATTATATGGGGTATTGTCGACTACAGAAACAAAAACCAAGGAAGTTTAAAATTGAGTGATGCCCTAAAAACTGGACTTGGAATCAGTTTGATTTCGTCTATTGTACTCGCTATTTATCTTGTCATTTTTATCAAATTTATAGATCCAGATTTTATTGAGGAAACTCTTAAAATTAGCAGGCAAACCATTTTACAAGAACAACCTGAGATCTCTGAAGAAAACGTGAATCAGATGATCGAAATGCAAAAAAAGTTTGCTGGGCCATTTATGATATCCAGCTTTATGATCATCTTTAATCTTTTCTTTGGATTTATAATTTCATTGATTGGTGGACTACTCCTCAAGAAATCTCCGACGGAATAGCACAAATTTCCTATTTTTGCTGATGAAACAACCCCTATGGATATTTCTATCGTTATTCCTCTTCTCAATGAAAGTGAATCGTTAGTACCCCTTCACAAATGGATTCACAAGTCCCTTGAAAAAGGTAAAAGAGATTATGAAATTATCTTTATTGACGACGGTAGTTCAGACGATTCATGGGAGGTGATTTCCCAATTGGCGCTTTCGAACACCAACATCTATGGAATAAAGTTTTCAAAAAACTTCGGAAAGTCGCAGGCCTTGCACGCAGGTTTTAAACAAGCCAAGGGAGCCTATGTGGTTACCATGGACGCCGATCTGCAGGACTCTCCGGAAGAGATTTTACCCATGATTGATCTGCTGATTGACCAAAATCTCCACCTTGTTTCTGGCTGGAAAAAGAAAAGATTTGATTCAATTCTATTTAAAAATTTACCCTCCAAACTATTCAATTGGGCTGCGAGAAAAGTATCGGGCATTCAACTCCACGATTTTAATTGTGGGTTAAAAGTATATCGACAACTGGTGATCAAGAATATTGAAGTATATGGTGAAATGCACCGCTATATCCCTGTAATTGCCGCCCATGCTGGATTTGACCGAATAGACGAAAAAATAGTGCAACATCAGGCCAGAAAATTCGGCAGGACAAAATTTGGTGCAGATAGATTCCTCAAAGGTTTTCTTGATCTGGTCACCCTGTGGTTCATCAATGGATTTGGGAAACGCCCCATGCATTTCTTCGGGTTTTGGGGAACTGTGATGCTCACCCTTGGATTTGGATTTACGCTCTATTTGGGCTTGGATAAAATTTATTTTAATCCCAAAGGGCGACTTATTACACAAAGACCTGAGTTTTACATTGCCCTGACCACCATGATTCTCGGCACACAGCTTTTTATAGCAGGATTTTTAGGGGAAATTATGATCCGGTACAAAAGAGAAATCAAAAGATATAACATTACTAAAACGACACATGAGCAAAACCCTTAGTGATAAAGTTGAGGAGTGGTCACACCCCCCTTTTGATAAAAAAACAATTTCCGAGCTGGACGTACTTAAAGAAAACCCCTCTCAATTGGAGGACGCCTTTTACAAAGACTTAGAATTTGGTACCGGGGGCATGCGCGGGATTATGGGCGTGGGTACTAACAGGATCAATGCCTATACCTTGGGGAAGAGCACCCAGGGACTGTCCGATTATTTAAAAAGAGTTTTTACCTCAGAACAGATAAAAGTGGTCATTGCATATGATTGCAGACACAACAGCAAAAGCCTGGCCCTAAAAGTAGCCGAGATTTTCTCCGCCAATGGAATCAAGGTTTTTATTTTTTCTGATTTACGCACCACCCCCGAGCTTTCATTTGGAGTAAAATTCCTCGATGCACATTGTGGAATAGTGTTGACGGCCTCGCACAACCCCCCTGAATACAATGGCTATAAAGTTTATTGGAAAGATGGAGGGCAAATTGTTCCGCCTCAAGACAAAGCCATCATCGATCAAATCAACAAAACTCAATTTTCTAATATCAAATTTCAGCCTAAAAACAATTTGATCCAATGGATAGACAGCAATGTTGATGAAGCCTTTTTCAATGTTTCAGTCAAATCAGGGCGGTTCGATATAGCGGCAAGAGATCAATTTAAAATTGTCTTTACTGCGCTGCACGGAACTTCCATTACTGCGGTCCCGCAGGTTCTCGAAAAAGCAGGATACAAGGAAGTTCATTTGGTGGAGGAACAATCCAAACCCGACGGAAACTTCAGTACGGTCAAATCTCCAAACCCAGAAGAACCTGAAGCCTTGGAAATGGCTTTAAAAAAGGCAGATTTGATCAAAGCAGATATCGTAATCGGCACTGATCCAGACAGCGATCGACTTGGAGTTGCCGTTAGAGACCACCAGAACAACTTTTGTCTTCTCAATGGAAACCAAACCATGATGGTGATGACCTATTTCCTCCTCGAGCAGCGAAAAAAGAAAAATCAACTCAATGGAAAACAATTCATTGCTTCTACCATTGTTTCCACTCCTATGATGAAAAAAATGGCGCAAGCCTATGGGGTGCAATACAAAGAAACCCTCACGGGTTTTAAATGGATAGGAAAGCTGATTAAAGATTTTCCCGATCTTGAATTTATTGGAGGCGGAGAAGAGAGTTTTGGGTATTTGGTGGGAGACGCTGTCCGAGACAAAGATGCCGTAACGGCAACGCTATTGGCCTGCGAGATTGGAACCTACGCAAAAGCAAATGGCAAAAGTTTTTATGAATTATTGGAGGAGTGCTTCATAAAATTTGGCGCTTATAAAGAAAAACTTATTTCGTTTACTCAAAAAGGAATAGAAGGCGCCGAGAAAATCAAGACCATGATGACGCAATACCGAAATGATCCGCCAAAAGAAATCGCAGGGATTTCCGTTGTCCAGTCAGAAGATTACTTGTCCAGTAAACGAACTTTTCACTTAGAAAACCGATTTGAAAAAATTGACCTCCCCGAAGCTGATGTATTGATATTTACTTTGGAGGATGACTCCAGGATCGCAATCAGACCCAGCGGTACAGAACCTAAAATTAAATTTTACTTCAGTGTTAATTCCACTATGGGAACGGGAGAGAAATGGAACACTGTATCAGAACAATTGGGCCGTAAAATAGAAAACATCATCAAAGGAATGGGACTCTAGCATGAATTACTTCTTTAAGATACTTCGATTTGGATTGCCCTACAAAAGGTTCGCCTTATTCAATGTGCTGTTCAATTTTCTCTATGCAATTTTCAGTGCCTTGGCATATGTGGCCATGATTCCCATGATGCAAATACTCTTCGGAAGTACCGTAAAAACAACTGTTCCCCCCACCTATAATGGTGTAGGTGAAATCAAAAACTATTTAGAGGGTTATTTCAACTATAAAGTTACTTACTACCTAGAACAGGACAGTGGAATGGCCTTATTTTTTGTAATTGGAATCATAATCAGCCTTTTTTTTCTAAAAAATATTTTCAATTACTTGGCCATGTTTTTCATCACCTATCTCAGAAACGGTGTACTGAGAGATTTGAGAAATGAATTGTATAAAAAAACCACTACACTTCCAGTGCATTTTTTTTCGGAAAAGAAAAAAGGAGATCTTATGGCCCGTATTTCCTCGGATGTATTGGAGCTTCAGCATTCTTTTCTTTCTATATTAGAATTGATAGTCCGAGATCCACTGACCATCATTTTTTCACTAGTGGTTATGTTTAGCTTTAGCGTTAAACTTACCCTGTTTGTATTGATATTCATCCCGCTTTCTGGAGGAGTAATCTCCCAAATTGGAAAATCATTGAAGCGCAAATCGGATCGTGTTCAAAAAGAACAAGGAGAATTTTTATCGCTTTTAGAGGAGACCCTTGGGGGGATTAAAATCATTAAAGCATTTAACGGTCAAAATACTTTTATTAAAAAATTCAACCAGTCAACCGATCGGTTTTTTAATTTTTCCAATAAACTACTCAACCGTCAAAACTTAGCTTCCCCCGTCAGTGAGTTTTTAGGAATTGTCGTCATCAGTATTTTACTGTGGTACGGGGGGAAAATGGTTTTAATCGACCAAACACTGAACGGCGCCATTTTTCTGTCCTATTTGGGTCTGGCCTACAACATCCTTACACCGGCCAAAGGGATCAGCAAGGCCTATTACAATATCAAAAAAGGAGATGCTGCTGCGCTGCGGGTCCTCGAAATCTTGGAGGCCAAAGATGAAATGCAAGACAGCCCCAATGCCCTTGAAATCAGCGGCTTGAAAAAGGAAATTATTTTTGATAAAATTTCTTTCTCCTATGAAAATCAAAAAGTGCTGGACAACTTTTCTTTAAAGATTAAAAAAGGTGAAACCATAGCGCTGGTGGGTGCTTCCGGAAGTGGAAAAACCACAGTGGCAAATCTCCTCAACCGTTTTTATGACATCGATTCAGGACATTTAACGGTAGATGGAATTCCTATACACGAGATCAAAAAGAAATCACTCTATAAAATTACAGGCATGGTTATCCAAGACCCTATTTTATTTAACGAAAGTGTAAAAAACAGTATCGCTTTGGGGAATCCAGCAGCTCAGTTCACTGAAATTCAGAAGGCTGCCGAGATTGCCAATGCCGCCGAATTCATAGACAAGCTCGAACAGGGTTACGATACACTGATTGGAGAAGGGGGCAATAAATTATCGGGTGGACAAAAACAGCGACTGTCCATAGCCCGCGCTGTTCTAAAAGATCCAGATGTGTTAATTTTAGATGAAGCGACATCGGCACTCGATACAGCCTCAGAAAAATTAGTGCAAGAAGCCTTGGAAAATTTAATGAAAAACAGAACTTCTTTGGTGATCGCCCATCGGCTGTCCACCATCCAAAAGGCGGATAAAATAGTAGTGATGAACAACGGTAAAATCATCGAAACGGGTACCCATAAGGAGTTGATTGCGAAAAAATCGGCCTACAAAAAACTCGTTGAACTACAAACTTTATAAATTCGATTAAACTTTTAACAAAAAAAGACGTCAAAGAATAAAAACTTTGGAATCACAAAATCAATTTTTAAAAGCCTTAACCTCCAAGGAGACGCAGGAGGTTGCCTTCAAAAAATTGGTGGTTGACTATAAAGAACGACTGTATTGGCATATCCGAAAAATTCTAATTGATCACGATGATGCAGATGATGCATTGCAAAACACCTTTGTAAAGGTGTACGAAAATATTGGGAAATTTAAAGGAAATAGTAGTATTTACACATGGATGTACAAAATAGCAACCAATGAGGCACTCAACCTGTTGGGTAAAAAATCCAAGCAGTTGGGAATATCCAATGAAGAGTGGGTTGAGAAAAAAACCGATCTCCTTGAATCGGATGTTTATTTTGACGGAGATGCGATGCTGATAAAATTGCAAAAAGCAATAGCCTCACTCCCCGAAAAACAACGTATTGTTTTTAATATGAGGTACTACGAGGAAATGAAGTATGAGAAAATGTCTGAAATATTAGGAACCTCGGTGGGGGCACTTAAAGCGTCCTATCACCATGCAATGACCAAAATTAAAAATATAATCAATGAGTAAATTCCCAAACAAATCACCTTTTAAAGTCCCTAAAGGCTATTTTGAAGATTTTGATTCAAGATTGATTCAGAAGATAAAAAATACGTCGGAAAAAAATGGATTTATTGTTCCAAATGGATACTTCCAACGCGTTGAAAAGGACATATTAAACAAAGTAAAATATCCCAATCATCACACGGCAACCCTTGGGTCAGCTCTTTGGAAAATAGCCTCAATAATAGTTCTCATGTTCCTGTTTTATTACAATGAACAATCTATGGTAAATCAAAATGAATTTGCCGAATTTTATATAGAAGATTACCTGACGTTTAATACCACCTATGAAATCGCTGATCACTCAGATTATTCCTTTGAAAATAGTAATTTTTCAAACAGTTACGAATCTGTGAGTATTGACGATACAATTGAATTAAGACTTTATGGAGAGTCACCGACCAATTTAAACTTGTTTGACGATGAATAGAATATGGATAATTATTTTGGTACTCAATGTTAGTACTGTTTTTGGACAAAACTCAAAAATGAGCTTTGAAAGACTCAAGGCGCTTAAGATGAGTTATATAACTGAAAAAATTGGATTAACTGAAGAAGAGGAAAGTGTTTTTTGGAACGTATATGATGAATACGAAAAGAAGATCTACTTGGAATGCAGAACAGAAATAAAAAAAATCAGGCGCAACTACAAAAAATCATTGGACAGCGTAACCAATTCCGAGGCTTTTGAGATCATTGAAAAAATAAACAAGCTGGAACACCATGCTCTAAAACTCAAAGAGGAAAGGGACAAACTTTTACTCAATAAATTTGATGCCCAAAAAATATTGAAAATGCATCATGCTGAATACCATTTTAATCGAGAAATGGTATACAAAATGAAAAAAGAAAGGGAAAGCAAATAACTTTAGGATCACCAACAGACTTAGACCCGATATGAGATTGCACCGAAATGTTGCTTTGGGCATATTATTGGGATTAGAAAATGTCCTGATAAAAAAACGATCTGCTTCGGAGGTGCTAAAAAAACTTTTGAGAAGCAACAGGAGTTGGGGAGGAAAAGACCGGCGCACCATCGGTAAAATATTTTACGACATCATCAGACAAAAGCTTTTTTTTGAAGCTTTAACATCAACTACAGAATACAACCATTGGCCACTATTGGGGTGTTGGATGGTACTCAACGAACACCAACTGCCCGACTGGGAAGAATTCGAAAATATGAATCCTACATCCCTACTTGCCAAAGCTGCAGTTTTATCTCAACAAAGACGATACAGATATTCCATACCAGAGTGGATGGATAAAATGGGAGTAGAATCAATGGGGGAAGCCTTGTGGGAAAGGGAGATGGCCTCGCTCAATACCCCCGCGGAGCTGGTTATCAGAGTAAACACCCTAAAGTTAACGGTTCCGAAACTAAAAAGTATTTTGGAAAAAAAATATAAGATCGTCAGCCATAGGATTCCTGATTACCCTAACGCCTTACTCATCGAAAAAAAGCAGCCTTTACACCAACTCGCAGAATACCGCAATGGATATTTTGAAGTACAAGATGCTAATTCCCAGAAAATTGTTCCATGGCTGAATCCTGAGGCCCATCAGTTGTATGTAGATGCTTGTGCAGGCGCTGGAGGTAAAAGTTTACATCTCGCCACACTGACAGGGGATGCTGCTAAGATAATCGCTGTTGATATTGCGCCTTTAAAGCTTCAAGAGTTGATAAAAAGGTGCAAAAGAAACAACATAAAATCGGTTGAGGTGATTCCTGCTGACAAAACTGAAAAATTAAACACCTTAATCCGTGCTGCTCAAGGTGTTTTGATAGACGCCCCTTGCTCTGGAATGGGCGTTTTAAAAAGAAACCCCGACACCAAATGGAACATCACCCCCGAAAAATTAGACGAGCTGATCGTCCTTCAACGCAACATCTTAAAAACCTATGCCCCCATGGTCAAAAAAGGGGGCAGCCTGATCTATGCCACTTGCTCAATTTTACCCGCTGAAAATCAACATCAGTTGGCCCATTTTTTAGAAAGCAAGCTGGGGAAATCTTTCGCCATGGACAATGAACACACCTATTATTCACATCAAACAGGATTCGATGGATTCTATTGTGCAAGCCTGACACGTGTAATGTGAATAAAATGCTGAAAAGTAATTAATTCCTAACCGCATTTGGTAGGGATTAATTAGAGGAAAAAATTATTTTTGAGTTATAAAAATCCATTGATGATTTACTTTTTTGGAAATCCCTCCCAGCTCCTATATGCTGTTCAAACTTCAAAAAAAATTGACCTATCTACGCAACAAAAATTGGTTTGGCTTTTCAGCGACCAACCCCTGTTAGAACAACTTACAATAGAAGGATCATTTCTGGGTCCTCGCGCTACTATGATTACGCCCTGGAGCACCAATGCCGTTGAAATATGTCAAAACATGGACATTGATGGGATTGAAAGAATAGAGCGATTTATTGCAAAAAAACCTGAAGAATCTTTTGATCCCATGCTCTATCAAGAGTACGACCAGTTAGATCGTGAGGTTTTTGATATAAAAGTATCGCCTGAATCCATTACCGATATCAGCAACATTGCCGCTTACAACAGAAAAGAGGGACTTGCCCTCAGTGATGAGGAGGTGGCCTATTTGGAACAATTATCAACAAAACTCGGTCGACCGCTGACTGATTCTGAGGTATTCGGTTTCTCACAAGTGAATTCTGAACATTGCCGGCACAAGATATTTAACGGGCGTTTTATAATCGGTGGTGAAGAAAGGAAAGAAAGCTTATTTCAATTGATTAAGAAAACTTCCAAAATTCACCCCAATGGAATTGTTTCTGCCTACAAGGACAATGTAGCTTTCGTCACCGGCCCAGAGATAGAACAATTTGCTCCCAGCGACGGTTCTTTTCCAAGCCCATATGAAACCAATTTGGTCCAAAGCGTCATTTCACTAAAAGCAGAAACCCATAATTTTCCGACCACTGTAGAACCTTTTAATGGAGCTGCGACGGGCTCGGGAGGTGAAATTCGCGACCGACTCGCAGGGGGGCAAGGTTCACTTCCTTTGGCAGGATCGGCGGTCTATATGACCCCCTACTCAAGAGTGCAACAAGAACGGCAATGGGAAGCAGGGTTTCCAGAACGAAAATGGCTCTACCAAACCCCACTGGATTTACTGATTAAAGCATCCAACGGTGCTTCCGATTTTGGTAATAAATTTGGACAACCACTCATTTCAGGATCCGTATTGACCTTTGAACATCAAGAAAAAAATCACCGCTTGGGTTACGATAAGGTGATAATGCTCGCAGGCGGCATTGGATATGGATCTTTGGATCAGGCACAAAAAAAGACACCTTCAAAGGGAGACATCATTGTTATTTTAGGTGGTGACAACTACAGAATTGGTATGGGTGGTGCTGCTGTTTCTTCGGCCAATACTGGGGCTTTCAGCAATGAAATTGAGCTGAATGCAGTACAACGCTCCAACCCTGAAATGCAAAAAAGGGTTGCCAATGCCATCAGGGCCATGGTGGAAAGTACTAAAAACCCCATTATTTCTATTCACGACCACGGTGCAGGTGGACATTTGAATTGTTTGTCAGAATTGGTCGAGGACACTGGAGGAGAAATTCAGATCGACAAGCTACCGCTGGGCGATCCCACTCTCTCTGCTAAAGAAATTATCGGCAATGAATCCCAAGAGCGCATGGGACTCATCATCGCCAAACAAGATGCGGAGCTGCTCAAAAAAATCGCCGATAGAGAAAGAGCGCCTTTTTACATTGTTGGGAAAGTAACAGGAGATCATCATTTTTCTTTTGTTGACGAGCACAAGGGAGAAAAACCCATTGATTTGGCTTTAGAGTCCTTATTTGGAGATGCACCCATGACAACCCTCGTAGATCAAAAACAAATTATACAATTCGACGATCCTGTCCACCAATTTGTCCATTTTGAAGACTATTTAAGTGATGTTTTGAAGTTAGAGGCAGTGGGTTGCAAGGACTGGCTTACCAACAAAGTCGACCGATGTGTAACCGGACGTGTTGCCCAGCAACAAACCGTGGGAGAATTACAGCTCCCACTCAGTAATTGCGGAGTGATGGCATTGGATTACCGCGGTAAATTCGGTGTGGCAACTGCCATTGGTCACGCCCCTATTATCGGGTTAATCGATCCTGCCAAAGGGAGTGTGAATGCCATAGCCGAGTCCCTTACCAATATCTTATGGACGCCGTTGGAATCGGGAATCAAATCGGTCAGTCTTTCTGCCAATTGGATGTGGCCTTGTAACAATCCAGGCGAAAACGACCGCCTCTACGAAGCGGTAAAAGCCTGTTCGGATTTTGCTGTCGAACTTGGAATCAATATTCCTACAGGAAAAGACTCCCTCTCAATGAAACAAAAGTATAAAGATGGAGATGTATTGGCCCCTGGCACAGTGATCATAACCGCTGCTGGTCAGTGCCAAGACATAAAAAAAACAGTCACTCCTGTCGCTGTGGCCAATAAAGGGAAACTCTATTACATCAACTTATCTTCTCAAAAACACGTTTTGGGGGGTTCTTCATTGAATCAAGTACGCAATAAAATTGGGACTGAAGCCCCTGGAATTGAGGATATAGAAGTCTTTAAAAAAGCTTTTGACTTGATTCAAAGTCTAATTGATGAAAATAAAATCATCGCCGGTCACGATGTATCCTCTGGAGGATTAATCACCAGCTTGCTTGAAATGTGTTTTCCCTCCAACCATGTGGGAATGCAAATTGACCTGACCGCAGTAGGCGAAAAAGACAGCGTGGCTTTGTTATTTGGAGAAAATTCTGGGGTTATTCTGCAGAGTGAAAGTGATCTTGATTCATATTTTGCTACCAAAGGCGTGACTTGTTGCCCCATTGGGATGACCGATGATACAGGAAAATTAAGCCTCAAAAACCACAATGACCCATTGGACCTCGACGTTTCTCACTATCGTGACGTTTGGTTTTCTACCTCAGCAGCATTGGATGCTCATCAAAATAAATGTGCTGAAATTCGGTTTAGTAATTACAAAACTACCCCCCTTAAATTTAAATTTCCAAATAATTTTAATGGTTCACTGAGCCGCTCTTCCGGAACAAAAGTTAAAGCCGCAGTAATCAGAGAAAAAGGAAGTAATTCTGAGCGGGAAATGGCCTATGCAATGCACAGTGTGGGGTTCGAGGTACACGACATTCACATGACCGATTTAATTGAAGGAAGAAAAACACTTGATGAATACCAGTTTATCGCAGCCGTGGGTGGATTTTCAAATTCTGACGTCTTGGGTTCTGCAAAAGGATGGGCTGGGGCATTTTTATACAACCCCAAAGCCAAGAAAAGTTTAGATGACTTTTTTGCCAGAGAAGACACCCTTTCCTTGGGCGTATGCAATGGATGCCAGCTTTTTATCGCCTTGGGCTTAATTACTCCAGAACACGATATACTCCCAAAAATGAGTCACAACGACTCAGGGAAATTTGAATGTCAGTTTACCGCAGTCACCGTGGAGGAGTCCAGTTCTGTAATGCTTCAAGGCATGGAAGGCAGTACCTTGGGGATTTGGGCAGCCCACGGAGAAGGCAAGTTTAATTTACCCTTGAAAGAATCCGAATATCAGATACCAGCAAAATACCACCACGATCAGTATCCTTCCAATCCCAATGGATCAGATTACAATGCCGCCATGTTGTGCAGTAAAAACGGAAGGCATTTGGTGATGATGCCACATTTAGAACGATCTACATTTCCGTGGAACTGGGCCCACTATCCCGAGAACAGAACCGACCACTTTTCTCCCTGGATTACAGCATTCGAAAATGCAAAACAATGGATTGTCAACTCTAAAGAACAAACTTCTTAAAGTAATTTTATTTATTTTAGGCCCATTGATTGATATGGAACCAACTCGGATTTTTGATATTTTACATCTTCAGGCTGAAAATTTCCCCATTGACAATTGTCTCAATGACAAAAGAGGAGGTAAATGGAAAGCCCTTTCTACGCTGAAATATTTAGAATCGGTCAACTCCGTCAGTTACGCCCTGATCAAAATGGGGGTCAAACCCCAGGATAAAATTGCCTTAATATCCACCAACAACAGGTCTGAGTGGTCTATTATGGATATGGCGATACTCCAAGTTGGCGCAGTTACTGTCCCCATCTATCCAAACATCAGCGCCAAAGACTATCAATATATACTCAACCACTCAGAAAGCTCCTACTGTTTTGTTTCAGATGAAGCCCTTTTTGAAAAAGTCAACTCCATCAGAGATACAACTCAGGGCATGAAAGAGATTTACTGCTTTGATAAAATAAAGGCTTGCAAGAACTGGACAGAACTCCTTGAACTGGGCAATGCACATCGAGATGAAAAAAAACTCAGTGAAATGATGTCCATGGTTGACCCCGAATCACTTGCTACGATTATCTACACCTCGGGAACCACTGGAACCCCAAAAGGGGTCATGTTGAGTCACAGAAATATTGTTTCTAATGTTATTTCCGCTACAAGAAAATTTCCCTTTGATGAAAAAAATCAAACTGCGCTCAGCTTTCTTCCCCTGTGTCATATTTTTGAAAGAACATTTATCTATGGGTACCTTCACAATAATATTGGGGTCTATTATGCAGAATCCTTGGAAACCATCAGTGAGAACTTAAAAGAAGTCCGACCCTATTTTATGACGGCTGTTCCGCGACTTCTGGAAAAGGTTTATGACAAAATTTACGCAAAAGGGAATGAACTCAATGGTATTAAGAAAATATTGTTTTTTTGGGCCGTAAAAATCGCCTTGCAGTTTGAACCCTACAACCAAATGGGAGTGTTCTATAATTTTAAACTGGCCATTGCTAAAAAACTGATACTATCCAAGTGGAAAGCAGCACTGGGAGGAAACCTCAGAATAATATGTTCTGGAAGTGCACCCCTACAGCCCAGACTGGCCAAGGTTTTTACCGCGGCAGGGATGACTATAGCAGAAGCTTATGGGCTTACGGAAACTTCCCCAGCCATTTCCGTCAATGACATGAGAAATAAGGGGTTGAAAATTGGAACCGTAGGAAAAATAATTGATGGGGTTGAAGTCACAATTGCCCAAGATGGAGAAATTTGGTGCAAAGGACCCAACGTTATGAAAGGATACTACAAATCGCCCGAATTGACAGCAGAGGTAATGGAAGGAGATTTTTTTAAAACAGGCGATATTGGTGTAATTGATGGGGATGGCTTTCTTAAAATCACGGATCGAAAAAAGCAAATGTTCAAAACCTCAGGAGGAAAATACATCGCTCCTCAGGTGATCGAAAGCGAATTAAAGCAATCACTCTTTATCGAACAGATTGTAGTAGTCGGCGAAGGAAAAAATATGGCCGCTGCGATCGTTCAACCCCATTTTGAGGAATCTAAAAATTGGCTCCATGAACAGGGTATAGTTTTCGATGACAACTACGAGGCATTATCAAAAAACGAAAAACTCATTGAGCATATCACTGCAGAAATCAGACTTCACGATCATAAATTTGGAAAATGGGAACAAGTAAAAGTGGTCCGTTTAACTCCGGATGTCTGGTCGGTAGAAGAAGGACACCTAACCCCCACCATGAAAGTAAAAAGAAATGAGATACTCCGTAAATATGAACAATTGATTCAGGAAATCTACCGTTAAAATTTTTTTTGTTTTTTATTATGCATGCATAATATTTTTATATCTTTATTCTAATGAAAAACTTTATCAGAAAAAGAACATTAGATGCCGTTCTAAGGTTCACATGGAATGCCGTAAGCAAAATGTACAACCGAGAGGCTTCGAAATTTGATTCTACTATGGCGACTGGATTTGCACTGCTTAACATAGAACCTGAGGGAACTCCCTCCACTTCGTTGGGCCCTAAATTAGGAATGGAATCCACCAGCCTATCGCGCCTTCTAAACAGCATGGAAGAAAAGAAGTTGATCAAACGAGTCCCCAATCCCAAGGATGGTCGTGGGGTGCTCATCTTCCTGACTTCATTTGGAAAGGAAAAAAGAGATGACTCCAGATCAGTAGTATTAAATTTTAATAACGTCATAGAAAAAAAATTGACCAATATTCAAATCAAACACTTTATAGAAGTCGCTGATTGCATTGAAAGAGAAAGTAAACAATTCGAACATTTTATATTAAATAATATCCCAGGGAATTATGGAAGTTAAAAAGCGAGTACTTATAAAGGGTGGGGAATTCATGATCAAAGCATCTGCCCCAGACGAAATATTTACTCCTGAAGATTTTTCAGAGGAGCAAATTATGATGAGAGATAGCGTCAAAGAATTTATTGATCGAGAAGTATGGCCATACAAAGATCGATTTGAGAAAAAAGATTATGAGTTGACCAAAACTTGTATGGAAAAAGCTGGGGAATTAGGTTTCTTGGGAGTAGCTGTTCCTGAGGAGTATGGTGGATTAGGAATGGGTTTTGTTTCAACCATGTTGGTTTGCGACTACATGTCTGGTGCAACAGGATCTTTCTCTACAGCTTTTGGAGCACATACTGGGATTGGTACTCTCCCCATAGTGCTCTACGGAACAGAGCTACAGAAACAAACCTATGTTCCAAAACTGGCCAGCGGGGAATGGTTTGGGGCCTACTGCCTAACGGAGCCAGGAGCCGGATCTGATGCAAATTCTGGAAAGACAAAAGCAGTGCTCTCCGAAGACGGAAGTCATTATCTAATTTCTGGTCAAAAAATGTGGATCTCAAATGCTGGTTTTGCCAGTGTGTTCATAGTGTTTGCCAGGATAGAAGACGACAAAAATATAACTGGATTTATCGTACCCTATGATCCTTCAAATGGAATAAGCCTGGGGGATGAGGAAAATAAATTAGGAATACATGCTTCTTCGACCCGTCAGGTATTTTTTAATGATACAAAAGTCCCTGTTGATCATATGTTGGGAGATCGAGGTCAAGGTTTTAAAATAGCCATGAATGCCCTTAATGTTGGCAGAATAAAACTTGGAGTCGCATGTTTGGACGCACAGAGAAGGGTGATCGATAACGCTGTTAAATATGCCAATGATAGGGTACAGTTTAAAACCCCCATTGCGCAGTTTGGAGCCATCAAAGAAAAGATAGCTCGTATGGCTACCTCTTGCTATGTAGGAGAATCTGCAAATTACCGCGCTGCCTTCAGTATAGAATCCAAAATAAAATCCCTTCAAGAGGAAGGAATGGAACACCAAAAAGCCGAACTGAAAGGAGTTGAGGAATTTGCAATTGAGTGTTCCATTATTAAAGTTGGAACCTCTGAGGATATTCAAAATTGTGCTGATGATGGTATTCAAATCTATGGAGGTATGGGCTTTTCTGCAGATACTCCAATGGAGTCTGCATGGAGAGATGCAAGAATCGGCAGAATATATGAAGGCACCAATGAGATTAACAGAATGCTCTCAGTAGGGATGCTGATCAAAAAATCTATGAAAGGCGAACTGGATTTGATGAATGCCGTAGTGAAAGTAGTAAATGAACTAACTCAGGGAAATTCTTTTGAAAAGACAGACGAGCACCATTTACTTTCTGAGGAACAACAAAAAATAGAAAATCTAAAAAAAGTTTTTTTGATGATCGCCGGGTCAGCTTTTCAAAAATATGGTCCTGCTCTGGAAAAAAATCAACAAATCTTGCTGGGATTATCCGATATGATGATCGAAATTTATTTTGCTGAATCGGCCCTTTTGAGAACCCTAAAAAACACCAATAAAGGTATTGATACAAAATATCAAACAGACATGACCAAATTATATGTATTTAACGCTACCATAACTGTAATTAGTAAATCCAAGGAAGTAATTGGTAATATTTCTGAAGATAATGAACAATTAAGTTTAATAAAGAGTGTACATCGATTATGTAAATATGATAAACTGCCAAATATAATTAGTATAAAAAATCGTATTGCTGATAAAGTGATTGCAGAAAACCAATATTGTTTTTTATAAATCTTATCTATTACAGTTAGACTAAATATTCTAAACTTGTAACTATCGCGAAAGTTTAAAATATTAGTTTATAATGGATTATTAATAGATTAAACTATCTAAAAGTTTCCCTGAGTTATATACAACTTTTAGCTTGATCTTCCCATCAAAATAATAATCTACCCACTCTCCATCTCGTCTACCATAAATATCAAAAGAAATAATCTTTCTTGGATTACCATTTGAATAATAAAACTCACTCACTCCAGTAATAGCCCCTTTTCTAAGAAAATTTTTTTCCTTTAAATTACCATTTGTCCAATATAAAATTCTTTTTCCCTCCATTAAGCCATTTTTATATTGATATTCCTCCATTAATAAGTTATTCTGATAATAACTATTATATTTCCCATCTAAAATTCCATTTTTATAATTTGAAATATTTTTAATTAAACCCCCGGGGTAATATTCGATATACTTTCCATCAATTTTACCATCAATAACTGAAAATGATAATAACTCTTTGTTATCGATAATTTTTTTAATTTGACCTGTATAAAGTAATCCATCTTTTAAATAACTTGAATCTCGTGAGGTCCTAACAATATCAATTTCATTGTATGAAACTACATTTGATCTATCAGTACAAGAAAATAGAATCAGGTATATAAAAAATGAAGGGAAATTTCTGAGAATTTTTTTAGGTTTATAAGACATTTAATAATTGTTTTTAAATCCATTAACTTAAATATAACCTAAAAAAAAGATTCTTAATTCTTTGATCTATATAATATCTTTATTATTTAAGCGTTATATTTACGATAGAACAAATTTAGTGGGTTTAATTCTACATAAAGTTAGACTTTTTATAGTCATTGCTTTTTTATCAATGACATCACTTTTCTCACAGGTGACGGATATTGATATTGATTCTGTCGTCATTTTAGGTGAAACACCCCCTTTTGAATTCTGCCAGGGTGAAATTCCATCTTTTGAAATTCAAATGAGTCTGAAAGCTGGCTCAGCAACACTCACTCTTACATCTACAAACACACTTGAATTCACTGCCATAGGTTCTGGAGCAAATAACTTTTCATACACTATAACAAATGTATCAAATCTTACAGGTGGTAATCAAATTAACACAGGGCCAAATTCAAATCAATACAGATGGCCCACTGTAGGTCCAAACGCTATTCAATTAACAAATGGTGGTGTTCAGGAAATAATTTTTAAAGTTTCAATAAACTCTGCAAATTATACTGATCCTGACAATCCTGATGCTGCTGTTTACTCACTGACTATGAATGTTAATTCAAATCCTCCTCAAGTAAATATTAACACCTCCCAAGGTCCATTTGATGGTTCTAGAAATATTACAGTTTGTCAAAGTGATACCTTAACACTCATTGCTGATCCTGGATATACCCATTATCAATTTCAAAGGAGACCCGAGGGTTTGTTGGGTTTTATTCCACAGGTAAAATCTACCCAAAATACTATTACACTCACAGACATAAACGCTGGAGGCGAGGATATTTTGGTTACAACTTTTAATGGTGATTGCCAACAAAATTCGCAAATATTTAGAATAAATGTAAGTAGCATTACAACTGTGAATCTTAATGCGCCTAATGATACAGCATGTTCTGGTGGAAACATAGAATTTTTTGCAACTGGTTCCGGGGCTTGGTATGAGTTTCTTGTCAATTCTGGCGGTGTTATTACGTCTCAACAATCATCAACTTCCGATACATGGAGCTCAACAGTTTTAAATGATAGAGATGAAGTAATAGTCAGGAACTACACCAGTTCAGCAACCACATGTTATGGGAGTGATTCAGCAACCGCTTACATAAATTCATTTTCAAACGATAATGATATAGATGGTGATCAAACAATTTGCTTTGGAGAGACTCCAGGTCAGCTTATTAGTATAACTGAATCCATTGCAGACAGAAACTCAGATGGGTCTGGTGCAGTTATAAATTACTATTGGGAGAGTAATAATGGTTCTGGCTGGAGTGGACCTCTAGCAGGATCTAATAGCTCGACTTTTCAACCCTCTGCCCTAGCTACTACCACATCATTTAGAAGAGTTTTAAGAAGTCAGTTTAGGGGATCAGATTGTACTAGTATATCAGATACAGTTACAATAACTGTAACTCCAGGACCAACTATCAGTGGATTCACTAAAACAAGCGGTGATAATCCTACAACAATTTGCGATGGAGATATACCCACATTTACTGTTACCTCTACTGGGGTTACCAGCCCAAGTTTTAGATTTTATCATCAGGGAAATCCCATTAGTAATTTAATAACCGGTTCTACAACAGCATCTCATACTGTTTCCAGTACAATAAATTTGAATGATCTTGATGAAATCAGGGTTGAAGTATATGCAAACCCAGATGGAACAGGATGTTCCGTCTCTCAAACTTTCACATTGAGAGTTAATGAGTTTGATGCAACCCTTAACAGTATAGGTGGTAATCAAATTGTATGTAATGATGACGCAATAACTGAAATAAGTGATATTAGCTCTCCAACTGCACCAGGATTAATAACTATTAGATGGTATTCTAGTCCCTCTGGATTAGCTACCCCTCTATGGTCACCGGTAGGTGGAAATAATCCGAATTTTACCCCGCTTTCAATTACAGGTGATACTGATTTTCAAAGGGTATTGGAGTCTAATCTAGGAGGTAAAATTTGTTACAGCTATTCAAATATTGTAACTAAAGAGGATGTTGAGATAAATGCTGATTTAGTCTCTAATGACTTATCGTCAAACCCCATAAATGATTTGATTTGTGAAGGTGAAACAATTTTATTTGATGCCGGAGCTTCTACTGGTGCCAGTGGATATCAATTTAGTTATAATGGAGCTCCAATTGGAGCATTCTCATCTAATACAACAATTACGTTTAATGGATTTTCTGATGGAGAGAAATTCTCTGTGACTGTATCCGAAAATGCTGATGGATCTGGCTGTACCTCAACGGCAACCGTTACCATTAGAGTCAATTCTTTTTCGGGCTCACATACTTTAACTGACTCGCAGACAATCTGCCTTGGAGAAAATGCAATTCAAATAAATCCAACAAATACTCCAACGCCTACAATTATATCTGCAGTTGCAACTTATCAGTGGCAAAGAAGAGATTTTGGTTCTTTAACATGGTATAATATTCCAGGAGCTGCTGCTCAATTACCTAGCTATACACCACCTGCTGGAGCGGTTACTCAAACAACTTTTTATAAAAGATTAATAACATTCACTCAATCTTCAACTGCATGTAGCACTCAAACAGCTTTGTATGAGTCATCAGTCCATACAGTCAATGTGGGTATTCACCCAGGTGGAAATCTCATTGCATCCACAACTTCAGTTTGTACGGGAGACACTGTCAACTTTAATGCCGCAGGACCAGTAGGAGCAAATTATACATTTTATGTAGATGGATCTATAGCAAAACCAAAGAGCTCCTCTGCAACATTTACAACAAATACTCTTAATAACGGTGAAATTGTATCTGTAGTAATTGAAGATACTGCAGGAAGTGGTTGTGAGTTTTCACCTCCTGGAATACCAGTTTTAGTAACTAATTATCCAGTAGCATCACTAACATCAACAAGTGTAACTCTTTTTACGATTTGTGATGGAGAAACACCAACATTTGAAGCTACATTTACCCCAGACGCTAGTTACCAATTCTACATAGAGGGGATTCCGGTATCCTCAGATGCAGTGTCTGGAAACTTTCTTTTTACTTCATTGGTTACTAGGACTTTAGAACATAATGATATAATCGGTGTACAAATAACTAATTCAAATGGATGTTCTAGCGCAGCTACTATTACTCTGAGTGTTAATGCATTTATTGGCTCAGATGTAATAACCACAACTACTACGAATTATTGCTCCGGAGCTGACCCAACTATTATTACTGAATTTGACAGTTCTTCTGCATTAAATGGCGGAGATATTACTTATCGCTGGCAGACTAAGACATCAAGTCCAGTAGCTACGCCTTGGCAATTTACAAATCTTCCAGCCTCAGTTAATCCCGACTTTAATCCACCTGTTTTAGCGGATGGAGTTCATCAATTTAGAAGATTAACATTTAATAAGCTAAATACTGTATCATGTACCAATAACGTATATAGTAATGTTGTTACTATAACAGTTGGTAGTGGATCAGCCCCAACGCTTACTGTTACACTTACTAATACAGTGACCTCTGAGCAAGTTACAAGTGGAGCAGTATGTAATGGGGAGGGTATTATTGTAGATGCATCTGGTTCCTCAGGTAACGGTTATGAATTTATATTAAATACTGTTCCCGTTCAAGGCCCATCATCCGTTGGTAGTTTCACTTTCCCTGGGTTTTCAAATGGAGATAAAATTCAAGTTAGAGTTTATGAGAACTCAAATGGGACAGGTTGCTTTACTGACTTCTTTCAAACTATTAAAGTTAATAGTATTTCTGGTGATAATTTAATAGATCCCTTAAATCAAGAAATTTGTTTTGAAGGTGATCCAACTTTAATAACATCTATATCCACTCCAACACATAATGTGGTAGGGGGTAAAATTACTTTTCAGTGGCAAAAAAGATCTCAAGGAACCGCAAATTGGTCGAATATAACAGGAGCTGTGGTTGAAAATTATGACCCTCCAAGTGGTCAATTAACATCAACCACTGAATTTAGAAGGATTGCATTTGCAAACTTCAATGGATTAGTATGCAGCGATAATTCCTCCCCATCACATTCATCAAATATAGTTACAGTATCTGTAGTTCCATCATACACTGCTACTCTTACTACTCTACCAAATCCGCCTAATCTTTGTGATGGAGATCCTGTTACAATCGAGGCTAATGCAGTTGGAGGAGCAAGCTATGAGTTTTTTGTTGACGGACTAACCCAAGGAGCTCCCAGTGGTGTAAGAACTCTAAATGGTATATTTAATAACGGTCAGCAAGTAACAGTGGCAATATCTGTAAGCAGTTGCACTATCACATCTGATCCAATTACAATAATTACCAATCCAAATCCCATATCCACGCTTTCTGCAGTTGGAGTTGTGAGTAATACCATATGTGAAAATAATTTACCAACTATTACAGCAAATCCAGTTGGTAATTATTCATATACATTTTTTGTAAATGATTTACCCGCCCCTCTTGCAGCTGTTACCACCAACTCATTGGATTTAAGTCTATTACCTTCAGTAACTAATCCAATTAAAATTGATGTAACGGTCGTAAATAATATAACCGGATGTACCAATACTACATCTACTACAAATGACAGTTCACTTATTCTAAATACCAATTCTTTAACTGGATTTAATACTATTGGCACGGGAACGGTTAGCTATTGTTCTGGATCAGATCCAGTACCAATAAATAGGGTTAACAACCCAACCCCTTCTGCAGGTGGTTCATTAAATTTTCAATGGCAGACAAGAACACCTGCCCTTTCAGTCACATGGACAACAATTTTAAATGCTGATCAGGAAAATTTCGATCCAAATTCTTCAATAGGTGACGGTATTCACGAGTTCAGAAGACTTGTGAGTTCCAGCTTGAATAATTTAGATTGTACTCCAGATAATTCAATATATTATTCCAATACAGTAACTATTACTATAGGAGGAGCAGGAGGAAGTTCTCCTCCAGTTGCTTTATCCTCTACCATTAGTCCAAGTGGAAGTAATGTAATATGTGAAGGTGAAGATGTGATTTTTACGGCTACCTCTAATGCCTCTGCTACATGGTATGAGTTTTTCGTCAGAGGAGCATCTAAAGGAATATCTGCTTCAAATACTCTTGACACCTCAATATCGAGTATTACCCTTTTAGACAATACTGAAATTAGAGTAAGAGTTTATTCGGGTGTTGATACTGGCACCGGATGTTTCAATGATGCTGTAATGACTGTTAGGGTAAATTCCATGTCAGGTAATAATATAATTTCTTATACTGGACCTGATCCAATTTGTGGAGGAGAAGATCCTGAGCCTGCGATACAGGGCATATCGAACCCAATTTCAGATCTTGCTTCAATAACTGGAGAAATTAAATATGAGTGGCAGATAAATGAAGGCCTTGGTTGGCAAGATATTATAAACTCTGATTTCGAAGATTATAACCCCCCAGTTTTAACAACAACCTCCGCTTACAGAAGGCTAGCAAGCGCAAAATACGGATCTAGTGAATGTTCTGTTCCTTCATCCATTTATATATCAAATGTTGTAACAATTACTGTAAATCCTGGTCCTGCTCCGTCTGCTGTATTAAGTACTGGATTGACCTCAGATACATTTTGTTCAACTACAACTTCTATAACACTGGATGCCAGTTTAAGCTCTGACGCAAATAGTTATTTGTTCTATCACAACGGTAACCCTATTTTATCTCTTCCGGCATCCAGTACCACAATTACAACTACCGATACAATCAACCATCTCGATACATTTACAGTTAGAGTTTTTGCTGGAGCTAATAGAACTGGATGTTTTGACGAAGCCACTGTAACCGTTTACTCTAATCAAATTACTGGAACTAATGAAATTGGCCCAAATCTTCAGGAATTGTGTAGCGGTGATGACCCAGTAATGATAGGAGATTTGCAAACACCTACTAGTAATGGTACCTCTAATACTTTTGAATGGGAAATAAGGGTTCCTGGTGGAGCCTGGGGAGAAATTCTTGGAGCTAATAGTGCATCACATACTCCAACTGTATTAGGAAACACATCGGGTTACAGAAGAGCATTTATAAGTACCTTAAATGATGTTGAATGTAAAAGCTACAGTAATGTAGTTACCGTTACAATTGATACTAGCACACCAACTACTGCTGTACTAAACTCAAATAAGTTATCTCACACCATTTGCTCTACAGAAACTGGAACAATATTATTTACTGCTGATCCCGACCCATCAGCCTCAAGTTATGATTTTTATGTCGGTGGTATCTTAGAGCAGAGTTCAAATGTATCTAGGACATTTGAACTTCCTAGGCTATCTGTTGTTGACGGTTTAGCTGTATCTGTTAGGGTTTACAATGGATCTCCATACAATTGTTATGACGAAGATGAGGTGATAGTAAGAATTAATGAAGTTCAGGCTGGAACAATCACTGGTACTCAATCGGTATGTCAAACATCAACAAATACTATACTATTAAATACATTAACTTCAGGATCAATAAACGGAGCTCCTGCAGTTAATGGTGACTATAAGTGGCAATATTCTGCTGATAACATAAATTGGTCTGATATTGGTTTAAATGCTAATAACGCCTCGTATGTTATTCCATTTAATTCGACTCACCCCACACGATATTACAGAAGGCAAGTAATAGGAACATTATTGGGTGTTCCATGCTCTGCTCCTACTGCATCTGTTAAAATTACAGTATCTCCAGCTCCTGTTCCGGGATTGACCTCAAATGTTGGTGGCGCTTCAACAAGTATCACTGTTTGTTCTGATGAAACATTAAATTTCACTGCAACTGGTGGACAATCATTTAGATTCCTTGTAAGAGGTGTACCAGAGCTAACCACTGATTCAGATCCTGGCTTAACTACATATAGTTTTGATCCTGTAGCTGAGGGTATCTCAATTAATGATGGAGACGAGGTAAGTGTTATTGTATACAATAAACCCCTGGATGGAGTTAATCCCGATCCAACTGCCTGTTCATCAACAAGCTCCCCAATAACAGTAAATATCGAATCAAATGTAAATGCTACTTTGAGCTCTAATAAGCTAAACAATATAATATGTGACGATGAGAGCCTAACACTAACTGCTACCGCAGGTGGAATTGGTGGTGCTACATACGTGTTTTCTATAAATTCTCTAATTGCTGAGACAATTACAACAACTGCCACACAGACAACTGCTTCATATACTCCTCCGCTTCCCTACACCTCTTCAATGACTGTAGAGGTTGAGGTCACTACACCCTCAGGATGTGTCTCAACTGCATCTTTAATTGTTATTGAAAATACCATAATAGCAGGTGTTATTTCTCCAACAAATCAAAGTATATGTTCTGGAGAAATACCTTCCATTATTTCAGGAATTTCAACTCCTACAATTTCATCAGGAGCTACGGCTAGTTATTACTGGCAGTCCTCTACAGACGGATTTGCCACTTTCAATAATATTTTGAGTAATACCGAAAATTATCAGCCTCCTGCACTGACTCAGACTGCTGAATTTAGAAGAGTTGATGTTTCAAACCTAAACGGTAAAACATGCAGCGCTACGACAGTCCCAGTGACAATAGTTGTAAATGATGCTCCTAATGGTGATTTAAGAGTAAACGGTAGTGATACAGCAAGTATAACTCTTTGCATAGGTGATTCTCCAATATTTACTATTACTGGTGGTGTTGCCTCTAATTCATATACCTTCAAAATTGATGGAGGCTTTGAAACACACACCAACACTCCAACATTCGACCCTGTAGCTCTTGGATTTGTTTTCGCTCCTGGTGTAACCTACTCTGTTGATGCAACCATATACGACAGACCTCTTGTAGCTGGTAATCCTGATCCTACGGCCTGTGAAACAAATACAAGCTCTATCGATTTGATCACAAGCATAAATCCAGCAGTAGCTATAGGTATAACAGGTGCAACTAATGAAACTTTCTGCAGTGGTGATAATATTGTATTTACTGTTACTAATCCTGTTGCTTCCGATGTTACAAACTATCATTTTATTCTCAACGGTATTACAACCATTCAAAATGG
>JAKMDI010000021.1 GCA_022428005.1 Flavobacteriaceae bacterium
AAAAACTTTGAGATTTTCATCCTAATCTTCTCATATTTAATAATTTGATAGTAATTTATTAGTGAGTCTTATGAAAGAAGAGGTTGGGTTATATATAATATCAAGAGCCCTAACCTTCACAGAAAAACCATTCTACAAAACCCACCCCACCGTCAGGTAATCAGATAGCAAGGAATCTTTTTAGGGTTTTCAAAAGTATGGAAGTGTTTTCATGACTTAACTATAATAATTATATTGTTAATTTAAAATTAGATTTATGAGAATCAATGAATAGATCAAATAAAATTAAAAGAAGAGATTGGCTTAAATCAATAGGAGCATTTACTGCTGTGGCAGGCCTTCCCAATGCGCTCCATGCTGAAAGTCTGGTAAAACCCTACCAAGTGAAAGAGAGTTTTTCAGAAACAGACATCTTGATCGTTGGAGGCGGAACTGCAGGAACCATTGCGGCCATTCAGGCTGGACGAACTGGTGCTAAGACGACCTTGATCGAAAGTGGAAGTCAGTTGGGAGGAACTACTACAACTGGAGGAGTATCTTTTCCAGGAATTTTTCACGCTTGGGGCAAGCAAATCATTGGTGGAATCGGGTGGGAGTTAGTTTTGGATGCCGTTGAACTCAATGGAGACCAATTACCCGACTTTACAAAAACTCCCAAATCACACTGGAAGCATCAGGTAGCGGTCAACCCAGCAATTTATGTAATGTTGGCGGAAGAAAAATGTCTCGAGGCAGGTGTGGACATCCGTTATTACGAAACCCCCACATCAGCCAGGTTTGAAAATGGTAAATGGCTGGTTGAGAGTATAGGAAAAGGGGTCAAAACTATTATTTCAGCCAAGCAATTGATCGATTGTACGGGAAATGCCTTGGTCGCTTCTATGGCAGGATATAAAGTACTTAGAGAAAAAGAAACCCAGCCAGGTTCACTGGTTTACAGTATGGGAGGTTACGATCTTGATCAATTGGATATGTCCAAAATTCCCAAGCGATACCATAAGGCTCTACACCAAAATATGTTGACTTCTCAAATCAGAAAAACAGGTGAAAACACATTTGTCCCTTATGGATATGTTTATGTCTATGGCGCCGACTCTACAACATCGGAGACTCATACCACGGCCAACCAGAAGGGGCGTCAGAATCTGCTGCAGTTGGTCAGGGAATTGCGGGAGTTACCTGGTTGTGAAAACATCAGGATAACCTCTATGAAAACAGAAACAGCGGTAAGAGAAACCTTTAGGGTTGACGGTTTGTATAAAATCACAAAAGATGATTATGTATCTGGACGATTGCAAGAGGACGCTTTATCCTATAGTTTTTACCCAGTTGACCTTCACCGTGATGGCAAATCCATTTATCAAGAATTTCTAAAACCCAATATTGTGGCGACCATCCCCATGAGGGCATTGATACCAAAAAACAGTGAAAACTTTCTCGTTGCGGGTCGTTGTTTGAGCAGTGATCGCCTTGCCAACTCAGCACTTCGTGTTCAGGCCTCTTGTATGGGTATGGGTCAAGCTGCAGCTGTAACTGCTTCATTGTCTATTCAAAAAGGAATGACCCCTGCCAAAATAGCTCCCAATTTGGTCAAAAAAAGACTTAAAGAATACGGGGCAATTGTTCCCAGTTGATTTTGTGATGTAAATGATATTTGATGTTTTCTGTTTCTAAATATGTCTTATTGCTTTGTTTTTTAGCCTTAGTCTCCTGTTATCTGCTAAAGCCCAAAATCAAGTATTATGCAAAAAACAGTGATGGGTGGTCGGTTCAATTGAATAATAAACACTTTACTTCATTTGGTGACAGTCTTTTTTTACGAGAAACTTCCGATGGAATACCCGAAAGCTTTTACCAACATTTTAGTACGGGAGTTTGTTTTGACAATCAATGTCGTCCGCTGGATATAATTTTGTATTGGAGTATTAGCGGAAGGTATTTGGGTTTTGAAATGCCAAGGGGGGAGTTTTTGAGTAAAACAGATCATGATCCCTTTAGCCGAAAAGAATACCTTCAACTGAACCAAATTCTCTCCGATGCCAACCTTCCTTTCAAGGACATCAAGTACCACGAACTAATGAATCAACCAGAAAGCTCCACTGAATCTGTAGATGCAATATCCGGGGCAACTTCCGAGCGGATCAAAGACATTGTGGTAAAAAATGCCGCCTATACGACTTTCAAACTATGGAAATTGGTTTATGGTGAGAGTCAAAAATTCATTGAACAGTACATCGAAAAACACCTCAATACATCAAATTTAATGACCATTCTCAACAGTCAGGATCGATACGACATTTTCTGGGGACTAACGCACATGAAGGACACCCTTTCTTTTTCCATACCCTTGAAAAACCGATTGCTATCACTGATTCAAAGTGATGATTACTATCTGTCATACAATGCTGCTCACGCCATTCCAAATATCTATTTGAGTGACAGTGATTTTTTGGAAAGCCTTTTTTCAACTTATCTCAACTCTTCCGATGCAAGTACCAAAAATGCAATGTTCAGAAAGCTGAGAGCCGCACCACGGTTGAGTGAAAATCTAATTGTTAAATCTAGAGAATGTTTACCTACAATGGCTCCCCAAGAGATAAGTAGTATTTTAAAGCTTTATGAAAAACACCACGTAAAAGATAGTATTTCTTTAGAGGCGGTGAGCTCATTGATAAAACACCCTAATCCTTATGTAGTAAATCTTGTTAAAAGCTTTTTGATGAAGCTATGACCCCAAAGTGATAAAACGGTTATATGATCAACTGAAGCAAAGTAATTTAGACATATTTAAAATTAAAAATGAGAATAATAATATTAACAATTGTCTACTTGATAGGCTTTAATACATTTTCACAAAATAAAACTTGGAAAGGTCAGTGGATAACCTCCTTTGAACAACAAAACGAAACCAACAATTGGACGGCCTATCAAAAATCATTTCAGTTAAATGATGTTCCCAATGAGGCTTTGGCAAAAATAGCCTGCGACTCCAAATACTGGATGTGGATTAATGGAGAAATGGCTGTTTTTGAAGGACAGCTCAAAAGAGGTCCTTCGCCCGATGATACTTACTATGATGAGGTGGATATTGCCCCTTTTTTAAAGCAAGGAAAAAACTTTATTTCAATCTTGGTTTGGTATTTTGGTAAAGATGGTTTTTCTCATAATAGTAGCGGTAAAGCTGCATTGATTTTTGACTGTCAAACGCAGGGGTTCGATTTGCTTTCGGACCTGACTTGGAAGGCTTCTATCCGAAGAGAATTTGGTACTGCTGGACTTCCTTTGCCCAACTTCAGATTACCCGAGTCAAGTATTCGTTACGATGCCCGTTTAGGAAATTTTGATTTTATTTCATCAAACAACTTAAAATGGGGACGAACTCGTTCTTTAGGAACTCCTCCGATTTTACCTTGGAACAATCTTGTAAAACGCCCATTGCCATTATGGAGAGATTATGGGATGAAGAATTATACAAATCAAATGAAATTCCCGTTTGTTAGCAACGGAGATACAATTGTTTGTCATTTACCATATAACGCTCAAATCACTCCGTATTTTAAAATTGAAGCGAAAGAGGGTGAGGAAATAAAAATCCTTACCGATCATTACCAAGGAGGCGGACCATATAATATTCGCGCAGAATACATTACACGAGAGGGCATACAGGAGTACGAAAACCTTGGCTGGATGAATGGACAGAAAGTCTATTATATCATTCCTAAAGGAGTTAGAGTATTAGATATAAAATATAGGGAAACAGGATATAATACTGAATTTACAGGGAGTTTTAATTGTAATGATGATTTCTACAACCGCTTGTGGTCAAAAGCTCTGCGAACACTTTATGTGACCATGCGCGATACCTATATGGACTGCCCTGACCGTGAAAGAGCTCAATGGTGGGGAGATGCGGTTAACGAAAGCGGAGAAACATTCTATGCAATGTGCCCCAAAAGTAGATTTTTAACACAAAAGGCTATTCTTGAGCTAATGAATTGGCAACGTGCTGACGGTACCATATTCTCTCCTATTCCAGCAGGGAACTGGGATAGAGAGTTGCCCGGACAGATGCTGGCCAGCATAGGCTATTACGGTTTTTGGAATTATTATATGAACACTGGAGACAAAGAGACCATGGTTAAAGTATATAAAGGAGTAAAACGTTATCTGGATATTTGGCAATTGGACGATAACGGTTTGTTAGTTAAAAGAATGAACGAATCAGATCATAAAGGTTGGTACTGGGGTGATTGGGGTACCAATATCGACAAGGATCTATTGATGAATGAATGGTATTACCTGGCCTTAAAAGGTTATAAAGAGATGTCGTTAATCCTAGATAAATCTGGCCAAGCTGATTGGGCTGATAATACAATGACCCATTTAAAGGCTGCATTTAATCGAACATTTTGGAAGGGGGATCAATACCGTTCTTATAGCTACAATGATGATACAGATGACCGTGGGCAAGCACTGGCTGTTGTTGCTGGACTTGCCGATTATGACAAATACGAAGCTATTTTTAAACTGTTGCAGAAACAGAGATATAGCAGCCCTTACATGGAAAAGTATGTGATAGAGGCATTGTTCATCATGGGGCAACCTGAATATGGTTTACAACGCCTTAAAGAACGCTTTCAGCCCATGGTCGATAATAAAGATTACTCCACTTTGTTTGAAGGCTGGGGAGTGGGCAGAAATGGTTATGGAGGTGGCTCTACCAACCATGCTTGGAGTGGAGGTGGTTTAACAATACTTTCGCAATATGTATGTGGATTATATCCGCTTGAACCGGCATGGAAAAGTTTTATGGTCAAACCTAATTTAGGTGGTTTGGAATATGCCGAAACTGAAAATGAGACAATTGCCGGCAAAGTAAAAGTAAAAGTCTCCAAAACAAAATCAGGTATGGAAATGGATCTAACGGTGCCTCTAGGTAGTGAAGCGGTTGTTTATATTCCAGAAAAAGAAAAGAAGGTAACAGTTAATGGTAAAAAGTTAAGTCCAAAGGAAGTAAAGGATGGCCACCAATTATTCAGATTGAAGGGAGGTCAGCATATTTTAGTTGCTTTACACAAATAAATTGACAGATTGGTTTTGTAAATCATTACAGTTTGTAAACTTATCAGTAGTGATTAATTACCCCCCTAAAACCACAATCAAAAAAACAGTCTTAATCCCCTATCAATTTGGTTATTGTAAGGGAATGCTTTTGTGTGCAATTGTGTAAAAATTGAATCGTGTTATTATATAGTTAGGGTTTGGGTTATATATAATATCAAGAGCCCTAACCTCCAAAGAAAAACCATTCTACAAAACCCACCCCACCGTCAGGTAATCAGATAGGCAGGAAAGTTTTTAGGGCTCAAAATATTGTAGCCGTACAAATACCGTACAATAAAAAAATAAAAAATCCCTAAAACATTGATTTAAAACGTAATAGGAATTTTATAAGTGGAGTCGGCGGGAATCGAACCCGCGTCCAAACAAGTCATAACAAAACTTTCTACAAGCTTAGTTTTCGTTTAATTTTCGAGGAATCAGTGACCGAAAACTGCCCAAGATTCCCTTATTGTCTTTATTGAAAAACACAACCGACACTTTTGCATTTCGATGTTGACATTTATGGTGCCTAAAAACCGATCGCCGTCAACAAGGGCTATCGAAAGACATCCGGCTTCCCGGCCTGGCCGGGACTTGGCAAAGACTTACTATAATTCAGTCAATTATGCAGCTAGAGCGTAGTTATTCTCGCCATTTAAATGGTGAAACATAAGATTTACGAGCTGTGTTTCAGCGCTCGACTTGCTTACTCCGCTATGGAATCCTGCTGTCAAAACCAGTCGACCCCAAATTTTCAATGAGCTGTCCTTCAGGACATCGCAAAGGTACAAATTTCGCGCCGTAATTTATCGGACTGGAGCCGTATTGCTTCTAAAACTTATTTAAAATTAAAAATCATTCGGGCTGTAACCGTTCTTCCCAATTGGGGCATACCCGGTAATGCCCTGAATTTATTGTCAAATAAATTAACCGCTGAGAGATGAAACTTAAAATGTTCATCAAAGTTGTAACCTATTATCACATCGAATAAGGATTTGGCGTCTATCCTTCCTGGAAATGTACTTTGATTGGATTTATAAGCTTGATTCCACTGATAGGATACACTGCTGACAAACCCGAGCTCAGGTTGTAAACTAATCCCACATCTTATTTTGTTTTGAGGGAAATTTAAATCCCCTGGTTCTCCAGAAGAGCGACTGAACCAGGTATAGTTAAAATAAGAGGTCAATTCATCTGAAAAGTAGTATTTTGAGTGGGTTTCAAACCCCCAATTGGTGCTTGTTTTGTCTGGGTCACGGGTGATATAGCCATAGATGAGCTTGGGCAGATTCCCATCAGGAGCCTCTTGGGTGGGGATCACTCCATGAAAGGGCAGCCCTGCGTCTGACAACTGATCCAAGAAAATTTGCCCCGCCGCGTTGTAGGCTCCGTTTAGTGTCCCTCCAATCTGGGCGGCTATCGCTGCTGCAGCTGCTGCAGGTTGGCCCAAATTGATCAATGCCTGTTCTATCTGTGGTTGAAAGGTGGATTGAACGCCACTGCCCAACTGATTGGGTAAATCCTGAACATTTACCACTGGGCTTACTTGCGAAAAGCCAGCACCTGCAGTTCTCCCGAAGCAATCTTTACGGAACGATACGATGCTGCCTCTACCCTTGGAACCAGCCTCTCAGTAACTGCTGTTCATGCTGATTTTGCTTTTGCTTGGAATTCAAATTTTCGACCTTATTTGGACATAGTTGAAAAATTTGAATTTATTGATGGATCGTCTGGAGCAATCCCTCGAGAGCAATATGCTGCTAAAGAGTGGACCATGGAGGAACTGTTCCACAACAGAGATCCGCGTTTTAAAGCTGCGATTCTGTATAATGAGTCAGAATTTTGGGGGAAAAAAGCATATTTCCATGAAAAGAGTATCGTAGACGGAGCTGAGGTAAAAAATGGGGTGTTGCCCGATGGTACACCTGCCAAAGCATCTGCCCGAGCATACGAACCCCGTCCCAAACCCTTAAGACAAGGTTTTCTGTTGAGAAAGTTTTTGGATGAAAGCTCAGGGAACCAGCTTGAGGGAGGACAATCTAGTGAGGATTATCATATTTTTAGATTGGGAGAGACCTATCTAAACCTTGCTGAGGCTGCTTTCTATCTCGAAAAAACTGATGAAGCTCTTGCCGCTCTAAATGAAATAAGGAAGCGTGCTGGCATGCCCGCATTAGACACCATTGACGAGGATGCCATAAGAAATGAAAGAGCGGTAGAGCTGGTGTTCGAGGAGCATAGATTTTGGGACCTTAGGCGTTGGAGAATTGCAGAAGAAGTGCTGAATAATACCATGCATAAAGGACTTTCTTTTGTTTACAATCACGATACCAAGAAATATCAAATTTCAGTTAAAGATGCCATCAGAAGCCCTCGGATATTTTTATCTCATCACTACTATTACCCATTGACATTGAACAAACTCTCTGATAATCCAAACTTGGTGGAGAATCCTGGGTATTAGTAAGATAAGAGGAACACAATTCAACTTATCTTTTTATGGGTCATGAATAATTAAATAGGTTTGGGGGGGTGGCTCCGCCCAAACTTATTGTTTTAATACGGATGGGGAATTTTATCCTATCACTCCAGGGCGGTGATAGGCAACTACTTTAGCTTTTCGTTGACAAAAGTTTTTAATTGCGCCATTCTAATCAAAAGACCTTCTAAATGTTGTATGTCCAGCATATTAGCACCATCACTTTTAGCATTGGAGGGATCAAAATGGGTTTCGAGAAATAATCCATGTACACCAGAAACGATTCCGGCGCGGGCAAGGGTTTCAATATGTTCAGGCCGACCCCGAGTAACACCGCCGCTTTGGTTGGGTTGTTGTAGCGAATGGGTTATGTCCAAAACAGTAGGGGCGAATTTGTTCATCACTGGGATGCCCCTAAAATCCACGATTAAATCTTGGTAACCAAACTGGGTACCTCTGTCGGTGAGCCAAATATTTTGATTGCCGCTGTCTTTAACTTTCTGCACTGCAAACTCCATGCTTTCTGGACTCATAAACTGCCCTTTCTTGAGGTTGACAAATTTTTTTGTCTGGGCCGCAGCAACAATTAATGCTGTTTGTCTGACCAGAAACGCAGGAATTTGAAGTACATCGACATAGGCCGCTGCCATGGGTGCGTCCTCTGAATTGTGGATGTCCGTAACTGTTGGTATCTCAAATGTTGACCCAACTTTTTCTAATATTTTTAACGCTTTTTCATCGCCAATACCGGTAAAACTGTCCAGCCGATTACGGTTGGCTTTTTTAAAACTTCCCTTAAAAATATAGGGAATGGAAAGTTGATCGGTAATGTTTTTTACCCGCTCTGCAATTCTCATTGCCATTTCCTCTCCCTCGATGGCACAAGGTCCTGCCATCAAAAAAAACTGACCGCTTTGAAGATGACTGATTTTTGGAAGTTCATTTAAAGGCATAAAGCTAATTTAGGTTATGATTGGTATTATATGGAATGAAGATAAAATTATGTTTTGGCAACGACTTCAAATACTTTTCCTTCCTCACACTTAAAGATTTTCCCCGGAAACTTAACGATCATTTGATAATCGTGGGTGGCCATCAAAACCGTCATTCCTTTTTGGTGCAGGGATTTAAAGAGTTGCATGATCTCCTGACTTGTTTGTGGATCGAGGTTTCCCGTGGGTTCATCGGCAATAATTATTTTAGGATCGTTGAGCAAAGAACGCGCGATGGCAATTCTTTGCTGTTCTCCACCCGACAGTTCAAATGGAAATTTTTTAAAGTTGACGCTGATACCCACCATTTCCATTACCCGATTAATTTTTTCGTCAATTTTCTTTTTGTCCCGCCAACCAGTTGCTTTTAAAACAAATTTTAAATTGTCGCCAATATTTCGATCTGGAAGAAGTTTAAAGTCCTGAAAAACAACACCCAACGTTCTTCTTAGTTTGGGAATGTCTTTTGATTTTAATCGTGTTAAATCAAAATCTCCAACACTGCCTATACCTCCAGCAAGGGCCAAATCGCCATAGATGGTTCTGATCAAACTACTTTTACCGCTTCCAGTCCTCCCAATTAAAAAAATAAAACTCCCTTGGGGAACATCCAAAGAGACATCCGACAAAATGACTTTTCCTCTTTGCTTAATAGTGGCATCGCTAAATGAAACAATATTCTGTGTCATAGGAGGGTGAATTATTCATCAAATGTAAATGGTTTTAATTGGGTATTAAAATTTGTTGATAAATTATACTCAAGCGACAATAAATACGTTCCTATAAGAAAGGTTTCTGATTAATTTTGAATATGTGTTTTACAAAGAAAAATAGCTTGTTTTGTTTAGGGTTGTTTTTTTTTACTGCACCCGCTTGGACACAAATTACGGACAATTCCAGTTTAAAAATAAATGCCACTGATTTATATTATCAAGGCGATTACGCCAATGTTGATCAAGCATTTGCCCTCTACCAGGATTTTGATGTGAGTAAAAAGGCTCAGGAGGAAATCAACTACTTTAGGATGTCAACCGCCTTGAGACTCAATGATCCTGGAGCTGTAAAATTGATCGAATCATACGGTGTTGATTATCCCAACACCCCCATTATAAAAACAGTATATTTAGACCTGGCCAATTTTTATTTTAACAATGAACAATACGCCTATGCTCTTAAATGGTTTTCCAGGGTAAAAGCATCAGATGTTCCCAGGCCCGAGCTTCCTAAATTTTATTTTAATAAAGGTTATACACTTTTTTCCAAAAAACAATATTCCAAGGCCAAGCCACTTTTTGAAAAAGTAAAGTTTAATCCTCAATACGAGTCTGACGCGCATTATTATTTAGGTCATATTGCCTATCAGTTGGAGGATTATAACGCTGCTTCAAACTCTTTTACCAAGGTGACCCGGCAAGATCAAAAGGAAACCTTGGGATACTTTCAAGTTGAAATGAATTTTAAGTTAGGTCGATTTGAAAAAGCTATTGAATTGGGTAAAAAAGAGATCCTAAATACTCAGGGAGAGGATTTTTCTGAATTATCAAAAATTATAGGAGAAAGTTTTTTTAACACCCAACAGTATGCTCAGGCCTTGAAGTACCTCCTAAATTATAAGGGAAAAAAGGGCAAATGGACCCATACAGATTTCTACCAGTTGGGTTATGCTTATTATGAAACGGGGGATTTCAGTCGGGCCATTGAAGAGTTCAGTAAAATTATAGGTAAAAAAGATAAACTGGCCCAAAACGCATATTACTATTTGGCAGAATGTTACCTAAAAAAAGACCGAAAGACTTCTGCCCTTAACGCCTACAGAAGTGCTGCCTCCATGACCTTTAATCCTGACATCACACAAATTTCCATGCTCAATTATGCCAAGCTGGGTTACGAAATAGGCAATCCTTATGAAAATGTACCCAATGTTATCATTCGCTATCTGGAGTCATATCCCAAGTCAAATAACGAAGATGAGCTCACCCAATTGCTTTTGAGTTCCTACACCAACAGTGGTGATTATGATAGCGTAATTGATATTCTTACTTCGCAAAATGACTATAAGGACGACCGGCTTCTTCAGCGGGTGACTTTCCTAAAAGCATCACAATTATTCAGTGCGGGGAATTATTTAGAGGCCAAATCCCTGTTTCAAAAGGCGGTCAAAAACGACAAGGTAAACAACATCAGTGCGCAATCTCTTTTCTGGTTGGCACAATCCAATTACGAGCTCAATCGTTTTGAAGAGGCCCTTGAAGCCTATTATGAATTTGAAAAAAAGACCTTAAAGAGAGGCATGATCCATGCATTAGAATTTTATTACCACCAGGGATACACGCATTTTAAAATGGGTAATTATGAACTGGCCTTGGTGGCTTTCAAAAAAATGATGGATCATCAAGAGCAATACCCGAGAAGTAAAATTCGAGATGGCTACTTGCGAATGGGGGATTCCGAATTCGCTCTGAGTCAATTTTGGCCAGCTATGGAATACTATAATAGCAGTATCGTGATGTCACCGGGTCAGTCCGACTATGCGCTATTTCAAAAATCCATAAGCTATGGCTTTGTCGACCGTAACAATCAAAAAATCAATTCCCTACAAGAATTGATTCAAAAGTATCCACAGTCGCCCTTTGTAGACGACGCCTTCTTTGAGCTGAGCAGTGCCTATGCTGTTGCAAATTCTAATGATACAGCCATAAATACCTATGACAAACTGATTGAAAGGTATCCCAAAAGCCCCTACGTTCCTAAAGCCATTCTCAACAAAGGTCTGATTCTATACAATCAAGAAAAACTGAATCTCGCCGAAGACGTTTTAAAAGGACTGGTGATGCGATTTACCAAAGATGCAGTAGCACAGCAGGCATTGGGGACACTGAAAGAAATCGCAGTTGATATGGATGAGGTTCCGCAATTCACCCAGTGGCTAAAAAGGAGGAACATCGATGTTTTTTCTGAAAGTGAATTGGAAAAGACAGCATTCACAGCAGCAGAAAAGCAGTTTTTAAGCAATAGAAAAAAGCAAGCCAAGAAATCCTTTACTTCTTTTTTGACGGCTTATCCTGAGGGTGTCAATGCCCTCAATGCTCATTTTGTTTTGGCGGAAATTTATTTTGAAGAATCTGATATGATCACAGCACTGGAGCATTATCAAAAGTTAATCGATGAAAAACCCAACGAATATTTTGAGCAGGCATTGGTCAGGGCTACGCAAATTTTGGTACAGCAAGATCAGCAAGCTTCAGCAGTCCCTTACTGGAAGGAGTTAGAGAATGTCGCCGTTTTCCCAGAAAACAAAAGATATGCACTCTTTAATCTCATGCGATGGCACTACCGATCTAAGGCTTATGAAAGCGCGCAGCAAAAAGCAGAAGAGGTTATTGAATTGGAAAACTTAGAGGTGAAAGTCAAATGGGATGCCTACGAAATTTTAGCCCAGTCTGCAATGGAGCTGGGAGATACCATCAAAGCCGAAAAAGCCTTTATGATCCTTGAGTCTGCTCCCATTGACGCTTTGGCAGCAGAGGCTCACTATTTTAGGGCCCAACAGAATCACAACAACAAAGAATACGAGCAGTCCAATGAGGTCATCGCCCTACTTTCCCAAAAATTCAGTAGCCAACCTTTTTGGGCGGCAAAAAGTCTTTTATTGATGGCTAAAAATTTTAACGCCCTCAATGATGCCTTCCAAGCGACCTATATATTGGAATCTTTGATCACCAATTACGATCAATTCCCTGATATTGTTACGAAAGGTAAGTCCTTGTTACAACAAATTAATGAGGAACAAGCAAAGCAAAATGCCAGTTTAACCCAAGAAAACCCCAGCAGTGAAACCCCTTAATTATCATTTATTTTTTGGAGTGCTATTGTGGGGCTCCTTTTTTGTAAAAGCACAAGAGGAGGGCGCTGACGATTTGGGTACCCAGGAGGTAACCGTGGTGAAGTCCTACAGCCCCAGCTTAAAAGATGTGTTTAAAATTCGAAGCCTCCCTGCAGCCGAAGACACTCTGGTTTACAAAAAACAAAAAATCGAATATACTTTTGAGACCATCCCGGTGGTTTCAACATTTATTCCCAATAAAGCCAGTCCTTTAAAACTCAACAGACAGGAGCGTACTACGGGACACAATTCCTACGTTTCGGGTGGAATAGGCAATAACGCTTTTTTGAAATTTGATATTGCCTCTATGGTACCATTGGACCGGATTCAATCCATCGGTTTTAAAATGCTGCGGACTAAAGTGGGGAGTATTGAAAACACCCTATTGAACAGTGAGCAAAACAGAACTACCTTGGATTTACTCCATCAGTACAAACAAAATAAAATGCGGGTAGATTCAGATTTGCGATTTGACCGGCAAGGCCAGAATTTTTTTGGATTGTATAATTTTGATTGGAATAACATTCCCTCTTTCAGAGCTGAAGTTATTGACCCTACTCAGAACTTGAACTATCTTTCAATCCGTTCCAATTGGCAATGGTATGATGCTGTTTTTAGGAAAGTAAATTTTAATACCCATTTTACTACCGATTCCTTTGACAGTAGCGAGCATATTGTAAAAATAAACACCCAGGTTCTGCTGCCTTTTCTCAGGAATTATATCGAGTTAATTCCCGAAATAAGCCTTATCAATACCGATTTTACCCGGGGCTATTTTAGTGATGAATCCCTAAGCTACCAGAATGGATTGGGTGCATTGGATTTTAATTTTTTGAGTATAGGGAAAAAGTTGAAGTTGAAGTTGGGGGCAAGCGGTTTTTATCACTTTGCTAATTCCGACGAAAAAGCA
The DNA here is from genome assembly GCA_022428005.1 of Flavobacteriaceae bacterium. GTDB lineage: Bacteria > Bacteroidota > Bacteroidia > Flavobacteriales > Flavobacteriaceae > UBA8316. Next base: position 13,368 of record JAKMDI010000021.1, read on the forward strand.
GCTTTATATGCCTACCCTAATACAGAAATTTCCTACAATTTTAACAATAGTAAAATTATTCCCTACCTCAAATACGAGGGTGGGTTCCACCTCAACAGTTTTACTTCATTTTCGCAAAACAATCCTTATGTATCGCCGACACTATTCATCAGACCTACGCAGGAGAACAACCACTTCACCATAGGCTTAAATGCTTTCCCTGGCTCAGGTTTTTCATTCAATATTAACACCCAGTACAGTGAATTGGATGACTTTCCCATTTTCAAACGGCTGCCCTATGACAAAAACAATGGTGATATGGCATATCGACTGTCCAATGCCTATCAGGTCATTTATGATCGTCTACAAAAAATGGGCATCGTAACCGATATTTCCATACGTTTTAGTGAATACAATAAAGTGAGCCTCAATCTAAATTATTTCAAATACAGAAGAGCAAGCGGGGAGAAAGCATTCAACTTGCCAGAGACCACCATCGATATTAGTGCAAATTTTAGGTTGGCAAAAAAAATATTTATTCAAACGGTAGGCAAATATATGGGTAAAAGAGATTCGGTAAAATTCTTGATCGTGCAGCCGGGGGAGGAGGAAGAGGGTGGTTTTGAAAGTACCGAAACCACAGGTTCTGTTTTTTCTATTTCAACCTACTTGACTTGGAAAATAAATTCTGCTTGGGATTTGTTTTATGAAAACAAAATGCTGCTTGGAGACCAAACTTCCCAATGGGCCTACTATCAAAATCAAGATCAACTCCATTTGGGTGGTATTCGATACAAGTTTGATATCAATTTGTAAAGGTTCATTAATTTCGGATTAAATTTTAATAGTTTTTAATTTAGTTTATTTTTGTCACCACAATTATCTTTATGAAGCAACACAAGCTTTTACTCCTTTTATTGTTGATGTCAATAGGCTGTGGTGAGCGGGTGGATCTTTTGGTTCACAACGCACAGGTTTACACCGTTAATGATAACTTCGATAAAGTCTCTGCTTTTGCTGTAAAAAACGGAAAGTTTGTTGCTGTCGGTGGCGAAGAGCTTTTAGAGAAATACAAGCCCGCCAACACCGTAGATGCCCAAGGACTCTCCATTTATCCTGGCTTTATTGATGCTCATTCTCATTTATTGGAATTGGGATTGAATCAGTTTAAAGCCGATCTGAAAAATTCCTTGGGGATGAACCATGTCGTCCAAAAATTAAAAGAGCACCAACAAATACACAACCATAATTTTATCATGGGAATCGGCTGGGATCAAAATCAGTGGAAAGACAATTCCTATCCCGACAACAAAGCTTTAAATATTGCATTTCCAAATACCCCGGTCGTACTAATACGTGTAGACGGACATGCCTATCTGGTCAACAATAAAGCCATAGAAATGGCTATGATCAATGAAAACACAAAAATTGAAGGGGGACAAATTATAAGAGAAAAAGGCAAGCTCACCGGATTGTTCATAGATAACGCCATGGACCTTATAAATGGTATAATTCCAGAATTCTCCCGAGAACAAAAGGTCAATGCCTACCAGGCTGCTCAAGAACTGTGTTTTGAAAACGGACTAACCACGGTTACTGAGGCCGGATTAAGTAAGGAAAACATATACCTTCTGGACAGTCTTCAAAAATCGGACTTATTGAAAATTAGGGTTTATGCCATGATCGAAAATGACCGTAAATCCATAGATCATTTTATGGATTCAGGAATCCATAAAACAGCCCAGTTAAACGTCAGGTCTGTCAAAATTTATGCCGATGGTGCATTGGGATCAAGAGGAGCTGCACTGAAAAGTGATTACAGTGATCAAAAGGGACACAGGGGATCTTTACTGCTTTCCAAAGACTCCCTAAAACAAATAGCAAGCCTTTTGGCAAAGAATTCCTTTCAATTGAATACCCATGCTATTGGCGACGCTGCCAATCAAATGGTTTTGGAAGCCTACAACGGGGTATTGGACTCCATAGAGGATCCTCGGTGGCGGATCGAGCACGCCCAAGTGATGTCACCCGAAGATTTTCAAATGTTCAACGATAAAATCATTCCTTCTGTTCAGCCCCTTCACGCTACCAGCGATATGAATTGGGCGGTGAAGCGAATTGGTATTAAAAGATTAAAAGGGGCGTATGCCTATAAAGATCTTTTGGACTGGTCTGGACTGCTGGCTTTGGGTACCGATTTTCCAGTGGAGGAGATTAATCCTTTTCAAACTTTCTATGCTGCTGTTTCGCGTAAACCTCCCGGAGCTTGGTCATCCCAAGCACCTTTTCAAGAAAAAAATGCTTTATCGCGATATGAGGCGCTTTTGGGTATAACAAAGTGGGCAGCCTATGCCAGTTTTGAAGAAAATGAAAAAGGCTCTATCGAAGTAGGTAAATACGCTGATTTTGTCATTCTCGACCAAGACATCATGCGGGTAGCTATAGATAGGGTGATCGATACTAAAATTGTAGCCACCATTCTCAATGGTAAGATTGTGTTCAGCAACAGACTATAATACAATTTTTCTTATAAATTTTAACTTCTAATCGTTCACAAATCTCTTTGTGTTTAATTTTACAGTTAATAATTAATTATTAGTTAATAATTTTAATCATTATATGATATACGCTATTTTTTTTAAAATAATATCATACTTTTGACTAAAAATTTATATTATGTGTGGAATTATTTGCGCCTTTGATATCAAGCAGGATTCGGAACTCCTGAGACCTCAAATTTTAGAAATGTCAAAAAAACTGAGACACAGAGGTCCCGATTGGAGTGGGATATACCACAGTAAGAATGCCATTTTAGGACACGAACGATTGGCCATTGTGGACCCTGCTTCGGGAAAGCAACCTCTCTACAGTGAAGACTCCAGTATTATTTTGGCTGCGAATGGAGAAATATACAACCACCTTGAGCTCAGGAAGCAGTTTGTAGGTAAATACACCTTTAAAACTGAATCTGACTGTGAGATTATTCTGGCATTGTATCAGGAAAAAGGGGCTGATTTTGTAGACGACCTTAATGGAATTTTCGCCTTTGCCCTATATGACAGCAACAAGGACACTTATTTTATTGCCCGAGACCATATGGGAATTATCCCGCTTTACATGGGCTGGGACAAGGAGGGTACTTTTTATGTAGCATCAGAACTAAAGGCATTGGAAGGTATTTGCTCTAAAATTGAGTTGTTTCCACCAGGACACTATTGGCAAAGTGGAGATGTTGCGCCAACCCAGTGGTACAAAAGAGATTGGAGGGATTACGACAATGTAAAAAATAACCCCACCAGTATTGAAGAATTACACGATGCCCTTTCCGACGCGGTTCACCGCCAGTTGATGAGTGACGTTCCCTATGGTGTTTTACTCTCTGGAGGCTTGGATTCTTCTATTACCTCAGCATTGGCCAAAAAGTTTTCTTCTAAAAGGGTCGAATCCGACGATACCCAGGAAGCTTGGTGGCCTCAATTACACTCCTTTTCAGTTGGTTTAGAGGGATCTCCGGATTTAGCAGCAGCGCGAAAAGTTTCTGAACATATTGGCTCCATTCACCACGAGGTTGTTTTTACCATACAAGAAGGCTTGGATGCCATTAGGGATGTGATTTATCACTTGGAAACCTATGACATCACCACAGTCAGAGCGTCAACCCCTATGTTTTTGATGGCCAGAAGCATAAAATCACATGGAATCAAAATGGTATTGTCTGGAGAAGGCGCAGATGAGTTATTTGGTGGGTACCTTTATTTTCATAAAGCACCTTCCTCAGAGGAATTTCACAATGAAACCGTCAGGAAATTGGACAAGCTTCATCAATACGATTGTCTGAGGGCAAATAAATCATTAGCCGCATGGGGTATAGAGGGTCGGGTACCCTTTTTAGATAAAGAGTTTATAGATGTGGCCATGAAAATAAACCCTCAAGACAAAATGATCAACGGGGAACGCATGGAGAAATGGGTAGTTCGCAAAGCCTTCGAAGATTATCTTCCAGAAAGTGTGGCTTGGCGACAGAAAGAGCAATTCTCGGATGGGGTAGGCTACAGTTGGATAGATACCCTCAAGGAGGTAGTTGAAGCCGCTGTAACCGACGAGCAAATGGACAATGCACACTATCGTTTTCCCTTGCAAACACCACAAAATAAAGAGGAATTTTTCTATCGCTCCATCTTTGAAGAGCATTTCCCCAGTGATGCCGCTGCATTGAGTGTGCCTTCTATGCCATCGGTAGCCTGTAGCACGCCAATTGCACTGGAATGGGACGAAGCTTTTAAGAACCAAAATGACCCCAGCGGTAGGGCTGTTGCCAAGGTTCACGACGATGCTTATTAATGCTGCTTTGAGGGGTTATATTGTCCGCTTATATCTCCTATTTTTTTTCACATTTTGTGTTGATAACTTCTTGGGCTGAACTCCTATAAATTCTCGCTTTCCAGAGGCTTTTTAAGTATATTTGATAGATAGAGAAATGACTTAAAAAAACAAGCTTTTATTTTATGAGTGAAGCGAATAAACAACCCCAATATTCTGCAGATAGTATCCAGGCCCTGGAGGGAATGGAGCACGTCAGAATGCGCCCATCCATGTACATCGGTGACATTGGAGTTCGAGGACTCCACCATCTGGTATACGAAGTAGTAGACAACTCCATTGATGAAGCTCTTGCTGGCCATTGCGATGAGATTTCCGTAACCATAAATGAGGACAATTCAATTACCACAGAAGACAACGGTAGAGGGATACCCACTGGAATGCACAAAAAAGAAGGTGTATCGGCTTTGGAAGTAGTGATGACCAAAATTGGTGCAGGAGGTAAATTTGATAAAGATTCTTACAAGGTTTCTGGAGGCTTGCACGGGGTAGGTGTATCTTGCGTAAATGCACTTTCAGAGCAACTAAAGGCCACAGTTTATAGAGAAGGTAAAATATGGGAGCAAACCTATGAAAGAGGTAAGCCGCTGGCTCCAGTAGAATCGGTTGGAACCACCGATAAAAATGGAACCGTAGTAACTTTTAAGCCCGACCCTCAAATCTTTCAGCAAGTTTTAGAGTACAACTATGAAACCCTATCTCAGCGCATGCGTGAATTGTCTTTTCTCAATAAAGGCATCACCATCAACCTGACCGATAAAAGGAGGAAAGACGAGCAGGGAAATGATGTGTATGACAAATTTCATTCCGAGGAAGGGTTAAAGGAGTACATCCGTTTTCTGGACGACAACCGTGAAGCCATCATTCAGGAGGTCATTTCTATGGAGGGTGAAAAAAACGGAATCCCAGTAGAGGTTGCCATGATTTACAACACTTCATTTAATGAAAATCTTCACTCTTACGTCAACAACATCAATACCCACGAAGGAGGTACGCATTTGTCAGGTTTTAGAAGGGGATTGACCACTACTTTAAAAAAATATGCTGACAATTCAGGCTTGTTGGACAAAGTAAAAGTAGAGATTACTGGTGACGATTTTAGAGAAGGACTTACGGCCATCGTCTCCGTTAAGGTTGCAGAACCACAGTTTGAAGGACAAACAAAAACCAAACTGGGGAACCGAGAGGTTAGTGCAGCAGTCTCACAGTCGGTTTCAGAGATGTTGGAAAATTATTTAGAGGAACACCCAAATGATGCTAAGTCCATTGTTCAAAAGGTAATCCTCGCTGCGCAAGCCCGCCATGCGGCCAGAAAAGCCAGAGAGATGGTCCAACGAAAAACGGTCATGTCTGGAGGTGGATTGCCAGGAAAGCTTTCTGACTGCTCTGAGCAGGATCCCACTTTGTGCGAGGTGTTTTTAGTCGAGGGTGACTCTGCTGGGGGTACTGCCAAACAAGGACGTGATAGAAATTTTCAGGCGATTCTTCCTCTGAGAGGAAAAATCTTAAATGTGGAGAAAGCCATGCAGCACAAAGTTTTTGAAAACGAAGAAATCAGAAATATTTATACCGCATTGGGCGTTACGGTAGGAACCGAAGAAGACAGCAAAGCACTCAACTTAGAGAAATTACGCTACCACAAAATCGTAATCATGTGTGATGCGGATGTGGATGGAAGTCATATCTCAACTTTGATTCTGACTTTTTTCTTTCGTTACATGAAGGAGCTGATCGAATCGGGCTATATCTATATTGCAACACCGCCGCTCTATTTGGTTAAGAAAGGGGCGAAGAAGAGTTACGCCTGGGACGACGATCAGCGAGACCGATTACAACAAGAGTATGGGGCTGGATCTAGTGTTCAGCGATACAAAGGTCTTGGAGAAATGAACGCTGAGCAATTGTGGGATACCACCATGAATCCAGAAATGCGTACGCTGAGAAGAGTTACTATTGACAATGGGGGAGAGGCTGATCGGATATTTTCTATGTTGATGGGCGACGAAGTACCCCCAAGAAGAGAGTTCATAGAAAAGAACGCAATTTATGCTAATATCGACGCCTAAATTTTAGAATTTTAATGCATTCTCTTTGAAAATCTTTAAATTTTACCGTGATTTTGAATTTAAACAACAAATAAATGAAAGTTACCATCGTCGGGGCCGGAAACGTCGGAGCCTCTTGTGCAGAATATATTGCCATTAAATCCATTGCCAGTGAAGTTGTTTTGTTAGACATCAAAGCTGGATTTGCCGAAGGAAAAGCGTTGGATTTAATGCAAACCGCTACTACCCTAGGTTTTAATTCCCGAATTACTGGGGTTACAAATGATTACAGCGCCACCAAAGACAGTGATGTTGTAGTGATCACTTCTGGCGTACCCAGAAAACCTGGGATGACAAGAGAGGAATTGATCGGAATCAACGCTGGTATTGTTCAGTCGGTGGCCAACAGTATTTTAGAACATTCGCCAAAGACGGTAATCGTTGTGGTTTCTAACCCCATGGATACGATGACTTATTTAACACTAAAAGCCACCAGTTTACCAAAAAATCGTGTGATCGGTATGGGTGGCGCTTTGGACAGCTCCCGTTTTAAAACCTATCTTTCACTGGCATTAGACAAACCTGCAAATGATATCCAAGGGATGGTAATTGGTGGACATGGAGATACGACCATGATTCCTCTAACCCGCTTGGCAAGCTACAATGGCACTCCCGTTTCTCAGCATCTGAGCGATGCCCAATTGGAAGAGGTGGCAGCATCAACCATGGTGGGTGGGGCTACTTTAACCAAATTATTAGGAACCTCAGCTTGGTATGCACCAGGCGCTTCTGTAGCCTATTTGGTGGACAGTATCATCAACGACCAAAAGAAAATGATTCCTTGCTCGGTTCTGTTGGAGGGAGAATACCAACAGCAAGACCTATGCATTGGTGTACCCTGCATCATTGGTAAAAATGGTTTAGAATCCATTGTTGACGTAAAGCTCAACGATAAAGAACAAGCAAAGTTTGATCAAAGCACTGCGGCGGTAAAAAGCATGAATGAAGCACTGGACGACGTTTTAAAATAAGGGCTATTTTTAAACCGCTACTTCTAAGTTGGCTTTAATCCCTTTATAAAGTTGTTAAATCATTGCCTAAACTTTATATTTGCACGCTTATTTGAGCGTAAAAAAAACCAAAATGCAAAATAACGGACTCATAAGATTATTTGCCATCCTCTTTGGATTGGTAAGTATTTACCAGCTTTCTTTTACTTTTATCTCCAGTCAGAAGGAATCTCAAGCCAAAGAATATGCCATTTCTCAATATCCCTCAGATGTAGAAAACTACATTGAGCTCAGAGATCGGGCAGTGATCGATTACTTAGATTCCATTGGTAGTCAGCCTATTTTTGGATTCACTTCCTACAACGATGCTAAGGGAAAAGAGCTCAACAAAGGATTGGATCTTAAAGGAGGAATTAACGTAATCCTTCAAATTTCTGTAAAAGACATACTGAAGGGCCTGGCTGAAAACTCAAAAAATCCTGTTTTCAACCAAGCACTTGATCAAGCAGATGTTTTACAAGTAAGCTCAAATGAGCCCTACTTAGAATCATTTTTTATCGCTTTTGAAAGTGTTAAAGGTGATCTCAAGTTGGCAGCGCCAGACGTATTTGCCAACCGTACCCTTAGTGACGAAATCAATTTTCAAATGACGGATACCGAGGTGCAGCCCATCATCAGGCGCAAAGTGGACGAGTCCATAGTTTCTGCATTCGAGGTTTTGAGAAAACGTATTGACAAGTTTGGGGTAACCCAACCCAATATCCAAAGATTGGGTACCTCAGGGAGAATACTGGTAGAGTTACCAGGTGCAAAAGATGTGGAAAGGGTAAAAAATTTACTACAAAGCACAGCCCAGTTAGAATTTTGGGAAACTTATAAAAATGACCAACTACTAAATTTTTTGGTTGATGCCAATGAATACCTGAGGCAAAATATACAATCCGATACAGATGCGGAATCCACAACAGATGAATCGTCAATTGACGACCTGTTAGCAGATGTGGAAGCAAATGATTCTACCGATGTGGCTGCCGCTAATCCGATATTGGACTTGGTGGTCGGATCTGGCTATGCAGGTGGTCCTGTATTGGCGCAGTTTGCTGCAAAAGATGCAGACTTGGTCAAAGGATACTTAGATACTCCAGAGGTGAGAAGACTTTTACCAAGGGATTTGAGATACATTCGTTTTGCTTGGGGAAAACCTGCGGTTGACAGTGAGGTTCTCGAGCTTTTTGCTTTGAAATCCAACCGTGACGATCTCGCTCCACTGAGTGGTGGGGTTGTGGTTGATGCCACACAAACCTATGATATGATTGGAAACCCTGCGGTATCCATGCAAATGAATTCACAAGGAGCACGTACCTGGGAGGCCATGACAGGAAAGGCTTTTCGCGAAGGGACCAATATTGCTATAGTATTAGACGAAGTGGTCTATTCTGCTCCAGGAGTAACCAGTGGCGCCATTTCTGGTGGCCGTTCAGAAATCACAGGAAACTTCTCTTTAAACGAGGCCATTGACTTAGCAAATGTATTGCGTGCGGGAAAATTACCTGCAGCAGCAGAGATCATTCAATCAGAGATCGTAGGACCCTCCCTGGGGAAGGAAGCCATTCAGAGCGGTGTGTACTCGTTTATCATTGCGCTGATATTGGTACTGGTGTGGATGGTGTTTTACTATGGAACCGCTGGAATTTTTGCCGATATTGCCTTGGTACTCAATATCCTGCTCATTTTTGGTATTCTGGCAGGATTGGGAGCGGTTTTGACACTTCCTGGAATTGCGGGTATAGTGCTGACCATTGGTATCTCAGTAGATGCTAATGTACTCATATTTGAAAGGGTAAGAGAAGAACTTAAAAAAGGGAAAGGGCTAAGAAAAGCTGTTGCCGACGGATTTAATAATGCGCTCTCTTCCATTTTGGACGCCAATATTACCACAGGACTTACCGCATTGATACTTTTTGTATTTGGAACGGGTCCTATAAAAGGCTTTGCGACAACGCTTTTAATCGGTATAGCTACTTCCTTATTTACCGCCATTTTTATCACCCGTTTCTTTATCGATGCAAGAAACGACAAAGGAAAAGACATTCCTTTTGGCACCAAACTGACACAATCTTTATTCACCAACATTAATATCACTTTTTTACAAAAAAGAAAAATCGCCTACATCGTATCGGGAGGTATTTTAACCCTTAGTCTGTTGTCTTTGTCTTTTCAAGGCCTGAACCAAGGGGTAGATTTTGTTGGAGGACGCTCCTACACCGTTCGGTTCGATCAAATCATTAGCCCTACTGAAATTCAGTCGAGCTTGATCCCAGGCTTAGGAAGTGCGGAAGTTAAAACCTTTGGTGACGAAAATCAGTTAAAGATTACTACCAAATACAAGGTGGATGTTGAGGGACTTGAAGTCGATAATGAAATTCAAAATATACTATTCGAGGCACTTCAACCTTTCTTGCCCGACGGACTTACCTATGAGACATTTGTCAATGGTGCCGAGGACAAGCAAGTAGGAATCATGTCCTCTATAAAAGTTGGACCGACCATTGCAGATGACATCAAGAAAAATTCCTTTTTGGCTGTAATAGGATCGCTTATTGTAGTATTCTTATACATTTTATTACGTTTTAGAAAATGGCAATTCTCTCTCGGAGCTGTTGCTGCTGTTTTTCATGATGTATTAATTGTATTGGGAATTTTTTCACTTACCTACAAGGTCATGCCATTCAACATGGAGATCAATCAAGCCTTTATCGCAGCTATTCTTACAGTAATCGGTTATTCACTGAATGATACAGTAGTTGTTTTTGACCGGATCAGGGAATATGTAGGAGAACACACCAAGTGGCAATTCAATGATACAGTAAATGCAGCGCTCAACAGCACCTTGAGCAGAACCCTCAATACCTCACTGACTACATTAATTGTATTGTTGGCAATTTTTATATTTGGTGGAGAGTCTATCCGCGGGTTTATGTTTGCCCTAATAGTAGGTGTGATCGTAGGGACTTATTCCTCTGTGTTTATTGCAACTCCAGTGATGTTCGATACACAAAAAGGAAAGGCAATTACCTCAGAGACCAAATAATATCCATCAACCATTCTACTGATGGGTTTTGGTGCGTGCTTTCGTAACCACTGAATGATCCATGGTGAATGTTAGAGGAGATCTTCTAAATCTTTTGATTTAAAAAAATCAACAATTAAGGAGTATTTTCAATATGAGCCAGGTGGTGTTTACCGTGCCAAGCGTAAAGCGCTAAAACAGTGCAGAGGGGGTAGTATTTATCACGAGTGGGGTGGTAATATTTTCGTTGTAACTGTTGGGTGCTCAAGTTAGCTATTAGATGCGTCCAACGCTCATGCACCCCTTTTAAAATCATCAGACTGCTTTTAACATCAGTTTTGATGGCATCGGGCATTTCGGCCCAACCATCTTGGTCATAGTCCAAAATGGTGGGCGTATCCAGAGTTAAGGCGTGTTTAAAACGCACATAGCAGTGAATATGGCTGTCGGCCAAGTGGTGAATTAACTGACCTATTTGCCACCCTCCAGGGCGGTATTCTTTTTTAAAATCTTCAGCTCCAAAATCCTTTACTGCATTTTCAAGTTGTGTAGGAAAATTACTGAGGTCTGCTGTGAAAGATTCGATTTCGGCAGCAGATACTTGCTCAATCCACTTGAATTTTCCAATCGGAAACTTTAGTTTTTCTAAGGCGGTGGAATCCATTGGGTATGTTAGGTTGTTTTTTTACGCAAAGAAAAGGCCCATAAAATAATCCCCAAGGCAATAAATGGAATACTCAGCCATTGTCCAGTGGAGAGCAACGGCAAGACTTTCTCAAATCCTCCCTGGCTTTCTTTGACATACTCTACTAAGAATCTTATGGTAAACAAGCCTGTAAAGAATAGGCCCAATAAAAAGCCTCCTTTGTCTCTAAAGGGGGTGTTGTATAATCTACGGAGTATAAAAAATAAAATAAGATAGCCAAAAGCCTCATACATTTGAGCGGGGTAGCGGGGCAGTACCTCTCCTCGGTTTTGAAAAACCACTCCAAAATTAGAGCCCGTGTATTTTCCAACAATTTCTGAATTAAAAAAGTTACCCGTACGAACAAAAAAACCACCGATGGCCACTGGAATGGTCAATCGGTCTAAAATCCATATCAAAGGTTTAAATTTATAAACACGCTGGTAGAGATAGATACCAATTAAAATACCCAGAGTAGCTCCATGACTTGCAAGCCCCCTGAATCCGATGAATTCATAGCCCGACCCATCGGCTTTTGCTTTGATGGGAAGTAATATTTCAATTAAGTGATCTTGAAAATATTCCCAATTGTAAAAAAAGACTTCTCCAAGCCGTGCTCCGAGTAGCGTAGAAACTACCATAAAAACAAACATGGGTTCCAAATATTTTTCATCTACATTTTCTTTGATAAACATTTTCTTGTAGAGTCTCAATCCATACAAAAAAGCGATGATAAACATCAAACTGTAGATATGGATACCAAAACCTCCAATTTCGAATAGTTTTTCGTTGGGTGCCCAATTTATTTTTAGAAAGGTCATTTTTTAAGATTGTGGATTAAATGTAATATAAAAAATACAGAATAGCGATCAGAATGATTCAGGGAACTGGATCATAGCCACTTTTTCCCCAGGGGTGACATTTTGATATTCTTTTTAGAGAGAGGTAAAATCCCTTGAAAAGACCATATCGTCGGAAGGCCTCCAAAGCGTAATGAGAGCATGTAGGGGAGTAGCGACAACTGGGTGGGGTTAGGGGAGAAATGACGAGTTGATAGGTTCTGATGAGGAAAATAAAGGGTGAGATCAAAACTTTTTTAAACATCGTATTATTTAATTGTAAACTGAGTTCCCTCTTTCCCGTCATTCAATTGGATTCCATAGCTGAGGAGTTGGTCCCTGATTTGGTCTGAAGTGGCAAAGTCTTTGTTGGCTCGGGCTTTATTTCTCAACGCGATCAAAAGTCCAATCGTTTTACTGAGTTTGTCTTCCGCTTCAGAAGAAGATTTGACTTCGGGCGCAATACCCAGCACATCATGAATAAATGAAGCCAGCATGGTATTGAGGCAGTCCCATTGAGCACTGCTGATTGGGATACCTTTATGGACCACTTGGTTGATGTATTTAACCGCATCAAAAAGCTGCGCAATCAGTAATGGGCTATTAAAATCGTCATCCATAGCGGCATAGCACTTTTTTAACCACATTTCTGTATCAAAACCTCCCGCTTCATTGCCGGGGGTTATGGTGGCGAGTTGTTTCACCCCCTCGATCAGTCGCATATAGCCTTTTTCGGAAGCTTCTAATGCATCTTCGCTGATGTCTAAGATACTGGTGTAATGTGCTTGTAACATGAAAAATCGAACGACCTGAGGGCTGTAAGGTTTTTTGAAAAAATCATTTTTGCCGGTAAAAATATCAAGAGGAAGGATATTGTTTCCAGTAGATTTCGCCATTTTTTTTCCGTTTAGGGTCAGCATATTGGCGTGGAGCCAATATTTTACTGGCGGGTGCTGGTGTATGGCCTGAGCTTGTGCAATTTCACACTCGTGGTGTGGGAATTTAAGATCCATTCCACCACCGTGGATGTCAAAAGAGGCACCCAAATATTTGGTGCTCATGGCAGTACACTCTAAGTGCCAGCCTGGAAACCCATCACTCCAAGGTGAAGGCCATCGCATGATATGCTGTGGCTCGGCTTTTTTCCAAAGAGCAAAATCCTGAGGGTTTTTTTTATCACTTTGTCCCTCTAAGGTTCGGGTGTTGTGAATCAACTCCTCAATTTTACGACCACTGAGTTTACCATAGTGGTTCGTTTCGTTATACTTTAATACGTCAAAATATACAGATCCATTTATTTCATAGGCATATCCAGCCTTTAGAATTTCTTTGATGAGCTCGATCTGTTCAATAATATGCCCCGTTGCAGTGGGTTCAATCCCAGGGGGCAGGGTGTTGAATTTTTCGAGAATTTGATGGAAGTCTACTGTGTAATACTGAACCACTTCCATCGGTTCAATTTTTTCAATCCTCGCTTTTTTTGCAATGCGGTCTTCTCCGGTATCCTCGTCGTTTTCGAGATGTCCTGCATCTGTTATGTTTCTGACATATCTTACTTTATAGCCCAAGTGTTTGAGGTAGCGGTAAATTAAATCGAAAGAAATAAAAGTACGGCAATTGCCCAGATGAACATTGCTGTAAACCGTTGGACCGCAGACATACATGCCTACATAGCCGGGGTTGATCGGCTTGAAAGCTTCTTTTTCTCCACTTAGGGAATTCAATACGACAAGGGAATTGTCGATCAAAACGCTGTTTCTAGTTTTAAATAATCCAAAAACTCTCTCTTGATTTCCTTTTCGTTAAAACGTCCGCCAAATTCAGAGGTAACCGTGCTACTGGTGATGTCCCTGATTCCACGTGAGTTTACACATAAATGTTTGGCATCAATGACGCAGGCTACATTTTTAGTATTCAATATCTTTTGGAGTTCCTCTACAATTTGAAGTGTCAGGCGTTCCTGTACCTGGGGGCGTTTGGCAAAATAATCTACAATCCTGTTCATTTTCGACAATCCTACGACGGTTCCGTTAGATATGTAAGCCACATGGGCTTTTCCCACAATGGGCAGCAAATGATGCTCGCAAGTAGAGTAAAGGGTGATGTTTTTTTCTACCAACATCTCCCCATATTTGTATTTATTTTGAAAAGTTGAGGATTCGGGTTTGTTATCGGGATGCAGACCACTAAAAATTTCATTGACAAACATCTTGGCGACCCTTCTGGGCGTGCCCTTTAGGCTATCGTCTGTCAGGTCCATTCCCAGTGTGTGTAACACTTCATGGATTTTTTCCTCGATGAGCAATACTTTTTCGGTATTACTGATGTCAAAAGCATCGGAGCGCAAGGGGGTTTCTTTGGCTCCACCAACATGCTGGTCGCCCATTTCATCCAGTTGCTCCGTCAATATTTTATCTAATTTCATAGCTGTATAAAGTGCTACAAAGATAATTATTTATCAATTAATAATGATCTTAGACCGGCAGCTCACTGAATATTATTTTTAAAGCTTCATGGAATAGGAGATCAGGAACTGCGACTGGTTGTTTTTGATGCCTACAAGATCGGTCAAACCAGAATCAAATAAAGGTTCTGATCTTTGAGACTCTACCCGAGAGAGCGCTAAGTTCAAGGCACTTCCACCAAAGTCATAGCCGATTCCTATAGAGCTGCCATTATAGCTGTCCTGAAAGGCTTTGTGTATACTTTTTTGATTGAAATACCCTGCCCTTATACTGAACCTTGAAATTCTATACTCTCCACCCAGTTTAAGTGTTCCTGCAGATTTTAAATTGGATGCTATTTCATTGTTTTGATTGATGAAATTTACATCACCTTGATTGATGTTGAAAGAAGTATTTTGATAATTGGACAGGTCATATTGTGCACTAATCAGTCCATTTTTTCCAAAAATATAAGCCAAACCGGCAGACATCTCGGCGGGTGTGGAAAATTTGTATTCGTAGATATTGATGACCCCAGGGTCGATGGTATCCGTCTCATTGTTTTCCGAGGTGATGATGAATTGGGACAATTCATCCGTTAGTGAATACCAAGTGGGACTTTGGTAACTCAAACCCATCCTGATCTTATCGGTCGGTTTATAAATGGCACCCAATTGGAATGAAAATCCCGATCCATAGGTGTAGAGATCGTTTTCAAACTCGGCATAACTAAAGTCAGAACCAGCGCCATAATTGTCCTCCAGAAGATTGTGTACCCGTCTGGTTTCAAGCTGATGCGAATTCAGGTTTAACCCCAGATACAATTTATCCTTGTATTGGGTACTTAGGGTAAAACTGTATTTGCTTTTTCTCCCCGACTGGCTGACAAACAAATCGTGATTGACGCTGTTGCCCTGAGGATTGCTGTTGGAAACATACAGCGTGTTTTCATCTGTGGTCTCCTCTGGATTAATGACATAGCTTTGATAGCCCAAAAACGCTTGTTGACTGGAAAACCCTCTTTGTTCTCCCAGATACTTGTAAGAGTCCGAAATACTTTCATCATCGTAGGTTTTAATGTCTTGAAAGCGGACACCGTTGGCATAGGCCAGAAAGTAATCATCCAAACCACGGTTGGGATTAATACCAATGGCATTGTATTTATTATTGTAAATCCGGTCATTTTGGTAATTAAAAGCCAGTGCGATTTTTGAAAAATCGTTACCCTCGGTGTCATTCAGTACCAATACGATACCAAATTGTTCTACTTTAGAAGACCTGGAATCAATGTTGTTTTGGTTGCCAAAATAACTTGCGTCAATTTTATTGTCAACGGCATTTAGGGTTACTCCCAACTCAGAGTTGATAAAAACTGCCGCGGCAGCGGGATTGTCTTTTATTGCAGAAAGATCTCCTCCCAATGCGTTAAAAGCCCCTCCCAGAGAGATATAGCGTGCCGTTCCTTTGAGTTCGGGTCGTGTGAACCTAAGAAGATCGTGCATGGACTGTGAATGCGCAGCAGAGGCATATAAGAATAGTAATAGAACATGTGAGATGTACTTTTTCATTGCTGTAAAATTTAGAAATTATCTTCTTCCTCTTGAACTGCTGGAGCTGCTGGAACCCCTAGAGCCAGAACTGTAACTGGATGAGGATCTTCCACTGCTTGAGTAACGTGATCTTGACGAACTGTAGCTTCTCCCAAAATTGTAATTACTCCGTCTGCTTTGTGAATTATTGTCGGAGTAGGAACGAGAACTGGATTGTGGGGAGCTCCTATAATTTGACTTTTGGTTGGATCGAGAGGTACTACTTTGTCCAGCGGTGCCATTTGATCTGTTCGTATTTGCTGAGCTCTGAACCCTTCTTCCCACATTGTAACGGTTTTCACCTGTTGTGGTGTTGCTGCCAGCATTATAACCGTTGGCTCTTGAACTGCCAGTTCTGGAACTATTTTGAACGGCACGACTACTTCTGGAGTTGTTATAATTGTAGTTTCCAGCCGATCCTCTTGAATACCCAGACCGAGCATAGCTTCGGTTGTAGCCGTTGTTATAAAAGCCTCGGTAAGGACGAAAACGGTTGTAGAAAGGGTGGCCAAAATATTGATAACGGTACCAGCTGTAGGGATGATAAAAACCAAGTCCCCAAAAGGGTCGGTTGTAAAATCCACCATAAAAAGGGCGGTAACCCCAAAAGGGATCGTAGAAAGAATTGTTAAATCCCCAGCCGTTATTGAAATATCCCCATGGGTTGTTATTGATATAATAGATTTCAGTTGTGCTGGTTTGATCTCCCCAAGGAGCTTGAGAATTTACCTGAACATTGGCGTTTCCTCTATTACTGGAGTAGTTGTCAGTATCTGTAAAAACATACTGCTGTGGGTTGTCTAATGAAGCGTAATCATCGGCAACATTACTGAAATAATCCTTGTAATAAACCTCTTTACTATTTTTGTTATCCTTTGAGTTTTCGACGGGGGCGGTTTTTGTTCTACTGACCACTTCTCCACCATAAATACCATCAGAGGGATAGTAGGATGTACTTTGATAGCCACTACAAGAAGCCAGAGCGACGATGAGAATAAGACTTCCAAAATACGAGGCCGGTAAGTGCTTGAATGTTGTTCTCATAGCTGATGATTTTTAATGGTGAAACAAAAACAAAAAAATATTAGTTTTGTGCTGCGTCTTGATACACAAGATAAGAAACAAATTCTATGCCAAACTTTCTGTGGGAAAAAATTTAACAAGTAGAGAAGAAGATTATTCAAAGTGGTACAACGAGTTGGTGGTTAAAGCCGATATGGCTGAAAACTCAGCCGTAAGGGGCTGTATGGTGATCAAGCCCTATGGCTATGCTATTTGGGAAAAAATGCAAGCGGAACTCGATAAAATGTTTAAAGCCACAGGGCACGAAAATGCCTATTTCCCCCTTTTTGTTCCCAAAAGCTTGTTTGAAGCGGAAGAAAAAAACGCTGAGGGATTTGCTAAAGAATGTGCTGTGGTCACCCACTATAGATTGAAAAATGATGAAACGCAAAAGGGAAAATTAATTGTTGATCCGAATGCCAAGTTAGAAGAAGAGCTGGTCGTTAGGCCCACAAGTGAGGCTGTGATCTGGAACACTTATAAGTCCTGGATACAGTCCTATCGAGACCTTCCCATCATGATCAACCAATGGGCCAATGTGGTACGTTGGGAAATGCGCACCCGATTGTTTTTAAGAACAGCAGAATTTCTCTGGCAAGAGGGGCACACCGCGCATGCTTCAAAACAGGAGGCCCTTGATGAAGCTGTGCTGATGAACCAAGTTTATGCAGATTTTGTTGAAAATTTTATGGCAATTCCTGTGATTCAGGGAACCAAAACTGCCAGTGAGCGTTTTGCTGGAGCCGAGGAAACCTATTGCATTGAAGCATTGATGCAAGATGGAAAGGCTTTACAGGCAGGTACCTCTCATTTTTTGGGTCAAAATTTCGCAAAAGCTTTTGATGTAAAATTTGCAACTGACATCGGGACATTAGAACATGTTTGGGCAACCTCTTGGGGGGTTTCTACCCGTCTGATCGGGGCACTTATTATGACACACAGCGATGACAATGGGCTTGTGCTTCCTCCCAATCTCGCGCCACACCAAGTCATTATCGTACCGATATACAAAGGAGAAGCACAGCAAGAAGAAATTGCTGTGGTGGCTGAAAAGATCAAATCAGCTCTTGAAAAAAGAAATATCCGTGTGAAATTCGACAATCGTGATAAATTTAAACCGGGATATAAATTCAATGAATATGAGCTTAAGGGGGTACCCTTGCGCATTGCCATTGGACCCAAAGATTTGGAAAAAGGAAGTGTTGAAATAGCCCGAAGAGACAATTTCTCTAAGAAGATTGTCGCCCAAGGTGAAGTCGTTGATTTCATAGAACAACAGCTCAGCGAAATGCAACAGGCATTATTTGACAAGGCCAAACTTTTTCGCAAACAAAACATCACAAAAGCTGACGATTTTGACGAATTTAAAAAGGTGATTGAAAACAAAGGGGGGTTTGTGTCAGCCCACTGGGACGGGACCGATGCCACAGAAGAAGCGATAAAGAAACAAACAAAAGCAACCATAAGATGCATTCCTCTCGACGCAAAAGAGGAATCGGGTACTTGTGTTTATTCAGGAAAACCCTCCACTAAAAGAGTTCTATTTGCCAAGGCTTACTGATGGATGGATACACCGTCAATAGAGTGCTTATCCCCACTAAGATCTACGTATTTCATTTTTGCACCACTTTTTTTAACTTTCAAATGCGTGATGCTAACCGTTTGAATATTTTTATTTTTTTCTTTGTAGCGGTCACTGTTTAGCGGCTGCGCAATTTTTTTATGGAACTCAATGATCCTTTGAGTCTTTTTCAATCTGGGTATTTTTTCATTAAACAGGTTTTGAAATTCATCCCCGTTTTCTTTGCTGTAAAGACTTGAAGAACACCATAAATAGGGCTTTTTTGGATTTAATACCTCCGATTTAAATTTTCGTTCATTCCAGTTGTGTTTTTTAATGATTATTGATCTGTTGATGTTTTCTACAGTGATCAATTCAAACGGGGCATATAAATCTAATGGTGTTTTATGAAAATCAAATTTTGACACGGATATCCAAGCAATGGGAATGTGACCTCGACTTTGCTTTTGGCGACCTTGTGGATATTGTTTTTCCGCATTGAGAAGGCAGCATACTTTTTTTTCTTTAGGATTTATTGCAAACCAGGTGCCCTTGCCCTTTAAGTCTAAAGGGTAGATTAAGGGTGCATTTTCCGCGCCATATATCCTCGGTGCTATGGTTGGACGATCAAAACGCTCATCGCGATTACTGGTGAGGCTAAAGCCACAATCTGAGGGTATATAGGTTACGATGCACATTTATTACGATAATTTTGTGTGGAAAAGGCAACGCCAAAATTTCCATCGATCAAATGATCAAGATTTTGATCAATCAAACCAATTTTAATCAAACTTTGATGGTGGATGCAATGGTCCAAACAGTAATCAAGTTCCCTAAAATAAAAGCTTTTGACCACTTCATCACCTCTTTCAGCATTGGCGTCCCCTTTGTTCAAAATGATGGGACAATCGTCTTGTGGGGTGAGTTTTCTTAAAACTCTATTAGTGTTGTTAAGGTGACAATTCCTAAATCAATATTTTCTTCCAACGCCTTATTCCGGATTCGCAAATCATAATTGATGATTCCACTTTGTTTTTGGGAGATATAGCACTGATAAAATTCAATGATGTGTCTAAAATGTTCCCCTATACTGGCTTTGGATAATAATGGATTTTTTTTTGTCAAAGATTTTTTGTCAAGTTTTTCAAGCAAACATTTTAAGTCTGACAATACTTTTTTATGGGATCGGTAGTTCATGATGTGATTATTGGTGTAAGATTTTTTTATTGATGACCTGGTAGCTTCCTTTGAGAAATGCCATCAATGTCTGGGTTGGGTATTCTTGTTTTAATTTTATTATACCGAGCTTGTAAATGATCTTCATGTGAAAAAAAATGTCCCTGTAGGCCTTCCAGATAGAATACCCAGGATCGTAGATATGAATGGGTTCAGCGTTAACTCCATTTACTTCCATAATTTTTATTCCTTGATGGGATTTAAAAGCATCCCAATCTTGAATCTTTATATCAAAACGTCCATAGTCAAAGCCCGGTATTTGTTTTGCACACGCGGCGGCCCAGTCCAGCATCTCTTTTGAGTAATAACTCTTACCATCCAAAAAAGTAGTACCTCTGTTGTGATTACCTATGGGTTCAATGAGTCGGGTTTGATCGCAGGGTAAGATGGAGTCCCATTCCTTTTTAAATCGCTTTTCTAAAAGCGGTATTCGGAAAGAAAGAAATTTTGTTTTTCATAATAAAATAATTGGGGTTATTGGGTCTTTATTTTTTTCCAGTTAAGGTCAGCTTTTGGCTTGAGTATTGCCGTGTTGTCCATCCACTTTTCTTGGGTATCTGTAAATAGTGTTTTATAGAAGAGATAGAGTTTTCCGTCCTCAATGGTAAAAGCCTCAGGGTTGATGGCTACTTTTTTACCGTTGTTACCCATGGCATAGGCACACCAACCGCCGTATTGTGGGATGAATTTTTTAGGATTTGCTTCAAAGGTGCTTTTATGTGCCTCATTATCAAATAAATAAACGGCTCCCTTGTGATTGACTTTATAGTTGACATTCCCTTCAATTGCTTTATTTTTGTGGTAGGAAACCACATCGAAACCCGAGACTGCAACATTATTTTTACTCAAATTCGATTGGGCAGCAACAGTAAAATGAAGTGTGAGAAAAATTAATAACAGAAGGGGTGGTGGAGCAGGTATAAAAGGTTTGTTTTTCATGGTAAAGATTTAATTAACAGGCACTACAAATGTATTTAATTTTGATAACTCTATGTATTAATTGAATCCAAAAGTAATTTTGAGTAATTTTTGAGCACTTTTGTTTGCTGTAGTTCTTGTTTAATTATAATATTCCGTGTACATTTGCGCACGAAAAATTTGGCCCGTTCGTCTATCGGTTAGGACGCCAGGTTTTCATCCTGGAAAGAGGGGTTCGACTCCCCTACGGGCTACTATTTAAAACTATTATATGGCAAATCACAAGTCTGCACTAAAAAGAATACGATCTGGCGAGAAGAAGCGTTTGCGCAACAGATTTCAGCACAAAACAACGAGAAACGCTATTCGTAAGTTAAAATCTACTACCAGCAAAAAAGAGGCTGACAAACAATTTCCTGATGTTGTCTCTATGGTAGATAAATTGGCGAAGAAAAATATTATTCACGCCAATAAAGCAGCCAACATCAAGTCCAAACTGGCTAAGTTCGTTGCTTCTCTATAATAGTAGCGCTAAATGAAAAAAAAAGCTTTCCTGTTTGGGAAAGCTTTTTTTTTAGGAATTCATTGAGATGAGAAATTCCTCGTTGTTTTTTGTTTTAACAAATCGGTCATTAATAAACTCCATGGCCTCGACGGGATTCATATCCGCGAGATACTTCCTCATGATCCACATGCGTTTGATGGTGTTTTGATCCAACAACATATCATCACGTCTTGTACTAGAGGAAATCAGATCTATTGCAGGGAAAATTCTTCGGTTGGCGATACGGCGATCGAGTTGAAGCTCCATATTACCCGTTCCTTTAAATTCTTCAAAAATAACCTCGTCCATTTTAGAGCCGGTTTCGGTCAATGCAGTAGCAATAATGGACAATGAGCCTCCTCCTTCAATATTTCTCGCTGCACCAAAAAATCTTTTGGGCTTGTGAAGAGCATTGGCGTCAACCCCACCACTAAGTATCTTTCCAGAAGCAGGTTGTACGGTATTGTAGGCTCTTGCCAAACGGGTGATCGAGTCTAATAATATCACCACATCGTGGCCACATTCTACCATTCTTTTGGCTTTTTCAAGCACGATATTGGCCACTTTAACATGACGATCAGCAGGTTCGTCAAAAGTAGAGGCAACAACTTCGCCATCGACATTTCTCTGCATATCGGTGACTTCCTCTGGCCTTTCGTCAATCAACAGTATCAACTGATATACCTCTGGGTGATTGGCCGCGATTGCGTTGGCTATGTCCTTTAAGAGCATTGTTTTACCCGTTTTGGGCTGGGAAACAATCATACCCCTTTGTCCTTTCCCTAGTGGGGAAAAAAGATCAATAATCCTGGTGGATATGGTACTTTGCCTTTCAGCAATCTTAAATTTTTCGTCGGGAAATAATGGAGTCAGGTGTTCAAAAGAGACCCGATCTCTGACCACTTTGGGATCCAAGCCATTAATCTTATCCACTTTGATCAGCGGGAAATATTTCTCACCTTCTTTTGGAGGGCGAACCGTTCCCAATACAGTATCCCCTGTTTTTAATCCAAATAACCGAATCTGTGATTGAGATACATATACATCGTCAGGTGAGGATAAATAGTTAAAATCTGAAGACCTGAGAAACCCATATCCCTCTTGCATCATTTCTAAAACACCCTCAGTGCTTATGATGCCTTCAAATTCAAAATCGGGTTCACGGTAGCGGTTTCTATTGTCGCGATTGTGATTGACCTCGTGGTGCTCTTTCTTTCGCTTCTGATGATTGTGTTTACCGTTTTGGTGTTGGTTGTTATTGTGCTTCTGCTTGGGATGTTCCCTTGCTTCATTTCTTTTCTCTGTAAGAGCGGGCTTGGGCTTTTCCTCCGCTGGCTTTTCATGAACTTTTTTACGCACTCCTACAGCTTTGTCTGGCTGCGGCTTTGGTGAGGGAGAAGAATCTTTTTCGTCGACAGGACTCGCTGCAACGGTATCAATGATCTGGTAAATGAGCTCCATTTTTTTTAAACCTGTGATTCTCCTGATTCCTATATTTTTTGCTATCTCCTGTAATTCAGGAAGCTTTTTGCCTTTCAGCGTTGCTATCTCGTGCATCTTAATTGATTAATAGATAAATGGTGAGAAAAATAAATTATATGATTGTTGGTTTTGTAGATATCAAAAAACCTGTGGCAATAATACAAATTTTATTTCTAAATTAGAATTTTATCCCAGAAACTTATATTTGTAATCATGATTCAAAGGATTCAATCTCTTTACTTGCTTTTACTGGCCATTTTTTCAGTAATTGGTTTATTTTTCTTACCCTTTTATGAATTTTCTTTAATAATTTTTTCCACTGCTGTCTTGCTCAAAGTTTATATCGCACAATCGATCGCTTTGTCTATTTTTTCCTTGTTACTTTTCAAAAAAAGGAAGGTTCAATTGTGGATCAACAGAATACAAATGGGCATTCAGCTTTTATTTACAATATTTTTGATTTATGCCTGGGCGAGTGGGCGCATCACAGATACGCACCTGATTTGGCTTGCGTTGCCCCTCCATGCAATTGTTTTTCTTTTTTTGGCTAACAAAGGGATTTCCAAGGATGAGGATCTTATCAGATCAGTCGATCGCTTGCGCTGATTTCTCCTCTCATTCCCAACTCAATCGCCTCCATTTTTTTGATCTTTTCACGATCGATTTGAAAACGCAATAGCGTTCTTATTTTATGAAAACCTTGAACGCCACATGCCCCAGGATTCAGATGTAACAGATTGTTTTTTGGATCTTGAATGACCTTTAGAATATGGGAATGACCCGATATAAAAAGTGATGGTTTCTCCTGAGCAATTAGCTTTTTGACCCTTGCGGTGTATTTTCCAGGATAACCACCAATATGGGTCATCATTACTTTTACCTCTTCACACATGAATATTTCATTTTCAGGAAACTGACTTCTCAACAGTTGACCGTCAATATTTCCATATACTGCTCTGATTTTGCTTGTTTTTGAAATCTCATCAGTGACGGCTGTGTTCCCAATATCACCAGCATGCCATACTTCGTCAGCTTTCCGGGTATATTTAAGGATTTTTTCATCCATGTGGCCATGGGTGTCAGATAACAGAAGAATTGATTTCAATAGTTTTTTTTTAATTTCAAATATATCCTAAAATTCCAAGTCTAAAAGCAGTCTTTTTTTGAATCTTAAAATAATATCTTTGTGCTGCATGGCAGTCAGTAGATTTTTTGTGGAGTTATCCTTCAATGGTAGTGGCTATCATGGGTGGCAAAGACAGCCCAATGCGCTGAGTGTTCAACAGACATTGGAGGAGGCTTTTAGTAGGCTATTGAGAGAACAGATCACCTTGGTAGGAGCTGGCAGAACAGATGCTGGAGTCCATGCAGATCAAATGTTTGCTCATTTTGATTCCAGTAGTGCACCAATTAATTGTGAGGAATTGGTGTTTTTGATGAATGGTTTTTTACCCAACGATATTGCTCTAAAAAAAATATCAAAGGTTCACGCTCAGGCACATGCACGTTTTGATGCAACTCACCGTTCTTATAAATATTACATCACAACCATTAAAGATCCTTTCCGCAACAATGTGAGTTACTATTTGAAAAATGTACCGGATGTGGCACTGATGAATCAAGCTGCAAAAATTCTTTTTGAACATGAAGATTTTCAATGTTTTTCGAGGTCCAATACCGATGTAAAAACCTTTCTTTGTAAAATAAAAGAAGCGAAATGGACACAAGAGGGATCTTCAATAGTATTTCACATTGTTGCCAATCGTTTTTTAAGAAATATGGTACGGGCCATTGTGGGTACTTTCCTCGAAATAGGTTTTAACAAAAAAACATTGCAAGACTTGGAAGACATCATCAAAAGTAAAGACAGAGGACGAGCGGGTTTTTCTGCGCCTGCGCAAGGCCTTTTTCTTTCAGAAATTTCGTATCCCTCCAAACTATATATAGATTAAATGACAAAAGAAAAAGGAAACATATTTGATTTAAAGCTTTTTTCTAAGCTGATGGCTTTTGTAAAACCCTACAAACGCACCTACTATTTTGTCATGTTTGCCGCCATCCTCTTGGCTGGTTTTTCGTCTTTTACCCCCTATCTTTTAAAGGTTGTAGTGGACGACTTCATACGTTTAAAAGATTATGATGGAATGGTATTCATCATCACTTTGATGTTGATCACACTTTTAGCAGAAGTCACTTTCCAATTTTTGTTTGTTTTCTTCGCTAATTTATTGGGACAAAATGTCATCAAAGACCTGAGAAAAGAATTGTTTGAAAAAATTGTAGGGTTTAAAATGGCCTATTTCGACCAGTCGGCCGTGGGACGTCTTGTTACCCGTGCTGTAAATGATATTGAGACCATTGCGAGTATTTTTTCTCAAGGCCTTTTCATGATCATCGCCGATTTATTAAAAATGACATTGGTCATCATAATCATGTTGGCGGTAGATTGGCAGCTCTCATTGATCGTATTTTCAATTTTACCGCTCATCATTTATGCCACGCGACTTTTTCAAAAATCCATGAAATCTGCTTTTGAGGAGGTTCGATTGCAGGTAGCGAATCTAAACTCCTTTATTCAAGAACGAATTTCTGGGATGCAAATCGTTCAAATTTTTCATCGTGAAAAGTTAGAGTATAATAAGTTCAAAAAAATTAATGAAAAACACAAAAAAGCTTGGTTAAAAACCGTTTGGTACAACTCTATTTTCTTTCCTGTTGCTGAGATCTCATCTTCCATTACGCTGGGACTTCTGGTTTGGCACGGAGGTTTGAATGTAGCTTTAGGTGGGAGTATTTCCCTTGGAACTATTTTTCTCTTTATTCAGATGTCACAAATGCTTTTCCGTCCGCTACGCCAAATCGCTGATAAGTTCAATACCCTGCAAATGGGCATGGTAGCAACCGACCGTATTTTTAGAATTCTTGCTACTCAGAGTAAAATTGAGGATGTAGGCCATTGGGATCCTAAAGACATTGACGGTAAAATCTCCATCAAGAATTTAAGTTTTTCTTATATCCCAGACCAAGAGGTAATCCATGGTATTGATTTGGAGATCAAACCAGGAGAAAAAATTGCCATTGTTGGGGCCACAGGTGCGGGAAAATCAACCTTGATTAATTTGTTGTCCCGATTCTATGATTTTGAAAAAGGGAGTATTCACCTCGATAACCATTCCATAAAAGAATTCACATTGAAGTCGCTCAGAAAACACGTGGGCATAGTACTTCAAGATGTGTTTCTTTTCGCCGACACCATATACAACAACATTACCCTTTTTAATCCCGATGTGAAACCTGAAACAGTCTATGAGGCGGCCCGACAAATTGGGGTTCATCAGTTTATTGAGTCTCTTCCTGGGGGGTACGATTACAACGTAAAAGAACGCGGGGTGATGCTTTCCTCTGGTCAACGGCAGTTGATTGCCTTTTTAAGGGTATACATTTCCAACCCTAGCGTTTTAATTTTAGATGAGGCTACCTCTTCAATAGATTCTCATTCGGAGGAATTGATAAAAAATGCTACCCACAAAATCACCGCCAACAAAACCTCTATATTGATTGCACACAGACTCTCTACGATCAGAAATGCAGATCGAATCATTGTAATGGATGCAGGAAAAATTGTTGAAATGGGATCCCACAAAGAATTGATTAGCCTTGAAGACGGATATTATGCGCAACTCTATAAAATTCAATTTTTAGAGGTCGCCGTGTAGTTTATATCGATAAATCTTCTGTTAGCAATCGCCTGAGGTCCTCTGTGTTTTTGAATTTGCAAAATTCCCCATCTTTTACATAGGATATCTTTCCAGTTTGTTCTGAGATTACCAAAACCAAAGCATCTGTTTTTTCACTGATACCCACAGCAGCGCGATGTCTTAGACCAAAACGTGCAGGGATAGAGGAAGATTCTGACACGGGAAGAACCACTCGAGTAGCTGTGATGCTATTGTCTTTTACAATAATGGCGCCATCGTGAAGCGGACTGTTTTTAAAAAATATTGTCTCTAAGATTTGAGCACTGATTTCGATATTGGCCTCGTCTCCAGTATTTTTTACAAAATCTAGATTATTTTCTCTTTCCATTACGATAATAGCCCCCGTTTTGTCAGCCGCCATTTTATCACACGCACCCAATAAAGCAGTCAAATCGATCTTTAGTAGGTCTTGACCTTGATTGATAAACCTAAAATATCGAATCACATTCCTTCGAGAGGCAAAGTTGGTGGAACCGATCATGAGCAAAAATTTCCTGATCTCCTGTTGAAATACGACAATAAGTGCAAAAAAACCAACACTGATAAACTTTCCTAATATATTACTCAGCACATCCAAATTCATTATGTCTGTCAACTTCCAAATCACATAGAAGATTACAATTCCAAAAAAAATATTGATTGCGACTGTACCTTTAACCAAACGGTAGGCATAAAAAAGGAGGACAGCAACCAGTAGAATATCTAAAATATCGATAAAACCAATGTCAAGAAAATCGAACTTATCCAAACTGCCTGTTTTTGTAAAATTATAAAACTATTAGAGGGCATCCAATAAAAGAACGCATTCTTTGGCTTCTTTAACTTCGTGAACCCTTAGGATATTCGCCCCTTTGGTTATTGCCAGACTGTTGAGTACTGTGGTCCCATTCCCAGCTTCCTCCGCAGTTATGCCCAGTTTTTTATATATCATTGACTTTCTTGAAATCCCAACCAATATGGGTAGCTCTAAGGATTGGAATAAATCTAAATGCCGGAGCAATTCATAATTGTGGTCCATCGTTTTACCGAATCCAAACCCTGGGTCTATGACCACATCATTGATTCCAGCCTCATAGGCAAGCTGAATTCTTCCAGAAAAATACTTTAATACCGCCTGAACAACATTTTCATATTGTGGATTATTTTGCATTTCTTGGGGTTTTCCAGCAATGTGCATCAACACATAGGGTGCATTGAATCGCCCAACGGTTTGCATCATCTGAGGATCAAACTGTCCTCCTGATATGTCATTGATCATTGCTGCTCCGCGGGATAAGGCACCTTCGGCAACAGCCGCTCTGTAAGTGTCAATGGAATAATAAACCTCAGGAAAATTCTCAAGGAGTTTTTCCAAAACAGGAAACAGTCTTTTTTGCTCCTCTGTCTCACTGATTTCTGGGGCACCGGGCCGAGTACTACAAGCTCCTAAATCGATAAAGTCAGCCCCATCAGCAATCATTTTTTCTGTTTGCTCCAGTGCTCGATCGATGGTATTGAACTTTCCGCCATCAAAAAAAGAATCTGGAGTCAAATTTAGAATTCCCATTATTTTGGGCTGGCTCAGATCGATTAATTCACCTTTTATATTGATGGTCATGACTTTGGTAGTATTGTTCCGAAACTTTTTGTAATGCCCTTCATAGAGTAAAAAAAAATATCGAAATTTATACCAAAGATAAATAAACCCATGACATCCACCCCGAAGCAGTACCAAAGGGTAGTAAATAACTGTAAATCTTTGTTTTCTAGTAAAATGGAAGACTATGGAAGTGCATGGCGTATTTTGCGTTTACCTTCTTTAACGGATCAGATATTTATTAAGGCCCAACGAATTCGAGGTTTACAAACCAATAAAACCCAAAAGGTTGATGAAGGTCAGGTGTCAGAGTTTATCGGCATCATCAACTACTCTTTGATGGCTTTGATTCAGATTGAATTGGGGGTCTCTGATACTCCAGATTTAGATCATGATGAGGCTCTAATACACTATGAAAAGCAGGCTGAAATCGTTTTTGAATTAATGATGGCTAAAAATCATGACTACGGTGAGGCATGGCGCGACATGCGTGTGAGTTCCTTAACAGATTTGATATTGCAGAAGCTTATGCGGGTCAAACAAATAGAAGGAAATGGAGGGAAAACAACGGTAAGTGAGGGGATCGATGCCAACTATCAGGACATCATCAATTATGCCGTATTTGCCTTGATTCATTTGAACGCTTTTGACCAAATAAATGACAAATAACCTAATGGCTAAACTTTTCTACGCTTTTCTCACCCTTTTTGGAGTGGTGAGCTTGGTTTTTTTTCTCTTTAATGTATTGCCTGGAGACCCGGCTCAAATGATGTTAGGACAAAACGAAAACAGTGAGCAAATCGCAATGGTAAAAAAGAAATATGGTTTTGACTTACCCGTATCTAAACAATATTTCCTCTACCTCAATGATTTATCACCGGTTTCAATCCACTCCAAGGACAGCGGTGATTTTTCTTATTATAATGAAGAAAAATACAAGGGTAGAACATTGTTGCAAAATCAGGGGTATCTGGTGGTACTCAAGTGGCCCCACCTAAGAACGTCCTACCAAAAAAGAGGGAAAAGTGTATCGAGTGTAATTTCAGAGACGTTTTCTAATACTTTTATATTAGCATTATCCTCAATAACCATTGCTATTTTTATGGGGATTTCCCTGGGTGTTATTGCCACTTTATTCCACAAAACTTGGGTGGACCGATGGTTGCAATTTATCAGCACCTTAGGCATGAGCGTACCTTCCTTTTTTAGTGCAATCATCTTTTCGTGGTTTTTTGGTTTTGTGTACCATCATTACACGGGGCTGAACATGACAGGAAGCCTTTATGAAATAGATGATTTTGGAGAGGGTAGGACATTACAGTTAAAAAACTTAATCATGCCTGCATTGGTGTTGGGGATACGCCCCATTGCTGTCATCATTCAGTTAATGCGCAGTAGTTTACTCGATGTATTGTCTCAGGATTATATAAAAACTGCCTATTCTAAAGGTTTATCTACCTATAGTGTCATTTTAAAACATGGTATAAAAAACGCACTTAACCCCGTCGTAACTGTGATTTCTGGATGGTTTGCGTCTTTGTTGGCAGGGGCAGTATTTGTAGAGTACATTTTTGGCTGGAAGGGGATGGGGAAAGAAATTGTAAATGCATTGAACACACTTGATATTCCAGTTATAATTGGTATTGTTTTGACCTTATCCAGTCTTTTCATACTGATCAACTTAGCAGTAGATTTTATCTATGCGCAACTCGATCCAAAAGTTAAATTATTATAATAAAAATCAATATGAGAAAAAAAATTGTCGCCGGTAATTGGAAAATGAATAACGATCAGCGTGAGACCGCTGAATTAATAGCTGCTCTGAAAAGCATTCGATTTTCAACAAAAACCCGGGTTATGATAGCCCCTGCCTTTACCCAACTTCAGCAAGCGGTCGCCTTGACTGAAGGAACCCGATTAGAAGTTTTGGCCCAAAATATGAATGCAGCAACCAACGGGGCTTTTACTGGAGAAATATCGGCCCCAATGCTCAACAGCATCGGGATTCAAAATGTGATTCTGGGGCATTCTGAAAGGAGGGCTTACTACAATGAAACTGACGACAGCCTCAAAAGCAAGGTCGATACCGCCCTTTTACACGATATGGAGGTCGTTTTTTGTTTTGGTGAGGAATTGAATGAAAGGAAATCAGCCATCCACTTTGATGTGGTTAAAAGACAATTAGAAAAAGCGCTGTTCCATCTGGATTCAGGACAATGGTCTAATATTATTTTGGCTTACGAACCCGTCTGGGCTATAGGAACGGGAGAAACGGCCACCCCCGACCAAGCCCAAGAGATACACGCCTATGTTAGAGATTTGATCGCTTCAAAATACGAATCCTCTTTGGCAAATTCCATTTCTATTCTTTATGGAGGGAGTGTAAAACCCGCCAACGCTGCCGCAATTTTTTCTCAAAACGATGTAGATGGTGGTTTGATCGGTGGAGCAGCCCTTCAGGCCGAGGATTTTAAAGCCATTATTCAATCGGCTTAAATGGCAGTAATCTATCTTGAGGTCACCGTGCGCTTATCTCCGCTTATCCCTTGGCGTGAAGTGATGATTGCCGAGATGGGTTCTATCGGATTTGAAGGATTTGAGGAGACAAGCTCAGGTTTTAAAGCCTATATTCCAAAAAATGAATATCGTGAAAAATCGTTTAAACAAATTGCTGTATTTAGCCAAGATGGATTATCGATTGATTGGAATACCTTGGACATTGCTCCAGAAAACTGGAACAGTGCATGGGAACAAAATTTTATACCCACCAGGATCGGTGATCGCTGTGTGATAAGAGCAGACTTTCACCCTCCTGAAAGGGCAGAGTTCGAATTGATAATCACCCCAAAAATGAGTTTTGGAACGGGGCATCACGAAACCACTCAGCTGATGGTCTTATTGCTCTTGGAAACAGATTGCCATCAAAAATCGATAGTAGACATGGGAACTGGAACTGGAGTTTTGGCGATTCTGTCTGAAAAAAAAGGAGCAACAAATATACTGGCCATTGATAACGACCCCTGGTGCATAGAAAATACATTGGAGAATATTGCTGCCAATCAATGCAAGAATATCAGAACAAAATTAACCGACCAGCTTTCTGAAACACTATTATTTGATAGTGTGCTGGCCAATATCAACCGCAATATACTCCTGGAACAAATGGATGCCTATGCCAAAGCGCTTAAGCCAGCGGGGAATTTATTGCTGAGTGGTTTTTACGTTGAAGATTTGGGGATAATTAGAAGTAAATGTGAGTCGTTGGGATTTAGATTTATTCGTAATTTTGAAAAAAATCAATGGGTTGCTGCCCTTTTTATCAAGTTGTGAATACAGGAAAGCCACAGATCGAAAAAGAAAGTGAGGTTGATATGCTCTCCCAAGAGGCTCGGGAGCATGAAATTATCCTTTACAACGATGATGTAAATACCTTCGACCACGTTATCAACACCTTAGTTGCTTACTGTGACCATACTTTTGAGCAGGCAGAGCAGTGTGCCTATATTGTCCACCACTCCGGGAAATGCGTTGTTAAAACAGGTTCCTATGAAGTTTTAGAACCCATTTGCATTAAGTTATTGGAGGCCCAACTATCAGCAGAAATACTTTAACGCTATTTTATTTTGTTGAATTTTTTTAAAACAAAATAAAACACGAAATTTGCAAAATGAAAAAGATATTATTGATCCCCGCCCTTATTTTTTTTGTAAACGCGGCTTTTTGCCAGGATAAAACTGTTATGGAAAAAACAATTTACCAGTTTAAAGTAAAAGATATTGAAGGCAATTCTTTTGATTTTGCCGATCTCAAAGGAAAAAAAATAATGATTGTCAACACGGCTTCCAAATGCGGTTTGACGGGCCAGTACAGAGGGCTTCAGAAACTATACGATCTGCATAAGGATAATGGTTTTGTGATTGTTGGATTTCCCGCCAATGACTTCTTGTGGCAAGAGCCAGGTACCAACGACGAAATTGCAGAATTCTGCGAAAAAAATTATGGAGTAAGCTTTCCCATGATGAGTAAAATCACAGTTAAGGGGGCCAAGATGCACCCCTTGTATCAATTTCTTACTCAAGTTGATAAAAATGGATATAAAAGCTCCAGTGTTTCCTGGAATTTTCAAAAGTATTTGATAGGAAGAGATGGTAAGTTAGAAAAAATTATCACCCCCAGAACGGCACCCATGAGTGATGAGGTATTAGGTTGGGTAGAGGAGCAGAAAACCGAAACCGCACTTAACTGATATAATGAAATTGAATCTGTTGGCATTCGGTGCCCACCCCGATGATGTAGAACTGTGCTGTGGGGCGACCATTGCAAAATCTGTCTCCCAAGGCAAAAAAGTTGGTATCATAGATCTTACCCAAGGAGAGATGGCCACACGAGGGACCGTGAGTATAAGGGCGAAGGAGTCCCAAGCAGCCGCTGATTTATTGGGGGTGAAGATTAGGGAAAATCTAAAATTTAAAGATGCATTTATTTTTAACGACCAAGCCCATCAAATGGAGGTCATTCGCGCCATCAGAAAATATTCCCCAAATGTGGTTTTGTGCAATGCGATAAAAGACCGACACACCGATCACGGGAAGGCATCGGAATTGGTCAGTCATTCCTGTTTTTTAAGTGGATTACAAAGTATTGAAACCTTCGATGAAAAGGGGGATAAGCAAGCTGCATTTAGACCGCAACACGTTTTTCACTATATCCAGTGGGAGGACTTAAAACCCGACTTTGTTGTGGATGTATCCGGTTTTCTGGATCAAAAAATGGAAGCCATAAAGGCTTATAAAAGCCAGTTTTACGATGAAAATTCTGACGCTCCTGAAACTCCGATCAGTTCATTGAACTTTATAGAAAGTATCGCCTCACGAGCAAAAAATATGGGGAGGCTGATCTACACGGATGCTGCTGAGGGTTTTACATCTGAGCGACTGCTTGGAGTAGAAAATTTTGACGCCTTACTTTAATTTATACCAATAAAGTCATAAATTTGCATCGCTAAATGGTGGTTGTAGCTCAGCTGGTTAGAGCGCTAGATTGTGGTTCTAGAGGTCGCCGGTTCGAAACCGGTCTTCCACCCTTTTAAAAAAGCCTTTTCGAAAGAAAAGGCTTTTGCTTTTTAGGATTAAAACGAAATTCCAAATCCGATGTTTCAAATCACCAAACCACTTTCTGAAACCCCTGGAATTTCAGGAATTTCTTCCGTGGTGTTTTCAGTTATGGCTGGGTTGTCATTGTCACGCGCAAGAATACTAACAGTTTTAGGTAGATCTCCAAATCCATAACCCACTTCTAATCTAAAGTAAACCCGCCCTCCTGTTTTTAACCCCAACTTTAGGTTGGTCGTATTGAGCGCTATTTTGGTGGAACCCGACCCTGTTCTTCCACTGCCCAAATCAATAGAATTGTATGCGGCGTTTACTTTTAAACTCGATTTTCCCAAGCCCAAGTATAATCCTTTACCTGACTTTCCAAAATAGAACGCTGTGCCAAATTCAGTATACTTAAAATCACCATCAGTCTCTGAGTCGTTGTAGGCGTAGGAAGAATATTCAAAATAGGGCGCAAAATGATTGTTTAATATGGGCAGCGTGTATTGCAATCCCAAAGAGGCCAAATTGGGCACCCCCAGCTTTAGACCTATAGATAACCTTTTAATTTTAGGATCGTTTTGATGACCATCATCTGCTGTGGCAAGCACCGATGTTTCTTGTTCGTTTTGAGTGGTATTTTGCGTGTTTTGGGCCTGAAGAGAAAAAATGGCCAAAACAAAAAATACAGTAATGAGAGTTTTTAAGTTCATCATGAAAAAATTTGGGATCTCTCAAATTTAATCATTCTGAACTAAATCGAAATAATAACCTCTAATTTAGTTTGATTCTCTCCGTTCTGTTGGCCAACTCCCACATTGTGTAAAAGATAAGATGCGCCCTCTTTTCCAACAAGGGGTAGTTAATTTTATCTGGAGTATCGGTTGGCTTATGGTAATCATCGTGGGTGCCGTTAAAATAGAAAATAACAGGAATGTTGTTTTTTGCAAAATTATAATGATCACTTCGGTAGTAAAATCGGTTGGGATCGTCATCGGCATTAAAGGTGTAGTCAAGTTTTAACCGAGTATATTTTTTATTGGTCGCTTCAGAGATATCGTGTAACTCCTGACTGAGTTTGTCTGCTCCGATCAAATAGATGTAATTAGGGTCTTTGTCTTCCCGCTTTGGATCCAACCTGCCAATCATGTCAATGTTTAGATTGGCTACCGTTTGGTCTAAGGGATAAAGGGGATTTTCAACATAGTATTTAGATCCCAAAAGGCCTTTCTCTTCGCCACTAACATGAAGAAAAACAACCGATCTCTTGGGACCATTCCCTTCATCAGCTGCCATTTTTAGGGCTTCTGCAATTTCCATAAGGGTCACATTTCCCGAACCATCATCATCTGCGCCGTTGTTTATTTCACCGTCGTGGGTACCGATATGATCTAAATGCGCAGAGAGGATAATGTATTCCTCTGGATAAACACTTCCTTTAACAATGGCAACTACATTTTTGCTTTCCAGAGAAACGCCCTTGTGGTTCAACCTCATCTCTTGAAAGTAATCCTCACTGCCTTCGGCAGGGGGAATATTTTGCCTTACATAATAATCCCTCAAAAAATCAACAGCGATATCTTCACCCTTAGTGCCTGCCTCTCGACCACCAAAATAGTCAGATGAGTATACATAAAGATGTTCCTTCAGCTCTTTTGCTGTGATGGAATTGGCATAATCTGTTGCAGTTTTAGACTGTGCATGGGACAAAGAAAAGGAGAACATTGTTAGTAGGGTAAGCAAACGCATCATATCAATAATTTTTCGGGTTGTGAGATTTTACTGTGAATACCGTCCCAGAGTGCAATACGCATTTTAAGAGCAGTTTTGGAGGCAGAAATGGCTTCATTCCATTTGTTAGGGTCAGCAGTACCACATAGGTTTTTTATCATTTGGATCGCCAGGGGTCCATGGGTGTCTCCATCGACTTCAATGTGGCGTTCAAAATAGTATATGGTCTGATCAAAGCTTTGTTCTTTATCGCGATTCATCTTTTTTATCATGGAAATAAACATGTCTGGGATCAGGTCCTCTCTGCCAAAAGTAAAAACCGCTGCAATTTTATGTATTTTATTTTCTTCAATTATCTGAAAAGTAAACCTCAAGAAATCAGAAACGTAACTGGGGAGTTTGGCATTATCAATCAGGTCAAATAATTCTTTTCCTTGGGAAAGAGCAGTCAACATATCCAAAATACCATTGGGGTTGGCACCGATTTGTTTCATCGCATTCAAATACATTTCAAAGTGACTTACCGCATTTCCATCTTTGTCCAGGTCGGTTTCTTCCCCCCAAACAATTTCGTTGATCAAGCGTGCAGTTGCATTGTCCGTGGGAGGTTGCCAGGGCAGGGAAGTGGTGGTCAACTCCAATTGCAATTTTTTAACCAATGACATAAAATCCCATACCGCATACACATGGTCCTCCATAAATAGTCTCAGATCATCCTTTGACGCTATGTTACTGTAAATTGGGTGGTGGATTAATTGTTTTTTGTATGGGGTCAACTGTTCATTTAAGCTCTCAATCATAATCTTTTCAACTTTCTACAAATATAATCAATTATTATTTTATGTATTTTGAAATCCTATGAACAACATCAGTAATATTTATGGTTAAAAATATTTATCTATTCTTTTTTAGTTTTTGTTTTTTAATTAATATTGCATATTATTTATAATCAGTCTAATTAAAAATAGATTTTCATATGTACAAATACCTTTATGTAGTAGCTTTGATTTATGTACATGAAATGTCTTTTGCTCAGCGGGTAACAGACAGTCTCAAATCGTCAATGAATCAGAACTCAGTACAAATCAATGGATATCAAAGAATATTACAAAACTTAGAAGCCGTTCCTAACGGGATGACCTTTGGGGGGTATGCAGAGGTGCTGTACAACCAACCAAAGGGCGCTAATGGTGATATTGATGTACAACGACTGATTTTACTTTTTGGTTATAAGTTTGATGACAGGACCCAGTTTGTAACAGAAGTAGAATACGAACACGTCAAAGAAGTGTACGTGGAGCAGGCTTTTGTAAATTACTCGATTTCCAACTCCTTGAACGTTCGCGCGGGTTTGATGCTGGTCCCGATGGGCATTATAAACGAATATCATGAACCCACGACATTTAATGGGGTGGAGCGGCCATCACTTGATGAACAATTGGTGCCAACCACATGGAGAGAAATTGGAATCGGTTTGTCGGGGCGGTCAGATGGTTTGTCGCTGCGCTATCAGGCCTACCTTTTTAACGGTTTTCTCTCTCACAACGGAGCAGATGGGTTAATAAAAGGAATGAATGGATTTAGATCGGGCAGACAAAAAGGAGCGCAATCGGTATTCAGAACACCAAATCTGTCCATGAAATTAGACTTTTATGGCATTAATGGTCTTCGGTTAGGGCTCTCTGGATATTTTGGAAAAACACAAGCCGCAGATGAGGTTTTCGACACCCCAGGAAGTCGGGTAGGTTTGTCAATGATTGGTTTGGATGCACGCTACAGTTTCCGGAAATTTACTGCGAGGGGGCAATTCATAACCAGTTCTATTAGCGATGCTCAAGAATACAACCAATTAACCAACAAGGATCTCGGTGATTCCATGTTGGGGTATTACTTAGAGGGAGCCTACAATATTTTACCCATTACGAATCGACAGCGAATATTTGTATTCGTCAGATATGAAGATTTTGATACCCATGCTTCAGTTCCCAGCTTCACCCCTAAAAATTTAAATTTTCACAGAAAAGAAATCACCACTGGGTTTTCTTATCACCTCGCACCCGGGGTTGTTTTTAAAATGGATTATCAGCGGAAATCCACTGTTGGCGGAGATTTAGACGTCAATCAGTTCAATGCTGGGGTAGGAGTATGGTTTTAACAATTGAATGTTAATTAAATTTAATCTAAATAAACTTGGTAGTTTTAAAATTCACTTTTATATTTGAATAGATTTTAGATAATGATGTCTTACATAGCCCGTTTTTCTTTAGTAGCAATCTGTTTTTTCAGCCTTTCCTTGGACTTTGATATGACTAAATTGCTCAAAAAGCGCGTTCACAAGGAAGTTTCCAGAGTATTTATGTGTTCAGATTTTAAATTAAATGAAGTCACGGGCACCCCCGGTTTTCAATTAGAAAACAGCACTTTTTTGACACGACATCAGATCTACAAAATCGACAGGGAGGGAACCCTCCTCGGATATGCTTTTATAGGTACAGCACCCAGCAAAACAGATTCTTTCGAATACTTGATCCTCTTTGACCAAAACTTTATCCACAAAAAGGCGAAAGTCCTGGTATACAGAGAAGATTATGGAGGTGAAATCTCCAGCAAACGTTGGTTGTCTCAGTTTCAAGAGACCACATTGGATGAACGTTTTACCTATGGAGATAATATCAGTGCCATATCAGGAGCCACCATTTCTGTCAAATCGATGACCAATTCCATCAACTATGTCTACGCACAGCTACAACCCAAAAAGGTGGCGGCCAGTCATTAGAAATGTCCAATCAATTTTTGATAAAAAATTTATCTGTACCCATTAAGTATTTTATTGGGGCCTTCCTCATACTCCTATCTATAGGTTATTTTACAGGCTTAGCTTTTGTAGCCCAGACCGATTCTACAACTCCACAAGGCATCGAGGAAAATTATAATGGGAATGAAGACGAAGATGCGCCGAAGGTTCTTAAATTCAAGAAAAGCAGCAGAGAAATGTTGACCATCATTCACACGCATGTGTTGTCCATTTCGATGATATTTTTCATGACTGGAATTTTATTGTGGTGTACAGAGCAGCGTGTTCTAATAAAAAAAATACTAAGTATAGAACCCTTTGTCTCTGTATTGGTGACTTTTGGAGGGATTTACTTGGTTTGGTTAGGATACAGTTTCTTTTCGATCCTCATCGTAATTTCCGGAATCCTGATGACACTTTCCTATGTCTTGGCTATCCTGTTCATATTTAACGATTTATTAAAAAAACCAAGTCCGTAGTAATGCGGAATTATTGTGTATATTTGTATGCAATTAGTTTTATATTAATTGTTTATGAATCCCAACAAATTTATCGGACGTGGTTTAACCTATGACGACGTTTTATTGGTACCCGCTTTCTCGGATGTACTGCCGAGGGAGGTTTCTATAACCTCTCGGTTTTCTAGAAATATTTCACTGAATGTTCCCATTGTTTCTGCTGCCATGGACACTGTAACGGAGAGCAAAATGGCCATCGCTATGGCGCAAGAAGGCGGTATTGGAGTCTTGCACAAGAACATGACCATAAAGGAACAGGCCAATAAGGTAAGAATCGTCAAAAGAGCGGAATCTGGTATGATCATTGATCCGGTTGTATTGACCATAAACTCAATCGTGAAAGATGCCAAAAAAAATATGGCAAAATATAAAATTGGTGGTATCCCCATTGTAGACGAAAATAGTTGTCTTTTGGGGATTGTTACCAATCGCGATCTCCGTTTTGAAAAAAACGACGAACGTCCAATATCAGAAGTCATGACCTCCGAAAATCTGATCACGGTCAATGAAGGTACCTCTCTCGAAGAGGCCGAGCTGATATTGCAAAATCATAAAATTGAAAAATTACCTGTAATTAACTCCAGTAATGTCTTGGTGGGACTTATCACCTTTAGAGACATGACAAAACACCGAGCAAAACCCAATGGTAATAAAGACCAATTCGGAAGGTTGAGGGTGGCCGCTGCCGTCGGGGTAACCTCCGATCTTATTGAGCGCACAGCAGCTTTGGTAGCATCTAATGTTGATGCGGTGGTAATAGATACTGCCCATGGTCATACAAAGGGGGTGGTAAACGCCCTAAAATTGGTTAAAGATAAATTCCCTGACTTGGATGTTGTGGTCGGTAACATTGCAACGGCAGAGGCAGCCAAGTATTTAGCAGACCACGGTGCCGATGCAGTCAAAGTAGGTATTGGACCTGGTTCTATCTGTACCACCCGAGTGGTCGCTGGTGTGGGATACCCACAGCTGTCTGCCATAGCAGAGGTATATAAAACATTGGCTGGTTCCGATATTCCGATCATTGCAGATGGGGGTATCCGCTATACGGGTGATATACCCAAGGCGATTGCCGCGGGGGCCGACGCTGTTATGTTAGGATCATTATTGGCTGGGACCCAAGAATCGCCTGGAGAAACAGTAATTTTTGAAGGAAGAAAGTTCAAAACCTATAGGGGAATGGGATCCGTTGAGGCTATGAACAAAGGCAGCAAGGATCGGTATTTCCAAGATGTTGAAGACGATATCAAAAAACTTGTCCCAGAGGGCATTGTCGGTAGAGTACCCTACAAGGGTGACTTAAACGAAAGCCTACATCAATTCGTCGGTGGACTCAAAGCGGGAATGGGTTATTGCGGAACAAAGGACATCAAATCCTTACAGCAAAAAGGAAAGTTCATTACCGTGACGGTCTCTGGAATCAAGGAGAGCCATCCCCATAACATTAGTGTTACCAAAGAAGCGCCAAACTATAGCCCTTGATCTAATGGGCTACTACTTTGTGGGTAATGATTTTGTTGTTTGAGGTCTCTATCCTGATGATGTAGAGATTTTGTCTGTCAAGATTTATGGGAATAACCAATTTTGAAAAATCCTGAACATTAATATCAACAATTTTGTTTCCGATAATGGAAAATATTTTTAAGGTTCCATTGATTTCCTCGCCAGTAATAAAAAGGGCGTTGTCTTGATAGACAATTTCAAAAGAAACATTTAACTCTGAGGTGGGTTGTGTGATAAAGTAAGAGGGGAGGGGCGATGCATTGGCATTTACGGCCAATAAATAAATAGAAAAGTAAAAAGCAATTAATGTATTTTTCACTACATTTAATTTGTTGCAATTTACATTTTTTTTTAACAAATTCAAAAAAATATTAACATTCATATATACTGTAAATCAGCACTTTATAAAGTTTATCAAGAATAAATAATTTAATTGTTAATAATTAATACAATATTTAACAAAATAATCGTTCAACAAGAATGCCAACCGCCAAATACACAAAACCTCCAGTCCGCTTACTTTTAATATTTGTTTTGATGATAGGAATGGGCTGCGAAGTGATTCAATCCTCAAATCAGGACAGGTTAATTGCCAGAGCCGAAAATCACTATTTATACCTCTCAGACATCGAGGCTTACTTTGAACCCTTCAATTCTGAGGAAGATAGCCTAATTAAAGTCAGGAGTTATATCAACGATTGGGCAAGACAGAAGTTGATGTACGAAAAATCGCTAATCAATTTATCGCCAGAAAAAATTTCGGAATTAAATGAAATGGTAAGTGATTATGAAAACATGCTATTTAGCAATGCCTACAGGGAGTTTGTCCTTAAATCTACTATGGACAGCGTGCTCAAGATTGATTATATTCAGGATTTTTATGAAGCGAACAAGCTCAACTTCAGATTAAAAGAAGCCGTCTACAAGGTCAGGTATATCAGTATACCTTTAAACAATGTTGACAGCAGAGAAATAACAAAAAGGTTTAAACGATTTCAGGATCAAGATATGATGTTTATAGATTCGCTTTCTTTCCAGCTTTCTAACTATTTTCTCTCTGATTCTATTTGGATCAATGAAAATCAAATTCGCGATCAATTGTATTTTTTAACAGAAAGACAAAAGGATCGTTTTCTAAAATCACCCAATTATTACGAGGTTAAAGACAGTTTAGCTTTATATTTGTTGCAACTGGTTGATCGTTTGGATCGCGGTAATGTAGTTCCCTTATCCTACGCCAGAAAAACCATTGAAAACATTATTTTTAACAAAAGAAAAATTGAATTTTTAAAATCTTTTGATAATGATATTTTACAAGACGCAATCAAAACTAAAAAATTTGAAACATATTAAAGTTATGAAAATCAATCACTTATTTCTGATTATATTAATAAATACTTCAATCGTAATTGGACAAGGAACACAAGCGCTTTCCCCTACAAAAATCAAAGTTGATGGGGTTGCAGCTGTGGTTGGGGACTACGTTATATTGGAGTCTGATATTGACAAGACATTGGTTGAAATGGAGTCGCAGGGGATGTCTACAGCCAACATCAATCGCTGTGAGCTGTTGGGTAAATTAATGGAAGATAAGTTGTATGCCCACAACGCCATTCAAGACAGCCTGGAAGTCAAAGACCAAGAAATTTACGACTACGTAGATCAAAGCATCGCTTATTTTACAGAACAATTGGGAAGCATTGAAAAGGTGTTGGAGTTTTATAAAAAACCAGACGAGTTATCGTTTAGAGATGAACTTTTTCAAATCAATAAGATTCAAAAACTATCTTCTTTGATGCAATCAAATATCGTTGACGAAATTGAAATCACTCCAGAGGAAGTGCGTACTTTCTTTAAGTCAATCCCCGAGGCGGAACTCCCAACCTTTGGAACGGAGCTCGAGATTTCGCAAATTGTCATTGAGCCAAAGGTCACTGAAGAGGAGAAAGAAAGAATAATAAACCAACTCAAGTCTTTTAAGGTGGATGTTGAGGAACGTGGGATGAGTTTTTCTTCTAAAGCAGTTTTGTATTCCCAAGACCCAGGTTCCCGTTCAAGTGGGGGTAAATATTCTTTACATCGGAAGAAGCCCAGAATGGTAAAAGAGTTTAGAGATATAGCTTTTAGCATGCAGGAGGGACAAATCTCAGATCCTTTTAAAACCGACTTTGGTTGGCACATTATTTTGGTAGAAAAAATTAGAGGTCAGGAGGTCGACGTCAGGCATATTTTGCTCACACCAAAGGTTGATGCCGTTCAATTAGAGGATGCCAGAAAACTACTGGATACCCTAAGAACACGAATTGTAGACAAAGAGATTACATTCGAAGATGCTGCCTACCAGTTTTCCAGCGAAAAGGAGACCAGACTTAACGGTGGCGCCATCATCAACCCTACAACTGGTGACAAAAGGTTTGAATTGACAAAAATGGATCCGTTACTTTACAATCAAATAAGAGATTTAAAAGATGGTGTGATTTCAGTTCCTTTGTTGGATGAGGACCGTTCGGGACTAAAAAAATATAAAATCCTAAAGGTGACCAATAGGTTTGATGAGCATACTGCCGATTATTCAAAGGATTACACCAAAATAAAAGACTTGGCTCTCAAAGAAAAAAAACTGAAAGCGATCAAAAAATGGATGGAGGAGAAAATTGAATTGACTTATATAAGTCTAAATAAGGACTTCGATGATTGTAATTTTAACAATAATTGGCGCAAAACCAACTAACCTCTAAAATACTTTAAGGGAACCCATAACATTCCAAAACACTCGCCTCCTTCTTTTCCGAGGTGCTTGTGATGAATCTTATGAGCCCTACGTACTGCCTTGGCATAGCGATTATTCGCTTTTCTAAAGATTTTAAAACGTTGGTGGATGAAGATATCGTGCACCAAAAAATAAGTAACGCCATAGGCAAAAATACCTACTCCTATGGGCAAACCAGCCCAAAAGTTGTACTCACCCCAAAGAATTACGCAGGAAGTACTCACTATGGCATAAAAAATAAAAAACAGGTCATTGCGTTCAAACCAAGATTTGTGATCTTTTTTGTGATGGTCTCTGTGGAGTGACCACAGGAAACCGTGCATGATGTATTTGTGTGAAAACCATGCCATAAACTCCATGACAAAGAAGGTGGCGATAAATTCAGTCATCCAAAGCAATATCTCCATCTATAATAGGTTTAAATGAAATTTAACATAAGATTGAGCAAGAACTCCCATTTTTTGGTAATTGGGAACCCTGATCCGTGCTGATTGAATTTTACGGGATGGAGTTCGCTTTAGTTTATCAAGCAACTTCCAATAATATTTATAGGCGGTATAGACCCCCAACCGGACGCTCTCAGGTAACTTAAATATCCCCTCTAAAGCATATTTGAAATCTTTTTCAATGTCTTCGATTATGGCTAATTTACTTTGTTCATCAAAATTGCTGAGATCGACATTAGGAAAATAGGTGCGATCCAACAATTCAAAATCTGCATTCAGATCTCTTAAAAAATTCACCTTTTGGAAGGCGCTGCCCAGGGCCATGGCGTGGGGTTTCAGCGCATCGTATTTTTTGAGATCACCCTCGACAAATACGGCAAGACACATTAAACCGACAACATCTGCAGAACCGTAGATGTACTCTTGATATTCTTCTCTCGTATTATAAGTATGCTTGTGTAAATCCATTTTCATGCTTTTTAGAAAAGCATCGATCAAATCTTTTTGAATGTTGTTTTCGTGAACGGTATTTTGAAAAGAGTTGAGAATTGGATTGAGACTTATTTTCTCGTTGAGGGCATGGGTTAAATCCAATTCAAAGCGCTGCAGCAAGTCTTCTTTGTTAAAATTGTGAAAACTGTCCACGATTTCATCAGCGAACCTCACAAAACCATAAATGTTATAAATGTGTTTTCTGAACTTTGACCCGAGCATTTTGGTACCCAAAGTAAAAGAGGTGCTGTACCTCTGGGTAACTAATTTACTACAATCGTAGGAAACTTGGTCAAAGTGAGTTTTCAATTTTATAGTGATCTTAATTCTTAGGTAAAACTACTAAAAAACAATAAATAAAGAGGGGTTTAGACGAAAATTGAGGCCTCCAAAAATTTCTGTTGAAAGGCATCGACAGTCTTAAAAAGGTGAACGTTTTTTGGAAGTCGTGTAACATCAACATGAACTTGCTGTGGTCCCATAATGGCCAAATGAGAGTTTCCTTGACTTAATATGGAATCGTAAAATGTCTCGATATATTCATTGATGATTTTCTTGTTGGGTTCCACAGTCACATAAGTAACAAAACAAAGATCATTGTTCATAGTCATTAGCGTTTCTAAGCTCTCTGTTTGCAGGGATTGACCCAAGAAAATGGTACGGTATCCAAATTTGAGGATGTAGTAATTCAAGTAGAGGATCCCCAATTCATGTATTTCATCTTCAGGCAAGTACAGAACAAACAGTTTGTTGGTATGCTGAGGGATGTATTCCTTTTGTAAAAATTCGGTTTGAATGTGAATTTTTTGCTTGATTAAGTTGGTGATAAA
This sequence comes from Flavobacteriaceae bacterium, assembly GCA_022428005.1. Lineage (GTDB taxonomy): Bacteria > Bacteroidota > Bacteroidia > Flavobacteriales > Flavobacteriaceae > UBA8316. Next base: position 57,723 of record JAKMDI010000021.1, read on the forward strand.
ATGTTCATGAGAGGGGCTGATAGCATTGGTTTGCCACAAAATTCCCAGTTCGTTCATCAAGGGCATGAAGATGTTCATAAAAACAAAATCAAAATCGTTCTGTAACAAAATTTCTTCGTAAGTAGCGTCAAATAAAATGGTGTCAAAGTTTACCATGGAAAGCTTTAACGCATTGATCGATACTTGTTCAGAATTAGATTTTAATGCTATTTCACGAACCATAATTGGAATTTCGTCTTGGTCTAAACTCGCTATTTTGGAAATTTTAAAACCGTGATTGTAAAGCAATGAAATATTGAGTAGTTTTTGTAAACTCGACAGACTGTAACGCCTGATGTTAGTGTCTGTACGATCAGGACTTAAAAGTTCATATCTTTTTTCCCAAATACGGATGGTGTGTGCCTTGATTCCAGAAATATTTTCAAGGTCTTTTATGGAGAAATTACTTTTTACCTGGCTCATATTGTTCAATCTTCATTATAAAAAAGTTAAACAAATTTAGCAAATATTTTTGATTATTACAATAAATCTTGATAAAGTGCGCACAAGAAGACTCGAACTTCCACGGGATTTAACTCCCACCAGGCCCTCAACCTGGCGCGTCTACCAATTCCGCCATGTGCGCAGAAAGTGACCTGGCTGGGGCTCGAACCCAGGACCCTCT
>JAKMDI010000015.1 GCA_022428005.1 Flavobacteriaceae bacterium
CTCAAAGATCTGGAGGTTGTCGACGATCGGATCGCCGACACTTGGGGGTACATTTTAAATGCCTATTACACCGTGTGGTTGGTGGATCAAAAAGAAACGTATCACCAAGCGGTGATAGAACCTTTTAGCGCTTTGTACAGCAAATACAGAAACTATAACTGGGAACCCAGGAAGGATTTATCTCACTTGGGAAGCCACGATGGTTATGCAGATGCGATTGAAAGTGGTATCAATCTCTACAATCGAGAAAAAAACTCCGATTTAAGGCGATGGATTGATTGTGAAATCAAAGTCATGATGGGCATGCAACAGGAAAATGGTATTATTGAAGGTTGGCATGGGGATGGTAATTTTGCGCGAACTGCTCTGATGTATGCTTTGTGGAAGACCCAAGGGGCAAGGGTGTCCCCATGGAATGAAAATATTCGAATAGGCGCATCCTCCATCGACGGGAAAACTTATTTCGTGATCAGCAGCCAAAAAGAATGGAAGGGAAAGTTGATCTTCGATCCAATTCGTCACAAAACCATTTTGCATTTACCCATCGATTATCCCCGCATCAACCAATTTCCAGAATGGTTTACCGTAGATCCTAATCTCAATTATAAAATATCCTCCTCCCGCAAATCTATTGCAGGAAATTATAGCGGCAACGAATTGCTTCAAGGAATCCCATTAAGAATGAGGGAAGGGGAAATGGTAAAGATACTCGTTGAATAAAAAACCCCGCCACAAGGGCGGGGACTAACAAAAACAAATAATTAATCTCCTTATTGGAAACTATTTCACCAATAAAATTACTTTAATGTTTGGGTTGATTGAAAGAAATGCCCCTTTCATAAATGGTTTTTCAGAATATTGGAAAAAACGATCCTGGTTTTTGACAACATTGCAGAATTGCCTATTTTAATTGAATTATTGATAATACAGATTTAAGTCCGATTGTAAGAAATTTCTTAACTCGGTCCTTTAAAACACTACTTTGATGTAAATTCAACAATATAAAGTCTTTAGCGTCACCATGAAACGATACCTCCTCAACATATTTTTTATACTGGGATTATTTTCTTGCGATAATCCAACTGGCTCTGACCAAGAAGAATGGATTGCTCTGTTCAACGGGAAAGATTTATCGGACTGGGCGATCAAGTTTGCAAATCAGGATTTAAACGTCAACTTCCAAAACACATTTAGGGTTCAGGACAATATGATCCGCATCGCATACGACGCTTACGATACCTTTGAGGATGCTTATGCGCATTTGTATTACAAGGCTCCCTATTCTTATTACAAACTTCGATTTGACTACCGTTTTACCGGGGAACAGGTAAAAGGAGGAGAGGATTGGAATGTGCGAAACAGCGGAATAATGTTACATTCTCAGTCGGCTGAGAGTAACGACTACGGACAGTTTTTTCCTGTGTCTATTGAAATTCAATTGTTGGGAGGATTGGGCGCTGAGGATCGAAGCACGGGAAATGTTTGTACTCCTGGTACTGCCTTAGTTATGGAAGGAACCACCAATTATCAGCATTGTATTGATTCGAAGTCTAAAACATATCACGGTGATCAATGGGTAAGTGCTGAAGTAGTTGTATTGGGAGGGGAAAGCATCTTCCATTTGATCGAAAACGACACCGTACTCCAATATCAAAGTCCTCAAATAGGCGGAGGTTTTACCAACCCCAAAATGGGTGATCTCGACTGGACATCAAGGGGCATAGATGAAAGTAAAGCCTATTGGGAACAGCGCGCAGGAGAAATCTTAACCCAGGGATACATCGCACTGCAGGCGGAGAGTCACCCAATTGACTTTAGAAATATCAAATTGTTGGACCTTTGTGGATGTAAGGATCCTAAAGCTAAAAACTACAAACCTTACTTTGTCAAAGCAGACAGTTCAAAGTGTGTGTATTGAACAAGATTGAAAAAATTTATTTTTTTTGTTTTGCTGCAATTTTCTTTTTGAGTTGCAACAACAGTGGGGAGGGTTTTTTTAACAAAGAAAAGTCGTCTTGTAGTAAGAATCTCGTCGCGGAAACCATGTTCTTTGACGGTGAAAACAGAGAATATATTTTATTTATTCCTGAAAATTATAAGGGTACTTCTGCTGTTCCTGTGGTATTTAATTTCCACGGTAATGGGGAAGTTGCAAGCGATTATATGATGCGGGCGGACATGCGTGCTGCGGCTCAAGCTCATCCTTTTATTTTGGTCTATCCGCAAGGGAGTTGTCTAAATGGAAGTACGCATTGGAATCCCTGTCCAATCGGTGAAGACAACAAAAGCGATACCGATGATTTTGGTTTTTTTGAAAACCTGCTCCAGGTGCTTTCTGCTTCTTACAACGTAGACAGCAACCGAGTCTATGCTGTGGGCTACTCAAATGGAGGCATGATGGCCTATGGTCTCGCCCATTATAAAAGCAATCTAATTGCTGGCGTGGCCTCCGTTTCTGGGGTAATGTTGGATTGTACTGGCACACCCCAGCACCCCATGCCAGTGCTTCACCTCCACGGCACATCGGATCCAGTAATCCCCTATCAGGGTAACAATTATTATGCTTCAGTGGACCAAGTCATCAACCATTGGGTTGGGTTTAACAATACCGTTACAGACCCGATTATCCAGTCCTACAACAGTGCGGGAATGCGTATCGAACATGCGGTATACGATCAAGGGGATCGCGGTGTTGCCGTTGAACATTACAAATATATTGGAGGAGAACACCTTTGGTTTGAAACTACCGTGGAAGGTCAAAATACAGCCTCATTGATTTGGAACTTTCTGTCGCAATATGATCTCAAGGGACGCATTGAGCAATAGAAGGCAATTGGTCTGTAAATATAATTTTACCTCTGCGAATTAAACTCCCTGTCTGTTAGTGTTCTTTACCGTAATGATCTCGGATCAAGTCTTTTCCAAAGTCGCCTTTGAACTCTCTCCAAACCGCGTGGATATGGTTTCCATTGTTTTGGGAATTGTCATACTCAATTAAAAAATTTGCGCCTTGTATTCTGTAATAATGGGCTTTAAGCTTTTTTGTAGCTCCGGCCCAGCTAAAGGTAATGGCATTCCAATCTTCGGCAGCCAGCAGGGCTTCAGCTCTTTTTGCTACGGGTTTTTCCATCCGCTCCAGGTGATGGTAGACGATTTTTTTGAGTAATTTCTGTTGTGAGGGGTTCAATTCACTGTAGTTGATCCCATTGTTTTTTATAAATGATGCCAAAGCATGATTTTCCGTCAGGATTTCACCATAGGTTTTGGCGCTGATCAGGGTTTTTTTAAACTGTTTTTCGGATAGTGCGTTTATCAATTTCAAGCCCCTGTTGTGGTCGCTTTTTAAAACCACCTTCCCTTTGTCTGGGCCTATGGGAATCACGCCAGGGTTTGACCCCCAAAAAGCTGGAGCAAAGGCAATCTCATTAGGGGTGACGGTAAAATTGAGTGACAAGTGGTGTCCTTCAAATGACCAGGCCCAAGTGGAGTCTTGTTTTGGAATACCGTAAAAAGCGAGATAATATTTAGTTGGATCTCTTTTCTCAGGATTGTTTTCTACGGCAGCGAGATAGTTTTCTAAATCTATGATTTGCTCCATTTGGTCATAACCACTATCGCTGAGGAAGGCGTCTAAAAGCGCATAGGTCTTTTCGATCTGATCGGGCGTCATTTGAGAAAGTGGTAATCCCTCTCGCTTAAAAGATGAGTGAGGGAGATAGTGCCAGCGTGTTTTAGCCGGGTCATCAAAGCTAAAAGTGGCCTGCTCTTTTTGATCGGGATAAAAGCTGTTGAGCAATTCAGCTGCTTGGGAAACCGGATCAAAAATATTCTGGGATAAGGCACAGCCCATTCCTAACAAATAGATAAAAAATAGTTTTTTCATTGGATAGATTATGTATTGGCCAGACTGTTTCCACTGAAAAGATTCAGTACTGGATTGTTGTTTTTTTTAATGATAGCGGAATTTCATTTGCCTAAAGTTATCATAATTGTACCAAAATAACAGAGCAACATTATTTTTTTCCATGAAACAGCTGTTATGATTTTTAATTTTTTCTCCAATGGCGCGGCTTTAAATTGATTAATTCACAATAAAATTCAAGGCTTTTTGAGGAAAGTATTATTTTGTTAGAAGTGATGGGGGAATTATAAAAATACGCTACTTCTGTTTATAATTTTGCGCTGGTCAAAGAAAGTGATGGAGGTTAAGAAAAAAGATCGGAAATTTTTATCTGCACTCAAAAAGGTGTACGAAGGAGTCACTGGACTTCCAAAATCTACAAATGCCCTCGAAGTTAGACAGTTGTGTAACGATTACATTAGAAAGGCGTTTTCCCATTCCAATTTTCAAATCAAAGGTTCTGAGTACCTCCCCTATGAAAAAAACTCGATTTTTATTTACAACCACCTCAACAACCACCCCTATTATACAGAAGATGAAGGTTTTCAAATAACACTGGACAGTCATTTTATCAGCAGCCTCATTTTGGAGAAGTATTACAATGACTCCGGCATCCGGGTGGTACGACATTCCCTACCTGAAGAAGTAAATCACAAGGCCTATTATGAGCGATTGAATTACATCCGGGTCTATTCTAAAAACTACATTCCCGAGGGTCTCAAGAAGGAGGAAATTATCACCATTAACAAAAGCTTTTATGCCCAGGCCATTGATCATTTAAACCAAGGTTCGGGAATGGTCTTCAGTCCAGAGGGGAATTCCTATCCCACCAATAGTTCTCCAGGAATATTTCGGCCAGGCGCCTTCAAGTTGGCTTGTATGATGGATCCCCAGCCATTAATCGTTCCACTGGTTTTAGCCAATTTTGATCAGCTGTCTTCAAAATCAACATTCAAATGTGAGATCAAGCCTCCTTTTAGACTCAGTGACTGGGGAGTTACCAACAGCGATGATGATTCTTTTTTAGAGGCTGTCAATACTCTAAATCACCAATATAAAAAATGGGTGATGGATTTGAAAAGTGAAGAAAATGGCTTTGAGGGTGAAATTGCGGCACTGGAGGATAAAATTAAGATTCACAAACAGAAAGATAATAGTGTTGTTTTTTATGGGAGTTCTACACTGCGTTTGTGGAAGTCTACTGAGGAAGATTTCCCCAATGCCAACATCTTAAACCTCGGTTTTGGTGGGGCATTTATTGACTCTTTGTCCGAATATTTTGATCGGTTATTTCGCGACATAGTCCCCAAAACCCTCGTCCTTTATTTGGGGGGAAACGACCTGAGTTTGGATTTGAGCGTAGAGCAAATTTTTAATGATATCAGATCATTGATTTTAAAAATACACCGTAAATTTCCCGAGGCCATTATCCTCAATCTCTGCATAAAACCCTCTTTGGAACGCGCTCATCAATTGCAAAAAATAGCAACCATCAATCGCATGATGATGGAGGAATCACAAAAGTTGTTTTACTTAAAACAAATAGATTTTTACCACACGTTGTTAAACGACGGTAAGGTAGACCCGCAATACTTTCTACAAGATGGTTTACACCTAAATAAAAAGGGGTATAAGATTCTTAGAAATGCCTTGAAACCCCATTTTTAATCGAAGTTCTCTAACTTTTTTAGTTCCATTGGCAGCAGCGCTAATTCTCATTTAACAATTGCTGAATGTCTTTTTGAAGCTGGAGTATATCCGTTTTTAGCGTTGCATTGTATATTCCCATAGGTCGCAGCTGAGGATCTACTATTACCAGATGTTCTTTAGGAAGAAAAATGTAACAAGTATATTCCCAATCAAATTAAGATCTCTAAAATAAAGATTTTATACCCTTAGATAGATTAGAAAGCTGCACTATTGCAAAACCTATTTAATTCTGGATTAATTAAATTCTTAGTTTAAGGATTGGCCTCCTTTTTCTCCAGTTCGGATTCTGTAAGCCTCTTCCACCGGCAACACAAATATTTTACCATCTCCCACCTTATCTGTCGCCGCCGAATTAATAATTGCATCAATGGTTTTTTGGACAAATTCTTCATTGACTACGATAGAGAGATACCTCCTTTGAATTTCGGATGTACTGTAGTTGATCCCCCTGTAAACATGGCCTTCTTTTTCGTTACCAACGCCAGTAACGTCCCAATAACTAAAGAAATTAACCTCTACATTTTGCAAGGCCTCTTTAACTTCAGTAAACTTAGATTTGCGAATAATTGCTTCTATTTTTTTCATCTTTAATTCGATTTCAGTTATTCGTTAGAGTAGGATTTTACACCAAAAGAGACAGAATCTATACCCGCTTCCTCCTCTTCACTTGTGATTCTTATACCTACCAATGATTTTATAAGCTTCATCAATATAAATGTAAGGATAAATGAAAACAATGCGATGGTCACCACTCCAACGATTTGTGTGATCAATAATGCCATACCTCCTCCTAAAAACAAGCCTCCTTCTGAGGCAAAAAAACCAACTGCAAGTGTTCCAAATAAACCATTAACTCCATGAACGGCAACGGCACCTACGGGATCATCGACTTTCATTTTATCAAAAAATAAAACCGCTACATCCACTAATATCCCCGCTATAAAACCTATAATAAGAGCAGAGACAGGACCCACCACATTACAGCCTGCAGTAATCGAAACCAGACCCGCTAGTATTCCATTGATGACCATGGTGATGTCAATTTTTCCATAGGAAAAATACGTGTAAAACATCGTAGCAATTCCTCCTGCTGCAGAGGCCAAGAAGGTATTGACCACTACCGATCCTATCAACTCCCAATTCCCCACTGCGCCAAGAGATGATCCAGGGTTAAAACCAAACCACCCAAACCATAATATAAAGGCTCCCACCGAAGCCAATGGCAAATTGTGACCAGGAATAGTGTTGGAATTTCCCTCTTTTGAGTATTTTCCGATTCTTGGGCCCAAAACAATAGCAGCTGCTAAGGCAGAAAATCCACCCATAGCATGAACCGCTGCAGAGCCAGCAAAATCGTTAAAACCTCTCAAAGCCAACCAACCGTTTGGATTCCAAACCCAGTTGGCAACCAAAGGATACATAATACCGCAGAAAAAAATCACCAAAATGGCATAAGACCACAATTTCATTCGTTCTGCCAATGCCCCAGATACTATAGAAATCGCCGCAATGGCAAACCCTAATTGAATAAACCAAAATAATTTATTGGATACTGTAAGATCCAATCCCAAATCCCCTTGCATTATTCCAAAGTCAAGGGCAAACCATCCGTTGGAAGACCCATAGGCAATTCCAAATCCAACAACAAAAAAAGCAAGCCCGCCAAAAGTGATATCTATGATGACCTTGGCAATAATACTCATGGCATTTTTGGAACGTACAAATCCGGCTTCTAAAAGTGCAAAACCCGCCTCCATAAAAAAGATAAGGGCCGCGCACAATGCCACCCAAACGGTATTGATTGCAAATATTTGTTCATTGAATAAGCTCGTAGTTTCTTCCATTGGTTTTAGTTTTTTTATAAATATAGTAAATTAATTTTCTGAGAAATTTTTGATCAAAACAATTGTTAGAGACAGTCACAAAACGAACCGCTTCCAATTTGGATCAAAACAATCTGATCCATAATTAATCGATAAACTGAGGAGAAAATTCTCTATAATTTCATTTACACCCACCTACAATTGTCTTATTGAAGATTATCGAATCCCTTTTGATCAAATGCGTCTTCAATGTATTCTTGGATGTAAGAGAGGGGCATCAATATGAATCCCATGTTGAAAGAATAGAAAAAGGAAATATACAATTCAAAGAAGTTATTCTTGTAGAAGCTCGCTCAAATATTTGTGTTGTAAACCAGCCGAAAAACCAAACATGACATCCGAATTGAAATCAGTATTGATTCTATTTTCAAGGTGTTTAGTCTTTCTTCACATTCAAAGGGTTCATTCTTTATCCTAATAAAATGTCTTACTCGCTTTAGTTGTGAAATTTTTATATTGAGCGAGGGTGTGATAACCCCCTTGCTTTTGCTCCCAATACTTTTATTCCTTGGGCTTGGTAATGACTCAGGTTTATGGACAAAGCCCAAACCAAAAAACTTTTTAAAATTATAACTGCATTTTGTTATGGTCAAAAACTTTGGTCAGCCCCCTTTAAAAGGTTTCCTATATTTGAAGAATTAAAACATCCCTAATCTTAGATGAAAAAATATTTTTGGTCCTTGTTTTCGTTTTTTTGGACAGCTGTGATTTTATATTTAAGTTTTTTTAAACCCATTTCCACATATGGATCTACACCTTGGTTTGATCACCAGGACAAAGTGGGTCATTTTGTTTTTTACGGCGTTTTATGTCTGTCATTGATCAAGACTTTTTCTCAAGAAATAATTATGGCCAACGCCCTGAGGAATGGCGTCTTAATGGCTTTCTTTTTTGGTGTTTGGATAGAATTGGCGCAGCATTATTTTACAACAGACCGCGACGGAGATTTTATGGACGCATTGGCCAACGGTATGGGGGCTGTGGTGGTGGGTTTGCTGATTAAAAGATTTCCAAAATATTTTTTATACTTTCAAAGGAATCGTCATGGAAATTAATTTTCACAAAGTACCACTCAAAAAAAGATTTCCTTTGGCCATCAGCAGGGGGGTAAAAGGGGATTCTTACAACCTGTTTTTGTCCTACAAAAAAGAGGGGTTTACAGGATGGGGAGAGGGTGCCCCAGGAAAAAGTGAACGCGCTACTACAGTAGAAGAAATCCAAAACCAATTGACTATATTTATAGAGACTGGTATAGCTGCGCTTTCTCCAGAAAAACTCAACCTCAGGGCCAAAGAAATGAATATTTCTCCTTGTGCGTATGCGGCATTTGATATTGCGTTTTGGGATTGGAAAGCCAAAAAAGCAGGTTTGCCTCTACACCAGTTACTAAAAATACCAACCCCCACCGTCCCAACATCCCTCACGCTGGGGATTATTCCTCCCGAGCAAGTCAAGGATAGAATTACGCTCTTATTGGAAAAAACTACTGCCAAAGCCCTAAAAGTCAAGTTGGGTGCTCCCGAGGGGATTGAAGCCGATCAAGAAATGTTTGTCAAAGTGCTGGAAAGTACCCAAAAGTACAACGTCAAAATCAGGGTAGATGCCAACGGAGGATGGAGCACAGAAGCGGCCCTATTCATGATGCGGTGGTTGGCGGACCGCGGTGTAGATTACATTGAACAACCCTTAGAGGAAGGACAGGAATCCGAACTAAAATACCTTTACAAAAATCGTCCGCTTCCCCTCTATATTGATGAATCTTGTCGTTTTGCTGAGGATGTAGGGAAATGGGCCGATTGTATTGACGGCGTTAACATGAAACTAATGAAGTGCGGGGGCATCACCGAAGCCCTTCAGATCATCAAAAACGCGAAAAAATATGGACTTAAAACCATGATAGGGTGCATGAGTGAGTCCTCTGTTTCAATTGCCGCAGCGGCTTCCCTTTCTGGCGCCATAGATCAAATTGATTTAGACGCGCACTACAACCTGGCCCCCGACCCATCAACTGGCGCACAATTGGTTGACGGCATCACCCTTCCTGATATTAAGCCCGGACATGGGGGCACACTAAAACCAGAATATTATGCTTAAACCCCAGCAAAAGGTAGCGCTTTACATGGAGGGCTTTCTCCACAGCGATTATGGCAAAATGGGCTTGGGTGTTTTGCGCTATTTGCAAAACCCTATCGTCGGTATCATAGATACGGAGCATGCTGGAAGCAATATCAATAAAGAACACCCAATCGATCGGGATGTGCCTATATATAAAAACTTAGAGGAAGTTGTCGCTCAAGGAGCTGAAGTTTTACTATTAGGAATAGCGCCATCGGGTGGGAAAATTCCGGAAGCCTGGCTTTCCATTATTAACGATGCTTTGCGTAAAGGACTCTCAGTCATCAACGGACTACACGATACCTTGGCCGACCGTTTTGGCGAACGAATCCAATCCCCCGATCAATGGATTTGGGACGTAAGAACACCCCAGTTTATCCCTGAAATTGCTACGGGCCAAGCGATACGTCTCAACAACAAACGCTTGCTCATGATTGGTACAGACATGGCTTGTGGAAAAATGACTGCGGGTCTGGAAATATACAAATGGGCAAATCAAAATCACCGCGACGCAGCATTTGTTGCCACCGGTCAGATAGGAATCACCCTTATGGGTAGCGGTATTCCACTGGATGCCTACAAGGTAGACCACGCCTGTGGTGCTGTTGAAAATATGGTGATGCAGCACCGTGATCGTTCTTTGATTATCATTGAAGGTCAGGGCGCTCTCCTCCATCCAGGAAGTACTGCAACCCTCCCACTCATGCGGGGAAGTTGCCCCACACATATGGTCCTTTGTCACCGCGCTGACAAAAAAACCTTAAGAAACCCTGAATCCATTTCAATTCCCAACCTTAAAAATTTAATTGCCTTAAATGAATCCCTGGCTTCAGCATGTGGAACCTACGGTAAACCCAAAGTGGTCGGACTGGCGCTAAATACCTCAAAATTATCTGAAACTGAGGCCCTACATTATATCTCCCAATCGGAGCGAGAACTCAACCTTCCCGTCACAGATGTAATCCGTTTTGGAGTAGAAAAATTAGTCAAACACTGGATGTAGTTATTTACAGTGATAATCTGCCGCTCTGGTTGCAATTTGATTGTCTGGCTTTACATTTACTTTATATCCCAAAGAGTTCGCCCACCCGCGGGTAGCGGAAATAAGTTTAAACGAGCTAAAACTTTCATCGCTATTGTAGTCCATGTCAATTTCCACCCTGACACTCACCTGGTGGGTTAGCCACTCTGCGACATCTATACTCATTTCCGCCTCTTTCCACAGCCGAGTCCACATATCCGTAATCAATGATTCTACCTTTTTGGATAGTATGTAATGTACTCCCCTGCTGCCAAAGCGGTAGGCAATAACGGTTGCGTATTTAGAAGATTTTCCTACGTTTTGGGAATCGGAACCGATATGAATCTGGACAGTAGGGTGATTTTTTAGAATACCCAGCGTGTGCTGAATAGGATCTACTCTGTTGCCCTTGATGTCTTTGAAAATCCTCATAAATAAATCCCTAAGATAGGGAAGCCATTTAAAAAATGGTTTTAATTTTGGGTTAAGAATATGCTTTACGAAACTATTTTTAACATTTTCAACTCAGGTATTTTACTTTTTTGGATGCTGCTCTTGTTTTTTCCAAAGCAGTCAATCACCCAAAAAGTTATAGCCTATCCTTGGGTTCCTTTGGTTATTGCTTTTGGATATATTTATTTTATGGGGATGACTTCTGGAACTTTTTCTGCTGATTTTACCTCCCTCAACGGATTGACGAAAATGTTCCAAAACGCTAACCCTCAGGGGGTAGCCGCGGGTTGGTTGCATTATTTGGCTTTCGATTTTTGGGTCGGTTGTTGGATGCTCAAAAACAGTCAGGAGAAAGGCGTAAAACATTTATGGATGTTGGTACCGATGTTATTTACCTTTATGTTGGGTCCTGTTGGAATTATAATCTATACCTTGGTTTTATTGCTTCAGGGGAAACTAAAATTTTAGTCAAATGACGACCTCTTTTATCTTATTTTCATTAGCAATGGGCGTTGCCACAGGTGCTTTGGGGAGCTATATTGCAGAGAAAAAAGGTAGGGCCCACCGCTTTGGTTTTGTCATTGGCTTTCTGTTTGGTCTGGTCGGGGTGCTGGGCTTACTGCTGATTCCTAAAAAACCCAAAAGTGATGAAACCAACGACTCTTTAAAATAAAAATCTCCATAGCAGACTCCCCAGTTTGGCACTTCCGCCCAGGGCCAGCGGATAGAGAACAAAAAGCCATAATCCATCTTTAAAAGTTAATGTAGCACCACTGCCCAATTCCTGAAGAAAACTGTACCATGTTTTTAATCCCATTTGCGAAGCCAAGAAATTCGCAAAAATGGCGAAGATCAGAATCGTAAACCCAATCAAATAAATTTTAATCCATTCCATTTTTTCAGTTATTTTGTTTTAAGTTTCACAATGAAATATAAAAAAGTCATTCTACTGCTATTGATACTCCTCGCGTTGGGCTGTTTTTATGTGGTCTACCTAATGTATTCAAAACTCTCTTTTATTGACACGCCCTACCTTTATGGTGGATTATTCTTCTTGGTATTGGCTGTTTTTCTGTCCTTCAAGAAATAGTCCTACTCTTTTATCAGTATGTATGTCGCTCGCACCCCTGTCGCTAAGTTCCATTGATTAGACGCGGTCATTTCCCCATTTTCGTCGTATACCCTCACTTCAGCAGTGTTGGGGCCAGAGGTCCCCTGATTCAAGGCTACAAAATCAATTTTATTAAACCCTGGTACCAGGGCAATGGTCAACCCAACAAAACGCTCAACCAACAGCACATTGGGCTGAATGACTTGGTCATTGTGTAGAATTCTTACACGATCTCCATCGGGGTATTCATGATCTCTAAAAATAATTCGGGCTTTGTCACCATCGATTCTGTAATCCCCCATATATTGATTGGTCCTGAATTTGTTGGGATCTTTCCCTTCTTCGGCACCTTTGCCTTTTAGTTTTGACAAATAGAAGTCTCCAGGGTCGAGAAATTTTTCCTGCTCTTCCATATTTATTGACGGACCTTCTTTATTGAGGCTGGGGTCTGTTATGTCTAAAGGTTTTTTTAAAAAATCCCCACTTAAATAGGGGCTTTGCTCGGTTTCTGGTGAAAAAAGCGGGCTTGAACTGCGGTCATCATAGGTGGGAAAACGGAGCGAAGGACTGTTGTTTTCTACTTGAGAAAAACAAAACTGATGGCCCAAAAAAAATATCGAAATGACCCCATATAAAGGGGCGAAAAAGCCTCTCGAAAATGGGGACAAAAGATGCCCAATAATGAAATTTAGAGCAACCATTAAAGCAATTTATACATACAAACCTATTTAAAAATACAGAACTATGGGATTGTTTAACAATATTTTATCAAGTTTATATAATAATGGTTATTTTGTGAATTAAAAACACCAACAATGGAACTACTGGGAGTAGATTGGGCCATCATCATCAGCTTTTTTTCGATTTCTCTTTTTATCGGTATTTGGGTATCCAAAAAGGCGGGTTCTTCGAGTAGCGAATTTTTCCTTTCAGGACGAAATATGCCCTGGTGGTTGCTCGGGGTTTCCATGGTCGCGACAACTTTTTCTACCGACACTCCCAATCTGGTGACCGACATTGTCCGGAACAATGGGGTCTCTGGAAATTGGGTTTGGTGGGCCTTTCTGGTTACGGGACTGCTCACCGTTTTTGTTTATGCTAAGTTATGGCGTAAATCTAATGTCAAAACCGATATAGAGTTTTATGAATTTAGGTATGGAGGAAAACCCGCTGGCTTTCTCAGGAAATTCAGGGCCCTCTATTTGGGGATTCTTTTCAACGTCATTACCATGTCTTCGGTTACCTTGGCGGCCATAAAAATTGGGGGGATCATGTTGGGGTTAGAACCTTGGCAAACGGTGATTAGTGCGGGACTGGTTACGGTTGCTTTCAGCACATTAGGGGGGTTTCGGGGCGTGCTCTACACAGATCTGCTGCTTTTTGTGGTGGCCATGGTGGGTTCCATTGGCGCTGCCTATTATTTAGTAAATCTTCCTGAAGTGGGCGGCATGACCGCATTGCTGAATCATGAAAATGTGAGTGATAAATTGTCGATTCTACCTGATTTTTCTGATACAGAAGCCGTAATAACTTTAATGATTATTCCACTGGCAGTTCAGTGGTGGAGCTCTTGGTATCCTGGGGCTGAACCCGGCGGTGGTGGCTATATCGCCCAACGAATGTTGGCCTCCAAAGACGAAAACCATGCCATAGGAGCGACTTTTTTCTTTAATATTATGCACTATGCTCTCAGGCCTTGGCCCTGGATATTAGTGGCGCTGGCTTCTTTGGTTATTTTCCCTGATCTCGCCAGTATAAAAGCAGCTTTTCCAAATATCGCTGATGATAAATTGGGGCACGACTTGGCCTACTCGGCCATGCTTGTCAAACTACCACCAGGATTGATTGGCTTGGTTTTGGCTTCTTTAATTGCAGCCTATATGAGTACCATTTCTACCCAGCTTAACTGGGGGTCTTCTTATCTCGTCTACGATTTTTATCAAAATCAAATCAACCCCCAAGCCTCTGAAAAAAGGTTGGTCGCAGTGGGCAGAATTTCTACCGTTGGCCTGATGATTTTGAGTGCTGTATTGGCGCTTCTTTTACAGAGTGCTCTCCAAATTTTTGATATACTACTCACTTTTGGAGCAGGAACGGGTCTTATTTTTATATTGAGATGGTTTTGGTGGAGGATCAATGCGTGGAGTGAGATTTCTGCAATGTTTGTTTCAGGGATATTGTCTATTTTGTTGAAAACCACACCCCTTGGAGATTATTTTTTTGGAGCTGAAATAGGGCTGCTTCCCGCATGGTCAGAATACCTTTTTGTGGTGGCTTTTACCTCCGTCGTTTGGATCAGTGTAACCTACCTGACCCCAGCAGAGAACAAAGCTGTTTTGAGGTCTTTCTATAAAAAAATTCAACCGGGTGGTCCTGGGTGGAAAAAGGTAGTGGATGAGGCTGCATCAGAAAAAATAACCATCACAGACGCGACTAAAGGATGGAGTGTTCCTTCAGGAATCACCGCGATGTTGTTGGGATGTGGCATGATCTATGGCGCCATGTTTGCCACTGGTTATTGGATTTACGGACAATATACCCGAGCGGGAATAATCACTTTTATTTCACTGATTTTCGCAGTGCTATTGATTCGTACGTGGAAGAAAGTCAGGGTTCAAGTGTTGTAGCTAACCCAATATCGCTCCCGCTATGGTCGCAGATAATAGAGACACCATCGCGCCACCCACCATCGCTTTAAACCCTAATCGACTCAGTGTCTTTTTTTGATTTGGAGCGAGTATACCAATCCCGCCAATTTGTATTCCTATCGAAGCAAAATTGGCAAAACCACAAAGCATATAGGTGGCCATAACCACCGATTTTTCGTGTCCAAAATGCAGGGCACCGCTAGGGTCTTTTAAATCCGCAAGCTGAATATAACCGACAAATTCACTGGCGACAATTTTTACGCCCAAAAGCTGCCCCATCAATGCGATATCTTCCGCTGCAACACCGATGACCCACATCAAGGGAGCAAAGGTATAACCCAATAGAAACTCAATTGAAAAAGTGGGATAGGGCGTGTGTTCGGCAACCCAAGCATTGATTCCGGTGGGATCACCAATCCCAGTGAAAATTCCATTGAGCAAAGCAATTAATGAGATAAAAACCAATAGCATCGCGCCAACATTTACGGCCATTCTCACCCCTTCGGCTGTTCCGTTTGAAATGGCGTTTAGAAAACTATCTCCAACGTTTTCCCTTTGTATTGCGGTCAATTCAGGGATTTCATTTTTTTGAGGAAACATTATTTTAGCGATAACGACAGCTCCAGGAGCCGCCATTACCGATGCAGCCAATAAGCTTTTAGCAAAAGCCAAGCGTTGAACAGGATCTGTTCCGCCCAAGAATCCAATGTAGGCGCCCATTACACTTCCTGCAACTGTCGCCATCCCGCCTACCATAACCAAAAATATTTCCGAGGGGGTCATTTTTTTTAGATAAGCTTTGATCAAAAGTGGGGCTTCGGTTTGCCCTAAAAATATATTTCCAGCAACTGCAAGACTTTCTGAACCTGATATTTTTAAGAACTTACGCAGGCTCCAAGCCAGTCCCTTCACGATTTTTTGTAGTATCCCAAAGTAATATAATATCGAGGTCAAGGCTGAAAAAAATATGATAATCGGCAAAGCTTGAAAAACGAAAACAAAACCGTATTGGTCGGTGTTGGCAAACGTCCCCAAAAGCATTTCGGTACCGGCCTGAGTGTACTCCAAAAGCTTGACAAAAAATTGGCTAATAAATTCAAAAAAGCTTTTGATCCACGCTATTTTAATCACACCGATGGCAATAATAATTTGGGTAAGAAGTCCTATACCCACAACCTTCCACGGAATATTTCTGCGGTCATTACTCAACGCATAAGCAATAGAGATCAGCACCAGCATACCCATCATTCCTCTTGCGACAGAAATCAAACTCGTGCCTTGATGAGGAATTATTTCCATGCTGATGATTTAGACCCTTTTTTGAATAAAAGACATGATGAACAATTGTCGAATTCCTTTGCTGTCTAAGCCGGATACGAGCACCTGATTGCTGTCGTGGTTCCATCGGGGGGCTGGATCGATTCTTAAGTCTTTGCTATAAACCCCAGTGTCAAAAGAAGGCGTTTTTAACGATACTCCTGTTTTTAGATTGAGCAGGCTGTAAAAATTGGCGCCGGTTTTAAAGTTGTATCCATTGATGAGCCATTCACCATCTGGAGAGAGGCTGACATCCCCTTCTGGTTTAGGGAAAATATCAGAATCACCGAGGGTGCTTACAATTTTTCTTTCCAGTATATCATAAATCACTTGTTGTTGATTGCTACTCCCAATTATTTGTGTTCCATTGCCCCATTCGGGGTGACCTCCAATATGCTGATGACCAGCAATAAACTGGCTCCCATCTGCACTAATAGTACAAGCCGCATTAATTCCTTCACGACCGTCTTTGTCTGCTTTCCACCCCCCCCTTACAAAGAAATAAATCCATTTTCCATCCCTGCTCCACAAGGTGTGATTGATGAATAGATTGCGCTCTTTTGCATCAAAACCACTGCGATCAAGACCTTCTGCCATTTGATCGAAAGAGATTAATATTTTCTTTTTACCCGTTCGGATATCAATTATGGCAATTCCGTCGTCTTTCGGTGTTGCTATGCCTTCGGTGATATCAAAGCTGTCTTTATAGCCTGTTACAGGCCTGAGCCTGGCCATTCGGGCATAGTTGATCGCCAAAAAATACTTACCTGTAGGACATACACCGCTGTTGCCAAATGAGTGGTTGCCGTAGTGATAGGTTTTTACCCGTTGTTTTTTTTGTTGGTCGAAGAGTACCGTATATACAACCCCGGTTTTTGGATCGCGATCGTTAAAAAAAAACTGGTGGCTGGGTTGGTGAGGGTTCCAATAAAACATGGTCCCCTGCTGAGGATTCCAGCCTTGACTTTCGTCCAATTTTTCTAATTTGTATTGGCCGTTCTCTTTTTTATTGAGATGGATTAAGTTTACAGCGGCAGGTTCATGTTTTCCAGGCAAGTGGTCGTGGAAAGGAGAGGACAAGCAGAGCAAACGATTTCCATCTTTACTCCATGGTATCGTCAGCGATTGTCCTATATATCCAAAAAAATGGTGGTGCGACCCTTGTGTAATTTGTTCGACTTTTACTTCAATATTTTGGAGGTCCGAAAATGAAAACTTAGGTATAAAGTAGGTGCCCAACGCGACTTGCCCTCCTTGCTCCATAAATTTTCTTCTGTTCAAAATCTAATGTTTACAACATAAATATCGGATTTATTTCGATACAATTTCCAAAATCATGTCTCGGGTCGTCATTAATTTAATTTTATGAACAGAATCTTTGTAATGCCCCTCCGACAATCTGTTATCTAATGCTAAAATGAGCTCCTCAATGGTCGCTGTTTTTTTCATATTTGCGATTTAAAATCCCATGGGTACCTCCACGAGTAATATTTTGGAGTCGGGCTGGGCCTTTACGGTAAAGGCATCTGCATCCCATATTCCCAAAGCATCTCTTTTGTCTAATTTGTGCTCTCCAATCTCAAAACTACCTTCAATGACAAAGACATAAACACCATTTCCGTTTTTCCTGAGGTTGTATTTCACCTCAGTAATTTGGTCAAAATCTCCCATATGAAACCAAGCATCTTGGTGTATCCACATACCATCGTCGTTTTGATCTGGCGATAAAACCTGGTACAAGACATTGTTTTTCTTCAATTCGCGAATGGACTTTTGGTCGTATCGCGGAGCAGCATTCTGTATGTTAGGCATCACCCAAAGCTGTAATAGATTGATTGGTTTGTCTGGGTTTTTGTTGTATTCGCTATGAAAGACGCCTGTTCCAGCGCTCATTACCTGTATTTCTCCCTCGTTGATAAAACCAATGTTCCCCATGCTGTCTTTGTGTTCCAAGTCTCCTTCCAAGGGAATGGTAATGATTTCCATATTGTCGTGGGGATGGGTACCAAAACCCATTCCTGGTGCAATGGTATCGTCATTCAAAACCCTTAGAGCCCCAAAATTCATTCGCTCAGGATCGTAATAATTGGCAAAGCTAAAGGAGTGATTGGCTTGTAACCAACCGTGGTTCGCTTTTCCGCGTTGGTCGGCGTTATGATAAACTGTTTTCATTATAAGTAATTACAATTATTGTATATACAAATATAAATTATATCTTTCTATTTTTTTGGTTTTTCTTGGCTTTATTGACGGCATCAATCAATTCTTTTTTGGCGTCTAAGTAGCTGATCAGGGTTTTGACCTTGTCTTCCGTCTCTTTCTTTTCTTTTTGCTTTGCTCTTTCTTCCGAAAGGGTGGTTTGAATTTCTCTGTAGGTAGAAAAGGCAAAGCCCATGATGATGGCCACGGCAATGATAATGGCCAGAATTTCTTCAGTATCGCTTAGGTTTATCATGTAACTATTTACTCAAAATTAACAAATCCAAACTATCTTTAACGTAAAAATAGGTCTATGAAAATAAAATTCTGTGGTGGATTATTGCTGCTTTTTTTATTGGGCGTGCTACAAACCAATGCTCAAGACAGTCTGCAACAGGCAGTAAACCTCAAAGAAATTACTTTGGATGCTGTTCGCATCAACAGTCCCAAACGCATCCTGCCTTTTTCTTTAAGCTACCGCGCTTTTGAAGCAGAACAGTTGGGAATACCGCAAAACTCCCTTCAGGATTACCTCACAACAGTCCCTGGTCTATTTGCTCAAAATAGCCAAAATTTCGCACAAGACCTTCGTTTGTCGATACGTGGGTTTGGTGCGCGTTCTGGTTTTGGAATCAGAGGGATTCAACTGATTGTCGATGGAATACCCGAAACAACCCCAGATGGTCAAGGTCAGTTGGACAATCTCCCATTGGGGCTTATTCAATCCATAAGTGTGCTAAGAGGTCCGGCTGCTACGTTTTACGGCAATGCTGCAGGAGGGGTAATTCAAATCAATACCTTAGACGATTTCAAGACAGATTTTGTGCGTATTCGCGCCCAAGGGGGTAGCTATTCCAGCAGTAATTTGTCCGCTACCATTGGCTTAAAGAACAACAAAACGAAGGCGGTTTTGTTTCAAAATATTTCACAGTCAGAGGGGTATCGAAATCACAGCCAATACAAACAGCAGGTTTTCAATGCCAATGTTTGGCATGACTTTTCTCAGGAATCCAGAATCCGTTGGCAATTTAACTACACCCACAGTCCCTATGCCTACGACGCTGGAGGGATCAATATGGCCAGTGTGGAAGAAAATAGAATTCAGGCTCGACCCCAAAATGAATCTTACAAAACTTTTGAAGTAGTGGACCATATAAAAACTGGGGTACAATGGGACAATCAAGTCAGCGAAAAGCTGCGCTGGGAGAGCTATGTTTTTTATGCTTTTAGAGATTTTGAAGGTAAGATTCCTATAAAAAGCAACGGCTATATTGACTTGGTTAGAAACTATTACGGGCTAGGGTCTGCTTTGGAATTTCAGCCCAACAATCACCATCGCATGCAAGTCCGTTTTTCTACAGCCAACCAAAAAGATCTGCGCAAACGCTATCAAAACCTGTCGGGGACCCAGGGGGATAATGTACTGGATCAGGCAGAGAACTTTTACAATACGGCCTTGAGTTTTCTCGATGAGATAAAATGGGATTTTGGATTAGTACGTGCTGGTTTACGCTATGATTACCAACGTTTTGGAACTCAAAACTCGGTGGATGAGGTGCGGCTTCACAGTTTAAATCCAAGCCTTGGATTCACTTATACTCAATTGGGGAATCATGTTTTATTTACTTCTTATTCCAGTAGTTTTGAGACCCCTACTCTAAATGAACTTTCGGCCAATCCTGATGGAAGTCCAGGTTTCAATGCAGACTTGTCGCCTTCCAAGGCCCACAATTTTGAATTGGGTTGGCGTTTTATTACCCCCGAAAACACCTTTGAAGCTACGCTCTATGCCATCAATACCGACCAGGAAATCTTGCCCTACGAGATGGCAGAATATCCTGGGCGTGATTTTTACCGCAATGCTGGAAAAACTTCGAGAAGGGGAGTTGAGTTGTATTGGGAACACCAAAAAAAAGCATGGATATGGACGGTAGCCTATAATTTTTCTACCATAAAATTTGATGATTATGTGTTGGGTGATAAAAATCTGTCGGGCAATCATCTGCCTGGGATTCCCCAGCAACAACTCAGTACCATGATTCAATACCGCATTCCCTCGGGATGGCGATTAGGTCTTCAGACACAATACACAGGAGAACTGTATGCGGATGACGCCAACTTGACCCAGGTGGCAGATTATTTTTTGGCCAATTTTCGGCTGTCTAAATCCATGGGGCGTTTTTCCTTTTTTGGAGGGATTAACAACCTGCTGAACAGGGCTTATTTTGACAACATTAGGATCAATGCCTATGGAAAAAGGTATTACGAGCCTGCTCCCCTTCGCAATACCTACCTTGGGGTAAACATAAACTTTTGATTCCCATTGCCCTACTCCTTCCATAGGGGGCAGCTGCATGGCTGACTTGGTTGGATCAATGCGGGCCTGTGGATATTGTAGGTGGTTTTGTTTAAGTTCAAGCCAAACTCAGTTTTAAACCATTGGGGACGCGCCTGAATTTTATTACACCCGCATTATTTATTTTTTAAACGCGCTGACCAATCCTGGAATTGTTGTTCCTTTTTTATGCGCGCAATCACTTCAGGTTTTAAAAGCAATGGATGGGTTTCCCCGCGCGAAGTCAAGTGAAACTGAGCGCATATTTCACACAGATAATAGCTGACCGCAGGTTTATGAAATCGGATATGAGAACGGATCAAAGCCTCCTCTGCTTCATCGGCCGTATAATATGATTTTTTTTTGCTGCTACAATCCTCCATTTTTTACAGTTGTGATTCTATGAGCAGTGTGGTGAGAAAACCCCAGAAAGTCCCCGTGGCCATACTCACAATTGCCAATACCACAGCGTGGGGCATGAGCCTTTGATCGTAGGCAGAAGCCAAGGCAGGGGAGGTTGAAATTCCTCCGATATTGGCCATCATTGCAATGGGTCCCCAAGCCATCGATATTTTTAATTTATAGTTAAAAAATGCGATCACTGCTATATTGATAATCATCCAATTGATCATAAATAAAATCAAAATCATCGGGAGCTCAAAGTCGTTAAACTTTAATTTGAGCCCTAAAATTGACATGATCAAAATGATGCCTACAGAGCCAATTTTTAGGTTGATATCAAAAGACCAGAACCGGAATACATTACCGACCACCAGACCCGTGATAGATAAAATAATAACATTGGTGATAAAACTAAATTCCATGGCCACAACCAAAGCGGTCAAACCAACCGCAATAAGTACTGATAGATAAGGGTTTTTTTGAATGCGGTTTTGATTTTGTTCTTTTTCTGAAAAGGAAATGGGTTGAGAAATATTAAACTTTTGATTGTATTCGTCTGTACGTCGTATGATTTGAAATAAAAAAATCATAACGATATTCTGAATCATATTGTCCAATAACAAGACCGATAAAAAAAGATCTTCCCGAACGGCAACATATTCTTTGAGCACTAACATACTCGAGCTCCCTCCAATCCAGCTTCCAACGATGGGGATGATCCCTTTCCACAAATCGGCCATTTGCTCATTGCCCAAATAATAAAGCATAAACAGAAGGGCGGGAATCACAGCAATGGTAAACGATCCAATAAAAAATAAGATCAAAGGCTTCAGTCCAACAATTTTTAATTGTGCCAAGGACATGGAGCTCATAATGCAAAAAATGGTGATGGGGTAGATATAGGCTTTACTCCAATCGTGTAAAACAATGTTTTCCAGGGAAAGGTCAAAAACAAACGACAGAACCCCTGGAATCAAAAATGTAAGTAATATTGCGGGCAACCAATGGAGGATTTTCTGAACGATTTTATTCTCGTACTTGGCAATCATCATCACAAAAATCGATACTGACAGGGCAATGAATATCCCCAACAAATTTGATTCACTCAATGGTTAATATTTTCAGATCAATTAAAATTCCCCAACAATATATAAATAAGTAGGGTAGACACCACCAAAAAGATTGAAAAGCCTTTGGTAAACTTCCATTCTTTCATTTCCACAATTTGTAGATCACTAATTTGAAAGGGCTTCTCCTTGGGGATAAAGTAGGAAATTAGGCCCATTACGGCCATGTTGATGATAAATTCTATTCCCCAAATATGAACGAAATGAAGGTCTACCTTAAAAATAAAAGTACAGCTGATATAAAATGTCAAGCCCACCAATAGGGCGACTTTAGCAGCCAAAGCGGATATTTTAGGCAAGAAAAAACCCGCCAGCATAATCGAGGCAATCGGGATAAAGAAAATTCCATTGAGTTGCTGTAGCAATTGATAGAGTCCATCGGGGGCATTGGCTACCATGGGCGCAACAACAATGGCGAAAATCGCTAAAACAGCCGAAGTCATTTTTCCTATTTTCACCAATCGCCCATCGCTAATTTCTGGGTTGATGTGTCGCTTAAAAATATCAATGCTAAAAATGGTGGCAGCGCTGTTTAGAACACTGTTAAATGTACTCAGAACCGCGCCCATAACAATGGCGGCAAAAACACCTACAAAACCTGCTGGAAGTACCTTTTTGATCAACTCAGGGTAGATCATGTCTTGCCGATCATAGTAGAGGTCTCCAAAATAGTAAAAACCAATAACCCCAGGTAAAATGATGATTAGTGGAACCAAAATCTTCAGCAGCCCTGTAAAGAGCAATCCTTTTTGAGCTTCTTTTAGATTTTTTGCTCCCAATGCCCTTTGAATGATCATTTGATTCATACACCAAAAATAAATTTGATTGATGATAAGCCCTGTAAATAGTACTTCAAAAGGCATTACAGAGTCTTTGGCACCGATGACGTTAAATTTTTCAGGGGCATTGCGGTAGACGGAGCTGAGCCCCTCCAATGGGTTGCCCTCACCAATGCTTACTAAAGCAATAAAAGGGATGGCCAATCCACCCACCAACAATCCATATCCGTTGAGTGTATCCGAAACAGCTACCGCCTTGAGTCCGCCAAAAATAGCATATAAGGAACCGACCAAACCAATCGCCCAAATGGTATAATTCATTCCCTGCGTCTGGGAGACACCCAACAGCTCAGACACATTAAAAATACTCTCCAGATTGATGGCACCAGTATACAAAACAATGGGCAAGAGGGTCACAATAAAAGAGATCATCAAGAAAAAAGCCACCAACGACCGAGTGAACCCATCGAATCTATTTTCTAGAAATTGAGGAATGGTGGTCAATCCCATTTTAAGATATTTTGGAACAAAATAGACGGCAGTCAAAATCAAAGCCAAAGCAGAGGTAACCTCCCACGCGATAATGATAAACCCATTTTTATAGCTGGATCCATTCATTCCAATGAGGTGTTCTGTAGAAATATTGGTCAAAAGCATGGAGCCAGCTATGACAACTCCGGTGAGGCTTCTGCCCCCTAAAAAATAACCTTCATGCGAGTTTAGTTTTTCTTTTCTGAGCTTGTACCAAGAATAGCCCGCCACAAAAAGCGTATAAGCCAAAAACGTGAAAAATAATTGCATAAGATTTTTTGATTTAGTTTAAGAAATTGAAATGGGGGTTTTTACTTTTAGTGATTTTTTTGCTGCCATAGCAATGGCCAATGCCGCAAGTCCGTCTTCAGCAGAGATACTCGGTGGTTGTTTGTGAATTAGGGTATCGATAAAATCTAATAAAACATTGCGATAGGATTCGGCGTAGCGTTCAATAAAAAAGTGTTTAGAACGGGCGGTGTGGTGCCCAGTGGCATTTGCAATTTGAACGGAATTGTCCAAAACATTTTGCGTGGCCGTCATTCCATTTTCACCAAAAACCTCAACCCTTTGGTCGTATCCATAGGTGCTGTATCTGCTGTTGTCTATTTGCACCATACATCCCTTTTTAAAAACCAGGGTGATCACAGCGGTGTCAATATCGTCATACTGTTGAAGCGGAAGATCACCGAATACCGAACCATGGGCATAGACTTGCACAACCTCGTCATTGACCAAATACCTCGCCATATCAAAATCGTGAATACTCATGTCGAGAAAAAGACCTCCAGAGTCTTTAATAAATGCTATTGGCGGGGGTGCGGGATCCCTACTCGTTATTTTTAGGATCCGTGGTTTACCTATTTTACCCTCTTCAATCACACTTTTAAGCTGTTGAATATGAGGGTCAAACCTTCGGTTAAAGCCCACCATAAATTGCACTCCTGCAGCGGCTACTGTTTGGGTTACCGTTTGTACCTTTTCATAGTTCAGATCAATTGGCTTTTCACAAAAAATATGTTTTCCCGCCTTTGCAGCTTGCAGTATATGGTCATAGTGATAGGCAGTGGGAGAGGCAATGACAACGGCATCCAAATTGGGGACTTCCATCATTTCCTCAAAAGTTTCACAATGATGTACAATGCCGTACTCCTCCAATAATACTTTGTGTTTTGGTTTTACTGGACTGGCAGCAATTACTTTTGCCTGAGGACAATAGCTTTGTAGATTGGAAAGGTGAACTTTGCCAATTCTTCCTAATCCAACTATTCCAAAATTGATCATCCTAAGGTTGAAATTGATACTTTTTTATGGGTTAAAAAAGTAGTTTTTCAGGCAAATATTTTGAGATCAAATCTTCATAATAGGGTTTTAATGCTT
The DNA here is from genome assembly GCA_022428005.1 of Flavobacteriaceae bacterium. Lineage (GTDB taxonomy): Bacteria > Bacteroidota > Bacteroidia > Flavobacteriales > Flavobacteriaceae > UBA8316. The sequence continues at coordinate 24,913 of JAKMDI010000015.1, forward strand.
TTGCATCGGGAGGAACTGGAGCCTTGGAATACAAATCATAGGGATTAAATAATTTTACCCATTTAAAATATTCTCTGTCTTCATCATTCATCAAATGGTCGTAAGCATTTTCACGATGCTGGGCATAGAAAGAATGATAGCGAATCATATAGAGTGCGGGTTTGGGCAGATAGTCTTTTACGATTTGATACAAATACTCATCGTGGCCCCAGCTCATTTTAACCTGGTCTAAACCACAATTTTCTTTGTAAACGCCTAATTTGGAACGGTACCTGTCATCGCTGTAATCTGGATTTTCGCTAAAAAACTCTGGATAGACAATTTTATCCGAGAAACCACAACCCACTGGGAAGGTATCTCCAACCACGGCCCATTGCGGTTCTCCAAACAGACACAATACTTTACCCAAATCGTGAAGCAAACCCGTCAGGACAAACCAGTCGGGATGTCCGTCCTTACGAATGGCCTCTGAGGTTTGTAGCAGGTGCTGCAACTGGTCCAGTTCAATGTCTGGATCACTGTCGTCCACCAAAGTGTTGAGGTAGTCTAAAGCCTCCCAAATTGACATTTTACGCTTATTGAAAGCCAAAAACTCTTTTTCCTTCTCAACCACAAATTCATAGGTCTGGTATTGGTGATTGAGCTTGTAAAATTCCCTAACGGTTGCGTCCCGATCGGAATCTACATAATTTCTAAATTCCTTTTTTTCCTTGGCCATTTCCGGGTCAGGATATCTTTTTACTAAGTCATCCTCCCAATGGTCCATATTGTAAAGGGGAGTTGGGTTTGGTTTTTTCATCTTAGCTTTTATTTATAGATTTAGAATTTAAAAGTATGATAAATTTTTAATTCTACAGTCCTTCAATTAAAAATACAGTCCGTGTGGGTAATTGATTAATTTGATTGCCCCCAATTCCCGTTGGATATTGCTCTAAAGAGATCGTTTAAGAAGGTTGATCTTCGGGTTAATCCAGTACTTCTTGGTCACCTACCACCATTTCATCAAATTTTAAGTCATCAAATCCTTCCTGATCAAAAGGGTCTTCAATGTATTGCTGGATATTAAAAAGTGCCATCAGTATAAAACCAATCATGACAGAAAAGAAGACAGAAATTCCAAATTCCAAAAAGTTATTTTTATCAAAACTTGCTAAAATATGAGAATTGTATACCAGTGGGGATAAGTAAATAAAAATCAAACAATACATCCGAAGGGAAATAGGAGTAGCGTGTACTTTTAGGGTATTTAATTTTTCTGCATATTCAAATAATTCGTTTTTTACCCTGATAATACTGTCCTTCTCTCTTTCATTATAATGTTTTTTGAACCCTTCTAAATGGTAAAAAATCTCTTTTCGGTGCTTTCTGATTTCTATCATCCTGTTGCTTTTTTGATCGATGAGGTGATCAACAACGTTTTTTTGTAAAACCAATAGGTCTTTAAAGAAAGTGTTATAATCGCTATTAGTAGTTCCATCTACAGCTCGAAAAAGGTTGGTCAGCTCTATCATTTTATTTCTAAAGCTGTTAAAGGTAGCGATGGAATCCTGTCTTTTTTGATAGGCACTGGTAATCGAAAAAACCAAGGGAAAAACAATTGCAATGCTCAAAACAGTAAAGTCAATTTGCAGATTGAATTGGTATTTATCATAAATGAAATAAACAGCCAATGTTTCGATAATAATAACGATCATTCGAAAGTTTAGGGTCGAGAAAATTACTTTAACATTCATTTTTCTGATAAAATGGCTCGCTATGGTTAGAGTATTAGGGGGGGGATAATAGTTAAGAAATTGATTTTAGGTTAACAAGTAGCGCTTGTTTACTGTTATATCCTAATATACGAATTTTACTTACTATTATAACAAATAACGCTTATTCAATTGATTTATTGTTCAGCTGTAAAGATGATTAAAATTTAATAGGCGTCCCATAGCCCTGGGTGTTTATTTGTTCTAAGCCCGTTAGTTCACGTACGGTAGGCGCAATTTGATTGTTGAAAAGCGGGGCTTGATTGCTTATTTCTCCAGCGTTTGCGATTCCTTTTCCAAATGCGATGATCCATGTTTGATCAGATCCTTTTACATCGGTTCCATGGCTTCGCCAGGAGTCCAATGGCGCTGTGCCCCTACCGTGGTCTGTGGTAATAATGAATGTTGTTTTACCTCGATAATACTCACTTCCCTGGACATACTCCCACAAGTCTTTGATCAGCGCGTCGGTATTGTGGGTTGATTTTAGATAAGAGGCATAATCCCCATTGTGGGCAAAATCGTCGGTTTCCCCATAGGAAATATAAATCAAGTCGGGTTGATGCTTTTCAATATAGGCCTTGGCATATTGGTGGGTAAACCCATCCAACCTCACAGAACCCCAAGGACTGGGAATTTGTTCCTGCAGCTGGTTGAGTAATTCCTCTTGTGGTGTAAGCGGAAAATCGGTGGAAGGCTCAAACCCGCAATTTGTATAGACCCCAGACCGGGCTTCATTTATTATAAAATCAAATACATCCCAACTCCCAAAAGCGGCGACTTTTCGTTTATTGTATTTTTGGGCATATTGCTCCAATACCGTTACATTTTTATTTGGGTTTTTATCGTTGCTGTCAATATTTATATCATCAGCACGACCGGTTAAAATTTCGTTGTAGCCGGGGTAGGAAAACCACATACCGTTGGTAAGATTGACCTTACTGTTCAGTTTTCTGTTGCCGTGGATTTGCCCCATTTTCACCACCTCCTCCCATATAAAGGGCATCAGCACCGATCTTCGCTCCCTTGGGGTGGCACTCCAATAAGCTTTGTTAAGTGCCTCTGGCTTTTTTACATATTTTTTATTCTGAATCAAATCTTTGTCGGCACCAGTAAATAACTCCTGCCATCTCAAGCCGTCTAAGGTGATTAAAAAAACTTTTTGATCCACAGAGCTGTTTTGGGAAAAGGCCTGTGGGGAAAACAAGAGAAAATAAGACATTAATACCATTGCTTTTAAGGTGACCCTTTCGACTTTACTTCGGTGTGTTCCTGGCTGATGATGCATGGTGTTTTTTGTTCCAATTTAAGAAATTAATGCTGATTTTATGTTATAAAAAAACCCTCCGCTGGGGAGGGTTTTACTTTAGCGTGAATTTCAATTATTTTTTTACTTCTTCCAAAATCAAGCTCAAAAGCTCGTTTTGTTTTTTTAACTGAAACAACACATCACGATCGATTATTTTTTGCTCAATCGTTCTTGTTTTGTTGAAATATTTCATAATCATTAGAAATTAATACTGCCGTAAATCAATGATGATGAATTGTAACTTATTAGGACATAAATTCTTCACCATAGGATTCACTTTAGCGTTAAACTTATGTAACGATTTTTCCGGATGCGTTCTCTCCACCCGCGACTATATTGTAGGTCCCAGTCCACACGGGAATGCTTTGTAAAGTTATAAAAAAAATATATTATAAAAAACTGAAAAATAATTTATTGATTATAGTAAGTCTCAAAATTGAGATAACAAAAAACCCTCCACGAGGGAGGGTTATATCGGTAAAGTATTCGCTGACTAAAAGTCTGCGATACGGATCAACATTAAAGAATTTACCAATGTTCTTACCCCTGAGACCTTTTTTGAAAATTCAACAAACATAGGATCAGCAAACATGGCTTTGGTATTGGAAAGTGCGGATTTTATATCGTTGTGCCCCATCCAAACAAAATGCGTGAAGTCTTTATTTTTTCCTACGATTGGAAAAGCTAGACCATAAGAGTTCTCTGTATACCCCATTTTTTTTGCGAGCTTTGGCGACATGCTTGTAAACTCCTTCAAATAAAGTGCGGGGTTGGTGATGTCCATTTGAAATATCATAAACACATTGTCCTCTGCCCAATCTTCACCATTGTACCATACGGGGGTGTTTAGGGTCTGTGAAATCTCGATGGCGTGTGCGCGTAGCTTGCGTTCCCAAACCATTTGTGCCTCCATTGATTGGCCGTAGGACATGAACGCGCTTTCAAAAGCAGCCTCGTCTGGAAAACAAAATTGGATGGAGTGCGTCGCTTCTATGTTACCGTTGGGACCATAGGCAAACAAAGACTTTGTTGCTTGTATGCTTTTACCCCATTCTGTACTCATTAGATTTTGCATAGCAGAGACTACCATTTCAGGCTCCTCGGCTTTTAGGTCAAAAAATATACAGTACTGGGCATGCGCATTAAAACTAAAAGTGGTGATTAGCAATAAACTTAAAATAGATTTTTTCATTTAAATGATTTTATGGTTAATAATGAATGTAAACTTAATAAAAACTTCTGTGAGAACAGATTTATTATATGTTATTCTATCATGAATAAAATAGGTGCCAGGTTTCGGCATTTTTAAAACAATTATTCAATAAGTTAAGGGTCTGATTTAAACGCTACACTCCATGGACTATTGGTCCAGTAAATGTTTTTTAAACCATTGTATGCGCTTCCCTTCAACTTCAGACACGTTGAGACCGCCTTTAAAACTGGGTCCGTGTCCAGCATTTTTTATCACCATTAATTCATTTTCAACACCGTATTTATTTAATGAATCAACCAACATCTGTGAATGTATTATGGGAACTGTTTTATCCAAATCACCGTGCATAAGCAGCACTGGTGGGTCGTCTGGGGTGGCGTGCGCTACTGGAGATGCCTTTTTTGCAATCTGGTATTCCAAAGAGTTTGCCCGTTCAATTTCTTTACCTCTAAGGCCGAGATAAACGCCATTTTTGTAAAGACTTTGATTTAAGAAAGTGGTCACAGGCGCCCTTGCAATCACTGCTTGGACCTTGGCACTTTCTCGGTTGATGGGGTCATCGTCATCGGTCCTGCCACTACCATCCAATAAAGCGATCATAAGGACAATATTTCCCCCTGAAGAACCTCCAATGGCGCCAATTTTATCTGGGTTAATTTTAAATTTATCGGCATTGTGGCGAATGTACCTGACCGCCCGCTGTGCGTCATCGATGGGGTCGGGAAATTTAAACCGGGGGGTGGCGCGGTGGTTGATACTAAAAACTGTATACCCCTCATTGATCAACTGTTGGCATTCTAAGCTAACATGACTTTGATGGTTTAAAGGTTGCGCGGCCATTGACAAAGGTTTGTTAAATCCACTCCCAGAAACATGCACCAAACCAATACCGTTTGGAGAATCTGGGTAATAAATGTCCATGAGCAGGGCCAGCCCGGAATACATCCCAAAAATTACATTTCGGTCTGCTTTCTTGAACTGCATTGGAGGCTGAGCCAGAATAATAAATGGTAAAAACAATAAAGCAAAAACAGTTTTTTTCATTGGATTAAAAATTAAATAGGGCTGCTCAACAAAAATTTTAAATTTTCTCGTACTTACTTAATCTTTAACAAAAGTGTTGCCTCCCTACAAATAGGGAGGAACAAAACCAATGTTGAATGCTGGATTGCATGGCAGCCCGGAGAAATGTTCTGCAGCTGCTTAAAAATCAATTAAACCAGCGACTGAATTGCTTATGGTTGAAGTGGCGCAAAAGAATGCATTTCGTCATTGACAATCTGCATTTTCTCTGATAATGTGATCATAAATTCAGAACCCATAAGCTCCTGCATTCCCTTCATGTCTACATCATAAAGCATAACGATACAACTTGTTTCGTCTACTTTGCCCACAGTGGTTTTGGATTCATCGCAAACGGCAGCCCGCTCGGCATGATTGTCAAATTCTTCTTTCCATGCGTCGTAGTTAGCCATTGATACTTTTAAAATAACGTTCATTCTAATTCTTTTTGGTTTATGAAAATTAAATATATGTAATTCATTGCTCGAAAAAAAGGATCACAACGACTTTCTACTGCAAAAAAACTGGTATCGCAACAGTGCAGTTACCCCAAATTCTAATGCTCTTTTAGGGCCAAAGATTTATTTTTGTGTAGGTTAACTATAAATTAAAAACACAGGCCTATGAACATTTTAAAAGAATTTAAGGAATTTGCCATAAAAGGCAATATGATTGAGATGGCGGTGGGTATTGTCATCGGTGCTTCATTTAACGCTGTGGTGGATGTATTGGTAAAAAATATTCTACTTCCCCCGCTTTCGCTTATGTCGGAAGGCGTAAGTTTTCAGCAAAAGAAAATCACGCTAAGGGCAGCGACCTCAGATTTGAGTGAGGTATCTATTGACTATGGGCTCTTCATCAATAGCTTGGTGGATTTTGTCATTGTTGGCTTTACAATTTTTGTCATTATCAAGTTTTTTAACAGCCTAAAAAGAAAGTCGGAAGATGTAAACGAAGCCACGGTTGAAACGCCAAAAAACATTGCACTGCTCACAGAAATTCGAGATGCCTTAGAAAAAATGGCGCAAAACAATAAATAGTCCGGGGCTTTTGATGGCGTTGGAGTCCAGCAGTGAGTATTAGAACTAAAACTTACCCGACTTGACCCTTGTCCCTCGGTTCAACTAATAATTCAATAATAAAATTTCCTTTCTAAAAAAACATTATTTTTAAAGAACGTTTAACCAATAATCAAATACTATGGATCAGCAACTACAAGAGATCAGAGAGCAACAAAAAGCGTCCTGGAACAAATTTTCATCGGGATGGAAAAAATGGGACGATTTGGTAACACAATTCCTCCAGCCCATGGGCGATGAGATCATCGATCAACTACATTTAAAAGCGAGTGATGCAGTACTCGATATTGCTGGGGGCACGGGAGAACCCGGTCTGACTATCGCCTCCATCGTAAAAAATGGTAAGGTGATCATCACCGATCTCGCCGAGGAGATGCTGGCGATCGCCGCAGAAAATGCCTCCCGAAAAAATATTACCAATGCAGAAACCCAAGTCTGTGATGTCTGCGAACTTCCCTTTGCGGATAACAGTTTTGATGCAATCAGCTGTCGTTTTGGATATATGTTCTTTCCGGACCTTTTGCTGGCAACTCAGGAAATGGCAAGGGTGTTAAAGCCAGGAGGCCGTATTGCCGTATCGGTTTGGGGGCCTCCAGAAAAGAATTTTTGGGTCACCGCTGTGGGTGGAACCATCAATCAAAATATGCAATTGGATCCGCCACCGCCGGGGGCTCCAGGAATGTTTCGCTGTGCTGAACCAGAAATGATTCAAGGTTTGTTTAAAGCCGCAGGTCTAAAACAAACCGGTGAAAAAGAGGTCAACAGCAGTCTAAATCTCGAATCTACAGAAGTCTATTGGAACATGATGACAGAAGTAGCTGCCCCTTTTGTCGCAGCACTGAGCAAAGCCGATGCTGAAATGAAAACAAAAATCAAAGGGGAAGTTTTTCAAAAAATTAAGGAAAAAATGGGCAGTGATACCGTTTCCCTCAACGGGAACGCACGGGTAATTTACGGGGTAAAATAATACAAAACCCAGCCTGTGGAAAACCACAGGGGTTAGAACTATAAATATAGATCTGCAGTTCCTGTATTTAAACAAGGTAGCCTTAAAATAAAAAACCCTCCACTGGGGAGGGTTTTTAAATAATAAGGTCATTTTTTATTGGGCTGCGATTTCCATATTCAATGGTGTGTTGTCGAAAAAACAATCTAATTTGACGATTTTGCCGTCCTTCCACATAAAATTGAAATTCCCTCTATTTGAATAACGTATTCCTGTTTTGTTTCCTGTTCCCATCCAGGTAAACCAGTTGTTCGTCCAAATGGTACCGTCTTTGTAATATTTTGTTTGTGCTCTGGTTTTGGGAATCTGAATATCATTAAATATACTGTGATGCCCCTTAAATCCAGCAAGAACCGTTTGTTTGTCCATTTTAGAACTGTTAATATAAATCACAGCATCGTCTGCAAACAACGAATCCCACAAGCTAAAATCGTTCTCTGTATACGTTTGGTTTAACTTTTTGATGTTAAGAGACAATTCATCTGTGTCTTTTACTACAGCAATTGTTTTTTGTGCGTGAACAGAAACTACTGACAGCAGAAATAATAATGTAAGTGTGTTTTTCATTTTTAAATAATTTATGGTTAATAATATTAAAAATAAAAAATTTACAGAAATTTTCAAAATCATAAAACATCAATAAGCGTTAAAAATAATACCAGTGGTTAAAAAAAATAAACACCTCCTGTCTCGATTGGTATCAATTATAACGCCTAAACCAAATCACCTTCCGTTCCTCTTTGTCTTTTATTTCTATCTCCTCCGATACCTCCCAACCCAATTGCCTCATCTGCCTTACATAGGCCGTGGGGGTCATCTTATAAATACAATGATGGTCAACGCAGTTTGTTCCTAATAAGATATCTTCCTTAGCTTCAGATTTAAAAACTCCCCTAAAAATGTTAGGCTTATTTACATCGACCGTATAGGTCATAGAGGCCCATTCTTGACAAAATATATTGCTGGTAAACAAAAAGTAAATTACCGTGACTGACTTTATTAAATTCAAGTGATATCGCTTTTAATTTTTAATATATAAAAAAGGATTTAACCCGCACTTTTTAAAGCTGTAGTAATACACTTTGGGCTACACCCCTTTTTTCACAATTGCAATGCAGTTTTTTTATTATATTTACCTTGAGCAGCCCCAAACTGCTCTTAGTCCATGAAAAACCTACGGCTTACATCTGCTGTACACAAAAACCAAGCTATTGTCAAAGCACACTTTGCTTTTGACCGGGAAATTATTGCCTTAGTTAGAAATCTGGAAGGAGCACGATGGAGTCAAACATTGCAATCTTGGTATTTCCCAAAAGCCGACTTTAATCTAAATACCCTTTATCAAAGTTGTAAGGGCAAAGTGTTTATTGATTACTCAAGGTTAAAGCAAGCTTCTCTCCCGATAAAAAAAACGGTTTCGGAACCACCAAAACCTATTGTAAATATCCCTAAACAAACACGACTAAAACCATAACACTTAAAACAGCCTTAACCTCCTATTATGAATTAAATGTAGCGAATGGTCCTGTTTTAATTATAATAATATTTTTAAATTACTTTTATATTTCACAGTTAATGCCCCTGGGAGATTCTTTGGTTCATTATCTTTAATATTATAGAATGAAAAACTTATACAAAAAAATAAACTCAAGGTTAATTTGGTTTTTTTTATGTATCGCTTGTATTCAACATTCTGCTGCACAGGTAAAAATTGAAATTCCCTCGAAAGGTGAAGTTTTGAATACCTTAAAGGGTCAACATCCGCGTATGATATCTGAAGAAAGTATCGGAAAAATAAAAATGTTGATTCAGGAAGACGAGCTCGCTCAACAAATTTGGAAATCCAATTTGAAATTTACTCAAGAATTATTCAATAAGAAACCATTGGTTTATGATAAACCAGATGGACGAAGACTACTGAGGGTAAGTCGTGCAGCACTTGAACGGGTTCGTTCTTTGAGTTTGAGTTATTTAATTCTGGGTGAAAAAAAATATGCAGAAAGGGCATGGCAGGAGCTCAGTGCTGTAGCGTCATTCAGCGATTGGAATCCGTCGCATTTCCTTGATTGTGCCGAAATGACACATGCTGTTGCCCTAGGTTATGATTGGTTGTACAACTTTTGGAGCGAAGAGCAAAAAAAAATTCTTCAGCAAGCGATCTTAAAAAAAGGTTTGAATCCTGCTCTAGAAGTCTATAGTAAAGAAGTGGGTTGGCATAAAGGAAATATTAATTGGAACCAGGTCTGTAATGGCGGTATTTCCATAGGCGCACTTGCTATTGCTGAGCATATTCCTGAAATCGCCTCAAAAATCTTGTGTACAGCTATTGAAAGCATTCAGTTGCCTATGAAAGCTTATGAACCAGACGGTGGAGGCTACGAAGGGCCAACTTATTGGGATTACGGTAGCCGTTATAATGTGTTCTTTTTGGATGCTTTGGAGAATAGCTTAGGTACGGATTTTGGGCTGGGCTCAATGGAAGGATTTCGCCGCAGTGGGGATTTTCAAATTCAGTTATCTGCAACTAATCTAATGTGTTTTAATTTTAGCGATAGTGATGTAAAAGCAATGTCAACTGCCCAACATTTTTGGATGGGAAAAAGATATGACCAAGCTCGTTATTCTGGGTTCAGATATATGGCGCTTAAAAAAGGTGTAAAAGGAAATATTTTAGATCTGTTATGGTTTGATGATCGCTTCAAAGACTTTGATTTGAATAGTATGCCTTTAGATAAATATTTTCGTGTAGCTGAGATAGTTACCATGCGTGATTCATGGGATAATGGAAAGGGATTTTCTGTTGCTTTGAAAGGGGGTTCAAGTACTCGTGTTCACAGTCATATGGATTTGGGGTCGTTTATTCTTGAATGCGACGGAGTACGGTGGTTTACTGACTTTGGAAAGGATGCGCAAACCTATCAGCGTCACATCAACAAAGCTGGTCGATGGGATTTTTACAGAACCCGCGCTGAAGGGCACAACACTTTGGTCATTAATCCAAAATTTAGGGGTAATCAGAAAAGAACAGAAGATGGAATTGCTGAATTTACAAAATTTGAATCTGGGAAAGAATCTGCAATAGCCGTATTGGACGTTTCAAAATCCTATTATGATGATGTATCATTTAAACGAACTTTTACCCTAAACAGAGGAATAGAATTTCGGATTGCAGATGAAATAAAATGCGAAGAGCCTTCGGAGTTGTTCCTATTTTATCACACAGAAGCTGATATAGAACTCACTGAAAATAATCGCCAGGCAATTCTCAAACAGGATGGAAAATCTATAGTGATGAGCTTGGTTAAACCTTTGGAGGCTCAGTTTGAGGTTTTACCAGCAAATCCAATGCCTGAATCACCAATCCTGCCGTTTCAGGAAAAGAATGATGGAACTAGAAAATTGTCGATTCATTTTACAGATACCGTAGGCGTTGACGTTGAGGTAACTATAAAAAAGTCACAATCATAACATTTTACGATTGTCCACAAAAGATGTTGAATTTTCCCCAATCATAGAAATAATAGGGGTTTGGTCTAAGATGAAGAAGAGAAAAAAACAAATTAAATAAATGCATTGAAATTAACTAAAAACAATTAACCCGGTTTTTATTTCATCAACAATTGATTTAATATATACCTAATAATATATTGTAA
>JAKMDI010000019.1 GCA_022428005.1 Flavobacteriaceae bacterium
ATAACAGAAGAATCAAATGGTTTTAATTCCACCAGTACCCACGAGGGAACCTATATGGTGTATCACGCCCGTCATATTAAGGAGCAATCAGCAAAACCACAGGAGTTTGTTTAAAGCTATTGAAGCGGGAATAGATCTCAACCCAAATTCATTTCCAGAGTCAAAGAGGATTGAGATAGCTCAGTTCGGTGACTGCTCCTTATCCTTTGAGGGTAGCAGACATAAATTCCCGATTCATCCGAGCGATGTTTTCTAAGGAAATACCTTTGGGACATTCAACCTCGCAAGCACCGGTATTGGTACAGTTTCCAAAACCTTCTTCATCCATTTGGTTGACCATACTCATTACCCGGTCGGTCGCTTCAACTTTACCTTGTGGCAGTAGGGCATATTGGGATACTTTGGCCGATACAAACAACATCGCAGAAGCATTTTTACAACTGGCCACACAGGCACCACAACCGATACATGTAGCAGCATCAAAAGCTTTATCGGCATCGTGTTTGTCAATCGGAATGGCATTTGCGTCTTGGGTGTTTCCCGAGGTGTTTACACTGACAAATCCCCCTGCCTGCTGAATGCGATCGAAAGCAGAACGATCCACCGCCAAATCCTTAATTACAGGAAAAGCGTTTGCCCTAAAAGGTTCAATGGTAATGGTGTCTCCGTCTTTGAATTTTCGCATGTGCAATTGACAGGTAGTCACCAGTCGGTCTGGGCCATGGGCTTCTCCATTGATAAACATGGAACACATCCCACAAATCCCCTCACGGCAATCGTGATCAAAAGCGACAGGGTCCTCTCCGTTTCCAATAAGCTGTTCATTGTGCATGTCCATCATCTCCAAAAAAGACATGTCAGGTGAAACATCGGCGATGGAATAAGTTACCATTTCCCCTTTGGCATCGGCATTGGCTTGTCGCCATATTTTAAGTGTCAAATTCATTCTATTCTTATTTGTAGGAACGCGTTTTTACTTCAATTTCCTCGTAGTTCAAAATCTCCTTGTGCAGTTTGGCTTTTTCCGGCTCCCCCTGGTACTCCCAGGCGGATACAAAAGTATGGTTTTTGTCATCTCGGAGGGCTTCCCCCTCTGGGGTTTGTGATTCTTCCCTAAAATGACCTCCACAGGATTCGGTTCTCTCCAAGGCGTCTTTGGCGAACAACTCGCCCAACTCAAGAAAATCGGCTACTCTTCCGGCTTTGGCCAACTGCTCATTAAACTCCTCCGCTGATCCTGGAACATTTACATTTTTGTAGAAATCTGTTCTCAAGGCTTTTATATCCTCAATAGCTTCTTTCAAACCTTTCTCGTTGCGCGACATACCGCATTTATCCCACATTATTTTTCCCAGTTTTCTGTGATAGTAGTCCACAGACCGATTCCCTTTGTTGTTGATAAAAGCAGCAACACGGTCTTTGACCTCTTTCTCAGCGGCATCAAACTCGGGGGTATCAGTAGCAATGTGCCCCGTCCTAATGTCATCGGCAAGATAATCTCCGATGGTGCAGGGCAAGACAAAATAACCATCTGCCAATCCTTGCATCAAGGCAGAAGCCCCCAGACGGTTGGCACCGTGATCGGAAAAATTAGCTTCTCCAATAGCATAACAGCCCGGTATAGAAGTCATGAGATTATAATCAACCCAAACCCCACCCATGGTATAGTGAACGGCAGGATAAATCATCATCGGGGTTTCGTAGGGATCCTGATCAACAATCTTCTCGTACATCTGAAAAAGGTTACCGTATTTCGCACGAACCACCTCTTGTCCCAATTTTTTAACCAACACAGCATCATTTTCGTCCAATCCTTTTACGTGGGCTTGTTCTTTTCCATAACGAGTAATGGCATCTGCAAAATCCAAGTAAACCGCCTCTCCTGTGGCATTGACGCCGTAGCCTGCATCACAACGCTCTTTGGCAGCGCGAGAAGCCACATCTCTGGGAACCAGGTTTCCAAAAGCGGGATAACGGCGTTCCAGGTAGTAGTCTCGGTCTTCCTCTGCAATTGCGGTAGGACTTAAGGAGCCCGACCGAATGGCTTTTACGTCTTCAATATTTTTTGGCACCCATATTCTTCCATCGTTTCTCAACGACTCGGACATCAGTGTCAACTTTGATTGGTGTTCTCCCGATACGGGAATACAGGTAGGGTGAATTTGTGTAAAACAGGGATTCGCAAAATGCGCTCCACGTTTGTGAATCTTCCAAGAGGCAGACACGTTACTGCCCATGGCATTTGTAGATAAAAAGAAAACATTGCCATAACCCCCCGAGGCAATGACCACGGCATGGGCACTGTGACGCTCTATGGCTCCACTGACTAAATTGCGGCTAATGATTCCCCTGGCTTTACCATCGACCAAAACCAAATCCATCATCTCGTGACGGTTGTACATTTTAATTTTCCCACGACCAATTTGACGATTCATCGCCGAGTAGGCACCCAAAAGCAGCTGTTGGCCCGTCTGTCCTTTGGCATAGAATGTTCTGGACACCAATACCCCACCAAAGGAACGGTTGTCCAAAAGCCCTCCATAATCTCGGGCAAATGGTACGCCTTGAGCAACACATTGGTCAATAATATTGGTAGATACCTCTGCCAAGCGGTAAACATTGGACTCTCTCGAGCGGTAATCCCCACCCTTTATGGTATCGTAAAAAAGACGATGGGTAGAATCCCCATCTCCTTGATAGTTTTTAGCAGCATTGATGCCTCCTTGGGCTGCAATAGAGTGCGCACGCCTGGGAGAATCTTGAAAACAAAAGGTTTTTACATTGTATCCCAATTCAGCCAAAGTAGCTGAGGCAGAAGCGCCTGCCAGTCCTGTTCCAACAACAATCACGTCGATCAGTCTCTTGTTGGCAGGACTCACCAGATTGATGTTACTCTTGTGATTGGTCCACTTTTCAGACAATCTCCCTTTCGGTACTTTAGAATCTAACTTTGCCATTTGATTATCCGTTTAGATGATGAAAAATTGCAATAAAAATAAAACCCGCAGGAATGCCCAAGGCAAAAGCCGAGGTTAACCATTTTACACCACGTGTGTATTTGTTATTGAGGCCCACAGACTGAAATGAGGATGCAAAGCCATGATAGAGGTGTAATGCCAAAAAAACAAATGACAGCGCATAAATACCTACCCTTACTGGGCTGTGGAATTTATGAACCAATTCCCCATAGTAGCGGTCTGGATCTTTGGGAAGAATTTCTACGTATTTGTAGTTCATTTCTGGAACCCAAAAGTCATAAAAATGCAGGCCCAAAAAGGAGAGTACTACAATCCCTGATAAAATCATGTTTCTGGATACCCAACTGGCATTGGCAGCACCCTTAAATGAAACGTATTTTGAAGACCTGGACTTGTTGTTTTTTAACTCCAAAACAAATCCCATTACGAAGTGAAAAACAACACCAAATATCAATATGGGCTGCAATACAAACTGCACTAAGGGGTTATTTCCCATAAAATGGGATAAAAAATTAAATGTCTTTTCACTAAATACTGAGGTAACGTTAATCGTAAAATGCTGTCCCAAAAAAAGAATTAAGAACAGTCCAGAAAGCGCCATAGCTACCTTACGTGCAATGGAAGTGGTAATCATTTTTTTTGGTTTATCATAACAAAATTAGTCCATAAACCTTGAATTAAAAAACCCTGATCGTTAAATTTTAAAGACAATCCCCGATTGAATAATATGTTTAATATTAGAGGCGCATAAACTCAGAAAATCCAATAATACTTAAACAAAAAAACTCAAAACAAATGCCACTCCCCATTAATTTAATAATTTTAGGTCTCTAAAGTAGATCTAAAGAAATGCGTTACCCACCACTTTCTTCAAAATTATATGCCAAAAACAGAAATCGTTTTGTAAAAGAAATGAAAAACGGAGGCTTGGCGGTTTTTAATTCGAATGACATATATCCTATTAGTTCCGACAGTACACTCCCTTTTGCCCAGCATCGAGATATTTTTTATCTCAGCGGTATTGACCAAGAGGAAAGTATTTTACTGCTGTTTCCTGATGCTCCCGAACCCGAGCATCGGGAAATTTTATTCCTAAAAAAAACAGATGATTTGATTGCAATATGGGAGGGTCAAAAGCTTACCAAAGAAAACGCAACGGCATTGTCGGGGATACAAACCGTTTATTGGTTAGAAAGCTTTGAAAAACAATTTAATGCATTGGCCAATAAAGCCCAGCTTTTCTACTTTAATACCAACGAACATCCTCGAGCAAAAATAGAAACACAAACACGGGAAGATCGATTTATTAAATGGGCAAAGGCCAAGTTTCCCAATCATCCCACTGCCAAAAGTAATCTCATCTTACAAAGACTTCGATCCGTAAAAGATCTTGAGGAAATCGGACAAATACAAAAAGCGGTAAACATTTCTGAAAAGGGATTTAGAAGGGTTTTGCCCTTTATAAAGCCTGGTATTTGGGAATATGAAATTGAAGCCGAATTTGCCCATGAATTCCTGAAAAACAGGTCCAAAGGTTTTGCTTACACCCCCATCATTGCCTCTGGGAAAAATAGTAATGTACTCCACTACATTGAAAACAATACCCAATGCCAGGCCGGAGACCTCATCCTGATGGATGTAGGAGCAGAATTTGGAAACTATGCCAGTGACCTCACCCGAACGGTCCCTGTTTCTGGAAAATTCAACCCCAGGCAACGCTCGGTTTACGAAGCGGTACTCCGGGTTGAAAATGCTGCTATTTCTCTACTAAAACCTGGTGTTTTGATCAAGGAATACCAGCAAGAAGTAGGAAAGGTAATGACTGATGAATTGACGAAATTGGGCCTCTTAGATCAAAAAACACTGGTCAATCAGGATCCTGATAAACCTGCCTATAAAAAATACTTTATGCACGGGACTTCCCACCACTTGGGACTGGATACCCACGATTACGGTCCCATGGACGCCCCGCTTCAAGCCCATATGGTGCTGACTGTAGAGCCTGGGATATATATTCCCGAAGAAGGATTTGGCATTCGTATTGAAGACAATGTCGTGATTCAACCGCAGGGTCCACCACTGGTATTAACCCGCAATATCCCCAAAGATCCAGACGAAATTGAAACCCTAATGTTGGGGGTTTAAAATGCTGATGTCTAACAGCTCTTTAAGGGAAATTTCTAAACCTCTCGCTATGCGAATCAAGGTTTTAAAAGTGGGGTTTGTACCGCCCAATTCTATTCTTCGCAACGCAGACTCTTCCATATCCACTAAGTCACTTAATTCTGCTTGGGTCAATTGGCGCTCTTTTCTTAAAGCAGCAATTCTCAAACCCAATTCTACAATTAAAATTTTATAAAAGTTTTCCACGAAACCTTAATTAGCAAAGCCAAGCTATGTTTTGTGATAAGAATTTAACAGAACATTTGTGTTCTGTTGGGACAGAATTTATATATTTGTTAAAGGATATAAGATTGGATTAGTATCCTTACAGGTTTAACAACCACAATCTTTCCCGCAGCTTTTTTGAGTTGCGGGATTGTTTTTTACGACAAACTTTCTAATGAGAAAATACAAGGACCACAATCCCAACAAGCTGGCCAGTACATGCTGTAATACTTCCATTATTTTAGTATTTGATAGGTTATTAATGCCACAATATAAGCAATGATACTCATGGAGAAAAGTTGAATCGCGGGCCATTTCCAACTATTTGTTTCTTTTTTTACGATCGCCAAAGTACTCATACACTGCATGGCAAAAGCGTAAAATAACATGAGAGAAACCCCCGTGGCTGTATTGAACAACAGGGTGCCGTCCGATCTTAGCTCCCTTCCCATTCTTTTCTTTATGGTTTCTGTCTCATCTTGTTCTACACTGTATATGGTGGCCAATGTCCCCACAAAAACCTCACGGGCAGCAAATGAACTGATCAAGGCAATCCCGATTTTCCAATCGTATCCCAGGGGGCGGATGAGCGGCGCTACCGTTTTTCCCAAAATTCCGATATAAGAATTTTCCAATCTAAAGGATGCTACTTTGTTTTCAAACTCTGTTTTGCTCATCGATTGCGAAGCGTATTGCTGACTGATGATCTCTTCCGCATTAGCGAAGTTTTTTCCTGGTCCAAATGAAGCCATAAACCACAATAAAACAGAAATGGCCAAAATTATCTTACCCGCCTCTGTTACAAAAGAATGGGTCTTTTCCCAAACGGTGAGGGCAACATTTTTTAGTAAAGGGAGCTTGTAGTTGGGCATTTCCACCACAAAATAGGACTTGTAGCGTGTCTTCATAAATCCGTTGAGAATCGAGGCAGACAATATGGCCATCAGGAATCCCAAAAAATAGAGCCCCATGAGGGTCAACCCCTGATAATTGATTCCCAGAAACCGATCATCGGGGATCACCAAAGAGATAAGAATCATGTAGACCGGTAAACGGGCGGAGCAGGTGGTAAAAGGAACAACCAAAATGGTTATCAGCCGCTCTTTCCAGTTTTCGATATTTCTGGTCGCCATCACAGCGGGAATGGCACAAGCAGTTCCTGAAATTAATGGAACCACACTTTTCCCACTGAGACCAAATTTTCTTAGCCCTCGGTCCATCAAAAATACCACACGGCTCATATAACCAGTTTCCTCCAAAATGGAAATAAACATAAAGAGAAAAGCGATCTGGGGAATAAATATTACAATCCCACCCAAGCCAGAAATCACTCCCTCTGCGATCAAATCCGTAAAAACACCCGGCGGGAGTTGCTGCTTTGTCCATTCGCTGAGTTGGGCAAAACTACTGTCTATAAAATCCATTGGGATACTGCTCCAATCAAAAATAGCTTGGAAGATGCTGAGGAGGATCATGAAAAATATCACATATCCCCAATATTTATGAATCAATAAATTGTCCAATTTACTGCGCAAGTCGGTGGCTTCTTCTCGGTTTACAGTATAGGCCTCTTTTAAGGTTTTATTAATGGTTTGATACCGTTTGATGGTTTCCCGTTGCTGTAGTTTTTTTAGGTAGGATTTTGATTGGGTTTTAAATTCGGTGCTGTCCGCTACTTTTTGCCGCTCCAGTTTGGTAAAATTTACGTCTTGGGTGATGACCAGCCACAGCTTGTAAAGGGATTGGTTGGGGAAAGCCTTTTGCAGGCTTTCAAAATAAGATTCGTCTATGGTGGTAGGGTCAAATAATGGAGTGGTGTTCAACTTTCTATACGCTACAAGAACTTGTTTGAGCTGATCTATCCCTGTCTTTTGTCTTGTACTCATCAGAATTACCCGTGTTTGGAGTTGCTCCTCCAACTTTTCCAAATCTATTTTAATCCCTTTTCGGGGCATCTGATCGGACATATTGATGACCAAAACAGTAGGGATTTCTAAATCTTTGATTTGCGTAAACAACAACAAGTTGCGTTTTAGGTTTTCTACGTCGGTCACCACCACGGCTACATCGGGAAAGTCTAAATCATTTTTATTGAGTAGCAATTCAACCACCACGCTCTCGTCCATAGACGAAGCATTGAGGCTATAGGTCCCTGGCAAATCAAGGATTCTCGCTTTGGTCCCACGGTCTAAACGACAGCTCCCCTGTTTTTTTTCTACCGTAATACCGGGGTAGTTGCCCACCTTTTGGTTTAATCCCGTCAGTGCGTTGAAGACAGAAGTTTTTCCCGTGTTTGGATTGCCGATTAGGGCAACATTGATGTTGTTAATCATCACCAAATGGTTTAACCATGATGCAGCGCGCAACCTCCTTTCGGATGGCCAAATGGGCTTCATCAACCTTTAAATAAAGGGGGTCACGAAAAGGAGCCAAATAGAGGAGAGAAACTTCATTGCCAGGAAGGCAACCCATTTCTATGAGTTTCAATGGCAAAACATCCGTTTCTATAGATTCGATGATTGCTTTTTGTCCGATGGCCAACTGATCGAGGGAGATCATTATTTAGAATGATTTTAAAAAGACAAAATTATAAATTTAGATGGATTAGCGGTGGGAAAGTAGCAGGAATTTACGCTGGGAAAAATTCCGCCATCAAAACCTCCAACTCTACTAAAAGCCTTTCTATATCCTCGGCATCTGTTCCGTCATAAAACCCTCTGATCCTTTGGTTGGGGTCCACCAAAATAAAATTTTCGGTATGGATCATATCAAATGGGCCTCCATCTCCATCCTCTTTGACTGCCAAATAGGACTTCCTCGCCAATTGGTAAATCGCCTTTTTGTCTCCGGTTACCAGATGCCATTTTGCATCTACTACCCCTTTTTCTATCGCATATTTTTTTAATTGAGGAACAGTGTCAATCTCGGGGGTAACCGAATGTGAAAGAATTAAAACATGGGGATTGTCCATTATCTTTTCTTGTACTTGAACCAAGTGGTCTGTCATAGCAATACAGATGGTTGGGCAAGTGGTAAAAAAGAAATCCGCAATGTATATTTTCCCTTTAAAGTCCTTTTGCGTGACCGTTTTTCCATTTTGATTGGTCAGCGAAAAATCTGCAATTCGATGGTATTTTTTTTGATTCTGAAGTGTGCTGTCCACCAGCTCAAAATTTACCATGGCCGGTTGGTAGATGGGCAGTCTGGGCGTGGGGGTTAGTGCGTCGTAGAACAAAGCCAGGATGACCAGTGAAATACACAAAAATACTCCCAGAAAATAGCGGTACTTTTTTAAAAAGATCATAACACCACAAAGATAGGTGATAAAAAAATATATTTTTTGGGTCCAAGGTTTTTGTTCAATTAAGTCGGGAATCTCTGTAAAATTGGTAATTTTGGTGTCCAAAATATTTTGCTATGGAACCTATTCTCATGAAGGGCATACAGCTATTACTCAGCTTGTCACTTCTTATTGTTTTGCACGAACTCGGTCATTTTATTCCGGCTAAGATCTTTAAAACACGGGTTGAGAAATTCTTTCTTTTTTTCGACGTGAAATTTGCATTGATCAAAAAGAAATTCGGAGATACGGTCTATGGCATTGGATGGCTTCCCCTGGGTGGATATGTAAAAATCTCGGGCATGATAGACGAGAGTATGGATACCGAACAGATGCAACAGGAGCCACAACCCTGGGAGTTTCGTAGTAAACCCGCTTGGCAACGTCTGATCATTATGCTGGGTGGCGTTACTGTCAATCTAATTCTGGGCTTCCTGATCTATATGATGATCCTTTTTGTATGGGGGAAAAATACGCTGCCCAACAGCGCCCTGCCCATGGGTATGGGAGTAACATCCTTGGCAGAGGAAGTAGGTTTCCAAAAAGGGGATCAAATACTGAATGTTGACGGAAAAGCCCTTGATGTTGCTTTAGACATTAACAAAATGTTGCTGATTCGCTCCGTTGAGAAAGTAGAAGTTCAACACGCCAATGGTCGCAGAGAAACCTTGGAAATACCTGAAGATTTTGGTAGTAGAATGTTCAGCTCTGGACAAATGAACGTTTTATTTCCGCGTTTTCCCGCTGAAATTGACAGCGTACTGACCGACAAAAATGCCTATGCCGCTGGCTTTAGACCTGGAGACAAAATTATCGGCGCAGACGATACCGTGATTGAGGATTGGGTGGAACTAAGAGATTACAACAACGACCGCGCCAATCAAATGGTTCGCTATGTGGTGGCGCGAAATCGTGATCGAGATACCTTGAATTTGGTTTTGGACGCTGACGGTAAAATGGGCGTCATCCCAGCAGCTGGTATTAAAATAGATCAAATTGAGCTGTCCTTGGCGGAAAGCATACAGGAAGGATTCAGCTATGGTTACTGGACCCTTTTTGACTATGTCGCGCAATTCAAATATGTGTTTACCAAAAAAGGGGCTTCACAATTGGGTGGTTTTGGTGCCATCGGCAGCTTGTTTCCCGACCAGTGGGATTGGAGGGCCTTTTGGGCCAGCACCGCCTTTATCTCCATTATTTTGGCGTTTATGAACCTGCTTCCCATTCCTGCATTGGACGGAGGACATGTTATGTTCTTGCTCTATGAAATGGTCAGTGGAAGAAAACCCAACGACAAATTCATGGAATACGCGCAGATGGCTGGATTTTTCCTTTTGTTGGCACTGGTAATTTATGCCAATGGAAATGACCTTTTCCGCTTTCTTTCCAATTAATGGTCCCGTTTTAGTGACTCAGTGATAATTACTATATTTATAAAATATTAAAATCATATTCGATGATAAGGTCAGGCTTTTATTCTTTGTTTATTTCCCTTGTTTTTCTTTCCAATACAGTGGTATTGGGTCAAGAACTGAGGGTAAAAATTGATGATTTTATTTTTGAACACGACGGTTTCGAAGAAAATGAAGCTGGAGAAATTACCCCAGTAAACATCAAGGAAATCAATAAAAAGATACGCTTTTTTGTGGAGCAGCGCTATCCACAGATTGTTCAGTACACCCGAAACATAATTTGGGATGCTTATGAAACTTTCCTCAGTCCCTACGATATTTATCACTACCATACCTTTATTGCGCAAGTAAAAGTTAACGACTTGGAACGGCTCAAGTATTTGGAAGTCATTTACAATCCGTTTACCAAAAGTGTCAGCGGTGATTTTGAGTGGATTCCTGAAGACGAAGAGTTTTATTTGATTGACGAAAAAGAAGAGAAAAAAGAAAATGCCCCCGACCTAATTGCCTTGGGAATATCCAATCAAGAGCAAAAACCCCGTCTCAACGATTTTATTGTCGAGCATCAAGGGTTTTTAGACGTGATGGAAAGGAAAAATTTAAAGGACAGTGAAATCGTTCCCATCAATATCATGGAGATCAACAAAGCCATTCGCGCCTTTGTAAACACCAACTTCGCCAATGTAGAATACAGCCGAAATATTATCTGGGATTCTTATAATTCTTTTCTCAGTCCCTTCGACAAATACCACCACCACAAATTCATTGCCCAGGTAAAGGTCAAAGATGTTAAAAGATTGAAATACCTCGAGGTCTACTACAATCCGGTCAGTAAAAGTGTAAGCTCCGATTTTGAATGGATCGAGGAAGATGAAGAATTTTACAGGGTGAACGAATCTGACCAAGAATGAAAAAATCGGACTATTTTATACTGACTGCAGCTTTTTTAAGCTTTGTTTTTTCGGTTTATCTGTGGTTTAACAATCAACAGCAGGAAGGGCTGTATGTCGGCATTTGGGTGCCTTCTATCTTAGCAGCAGGAGGCTATTTTAAATTGATTTCAAAACAATGAGTCTCACCATTATTTTTGTATTTGGGCTGATCGTTTTTTTGCTCTTTTTACTCGGTGTTTTTTTTAACAACCAAGAAGTAAAAACCAGTCAGCGCTCAAAGATTGAAACCGACACCTTGGACTACGATGGCTCGGGAAATTTTGGTAGAATTCCCAACAAAAAACCAAAAAATAGAGCCCTATAAACTGGGTGACTATTATCCACTTCACATATTTTTTGTAATTTAACTAAGTACTAAACACTAAATTACATTTTATGAAAACCAAATTGACTTTAACGATAATTGGCACCATAATGGTGCTTCAGGCGATTCTTTATTCGGCGTTTGCCTCCTCCAGTATTGATATGATGTTCAATGTTGGAGAAGAAGCCGCTACCCTGGCAGTATTGTTCCAATACGCCATCACTCCTGCCTTTTTGATGATTGGGCTGATGCTGCTCTTCTTGCGAGACATAGCGTTGGAATACGCCAAGAAGTTATTGCTGGCGGTTATCATTGCTTATATCCCGTTGTTCCTGTCTTTTTACATGATGGCCAACTCTCCACTCACCCAAATGGGGATATCTGATTTTGCAATCGACATTGTAATGTTTGGACTGGCAGTCTTTACATACCTAAAACCTAAAGGGGCTTAATCCATTTAACTGCCGACTCGAGCTTTTCTGCTGGTTCTACATTTTCGGATACTGATAAAGATAACGACCCTAAATCGTTGTCAGCTTCGTTTCGCTTTGTAGAGCGCATTTAAAACCAGCCCCGTCACGATCATGACCATTCCTATTAACGAATAGTGGGAATACTGATCGTAGAAGACCAGCAGGCCAAAGGCCAAAGAAAAGATTACCTCTACATATTTGTAAGGGGCAATTTTATAGGCCGGACCTATCTGAAAAGCTTGGGTCATTAATATCTGGGCAATAAATCCCAAAACACCCAAAGAGATCAATTGTAACCATTCCATCCCCTGGGGGGTTTGCCAATCAAAAAAGCAGCCTATGGCTCCGGCCACCGTTGCGATAAACATAAAATAGTTGATGATGACCATGTGGTGGTCTCGGGTACCAATTTTTGAAATCAACATATAGGTGATCGCAGAGGTGATGGAGGACAATATAATGATCCAAAAACCTAATAGGCTGACGTTGGCATCAAAGCCTTTTATCGTCACTACCCCGCCAAAAGCGAGCAGAAAGAAAAACCACTGTATCCCCTTTATTTTTTCTTTTAAAACCCATACCGAAAGAAGGGCCACAAACAATGGTGCAGTATAACGGAGGGTCACCGCAGTACCAATGGCCATAAAATGTAATGCCGAGAAAAACAAAATCATGGATGTTGCTCCGCTAATACCTCGGTAAAAAAGTAATTTTCTTTGATGGCCCAACAGTGGAGTTTTATTGACCAGCAAAAATCCTAAAGTAAACACCAAGGTTATTAAAGAACGAAAAAATACCAACTGAAAAGTGCCAAACTGCGATAGGTATTTTACCATGGTACTCATCATGGCGAAGACCAGGGTACTGAGCACCATCAGGTAAATGGCTTTTTGGTGTTTCAAATTTAAATTTTAACAAAGATCACCATCTTTGATGAGAAAAGAAATTTATCAGTGGGTTTTGATAATATATGGATGGGGTTTAAGTGATTTTAAAAATGGAAAAGTAACCTTCCAATCCATTTGAATAGGTTTAGCCTTATAGAACTTGTTTTTTAGAAGGTGGACAGGAATAGCTCACGAACGGTTTGATAGGTGGGTATTTAGCCAGCAGGGGTATTATAAATGTATAAAAATAGAGGTCAACCACAAAATAAATTAACTTTTAAAAGATTGGAGTCCTCAAAAGCATTACAATCCAATAAAAATCAATCCATAATCAAATGGGGGAGAAAAAGCGATAGTTCTGGAAACAGCGATACCAATACCAATACAAAAAGACTTACTGCCAAAAATGGCAATCCTGCACGACTCACTTTTCCAATAGGCGTTTTACCAATACTGGAAGCGACAAACAAGCAAACCCCAACTGGCGGGGTTGTAAGACCAATGATTAAATTCAGAACGGCAATCACAGTAAAGTGCATGGGTTCAACATCCACCTCGATCGCGACTTTTAATAAAATGGGAAACAAAATTAAAAGGGCGGCTATGGTTTCCATAAAAGTACCTACCAAAATAAGCAGTAGATTGATTAATAAAAGCACAGCATATTTGTTGGTGGTAAACAATAAAATCTGCTCTGAAATCCGTTGCGGAATCTGTTCGGTAATCAATATATAACCAAATAAGTTAGCAAAACCCACCAGGATCATCAACGAGGCGGTAGTTTTCATCGAGTCCAAAACAACCACAGAAATATTCCTTAGATTTAGTTTTTTATAAACAAACAACCCTATAAAAAGTGCATATAAAACCGCCACTACAGAGGCTTCAGTAGGGGTAAAAACACCCCCAACAATCCCAAAAAGTATGATCACCGTCATCAACAAAGCCCAAAAGGTATTGGTAAAGCTTTTAAATATTTGCAGTGGGGTACTTTTTGGGTGTTTGGGATAGTTCTTTTTTTTGGCCACAAAATAGGCCACCAGCATCAAGCCCAGGCCCAATAACAAGCCTGGAATGGCTCCTGCCAGAAAGAGTTTTCCTACCGACAGGCCGCTTAAAGTAGCCGCAATGATCATGGGTAAACTCGGAGGAATGATAGGTCCCACCGTTGAAGAGGCTGCAGTGATAGCACATGAAAAATCACTGTCATAGCCTTCTTTTTTCATAGCAGGAATCATCACAGCCCCCAGACTGGCAGTATCAGAAATGGCAGTCCCAGAAATCCCAGCAAAAAGCATAGAAGCGCTGATATTCACAAAAGATAATCCACCGCGAACATGTCCCAATAGGTGATTACAAAAATCAATGATTTTGTCCGTAAGCCCCCCCTGGTTCATCAAGTTCCCAGCGATAATAAAACCTGGGATACTCAGCAAAATAAAAACATCGATTCCAGCATACATTTTTAAAGGCACCACCACCATTGGGGTACCGCTAAAAATAAAATAGACCAAACACGAAAGCCCCAACGAAAAGGCAATGGGAAACCGAAAGTATAAACCAAGGACAAAAACAGCGAGTAACAGTACAATCATGATCTCCAATATTTTATTTTTTTTAAAAGGCTCAGTAAGCTATAAAAACTGACCGTACAACTCAAAATAAGTAAGCTAAAAAAAGGAACTGCCATGATGATTTGTAGGCTGGGGGACGACTCACTGAATCCCATTTTAAAAACAGACACTGCATACCAGGCGGTGATCCCAAAGAGCAAAAAACTCAAAAGGGGTGAAACCAAGTCCACGACCTTTTTCATCTTCTGTGAGAAACCTACATAAAACGCCTCCAAGTAAACAAAGTAGTTCCCCCGATAGGCGAGTCCACTGGCAAAAGAAATGGCGTAAATAAATAACATTCTCGAGGCCTCCTCCGTCCAGGGCGGAACATCGGTGAGAAAAAATCGGGCATAAATTTGTAGGGAAACGGTAAAAATAAAGCCCAAGCTGGTCAGTAGTGTTCCATACTTTAAAAAGGTGGACAAAATGATTTTAAATTTCATCGGGTAATTTTTTTGATTTCATCATACACCTCTTGCATTTCTGGGGACAAACTTTCATACACTGCTTTTTCGCCATTTTCAATAAAGGCATTTTTGTCCACCGTAACAAATATCATCCCAGCCGCTTTTAAGTCCTCTTGTACCTTGGACTCATTTTCTAAGAACAATCGGTGTTCATAGGCCTGCATTTCTTTGGCAGCCTGTAAAAAAATTGCTTTTAAATCATCTGGAAGCCTTTGAAATTGCTTTTCTCCCACCAGTGGATAACCCCAAGAAATCACATGACCCGTTAAATTAAGGTATTTCTGAACCTCGCTAAAACCCGCATTTTTAATCATTGCAAAAGGGTTTTCTTGTGCTTCTATGGTGCCTTGTTGTAGAGAGGAAAATACTTCGGAAAAAGCCATTGGGGTTGGTTTAGCACCAATCGCTTTCCAAGCCACCACATAGGAGGGGGCGTTGGGCACCCTGATGATCAACTCATCTAAGTCGTCGGGGTGCTTTATGGGGCGGTTAGAGGTCAAATGACGCTCTCCACGCTGGAAATAGCCCATGGGTCGGATCCCTATTTTTTCGATCATCTCCCGTTCAATTCGTTTGCCAATAGCGCTGTTGATGAGTTTCTGCATCGCCACGGTGTCCCGGAGTAAAAAAGGCATGTCCGAAAAGGTCATGATTTCAGCAAAATTTGTAAGGGAGCTCGCGGAAATGGTCATGTCTATGACACCCGCGCGGATCAACCGCAGGGCCTCCAACTCCTTGGCCAACTGTTCCGAGGGATATACTTGTAATTTCATCCTCCCTCCAGAGCGTTCCGA
Organism: Flavobacteriaceae bacterium; assembly: GCA_022428005.1. Taxonomy (GTDB): domain Bacteria; phylum Bacteroidota; class Bacteroidia; order Flavobacteriales; family Flavobacteriaceae; genus UBA8316. The sequence goes on from JAKMDI010000019.1 coordinate 15,613, forward strand.
TAACAGTTCACCGAAGTATTTAAATGCCTTGTACCAGGTATGATTTTCTTTGACCAACATACTGGCCTTAAAAAGGAACTCTGGCTTTGGAGCAGTGGACGACTCGCAAGCCAAGAACCCCATCAACAATAAGCTGATCAAAAAATATTTTGCCGTAAACCTCATCCTGCTCAAGTATTGTAAAAGATAAAAATCTTATTTGTCCTAAAATAGAAAGATTTTTTCAGTTTTAGATCAGAATTTCCAATCAGCAACCCCTTAGCGCCTAAAAAAATAACTTTGATGCATTTATAAAAACCCTATTGTTAGGTGTTTTTTTTAAACACCAAGGATTACTCTGTTAGGAGCGTTTCAATTTTAATGTTTATTTCATTTTGCTGTTGCTCGGCCTCAGACCGCTCCAAACCCGCTTTGATTCCCGGGCGCTTGTGACCAATCGCTGTCAACCATGCATTTTTTGAAATTTGCTGTCGCTTCTGGATGAGCTCATAAACTTCCATCCCGTTCCGGAATTGCATCAACGTATTTTTAATGTCTTTTGACTGAGCGATTTCGCTATACCCAAGGTACAGTAACAGCTGCTTGGCCATAAACAAATGTCCGCTTTGGTCGGGGTGGACGCCATCGGGAGAAAAGCTAAAGTCGGGATGGGAAAGACGTTGCTCCATTGACTCTCTCTTCATGGGAACATGAAGGTCCACGACCTCCCATTGCGCTTTTCGCATGTCCACCAACCATTGCGAATAGCGTTCCAAAACCTCACCATAAGCAACATTATCACCATCGTAAACCGGTGGGGTAATGTGGATTATTTCGGCACCGCTGAGGATAACTTTTTCCCTCATGTCAAGGATTCCTTTTTTGAAGGCCTGAAAGCGTTCCAGATCAAAAGGCTTATAAATCCCATCATTCATTCCATAACAAGCGATGACCAAATCGGGTTGGGTTTGGGATAAAACGCGACCCAATCGGTCTTCCAAAACCGGACGGGGAAATTTGCCGCTGGCGTGATCGGACTCTGATAGCCCCGATACCGTCTCACTGGGCAAGCCCAAATTGATAATTTCATATTTTTCCTGTGGATCGCGAAGTGTGAGATAAGCATCTATAAAAGTGACATAAGTCCCTGAATAAGTGATGCTATTCCCTAAAAAAACGATTTTTTTGATCTGCTTGTCCTGCAACTTGGACTGACCAAACAAGCTGAGGTGGCCTACCAAGAAAAAAAAAGTAAGAACCTTATACCACGCCATTGATTACTATGCTTAAAAAGCAATTGAAAGGTAAATTCTATAAGCCAAATACACTCCTGTAATCGCCCAAATCCACCAACGGTTTTTCATGTACCAGTCCATAGTCCGAATATATCAATTGTTATTGAATTTAAAATATTTTGGGATCGAAAACCTCTAAAATTAATTCAGTTAATGTGGAGGAAAATATCTATTTATATTGGGTGGTAAGAGGTGAAAGTCAAAGCTGACCGTATATTGTTTTAAAAATATTTTCATAGGCACATCATTCTACCGATTAATTTCTTAGTGATATACCTTTTGCTCGAATGATGACCCTCACCGTATAGATTTTAATCCCAATCTTTAAAAATAGACCCCAATATATCTATTAAAAAATTTCAATAATTTCAGGGGATAGTTTTATATTTGCGTCCTAATTCCTCCTTAGCTCAGTTGGTTAGAGCATCTGACTGTTAATCAGAGGGTCCTTGGTTCGAGTCCAAGAGGGGGAGCCATATTAGACAGGAGGTCATTTTTGACCTCCTTTTTATTTTTATTCCTCCGTAAAACCTTGCTGG
>JAKMDI010000003.1 GCA_022428005.1 Flavobacteriaceae bacterium
GGTATAATTGTATAACACAAAGTAACATAAAAACCAACAATTTTATAATTCATCGTATACTTTATTTTTTGATTAATTCATATTTGAACCGATTTTTAGAACACTCCTCTATAAATCGTTGAACACAAAGGGTTCATTGAGAACACAGAGTGTTCAAAAATTCACAAATTTAGAACACATGGTGTTCAAAGGGTGTTTTTAAAAGTTTGATTATTAGGTAATTATAAATGGGTTCGATTCCCGTCCAGACCGCAACCACTTCGAAATTTATAACTCCTTGAAAATCAAGGAGTTATTTTTTTAGGTGGTTCGAATCCCTCCCTATTTTTAATAATATCATGTAATTAAATATAAATCAGTTGGTTATACTGATTTTTGAAAAGAGAAGTAATTAAAGTGTGTTATAAGATTTTAAGATTTTCAAATAATTCCTTTGATGAGTGAAATTTGTTTTTCCAATTGAATTCCAAGTTGTTGAATGAATCTAAATCTCCAAGTTTTTTCACTACCATTATTATAAAATCTCATTACACTTTCGTTATTCTTCATCCAACTTACCGATTTACTTCCTTTTGATACTAAGTCGTTAATATTGGAAATTTCATTAATATTATTTTTATCCCATATTGTTTCAATTATGTCACAAATAATTAAAATATTTTCAAGACACATTGAAATGTAAAGAGATTTATTATTTCTATCTATGTCATTTCTAAATTTATTTATTTCATCTTGTTGATGTAAATTATTAAAAACATTAATATCCTCTTCAATTACATATTTTATATTATAGGATAGATTATTATAACATATATAATTTATTATCATATCCTTATTAGTCTTGAGTTCTTTATTCTTTAGAGATGTTTTTACTTCATCTAGACCAAAATCTTCTCCCCCTACGAAATATGTTGAACTTTAACCTAACAAGTTAGTTAACTCACTAATATTTTTACATTTTATAACATTGTTAAGATCCTTTATATAACCTTCTAAGGATGATAAATTGTTTTCAATTAAGTCCATAAGATATCTTTTTAGTTTAATTTTTTTTCTTGACCCTAATCTACAAAATTATAACACAAGTAAAATCCTATAACACAGAGTAACATAAAAAGTTTTGGCCAATAGATCTAAGTGAGGGGTATCGATATAGGGATGATCATAAATGGATAAATCCCCATAGCCTAAGTCATCTGCCATAATAATAATAATGTTGGGGGGCTTTTCATGGGTATCGCGGTGACAACCCCAGAAAAGGAGTGCTCCAAAAAATAAAATGCGAAGTATTTTTTTCATTAGTGCTCCTTTCTTTTTTTATAAAACGCAGGGGTAGCAGCATCTAACAGCGGCATCAAGGTTTTAATTACCTCCTCGTTCCCAGTGGCAATATTTTTATTTTCTTGTGGGTCGCTTCGATGATCATAAAGTTCGAGGGTGGGTTTTTCTTTACGGTAAAATTTTGTCAAACGGTAATGCGGGGTTCTTATACTCACCCCATCTTTAAAATAACCGTAAGCCATTTCCTCATTTTCATGAGGTATTGATTTTACATAATCTATCAAACTATTTCCATCCAGCTTGTAAGGTGCCTCAATACCACAATACTCCATAATTGTAGGGAAAATATCAACACTTTCAACCACAGCATTAACCTCACTCATAGCGGGAGAAAACTCAGGAATCTTGATGATGAGTGTGCTTTTCAACGATCTTTCAAAAAGGGTATGCTTCCCCCATTTAAGGTCATTTCCCAGGTGCCAACCGTGGTCCCCCCAAAGTACAATCATTGTATTTTGGTCCATGTCCAAGGCTTTTAACTCCGCGAGGAGTTTTCCAACCAGCTGGTCTATATAGCTGATTGAAGCATAATAGCCGTGGATGAGTTTCCGGGCGTAATCATCTGAAATGGCTCGGTCAAAGTTGGGTTTTTCGTCCCCACTTTCATAGTTGTAAAACTCTCCCATTCTCCCCATACTTTTTTGATGAACCCCTTCGGGGATAAAAGGGTCTGGAGCGATGGGGATAGCAGATCTCTCATAAAGATCCCAATATTTTTTTGGAGCATTGAAGGGCAAGTGGGGTTTAAAAAAACCCACCCCCAGAAAAAACGGCTTTTTTGCTGCCTTGAGTTTTTTTAACTCTGATAAGGCACTGTTCAATATCAAGCCATCGGGGTAACCATCGTCGGATACCGTTCCAATTTCGTAGGGTTTCACCTGTTTTTTTTGGGTCTGCCGGCTTTCTCCATTGGCATATCCAAAAAAGGCATTCCATCCCGTTTTCCATTTCCATGGGTTGAAAATAAACCGATCCCAACTGTGGGGCATTTCTTTGACATCAGAAGGCTGATCGTCGTAGTCATAGACCCATCCGTCAACGGAGTGGCTTATCTTGCCAATTCCTACTGTGGTATATCCGTTTCTTTTGAGGTGGTGAACGAAGGACTCGGGTCTTTCCACTTCCTTTTTACTAGCAGTTTCCTCGTAAAATGCACTGTTGCTGATGTGGATTTTTTTTTGAGGACGCAACCCTGTCATTAAACTATAGCGAGAAGCACCACAGGTGGGCACTTGAACATAGTGGTGTGAAAAGAAGCTACCACTATTGGCCAAAGCATCCATATGGGGTGTTTTTACCACTGTATTTCCATAGACGCCCAATTCGGGTCTTAAATCGTCGACCGAAATAAAAAGCACATTGGGACGGGTAGGGGTCGGATCGGGAGCCGAGGTGCAGGAAAGGAGTAACAGTACTGAAAATAGCCAAAAAAAAACAGATTTAAATTGTAGCATGTTGAGGTATGATTTTGGTCATAAAATTTTTTATAGAATTAATTCAAACGCTGAAGTGCTCTTTCAAATTTTTTCATCACGTACAAGTGAAGTTTTGCTTGAGTAAACCTGTAGATGGTCCAAGGTAATTTGGGAACGTATTCATGAATGGCGGCAATCACATATTCATTTTTTAATATGGACCTGAACTCCAACCAACCTAAATCTTTCCTTTTGGTCAACACCCCACCGGTGATGTAAAAAAGTTGCCGATTGGGTGTGCTTCTGTCTTCAATTAATTTTAACTCCAATAACATAATCCCCAGCAAGTAAAATCTCAAGAAGCTGCCATCAAATTTGGGGTTGATAAGTCCGGCAAACCTTTTACTCAGCCAAATGGGATAGTATTTTGCTACCCATTGCGCATTGTGTTTTTTGGGGTTATAGATCCGCTGAACACTTCTTACCGTATTTTTCTCGGCACGCATTTGATGAAAAGAGGGCAGTGGTGGCGGCTGGTGATTTAGTGCTCTGGCAATACTGGTTTTGATGGGGGTATATTCTATTTTATACAAGTCTGAATATTGGTTACTGGGCGTCATTTGATGTTTTAAACTTTCCACCAAAGGAGATACAAAGTTGATGTTGGCACCACCAAAAATACTCACCCACCATTTGGACAAACCCACAGTGAAAAACGGCATGGAGAAAATCCAACGTCTTTTATCCATCGTTTTTGAAGTCATTTGTAAAAGGTCCATATAGGTCATGACCTCTTTTCCACCGATCTCAATATTTTTATTATAGGTAGCGGAGTTGCCCATACACTGTTGAAGAAGCGAAAGCACATCAAATACGTCTATGGGTTGATTTTTGGATTTTGTCCATTTCGGACACCCCATTACGGGTAAGTTTTTTACCAGGTTGGTGACAATTTTAAATGAAGACCCCCCGGGGCCAATGATAATTCCCGCCCTGATTGCAGTCAGAGGAGTAGCTCGGGATCCCAAGGTTTTTTCTACTTCAAACCGGGACAACAGGTGATTAGAAATTTGGTGTTTGTCTTTGGGTAAGATTCCACCCAAATAAATGATTTGCTTTAGCTTATTCTTTTCTGCCGCACGCGAAAAGTTGTCAGCCAACAACAAGTCGGTATCTTCAAATGTTCCTTGATTCAGCCGGGTTGAAGGCTGCATTGAGTGGACCAAGTAGACGGCTATGTCTGCACCTTCTAACGCTTTTTCTGTGCTCGACATGGAATACATATCCACCGTCCGCCACTCGATATTGGTATTGGGATTGGATTTTACTTTTTTCCGACTCAAAGCGATTATATCAAAATCATCCTGGAATTTTTCAATAATCCACCTTCCGATAAATCCCGTCGCACCCGCCAAGACGATTTTTTGTTTCATAGTCCTAAAATATCAATAATTGTGCTTGGGTAGGCTGATTTTTTAAATAAAAGGAATGATAAATGAAGATGAAATAAAATTTCCTTAAATTTGTATAACAATATTTCAAATTCAGACCCGTTAGGTCTTCAATATAAAGAAGTTGTGTGTTGTTAAATTGGGAAACCAAAATTAGCAACTGATGAGAAGCTTTCCAGTAGATCGGAGAGCTTTTTTTATACCCTAATTTTTTGAATGGGTTGTTTCCGATTGATTTTAGGGAACGATTACATTCAATTTTTTGGGCAGGACTTTGATCTCTAATTTTTTTGATGCTACAGGCAAATATTCACCATCAATTTGAACACAATAATCACCAGGGGATAGGAGACTTATTGTTAAGTCCGACAATCGATATAAATTATACCCCTCCGATGTTAACTCCCTTTTCAATAGTGCATTGTTTATAAATTTGATCTTATTGAAGCTGTTCGATTTTTCCATCCAAAACAGATCCATAAGCCCGTCGTCGGATTGTGCTTGGGGGGTAAGTGTAAAATTGTATCCCTGTTGGTTGGTGTTGGAAATGAGCAGCACAAATGGACTGATTTCTCGGCGCTCCTTTTGGAATTCTATTTGAAGGCGTTGGTGTTTAAAGCGCATCAAGGCACCCATAAAAGCAATGCCATAGGCTAGAATTCCATGCCATTGGTTTTTCTGGTATTTTCTTATAAAATGGGATTCCAATGCACAGCCCATATTTCCAAAAAAATAATGTCCATTGACCACACCCACATCCATCTCGCTAAGTTGATTTTTTTTGATGATTTTAAGAGCTTCAGAAACGCTTAGAGGGATTTTAAAATGCCGGGCGATGCCATTTCCTGATCCCAAGGGAACAATGGCCAATGGAATTTCAGTTTCAACCAAAACTTGGGCAACTTCGTTAATCGTTCCGTCTCCTCCACAGGCTACTACGAGATCTGCTTTTTCTAATACAGCTTTTTGAGTCAAAGCGATGGCATGGCCTTTTTTCTGCGTCTGTAATACAAAAACAGTATATTTTTTTTTGTCAAAAAGCGATTCTATTGACTGGCGCAGTTTTCTAAGCCCGTGGGCTCCTATTGGTTTTATAATGAAATATATGTTCATTCCTCAGAAGTTGGCCGAACCTTGGGTCCCGACATCAGAGATTCAAAATAATCCTCCAAAAACATATTGCATTTCTCTTCCAATTCAATCATTTCAGAAGTCTTATTTTCAATGAGATTCGCTTCCATATTTTTGTCCTCGACGTCATAAAACCCGATGGCTTTATCTCCATTGTGTACACAGATTAAATTTTCATCCATGATAAAATAACTTCCACCACTAAAATAGTTAATTACCAGAGGTTGAAATTCTTGTTTGGATACCAAGCTTCTCCCCCAGCTTTTAAACGGTTTTGTGTAGTCCAATAAATCGGCAACAGTGGGGTAAATGTCCATATGACTAACCAGCCGCATATCCACTCCTTTTAATCCACTGTTGGGTTTGAAAATCATCAATGGATTGGCAAATCGATTGACAGTTTTTTCATAAAAGGGGAAATGGGTTTGGTTGCCGTGGTCGGCAGTAAATATAAAAATGGTATCCTCAAACCATGGGGCGTTTTTGCTCGCTTTAAAAAATTGTCTCAAGGCGTGATCTGTATAGCCAACACACTGGTGCATGGGAACATAGCCCTTGTCAAATTTTCCTTTATACGCCTCAGGGATAACATAAGGTTCGTGAGAAGTAAGGGTAAAAACAGAACTCAAAAAGGGTGTTTTTTGCTGGTCCAATTGCGCTTTTACGTATTGTAAATAAGGTGCATCCCAAATGCCCCAAGAACCGTCAAACTCTTTATCGTTGTTGAATTCTGTTCTGCCAAAGTAGCGATCAAATCCCAGGGTATTGGAAAACCCTAAAAAACCCATGGAGCCATTTGAAGCCCCGTGAAAAAAAGAAGTATGATATCCCAAATCCTTGGCAATGGATACCACAGATCCCACCTTTTGTCTGGAATAAAGTGATGATGCATAGGAGGTTTCAAATGAAGGAATTCCCGCCAAAATAGAAGGCATGCCGTGGATCGATTTTCTGCTGGTCGCAAAACCATTGGGGAAGATTAAACTGTGCTGGGCCAATGAATCCAAAAATGGGGTGAAGCCCCTGTAGTTCGGAATGTCGTATGATTCGTTTAAAGCCCCCCAATATTCTCTTCCCATGCTCTCCAAGATAAAGATGAAAACATTGGGTTGTTTCTCAAATCTTTCAGAGGCTGGATATTGTTTGATGGTATTGAGTTCCTCTTCAATTTGTCGATCAGTAAATCGGTTGTTGGTTTTTTCATAACCGTCCTTGCCAAGTGTTCTGATAAAAGTAAAAGTGCTGCTCAGCACCACATCGGCCTGTTGAGGTGTTCTTACATTGTCCATGGCATCAATTAAAGTGATAGGACGGGTGCTTTTTTTGAAATCACCACCACGTGCTCCTAAAATAAATAGCGCAATTATTCCAAAAAAGAATAGGGTAGAGCTGAGACCATAACGCCAATTATTTTGAATAATAACTGGATAGACCTTAACCTTTTTGTAGGCCAATGCAAGCAAATATACCATGGCGGTAAAAAGAATAATGAGGTGCAAATAGACCCAGGTAAAATGAAAAAGTAAAACTGTTTTGTTGGTTTCTGACGCGATTACCTCCATAAAATTATTCATCAATCTATTTTGATTGAATCGGTAATAGGCAAAGTCAATAAAGTTGAGTGAAAGAAAAAAAGCATTGCAAATCAAATAGACCCAAAAAACAATTTTTTGATAGGACAAAGCGGTCGTTTTTTTCCAAGGGATGATAGACATCAGAATAAAAATCATATTGGAATAAACGATGGCTGCATTGTCAAAACGGAGCCCATAATAGCACAATTCCGCCAGTTGTGAAATCGATTTGACCTGAACCAAATCGTTGTTGAAATACACAAAGAGTAGCCTACAAAAGAAATAGCAGATGTAAACTAAAAAAATGCGATAAAAAAGCGCGATGAACTCTTTAAGGCGCAAATCCATATTCATAAATCAAAAGCAAATATAAGGTTTACTAAGCTCTTTTATCGCGTTTGAAATAAGAGTAAGGCTTCTAATGGATCAGTCGGTTTTTTGTTTTGAAGTGGGTTAGAGTCCAAAACAATAAATTTTATTTCCAGCTTTGGTGCCTGGCTTTCCAGCACCTCCCCCCGCAATTACAATGTATTGTTTTCCGTCGACCTCAAAAGATGAAGGGGTTGCATATCCTCCGGCGTCCAATTGATATTCCCAAAGCAGTTCTCCGCTGGATTTATCAAAAGCTCTAAATCGCTCGTCCATAGTACCGCCAATAAAGGCAAGTCCTCCTGAAGTGACTACTGGGCCTCCCATATTGAATGTTCCTGTGGGAGGATGTCCCTTTTTTTCCAGAGCGGGGTAGGTTCCCAAGGGAATTTGCCAATCAATTTTTCCAGCGTCTAAGTTAATCCTCGATAAAGTACCCCATGGGGTGTCATTGATGGGGTACCCATTTTTGGTTTTTAATTCTGGGTGACCGTTGGCCACCCACGGGATTTCAAAAGCTTTTTTAGAGGGGTCCAATTCTATGATTTTATCTTTTCCCAAACCGACGATGTAGTCGGCGATACCGCCCATGGCTTTGGTATCCAAATTTGGAAAAGCAGGCATGGCACCCTTTCCATTGATAAGCGTATTTATAATGTATTCCCGGTCTTGGGTGCTGAGTTGACGCAGGTTTTTATTTTGTTTGGAATGGTGGCACACATTACAATTGGAGCTAAAAAGCTGTTTTCCGTATTCAAAGGAGGTTATTTTTTGATCTTCTAATAAACTCAACATAGCAAACCATTCCGGTTCATTACTGGTATTTACGTACAGCATTCTGTCGGTAGGGTCGTAAGCTGCTCCTCCCCAATCTGTTCCACCATTAAATTGTGGATAAACCAGTGTTGGTTTTGTGGAGGGCGGGAGATACAACTGACCATAGACCATACTTTTTAGTGAATCTTTGATGGATTTATTTTCAAAGCCTTCTATTTTGTTGAGGGAATTTTCGTCCAGGGTAGTATTGCCGTAAATCAAATCTGGTATTGTAAAAGGTTGGGTTTTAGCGGAGACTTCACCGGGTATATCACTTTGCGGTACGGGAACTTCTGTAACCGGATAGATAGGAACTCCTGTAAAACGATCTAAAACAAAAAGCTGACCCGTTTTGGTCGGTTGCGCTATGGCCTCAATAATTCTCCCCTCTGATTTTATTTCAACCAAATTTGGGGGGCAGGGAATATCGTAATCCCACAAGTCGTGGTGTACGGTTTGAAAATGCCAAATTCTTTCTCCGGTATTTGCATTGAGGGCCAGTATACAATTTCCAAATAAATTATCGCCAACACGATTCCCTCCCCAATGATCATAGGATGGGGAGCCAGTTCCAAAAAATAAAAGCTCGTGCGCTTGATCTAAGGTAAATCCACTCCAACTGTTGACCGAAATAAATTCGTTTTTCCAAGCGTCCTGGGGCCAAGTATCATAGCCTTCCTCACCGGGCTTTGGAATGGTGCGAAACTCCCAGGCTATGGCACCTGTATATGCGTTGAAAGCCCGAATATTTCCAGGCATTGTTTTTTGATTGGCACCATCCAAAACTCTTGACCCCAATATCAAATAGTCTTTGAAGATAATTCCTGGGGAAGAAGCGGTGATAAACAAGTTTTCATATTGTGGACCAAACCCTTTGTTGAGCTCCACTTTTCCACCTGTTCCAAAAGAAGGTATGAGTGCGCCACTGCTGGCATCAATACAGAAGAGTGTGGAGGCCGCAACAAAAAGAAGCCTTCCTTTGACTCCATCGTCAAAATAGGTGACCCCCCTGGAATTTCCAGAATATTTTTCACCAGGAAAAGGATCAAAGCTCCAGTTGATGGTCCCCTGTTTGGCATTGATAGCATGTACCTTCATGTCGGGACCTATGATGAACATTTGATCACCAATGATGATCGGATTGCACTGAATGCCATCCCGGTGATACTCTTTTTCATCAAAGATCTCCAATTCCCAAAGTAATTTTAAGGACTCCACATTGTCTTTATTGATCTCTGACAAATCAGAGAATTTAGACCCGGAGGGGTCGCCACTGTATACCGTCCATGACTTAAATTTTTCTTTTGGTCCCTCATTACAACCAAACAACAGCAGCACGAGAAATAATTTCAGGAGTAAACGAAAAGGCATTGTATGTGTGGTTTTTTTATTTATGGTGTTGTTTTTCACTTATTAAATTTAAAATTAAATATTAATATAGGGTCAAGGTCGGGATCAATTTGTTTTTTCAAGTTCCTTGTTCAAGAAACAATATATTGAATCCAATGGCAAAATTTTGGGTGGAGGAATATTGCGATATGACTGGGGTTCAGAAAATAATTATAAACTTTTTTAAAAAAAAGTAGGGTATTTTTTTTCCAAAACGGGTAATAAGTGTAATCAATAAAAATTGCTATGAAAACGAAAAAATTAACTGTATTAGTATTGAGCTTTGGTTTTTTAGTAGCCTGCTCTAAGGAAAGCGGAAGTGGCTTTTCTGAAAATTTAAGTACCACCACTGTTTTAGAAACCATCAACGCCATTGCCTTCCAGGAAGATATTGACGAACTGGTTTCAGAGAGTATAGTGCTGACCGCAAATGCTTCGAGTGCCCGTTCTGCTGATTCGAGTGCCGATAAAGGTCCACAAAGATTCAAAGGAGATAAATATGGCAGCTGTGCCACAGTGGTATTGGACGAAGAGACCAACATCAAAACCGTTACTTTTCCTGAGGATTGTGAGGGGAAAAGAGGTCAAGTGAGATCAGGGTCCTTAATCATTAGCCAATCGGACACAACAGGAGAGGCAGGAAGCTTTCGACAAGTAACCTACGATAATTTTTACCTCAACGGGGTGAAAATAGAGGGAATCCGAAGAACAGAAGTTATCTCCGTGGACGAAAATGGAAGTAAAACCATGCGTACTACCGTTACTGATGGAAAAATGATTTATGAAGATGGGACTTTCAAAACCAAGCAATCTACCATGACGCGCTACACCCACAGAGAAAATGGAGAAAAAATATACAGCACACTCAACGGAAATAAATCTGGGGTCAGCACCGAAGGCGTGTCCTTTTCCATGGAAATCACTACCCCCATTAGATTTGTTTATGATTGTACTACCGTTGGGGAAAGGAAAAAAGGCAAAGTACCTGTGGAAGGCATCCAAGTGACTACCTCAGGGGATGAAGTTATAACCACTGATTTTGGTGACGGAAGCTGTGATACCCTTGTCGAAGTCTCCAAGAATGGAGAAGTGGAAACGGTTGATTTAAAAGATCTTAAAAGAGGAGAACGCTTTAAGAATATTCTGAAAAGGAAAAAGAACAATAAATAAAACAATTAAAAAAGATGTTTAATTCTCTATCCAATTCCTTCGATATAACGTATCTTAGGAATTGGATTAAAGAGGTTTTAAATTGACTGCCAAAGAGTTTAAAATGATTTACGACACCCACTTTGACAACCTCAGGCGATACCTCAACTACCGTTCAGGAGATCAACAACTATCGGATGATATCGCCCAAAGTGTTTTTATGAAAGTGTGGACAAAAAAAATCGAGGTCGCTTCTGGGAACTTAAAGAGTCTACTCTTCAAGATGGCCACCGATGAGTTCGTCAGTCATGTTCGCCGTCAAAAAGTCGAGAGATCCTATAGCGAGAGCATCAATTTGCGAGTAATTCATGAATCTGAACCCGAGAATGATGGGTACGGTGACAAGAAAGTAAGATTTGAAAAGGCCCTGGGTCAACTCCCTGAAAAACAACGAACAGCCCTGCTGATGAACAAGATGCAGGGACTTACCTACAAGGAAATTGCAGAAAGCTTAAATTTGTCTCAAAAAGCCGTTGAGAAAAGAATAAGCCAGGCATTGAATACACTAAAACAAAATCTGAATCAGCAATGAGTAAAAAATCACAATTTTCAGAGGAACAGATCGACGACTTTCTGTCCAAGGTGGACCTCCCTTTGGAAAAAGATAAAGAAGCTATTTGGGCTGAAAAATTCAATTCTATGGTCCAAGATGATGCCCCTGCCTTTTCAAAAAAACCAGCTGTCTTTAGGCTGAACTGGCAGTATGGATTGGCGGCATCATTTGCCCTATTGCTGGCCACAACTTTTTATTTGAGTAAACCCGATATTTTTAAGGGAATGTCTGACCCTGTCGCCGAATCGGTCCTTACAGAACAAGACCTATTGGCCGATCAAAATATCATCGAATCATTGTTTGTTGAAGAAAACGAATTTGATGAGTGGTTCGAAGAACAATATCTTTTAAGTTCAATCAACTGATGACCGTAAAAAAGAACATACCGCTGCTATTATTCCTTTTAGTATCCACCTGGATGGATGCTTTGTGGGCTCAGGAAATGGTCCCTCCGAGAGACTTGTATACCCCTCAACAAATGGAGATGATTGAGGAGCAAAAACTTACTATCAAAAGCAACAGAGATGTTTTCAGAAACTCTTTATCCGAGGAACAAAAAAACTTACTCAAAAATGCATCTTTATCCCTAAAAGAACGCCAGCAGGAATTGATGAAGACCCTTTCTGCGGAACAAAAGCAGGTGCTTAAAGGAAACCGAGAATCCGTGCGCAGGCTGAGGGAGACATTTTCAAAGTCGTTGACCGAAAAACAAAAATCCGAGCTCAAACTAAGAAAGCAAAACCTTCAAGAGCGAAAAAATAAACTTAAAGACTACAAATCCGGCTTCGATGGACGGAGAGACAAACTCAAAGAAAAGAAACAAAACATTAAAGACCGCGCCAAAAAAATTAAGAAAAGCAAATAGTTTTTAGTCGAATCCAATTTCCTGATTTTTGCTTTTACTATATTTAGTCAATGAAAGACCTCATTCTCATTGGCTTTTTTTGTGCCTCACTTTTATGTTATCCACAGTCCGAAGAGGATCAAGTTATTGATAGTATTCTCGATGAATTGTTTGAGACTGAAGCGTCACCGGTCGATTTTTCACAATCACATTTTTTATATACCTCCTTTTCATTTGATGAAAGTGTTTTTTTTGCAGGTCGGAACTTTGGGATAGACCAATTCGGATTCACCCCCAGCATCAGTTATATGAAAGGAAAAAGTTTTTTTGTCAGCTTGGGCGCAGCCTATTTCAGTGAGCTCGACCCCCAATGGGACTTTGTTTCCTTGAGCAGTGGATACAGTTTCTTTTTAAACAAGGAGGAACAGTTGAGCCTAACAGCACTTTACAGCCGCATTTTTTTCTCAACCGAGACTGAGGATCTAAATCCCAATCGGTTTTCTGTTGCATTGTCCTTACAGAAAAATTCTTGGGGAGCGCGTCTGTCTGGGGGTTATCTTTTTGGAGGATCGGCTTCGTTCTACACCGCAGCAGCCACCCATTTTGTGATTCCAATAAAAAAAATCAAAAATGCGGAGATGAATTTACGTCCTCAATTGAGTGTTTTGATGAGCGAACAAACAGTGAGCGAGCAAATTTCTGGTGGCATATTAAATAATACCACCTTGGAAAGAGATGTTTTTGACTTGATCAATACACAATTGAGTTTACCGTTATTGATCGATGTGGGGAGTTGGGATTTTGAATTGTCCTATAACATTAATTTTCCCAAGGGATTGCCCAGTGAAAGTGATTTGAGTACCAATGGATATCTATCACTATCAGTAGGATATTTTACTGGGCTTTAAAATTAACGTTTGTTTTCTATCTTTAATAAAAACAACAAAATGACAAAACGCTACAAATACATTTTTTTGATCGCCACTTTTGGATTACTATTTTTTGGGGCATGCAAACCCCAACCGCAGCAATACCAAAAAGCACCTTTTACAAAACTGGACACCCTGGCCACCAATGACTGGTGGAATCGTGCAAGCAGCAAGATCATAGATATGAAAGTGCCAAGAGAGGAAGTCATCGCTTTTGGAATCTACACCGTCTCGGACAATACCCTAAAACTTTCGGCACAGTTGTTTCCCCTTTACCCAGAGGAAAACAGAATGGTACACTTGCAGTTTTTTCAAGACCAGCAATGGATCACAGCAAAATCTCAAGAGGTAAATGAGATCGGCTGGTCCACTACTTTTAGAATTGAAAATTGGGACATGAATCAATCAGTAAAGTACAGATTATTGCATGGAAAAAAAGCCCAGTTTGAAGGATTAGTAAGAAAAGATCCCACAGCCAAGAAGGAAATCACCATCGCCGCACTTTCCTGTAATAGCAATAGGGACCGTGGAGCGCGGGAGGAATACGTAAAAAACATCAATGCCCTAAATCCAGATATGGTGTTCTTTGCAGGAGATCAATCCTATGACCACAAGGAACACACTGCCGCTTGGTTAAAATTTGGACTTCAATTTAGAGCTGTTTTTAGAAACCGGCCATGCGTGACAATCCCAGACGATCACGACATAGGTCAGGGAAACCTTTGGGGCGAGGGAGGTAAAAAATCCATGCGCAGTGATGGAAATGATGGCGGGTATTTTTTTCACCCCGAATATGTAAAAATGGTTGAACGGGCACAGACTGCCCATCTTCCAGACCCCTATTACCAACAGCCATTGGAGCAGGGAATCACCGCTTATTTTACCAGTCTCAAGGTGGGTGGGGTTGACTTTGCCATTATCGAGGATCGAAAGTTCAAATCTGGTCCCAACGGAAAAATACCTCCACAAGGTCCAAGAGCTGATCACATAAATGATCCCAGTTATGACCCATCGGCTATAAATCTTCCGGAACTGGTGTTACTGGGAGATTTACAGCATCAATTTCTAGAGGCATGGGGGCAAGATAAAAACACACCGATTAAAGCAGTGCTTTCAGCAACTGGTTTTTGTGGGGGCGCCCATTTACACGGTAAGGCAAGTAATCGGCTTCATGCCGACTTGGATTCCAATGGATGGCCACAGCACGGCAGAAATAAAGCCTTGAGCTTAATCCAGCAAGCCGGTGCTGTTCATATAGCTGGTGACCAGCACCTCCCGACCATCATTCAACACGGAATAGAACAATACGACGATGGACCTTGGGCTTTTGTGGTACCCGCCATTGTCAACAATTATTATAGCAGGTGGTGGTGGCCTGAGGATGAAATGCCAGGAGAAAATGCCAATGAAATACTGTCCTGGACTGGTCGCTATCTCGATGGTTTCAATAACAAAATCACCATGCATGCCTATGCCAACCCCGATACGCAATCCAATGGTGCAGGTTTTGGATTTATAAGATTCAATATCGAAAAAAATGAAGTTACTTTCGAGTGCTGGCCCAGAGGAGAGGATGTTAAATCACCTCAAGCAAAACAGTTTACGGGCTGGCCTTTTACGGTAAAGTTGTGATTGTAATATGAGAATCTTCCTACCGCTATTTTTGTTGTTTTTAATTTCTTGCACCACCGCTGTAAAAACAGATGAAACTCCCCCCAACGTGGTTTTTATTTTGGTGGATGACTTGGGTTGGAAAGACTTGAGCTGTTATGGCAGTAGTTTTTATGAAACCCCCAATATTGATCGATTGGCCAAAATGGGTCTCCGTTTTTCTCAGGCCTATGCAGCCCACCCAGTCTGCTCTCCCACCCGAGCTTCCATCATGACAGGAAAACACCCCACCCGCATCAAAATCACCGATTGGATCCCAGGACAAGACCCTCAAAATCGAAAACTGTTGGGACCAAAAGATTTGCACGCACTCCCTTTAGAGGAGATTACCATTGCCGAGGCTTTACAAGGCCAGGGTTACAAAACTTTTTTTGCTGGAAAATGGCATTTGGGAGGGGAAGGCTTCTATCCTGAGGATCAGGGATTCCAGATCAACAAAGGCGGCTACCACCTGGGATCGCCTCCTGGAGGATACTATACTCCCTATCGCAACCCCAAGCTCAAAGATGGTCCTACTGGAGAACATTTGACCGACCGACTCACCGATGAATCATTGAAGTTTATTGATCAAAATTATCAAAGTCCTTTTCTTCTTTTTTTATCCTATTATACTGTACATACCCCTATTCAACCTCATAACGACTACTTGCCCAAGTTTCTTGAAAAAAGAAAAACACGCATCGACACCTTGGCCATAAAACAAAAGGAAGGAGGTGGCTATACAGTCCAAAACCAATACAATGCCCAGTATGCTTCCATGGTATATGCGCTTGACCAAAATGTGGGCAGAGTAATCGATCAATTAGAAGCGCAGAACCTATTAGACAATACGCTTATTATTTTTACTTCAGACAATGGTGGACTGACTACCTTAGAAAAGGAGCACCGAACGGCGCCTACCAGTGTTTTGCCCCTCAGAGCTGGCAAGGGTTGGGTTTATGAAGGCGGAATAAGGGTCCCCCTAATTATAAAACCCCCCAACAACAGTTCAGCAAAGCGCATCGATGTGCCAGCCGTTAGTATGGATTTTTATCCAACTATTTTGGAATATGCCCGTCTCCCTTTGAAGCCTGAACAACACCGGGACGGCATTAGTTTAAAAAATATCATAGAGGGAAAAAAAAGTGAAACACATACTTCCATGGTTTGGGACTTTCCCCATTATCATGGGAGTGGTTGGACCCCAGGCAGGGCACTGCGTTTGGGACCATGGAAATTGGTGTATTTTTTTGAGGACGAGCAATACGAATTGTATCACCTGGAAAATGACCCTGGAGAAAAAATCGACCTGGTAAATCAAGCTCCAGAACAACTCGAACACATGAAAAAACTCCTTATGGAATGGACTTCAACAATGAAGGCTCAAAACCCAACAGTAAATATCAAAACATTATGAAGCGCTATTTTTTCGGAGTACTGATTTTATTCACCGCTTTACATTGGAACTATGGGCAGCATTCCGATTACAATTCTCTAACAGATCTATCCTACTATGATCAAACATACAAAGATCCATATTTGCGCCAGCGTTGTAAACTGGATTTGTATTACCCCCAAAACTCAAATAATTTTTCTACCGTTGTATGGTTCCATGGTGGGGGCCTGACCAGGGGGTCCAAATCGATTCCTGAGCCCCTAAAAAATCAAGGCGTTGCTGTGGTAGCAGTTAACTATCGGCTCCATCCTCTTGTAAATGCCCCCGCGTATATTGAGGACGCAGCCGCTGCAGTGGCATGGGTATTCAAAAATATTGAGCGTTTTGGCGGAAATCGATCAAAAATTTATGTCGGTGGGTTTTCCTCGGGGGGATACTTGTCATTAATGGTAAGCTTGGACGAAAAATGGCTTGAAAAATACAGCATTCACCCCAACGAAATTAGAGGGGTGGTTACCCTATCCGCAACCACTTTTACCAATCATACCATCAGAAAAGAATACGGAATCCCCATAACCCAAGCCCTCATCGACCATTATGCCCCTGTTTTCCATGCTCGGGGAGATGCACCTCCCATCACATTGATTACTGGAGCGCGGGAAAAAGAGTTCTATGGTATGTATGAGGAAAACGCTTATCTTAGAAGGATGTTAAAAATTAATGGTCATGATCAAAATGAATTGATTGAGATTGGAGGATACGGTCATGAAATCATTGATGTAGGAATACCCTTACTCATCAAAAGGGTTGAAAAATAAGTTTTTTATGAAGATAAACAGGTCATATGTTTTTTTATTCTCCCTTTTTTTTTTAGGTTTTGGCCCTGAGGAAAAGGGATATATTCAGAACATCCCTGGGACTCCAGAAGTGATTGAAATGGCATTTATTCCTGGGGGGACATTTTCAATGGGAAGTCCAAAATCAGAACAAGGTCATTTTGGAGACGAAGGTCCCCAGCACCTTGTGGAAGTGGATCCTTTTTGGATGGGAAAATTTGAAATAACTTGGGATCTTTATGAATTATTTATTTCCAGAGGAATAGACAAGAAAAGACCTGCGACGGTCTCGGGCAAAGAAGTCGAGATTGATGTCGCTGCTGTCTCTGGCGCAACCCAGCCCTATACTGAGATGAGTTTTGGCATGGGGGTAGAGGGTTACCCTGCCATTTGCATGACCCAACTCGCTGCTGTTAAATTTTGCGAGTGGCTTTCCGCAATGACGGGAAATTTTTATAGGCTTCCGACCGAAGCAGAGTGGGAATATGCCTGCAGAGCAGGGACAAAAACGGCTTATTCATTTGGAGATAATCCCTCTAATTTAGATATTTACGCATGGCACGAGGGAAATAGTGGAGGTGCTTATCACAAAGTGGGTCAAAAAGAACCCAATCCGTGGGGCTTGTATGATATGCATGGTAACGTTTCCGAATGGACTTTGGACCAATACGTGCCTACCGTGTACAATACCAGAAAGCGCAAAACTGTTGACAACCCCTTGCAGACCCCGACGAAAACCTACCCACGAGTGGTAAGAGGGGGCGCGTGGTCAGATAAACCGAATCGTTTGAGAAGTGCTGCCCGCAGACCTTCCTCAAAAAAATGGAAAAAAAGAGACCCGCAAATCCCAAAGAGCCTCTGGTGGCACACCGATGCGCCATTTGTCGGATTTAGGGTCGTAAGACCCCTCGAGACCCCAAGTCCTTTAGATCAAAATAAATATTGGAATTAAAAAAGTGAAATAATGAAATCAAAACCAAACAACTCAATTAGCAGAAGAAACTTTGTAAAGCGTTCCACATTGGCCACCACGGGACTATTGTCCACTACTCTTCCCGTAGGTGCAATGGCCCATGTAAATGCTGAAAAAAAATTAAAAATTGCCTTGGTAGGATGTGGAGGCCGAGGAACGGGTGCCATTGTTCAGGCCCTAAAGGCAGATGAAAACACAGAATTGGTCGCCATGGCCGATGCCTTTCAAGATCGCGTAGAGAAAAGTTTGCAGGCGGTGCAAGAACATTTTGATGGTGAGAAAAAGATCAACGTCAAACCCAAGCATCAATTTTCAGGATTCGACGCCTACAAAAAGGCCATAGACTTGGCAGATGTGGTCATCCTGACGACCCCTCCAGGTTTTAGACCCTATCACTTTGAATATGCTATCAATAACGGGAAGCACGTTTTTATGGAAAAACCAGTTGCTACCGATCCCGTTGGAGTCCGAAAAGTTTTGGAGGTCGCACGAATGGCTAAACAGAAAAAACTTAATGTGGTTGTTGGATTGCAGCGTCACTACCAACAGAAATACCTCGACTTGTACGAAAAAGTAAAAGCCGGAAAAATAGGAAGAATCACAGGCGGTCAAGTTTATTGGAACAGCAGGGGGGTGTGGGTGCGTGAACGCCAGCCCGGGCAAACCGAAATGGAGTACCAAATGCGAAATTGGTATTATTTCAATTGGCTCTGTGGTGATCATATTTTAGAACAACACATTCACAATATCGATGTTGCCAATTGGTTTATCGGAGGGTATCCCACCCAAGCTCAAGGAATGGGAGGAAGACAGGTCAGAAATGGAAAAGATCACGGAGAAATCTTTGATCATCACTTTGTCGAATTCACTTACGATACGGGTGCTATCATATCCAGTCAATGTCGACACCAAACCGGATGTATGAGAAGGGTGGATGAAAACATACAGGGAACGGAAGGAAGTATGTTAACCCAAAAAGGGACGCTTAGCGACTTGGATGGTAATGAAATTTATAAGTACAAAAAAGATGTTCTGAATGAACCCAATCCTTATCAAGTAGAACACGATCAATTGTTTGCTTCTATCCGAAATGGAGGAGTTATTGCAGATGCTGAAAATGGCGCCATGAGCACGCTCACCGCCATCATGGGTAGAATGGCCACCTATTCGGGTAAGGTGATTACTTGGGATCAAGCCTTAAATTCTGATCTTCAAATTATGCCTGCGGAGGTGGATTGGAGCAGCAATCCCCCAACCCTTCCAGACAGTAATGGATTATATCCCATACCAACACCAGGTATAACAGAGTTTTAAACCTTAGAAAATGAACAGAAGAAAATTTACCCAATCAACATTGGTAGCGGGAT
Organism: Flavobacteriaceae bacterium; assembly: GCA_022428005.1. Classification (GTDB taxonomy): domain Bacteria; phylum Bacteroidota; class Bacteroidia; order Flavobacteriales; family Flavobacteriaceae; genus UBA8316. The sequence continues at coordinate 19,244 of JAKMDI010000003.1, forward strand.
TGGGCATAGCCACAGGCCCCAGCCTATTTGCACAATCAGTTGCCGTTGCACCCCATTCCTTCAATTTAAACTACGCTCCCCACCTGGGGATGTTCAAGAACATGGCCGGTGATGATCCCATTGATCAACTCAACTTTATGGCCGATCAGGGGTTCACTGCTTTTGAAGACAACAACATGAACACACGGCCTATTGCCCTTCAGGAAAAAATGGCCGCGACGATGAGAAAAAGAAACCTCACCATGGGGGTCTTCGTAGCCTATAAAGATTTTAGAAATCCCACTTTGGCCAGCGGTAAAGCCGATGCCCGACAAGATTTTCTGGATCAAATAAAAACGGCGGTCCCCGTGGCCAAGAGGGTTAATGCAAAATGGGTAACGGTGGTGCCTGGAACTGTAGATTTAAAACTGGTAGAAGATTACCAAACTGCAAACGTCATCGAGAGTTTAAAACAGGCTTCGGCCATTTTGGAACCCCATGGAATTGTTATGGTATTGGAGCCTCTAAATTGGTACAGAAACCACGCTGGATTATTTTTAAAGGAAAGCCCACAAGCTTTTCAGATTTGTAGGGCTGTAAATTCTCCCTCCTGTAAAATCCTATTTGACATCTATCACCAACAAATTCAAGAAGGAAACTTGATTCCAAACATAGAGAAATGCTGGGATGAAATCGCCTATTTCCAAATTGGTGATAACCCAGGCAGGAAAGAACCAACAACAGGAGAAATAAATTATAAAAATATCTTTAAATACATACATTCAAGAGATTTTACTGGGGTAATGGGTATGGAACACGGTAATTCTAGACCCGACAAAGCGGGGGAGTTGGCCGTAATAAACGCATATAAGGAGGTAGATAGCTTTCTTTAGAAAGAAAAAAGTTAAATTTGAAACTGGTTAACCAATAAACAAACTTTGTTATCGCATTAAATCCCTACATTCCTTCGTCAAGTAACCCTTGGGACGCTGGTCATATCAATTTGATCAGTAGGCGTTTGGCATTTGGGTGTTCCTTGTCCGATATAAATCTTTTTCTCAACACGGCTCCCGATAAGGTGATCGATATTATTGTTGATGGAGCGGCCAATACAGACGCTACTTTAGCACCAGAATGGAGTAATTGGGACAATAAGCAATTCAATACGTCTGACAACAACAAAAGCTATTACCACACCCTGCTTCAAAAACAGGCTTTTACGGACCTGGCGAACAATGGTTTTAGGGAGCGACTTGCGCTTTTTTGGAGCAATCATTTTGTTGTTGAATTCAGAGACGTAAATCAGCCTGCTTATCTCTATCAATATTACAACCTAATCCAAGCCAATTGCTTGGGTAACTTTAAAACTTTTGTAAGTGAGATTGGTTTGGCACCCGCGATGTTGCGCTACCTCAATGGTTTCCAAAACAAAAAAAATAGTCCCAATGAAAATTACGCCCGAGAGTTGTATGAATTATTCACGCTTGGCGAGGGAAATGGTTACACTCAGGAAGACATCACCGAAACGGCACGAGCGCTCACCGGTTATAACCGTTCTACTACTTATTTGGGTGTAATAGAATTTAATGAAAATACTTACGACAGCAGCTCAAAAACCATTTTTGGGAGAAAAGGGAAATGGGGTTATCAAGACGTCATTGACATTCTATTTGAAGAAAAAAAAGATCTTATTGCTGATTTTATAGCAACGAAAATGTACCGCTATTTTGTGAGTCCAGTGGTCGACAGCGCTGTTGTGTCTGCCATGGCCGACACCTTTAAAGAGAGTGAATTTGAGTTAATTCCCATGCTCAAGCAACTGTTTAAAAGCGAGCATTTTTTCGCCGCTACCAACAACAATGTCCTCATTAAAAGTCCTATAGACCTCATGGTGGGCTTGCACCATTCTCTTTCATTTGAATACCAAGAGAGTGTTGATTTAGAAAATAACTTTAAAAACAAATGTAGGGACATGGGCCAAGAAATCTTCTCTCCTGTTGACGTAGCAGGATGGCAAGGAGATCACGATTGGATTAATTCTGAGACCCTGCCCAAAAGATGGGAATTCGCAGATTATCTGCTTATAAAATATTGGCAAAAGGACAAAATTCAGTTTCAGACTTTTATCAAAGCATTGGTAGGTAGTGAAGAAAAAAATCTCAGGGTAATCGTTACCAAACTCAAGGATTTTATGTTTTGCCACTATGAGATCAAAGAGGAAGAATTAACGGATGCCATCAACATATTTAAAGGGGAAGTTCCAGAAAATTATTTTGAAGACCGGACCTGGTCGTTGGATGACAACACCGTTCCCATGCAAGTCTATGACCTGATGCGTTTTTTTGTAACCCTTCCAGAATTTCAATTAAAATAATAATGAAGCACAAGCCACTCAACGAACTGCATTTAAAATCACATGATCGAGAACACGATCACTGGGACCGTCGTGGTTTTTTGAGAACGCTGGGTATGGCAGGTGCAGGTGCTATTTCCTTTGGGAACAGCGCACTCTCTGTGGTTGAATCCCCCTATTTAACCCATGCTTTGTCCGATGCTTACTCCGATCGTATTTTAGTATTGATTAGACTTAAAGGGGGTAACGATGGTCTCAATACCATTGTGCCACTGTACAATTTCGATTTGTATGCCAACAAACGTCCACAGATTCATATCCCTGAAAATAACATTTTCAAACTCAATGACGATTTTGGGATACCTAATTTTATGAATTCCGTAGCACCGATGTGGCAAGAGGGGGCCATGAAGGTCATCCATGGTGTAGGTTATGAAAACCAAAACTTATCTCATTTTAAATCCTCGGAAATTTGGGCCACGACTACCCCAGACTCAGCTATTAGCTCGGGTTGGATGGGTCGGTACTATGAGGATAAATTTTCTGACTACCAGTTAAACCCTCCAGAGAAACCGTTAGCGATTCAGATTGGAAATGGTGGTGACCTTATTTTTAATGGAGACTTAACCACCTATTCTTTTTCTGTGTCCAGTCCAGAGCGCCTCAAGAGAGTGGCAGAAAATGGAACCCTTTACGACAATCACAATCATGGACAAACACTTCATGGAAGTCAAGTATCCTTTCTTAGGGAAACCTCTAATACCACTTTCCGGTATGCCTCGGTGATCAACGATGCTTATAACAGTTCAAAGGATTTCGATGGCTATGTAAAAAATAATTTTGGGTTACAACTGAGTTTGGTCTCAAGATTTATAAAAGGAGGATTGGGCACTAAAGTATATATGGTAACTCTGGGTGGATTCGATACCCATGCCAATCAGCCCAACCGCCATGAGAGCTTGATGAGAACCTTAACCCAATCTATAGACGCTTTTTATGAAGATCTTAAATCTTTTGGGGTTGCAGATAAAGTGCTTTCCATGACTTTTTCAGAGTTTGGCCGCCGGGTTGCCGAAAATGGATCCACGGGAACTGACCACGGTTCGGCTGCTCCAATCATGCTTTTTGGACCTGCGTTGAACGGCAATGGTTTTGTTGGAACACACCCCAATTTATCGGCCTTAGACAAGCAAGGAAATATGGCCAATACCACCGATTTTAGGGCTGTATATGCCTCCGTACTAAGGGACTGGTTGTGCGTGGAAAACAATTATGTAGATCAATCCATTTTGGGCGCCGACATCAATTTCCTCGGAATGGGATTGGGCTGTAATGGATCTGAAAAACTTCCGATCTCCGACGATCCGCTGTTGCCATTACACGCTGCTGTAAACAACGAACAAGGGGTTAACCTGTTCCTAACACTGAATAATTATGCCAAGGTCGAAGTTCATGTTTTTGATGTTTTGGGCAGAAAAATAGGCACGTCAATTTACGATCAATTGAGTTCTGGTCAGCATAATTTTTCCTTACTGGACGACCGCCAAAACCCACTGCCACCTGGGCAATATTTTTATAAAATAAACGTCAACGGAAATAAAACCTACAGTAAATCCTTTTTGGTAAAGTAGCTTCCTGTTATTTTCTTTTTATTTCAAGAGCGACCTGTGCTACCATATTTGCCAATTCAAGGGCATTTTTGTGGGTCCACAGTGCGCTTTCTTTTTTTCCCTTGCTCATGCAATGATTAACTTCCTCTATTTGGGGTCCAAATCCATTTCCTGTGGTGGGATGTTCGTCTGTTGTTTTGATTTTATTTTGTGTAAGTGATATACTCTGGGCGTTGTGCCACATACCGTGTAGGGTTATTTCTCCCTGGGTTCCTCCAATTTTCGCATTGTTGTCACTTTCATTGGCAATGCCGCAATAGAGGATTGCTTGGGCATTTTCGTACTCCAAGAGCATAGAGGTTTGAACATCGACTCCTGTATTTCCGAACTGTGACCGTGCCAATATTTTGAGGGGTTTTCCCAAAATATAATAGGCGAGGAATAGGGGATAGACCCCTATATCCAGCAAAACCCCTCCCCCTTTTTCGGGATCCATAAGGCGGTGGGTGGCTGGGATTTCCAAACGATAGAAAGAAAACTCAGCATATAAAAATTTAGTTGTACCAATACGCCCCTCGTCTATGTATTGCTTTGCTCGCTGTAGGGTTGGATTAAAACGAGACCACAAGCCCTCCATCAAAAAGCAATCGTATTTCTTTGCAGCGGCAATCATCGATTCCACCTCTTTGGGATTGAGGCCCAGTGGCTTTTCACACAAAACCCCTTTCCCAGCGGCCAATGCTGCCAAAGTCATCTCTTTGTGATTTTGATTGAGGCTGGCAATATAGATGACCGCTACATCAGCATCTCTATACAATTGGTCGTAGGAATCGTATGCTTTTTCAGCCTGGAACTGCTGTTTAAAAGCTTGTGCACGATCCATATTACTTGACGCAACCGCTACCAATTGTGCTTCAGGAACGTTTGTTAGGTCTTGCGCAAATTTGGTTGCAATATTTCCCAATCCAGCAATACCCCATTTTATTTTTTTGGTCATTTTAGGCTTTTATATATCGAATGTAAGATTTTATATTTATAAAATTTATCCCCAATATTTAATGTAAATTTCATACTTTGATATTGCATTTAATTATTCAAACGAAAATCCATGAAAAAATCGATACTTTTCGTCTTCTTTATTTCATTTCTGATCTCATGTGAACAAAAGAATGAACAACCTCCCAACATCGTTTTCATCATGTCTGATGACCATGCTTTTCAAGCAGTAAGTGCCTACGGACATGGATTGAACAACACCCCAAACATCGACCGAATTGCCAATGAGGGGGCTTTGTTCAATAAGGGCTTTGTCACCAATTCTATATGTGCTCCCAGCCGTGCCGTAATGCTGACTGGAAAACACAGTTTCGTAAATGGGAAAGTTGACAACATTCAGGACTTTAATTGGGACCAGCCCAATTTTGCAAAATCGCTAAAATCAGCGGGTTATCAAACTGCTATGGTTGGGAAAATTCACCTCCGTGGATTGCCCCAAGGGTTTGACTACTCTGCAGTACTTCCCGGACAGGGGCACTACTACAACCCCGATTTTATTGTCAATGGTGTCAAAGAGCGCATACAAGGCTATGTCACCACCATAACTACACAATTGAGTTTGGATTGGCTAAAAAACAAAAGAGACAAAAACAAACCTTTTCTGTTGTTGTATCATCAGAAGGCACCACACAGAAACTGGCAATCCGAAGAAAAATACCTCACCCTTTTTGATGACAAAACCTTTGAGCTTCCCGCCAATTTTTTTGACAATTATGAAGGGCGACCTGCGGCAGCAGCTCAGGAAATGCTTATCGCAGCTACAGAAGAGCAAATCGCTGCTGCTCATGGTAATGGTGGTCACGGCAGATGGGGACACGATTTTAAATTTATTGTCGATCCCTATGGAAGGGAAACCCGCTTTAAGAAAGAACTGGAACGTTTTACACCAGAACAACGCGAAGCTTGGCTAAAAGCTTATACCCCAAAAAATGATGCGATGAAAGCGGCAAACTTGGAAGGTAAAGAACTCGCCCTTTGGAAATTTAATCGCTACCTCAAAGACTACCTCAGGACCATACAATCTGTCGATGACGGTGTGGGAGAAGTATTGGACTATCTGGATGAAAATGGACTCTCAGAAAACACCATTGTTGTCTACACCTCCGATCAAGGATTTTATCTCGGAGAGCACGGATGGTTTGATAAGAGGTTTATGTATGAGGAATCACTGAGAACCCCCCTTTTAATGCGATATCCTAAGGAGATAAAAGCCGGTACTCAAATTGATCAGCTGATTCAAAACCTTGATTTTGCCCCTACATTTTTGGATTATGCTGGAGTGCCTATTCCTGAGGACCTGCAAGGAGAATCCTTCAGGAAAGTGGTCAGTCAAGAAACCAGTGAGTGGCGCGATGCCATCTATTATACCTATTACGAATACCCTTCGGTACACATGGTAAAAAGACACAATGGCGTTAGAACCGACCGCTACAAACTAATGCATTTTTACTATGATATTGACGTTTGGGAAATGTATGACTTAGAAAAAGATCCCTCAGAAATGAATAATATTTACAACGATCCAGCTTATGCCGATGTGCAGTCCACCATGCACAAAAGGTATGATGAAATGCGAGAAAAGTATGGCGACACCGATGCCTTAGACCAACAGTTTATTGAAAGTTATCTCAATCGTTAAACATCCATAAATATAGTAAACAGCTACCCTTTTTGATTTAGAGTTAAAAAGGGTTTTTGTTTTAAAAGAATGAAATATCATCTGATTTTTCTTTGTGCTACACTGCTTCTCAGCTCAGTTGCTTGTGATCAGGAGGAGCTTACCAATATCGTTTTGATTATGGCAGATGATCAGGGATGGGGCGACGTGGGTTATAACGGTCACCCCCATCTCCAAACCCCTCACTTGGACGCTATGGCAGAGAGTGGAGCTGTTTTTTCTCGTTTTTACTCAGCGGGCTCGGTATGTTCTCCCACCCGTGCAAGCGTGATGACGGGGAGGCATCCATCCCGAATGGGCATCTGCAGTGCCAACTGTGGGCACCTAAAGCAAGAGGAGGTTACTTTGGCCGAAATGGTTAAGGAAAAAGGGTACCGAACAGGTCATTTCGGTAAGTGGCATTTGGGAACTTTAAGCCGTGATATTTTGGATGCGAACCGGGGGGGTAAAAAAGAAAACTACATTCACTATGCCCCACCATGGGATCACGGATTTGATGTAAGTTTTTCTACAGAGTCCAAGGTACCCACCTGGGACCCCATGATTACGCCTCCGCAGTCGGCTGAAGATGTTAAACCTACTTTGATTGAAGGAGGTCCTTTTGGCACCTATTACTGGACGGGTCCTGGGCAGCGGGCTACTGAAAATCTCCAAGGGGATGATTCACGCATCATCATGGATCGGGTGATTCCTTTTATCAAAAAATCAGTGGCTTCAAAACAGCCTTTTTTAACTGTTATTTGGTTTCATGCACCTCATTTACCAGTATTGACTGGGGAAAAACACAAGTCTCGTTATGCTCATCTGAGTGCGGATCAACAGGAATACTACGGGGTAATCTCTGCCATGGACGCGCAGATCGGTCGACTGAATGCCACCCTAAAAAACCTGGGTGTAGATCAGAATACCTTGGTCTTTTATACCGCTGACAATGGTCCTGAAACCTCTCTTAAAGTCAGAGACAAAAACATCCCTTATGGCAGAGCCCAAGGGCTTACCAATGGTTTACGGGGCAGAAAGAGAAGCTTGTATGAGGGTGGTATCCGAGTGCCAGGTATTGCGGTTTGGCCCAAAAAAATAAATCCAGGAACGCGGGTTGAAGTACCCTGCTTTACATCAGATTATTTTCCTACCATCGCCCATGTATTGGGTATAGATATAATGCAATACAATCGCCCCTATGATGGGGAAAACCTAATGCCCTATTGGAAAGGCAAAAAAAACAAGAGACAGCACCCTATGATGTTCCAATTTAAAAATCAATATGCAGTAATTGACAATGATTTTAAATTGTATGGGACGGAGGAAACTCCCCCAAAATTGTACAATATTGCTGAGGACAATGCTGAAGCTCACGATTTATCATCGCAACAACAGTCCCCATTGTCCAATTTAATCAGCCACTATAACATCTGGAATCAAAGTGTACAAAACAGCGCATTGGGTGGGGATTATTGATATATTACTAACTTGCATAGGGAAATTAAATCCAGCTTGAATCATGAAATACATTCAGGAACTGATCGATTTGATCACTTTGGAAAAAAAAAGTAAAAACACCTTTGAAGGACAAAATTTCCAAACGTCCTGGGGAAGGGTTTTTGGCGGGCAAGTGCTGGCACAAGCCCTGCACGCGGCCTACCAGACGGTTCCCAAAGATCGCTTTGCCCATTCCTTACACGGCTATTTTATCTTGGGGGGAAATTTGGATCTGCCCATCACCTATGAGGTTGACATCATAAGAGATGGAAAAAGCTTTACCACCCGCCGGGTAGTTGCTTTTCAGGAAGGCCGCGCGATTTTTAATATGTCGGCTTCTTTCCAATTGGTTCAATCAGGTGTGGATCACCAATTTTCTATGCCCAACTATATTCCACCCGAAAAATTATTGAGTGATCTTGAGCAATTAGAAGTTCAGAATACTGATCCCGAGGCTTATAATCGTTTTAAAAAAATAAAACCTGAGGTGATCGAGTTTCGACCCGTCGAAAAACTCACTTTAAGGGATGATGTAGATGCACCAGCTGAGAGTAACTATTGGTTTCGATCTAAGGAATCGACCCCTTTTGGTTTGGACCTTCAACATCAATTATTGGCTTATATTTCTGATTACGGTCTGTTGCGCACCGCGACATTACCTCACAAAAAAGAATTGGGTCAAGGACCGACTTTTTATACCAGCATTGATCATGCCATTTGGTTTCACCGCCCTTTTTCATTGGAAGAATGGTTGCTTTATGCCATGGACAGCCCCAGTGCTTCTAGCTCTCGCGGATTTTCCCGAGGTACTATTTTTGATCGAGAGGGATTGTTGGTGGCTTCTACTGCCCAAGAGGGGTTGATTCGTCAGTTATCTCAATAGGAAACTGTTTATTTCTTTTCTGAATTCGTAGATCTTCCCTGAACATTTCTTTATAATTTGCAATAAATCCTTATCATGGAATTGGGAATCTTAGCTTTATCGATTTTGACCCTGGGACTGGTTTTGTTTATCGTTTTTAAAAAACAAGGCAGCGCGAGTATTTCCGGAGAAATTAGAGACTTGATCGATGGTGAATTTCTCCAAAACCGTGAGGAGTTGACCAAAAACCTCCGAGAAAACCGCTTGGAAATAACCCAAAGTATGGAACGTTTGAATGAGGTATTGGCCAAAAAAGCCAAGGAGGATCGGGAGGAACTACGAACTACTTTAAAAGACTTCCAAGAATCGTTTTCCAAAAATGTTACTGCATTCAATGAACTTCAGAAACAGAACTTTGAACGCTTGAATCAAAAACAAGATGAACTTGTGAAAACCACGGAGCTGAAGTTGGAAAAAATGCGTGAAACGGTAGACGAAAAGTTACACAAAACTTTAGAGGAACGTTTGGGTAAATCATTTGAAGTGGTAACCGAGCAGTTGTTAAAAGTTCAAAAGGGACTTGGAGAGATGCAAACGTTGGCTTCTGGAGTTGGGGACTTGAAGAAGGTGCTGAGTAATGTAAAAACCAGTGGAGTTTTGGGCGAAATACAGCTGGGGAATATTTTGGAACAAGTCCTTGCCCCCGAACAATACGATGCCAATGTAAAAACAAAAAAAGGGTCTGATGCACTGGTGGAATTCGCCATCAAGCTTCCAGGGAAAAGCTACAGCAGTGGCCCGGTCTATTTACCCGTAGATGCAAAATTCCCACAGGAGGATTACGCCCGTTTACAATCGGCTTATGAAGTAGGTGACCCCTTGGCGATAGAAACTTCATTACGCGCCCTATTGGGATCGGTAAAAAAGTTTGCCAAAGACATATCTCAACGTTATATCGACCCTCCGCATACCACGGACTTTGGGATTATGTTTTTACCCTTTGAGGGCCTTTATGCTGAGGTGACCCGTCATCCAGAAATCATTGCCCAGTTGCAGCGGGAATACAAAATCATTCTCACAGGGCCCACGACTTTGGCGGCGATGCTCAACAGTCTGCAGATGGGCTTTAAAACTTTGGCCATCCAAAAAAGGAGTAGTGAGGTATGGGAAATATTGGCCAGTGTTAAAAAGGAGTTTTCTACATTCGGGACGGTGTTGGAAAAAGCGCAGAAGAAAATCAACGAAGCAGATCAAGAGATAAATAAACTGGTCACGACGCGAACCCGTATGTTGATGTCGAAATTGCGAAAAGTCGAACAAATACAACCCTCTGAACCCGAAGTGGAGGAGAATAAGGAAGAGGATGACCTCTTTAAAATCCAATAATTATCTCAATCCAGCGACTACCTCGACTTTTGGATGCAGGGCTTTAAATTTCTCGATCCCAGTTGGGGTGACCCTTGTATTCCATAAGAATAATTTTTTTAGCCCTTTCATCATCGAAAAAGACTCGAAGGCAGCGTCTGTTACCCCAGTTCCATACAAATTCAATTGACTCAAATTTTCCAGGCCTTTAATAGCTTTTATCCCGTTGTCTGTTATCCTTGAATTTTTTTGAATTTTAAGTCGGGTGAGGTGGGGGAGTTCTACGAGATATCCCAAGTCATCATCTTTGAGATTGGTATTGGAAAGGTTGAGCCAAGTAATGTTATTTTTCACTTGTTGAAGCGAGATGAGATCGTTCTTTTCAATGGTATTACGGGTGTAGGTAATATCCAAGAAACTTTCTTCAGGGTTGAGAAAACGCCACATGAATTTATCTTCTTCCAGCGCCTTAAGGCTGGTTTTGGATGGGGGATCCAATTTTAAGGTTTCTAAAAAGGATTTTTCTCTGAGATCGAGTCCGTATTGGACCTCCATCAGGCGTTGTATTTTTGGATCTTTCCTTGCCAGGGAAACGGGCAATTGTTTTTTGGCCCCATTATCAATCCACCATTCTAGGGTAGCAATTTGGTCATAGCTCAGGGGGACACCTGCTGGAGGCATAAACTTTGGGTGGTCGTGTGGAAAGCTAACCCTTTTATAAATTAAGCTTTCATAGGGATTTCCTTTTTGGATACCAGCACCACTGTTTCCTCCTTTGACAAGGCTTTTAAAATCACTCATGTTAAGACCACCATAGGTGTTCTTTGAATTGTGGCAAGCCATACATTTCTGCTCAAAAACGGGTTGCAAAAGATCTTCATAAACAAAAAGGGAATCTACTTCTGATCGTCTATCCTTTTCAATGCTGGTGGTAGAGATTTTCTTTTTTGCGAAAGGAAGGTTTTCCACCAAATAATTTTGGCCATGGGTCATTTCACCACCAAAATGCCCAGTAATAGTAAGTAATACTATCGCCGTGAGGTTGACGAATCGGGTGGAGGACTTTGAAAAACGGAAATTTAAAAATTTAAGAAGCCAAATTAAAAAACACAGGCTTACAAAGGCAATCCCACTCCATCGGTGCACGCCAAGTTGCGACTCGAAATAGTAACCATTGTCTCCTAAGAACCAGCCGAAAAGTGCGGCGAGAAGTCCGCTGAAAAAAGAAAAAAACCACCCCAAGGTTATGATTCTATGTACGCTATTGTTTTTATTTCTCATAAAAACATCTATGGCGATGGTCAAAAGAACAATACCAATTGGGAGGTGGACTATTAATGGGTGGAGGCTACCGAGAAAATCTATCAGTTCTGAAAGCATATTGATTAGGCTAAAACTTCTTGTACTACCTTGCCGTGAACATCGGTCAATCGGTAGCGTCTGCCTTGAAATTTAAAGGTTAATTTTTCGTGATCTATTCCCAAGATATGCATTAATGTGGCTTGAAAGTCGTGAATGTGAACAGGTCTTTCTGTGATGTTGTATCCGAACTCATCGGTGGCACCCAATGAAATTCCTTTTTTCACACCTGCTCCCGCCATAAAAATTGTAAAGCATCGTGGGTGGTGATCCCTTCCATAATTATCGGGTTTGAGTAATCCCTGAGAATAGTTTGTTCTGCCAAACTCTCCACCCCATATGACCAGTGTATCTTCCAGCATACCTCTTTGCTTGAGGTCTTGAATGAGTGCTGCTGAGGCTTGATCGGTTTCTTTTGCTTGTCTTTTTATGTCTCTGGGGAGGTTACCGTGCTGGTCCCACCCCCTGTGGTAGAGCTGAATGAATTTGACATCTTTTTCTGCCAGTTTTCTTGCCAGCAGACAATTGGCAGCAAAGGTTCCGGGGTTCCTGCTGTCTTCCCCGTAGAGGTCAAAGATGTAGTCAGGTTCATCAGAAATGTCCATTACATCGGGTACAGAAGTTTGCATTCTGTAGGCCATTTCGTAATTAGATATTTTAGTTAAAATCTCGGGATCACCAACGTCGGCGTGCTGAATATTTTGAAGTTTTTTTAAGGAGTTGAGCTGTTCTTCTCTTATTCCACTGGTGACACCAGGGGGATTTTCGAGATAGAGTACGGCGTCTTTTCCCGAGCGAAACTGAACCCCTTGGTGTTGGGAGGGTAGGAAGCCATTGCCCCAAAGTCTTGAGTAGAGGGGCTGCCCGCTCTTTCCTTTGGTGACCAATACTACAAATTCAGGAAGATTTTTATTGTCTGTTCCCAGTCCATAGCTGAGCCAAGATCCGATGGAAGGCCTTCCTGGAAGTTCAGACCCAGTCTGAATCATGGTCATGGCAGGGTCGTGGTTGATGGCCTCGGTATACATGGACTTGATAAAACAAAGTTCATCAACGATCTTCGAAGTATGTGGCATGAGTTCACTCATCCAAGCCCCACTCTGTCCGTGTTGCTTAAAATCAAACAAGCTGCCGGCCATCGGGAAGGTGTTTTGACCAGAGGACATGCCAGTGAGTCTTTGTTCTCCAATAATGCTTTTAGGAACCTCTTGACCAAACATTTCGTTGAGTTTGGGTTTATAGTCAAACAAGTCCAATTGAGAAGGGGCGCCACTTTGGAAAAGGTAAATGACCCGTTTGGCTTTGGGAACAAAATGTGGGAGTTTCATTTTGTCACTTTCCAGCAGATTTAAAAATTCGCTATTCCCATAGGTATTTACTGGGCTTATCAGCGATCCCAAAGAAAGGGCTCCCAGTCCCAAAGAGGTCTTGGTTAAGAAATCCCTTCGGGAGTAATTTTTATTATCGTGGTGGTGGTCGTTGCAGTGCATCTTATCGTCTGGTATAGGTTTCATTGTGATTGAGTAAGGTATTGGCCACCATGGTCATGGCAGCGGTTTTAACACTGTAAATATTCTTATCTCTTGGTTTTTCTCCTACGCTGATTATTTGATAGGCTTTGTCGCGATTTTTTCTAAAAAAGTCATATTGATTGTTGTAAAGATCCACCAGTATTTCCAATTCTTCCTGTTTGGGATAGCGTGATGTTGCCAATCGAAATCCAAAGCGAATTTGATCTTCCAATCGATCCTTGTTTTTTATCATGCGTTCGGCAAAAACTCTCGAGGCCTCAAAAAATTGGGGATCATTGAGGAGGACTAAAGCCTGAAGCGGAGTTGAGGTCACGTCTCTTTTTACAGTACATACTTCTCTGGAGGTAGCATCAAAAGTCATCATGTTTGGAGGGGGTGAGGTCCTTCTGATAAAGGTATAGAGTCCCCTACGATAGAGGTCATCTCCAGCCGATTGTTCGTATTCGTAAAGGAAAGTAGAAAAGTTATTTTTTTCTTTCCATAGCCCATCAGGTTGGTAGGGCATCACACTTTCTCCGCCAAATTTTGGATTTAATAAACCGCTAACCTTTAAAGCGTTGTCCCGAATTATTTCTGCGGGTAAACGAGAGACATTGGCACGGGCCAGTAAAATATTATTGGGGTCTTTTTGGTCTAACAGTTCATTACTGACGGATTGTTGTTGGTAGGTCTTGGAGAGCACCATTTCCTTGATCAAAGCCCTTACATCCCAGTTTTGGCGAAAACGAATGGCCAGCCAATCTAAGAGTTCTGGGTGTGAAGGGAGTTGGCCTTGCACACCAAAATCATTGGGGGTACCCACCAGCCCTTGACCAAAAATCATTTGCCAATACCGGTTGACCGCCACTCTTGCCGTTAGTGGATTTTTGGGGTCAAAAAGCCACTGGCTAAGTCCCAATCGGTTTTTTGGTAAACTTTCATCCATTGCAGGGAGTGCCGCCGGTACTTTGGCTTCAACCGTATAAAGGGGTTCGCTATAGACCCCACGATTGTATAGATAGGTGGGGCGGGCTTGGTCCATTTCCCGCATCACCATAATTTCTTCGATAGGGGTATATGTTTTTAGGTATTCCTCACGGTTATTTTTGAGCTTCTTTTTGATTTTGACGATCTCACTATTTTTTTCGATCAGGTGCTGTTGGACTTCCTCCCATGGGGTTTCTGTTTTTTGATTGGTATTTTCGGCGTGAATAGAACGCACTTCAAAGGGTGTTAGCACCCCTTTAAAAAATTTAAATTCATCGAGTTTTCCCATAAAAAGCCCGTAGTCCCCCGTTGACCCCTCATAGGACTTGCCCACGATTAAGCTTCTGTCCGTTTCAACAAAACCTTTTTTACGATCGCGTTTGGTTGGGATCATGGTCTTGTAGAGGTTGTTAATGATTCCCTGTTGGGCGATTTTTTCACCGTTTAGAAACAGCTGTACCCCTTCTGTTTTTCCTGTCCCATCAAGAGTAACAGCGAGGTGTTGCCATTGGTTGGTTTTGATGGAATCCACAGTTCTTACGTGGATCAGATTGGAGGGTGTTACATTGATGAGCCGAATATTTACCCTGTTTTGGTCGTCTAAATAGCACTCCCAACCTCTCCACAAATCGTTTTTACCACCAGAATTTGCTACCAGTGTTTGGGTAGATTCTTGTTTTCTTTTTGAGGTATTTAACCACAAAGAGAGTGAAAAAGGTTCTGTCCACTCCATTTTGGGTATTAATTTATTGGTAATATAGAGCTGGTCGTGGTCCTTACTAAATTTAAACGCATTCCCTTTGATGCCCTCCACAACTTCTGGAGTTTGGTCACTCCTGCCATAGAAATCTTTTTTTCCATCTACACTGTGCCGACTTTTACTAATTTGTGAGATCTTTTCAAACTTTCCATGGAAGAGTAAGTTGGGTTGTGCTTTGGTTTTTTTGATCAATTCATCGGAGTATTCATAAACTTGTTTTAACTCTTCGCTGGTGATGGCCAATTCTTTCTTTATGGCGCTCATACTTTGATTGAGTTGGTCTAATTTGCTTTGGGTTTGTTCATCGGTAAGCGGTAATAAAGGTCCAAATTCACCGTCATCGCCGGTCATTCCCAACTCTCTAATATTATTAAAAAACGCTGTAAGTTGATAGTAATCTTTTTGTGAGATGGGGTCGAATTTATGGTCGTGGCATTTGGCGCAAGCAACCGTGAGTCCCATGAATGCTGTGGATAGTGTCTCTGTGCGATCAAACACATAATTCAAACGCCATTCCTCGTCAATTACGCCCCCTTCGGCAGTCATGGGGCTGTTTCTGTTAAAAGCTGTGGCGAGTTTTTGTTCTTGGGTTGCTTCTGGAATGAGGTCGCCTGCCAATTGCCAAGTGACAAATTGGTCGTAGGGCATGTTCTCTTGGAATGCTTTTAAAACCCAATCCCGCCAGGGCCACATGGTCCTGATGCCGTCTGCGTGCAAGCCATGAGAATCTGCATACCGAGAGAGGTCCATCCAGTCCAGCGCCATTCGTTCGGCATGAGCAGGTGTGTTGAGCAATCGATCTACGAGATTTTCATAGGCCTTTTCGCTGTTGTCGTTAATGAACTCATCTACGGCTTCAATGGAGGGAGGGAGTCCCGTGAGATCAAAATACAGCCTTCTGACCAAAATGGCTTTTGAGGCCTTAGGCGAAAAATCCAACCCTTCCTGATCCAGCTTATTTTTGACAAACATATCAATGGGATGGGATAGTGTATTGTCTTTTGATTTAGGGATTTTATTTTGTGGAGGTAAAAAAGACCAGTGTTCTTTCCACTCGGCCCCTTGTTCAATCCATTTTAAGATCATGGCTTTTTCCCTTTGGGTCAGTTGTAAATTGGCCTCGGGTGGTGGCATGACGATATCGGGGTCTTGGTGTAAAATTCTTCGTGCACTTTCGCTTTTGTATAAGTTCCCTGCACTAAAAGCCCTTTTGCCACTTTCTAGTTTGGAAAAGGCAAGGGACTCGATGTCCAACCTCAATCCGGCTTTTCGGGTTTTTTCATCAGGTCCGTGACACTGATAACAGCGGTCAGAGAGGATGGGCTTAACGTGATAATTAAAATCTACAACTTCTGGTAAACTGCTGTATTGGTTACTTATTTCCTCGGGTACCTCGAGGGAGCAGGAGGATAAAATCCCGATGATGACAATCAGCCCATATATCTTTCTAAAGTCCAAAATCATTATGATTACACCGCAGTGGTTTGATACTAAGATACTTAATTTTTATAATAGGAATAAGGAAGTTTATCCATAGGAAATTTTAAAAAAGACAAAACTTCAAATTCATTTTTTAGAGCCGTTTGTGGCCTTGGGTTTTCGGGAGTAAAAACCATTAAATCCTCAGGGCTTAGCACCTTTATAAAACTTTCATCAGGGGTGTTAGAGTCGTTTGAATGGTCCCCATCGAGTTTAAGATGTTCCGAAAAAAAGGCATAGGCCGCTTTTCTTTTGGAAATGCCATAATCGTGTTTTTCATTGGCAAGATGAACGTTTTTAAGTCTTTGTTGCACGCCCATAGCTTTGTAAACTTTTTTGATATAGGGATACTCAACGTTTGGGGTGTTGCGTGTCCAATCGTCCCCATTGGAAATTAATAACATGGGCCGAGGAGCAGCCAAAGCAGCTACTTCCACATTATTGGTTTGAAAATTAGCGGTTTTATGAATGGGCATTCCACTTTCACAAGCGCAGCCTCCAAAGAAATGTGCTGATACTTGCACCACAGGAACAGAAACTTTTACCCTTGGGTCAATGGCAGTGAGGACAAATGTCTGGGTACCCCCCCCCGAACCTCCGGTCATACCAATTCTATCGGCATCGACTTCGGGAAGACTGATCAGATAATCCAGGACCCGTTTGCTGTTCCACGTTTGTAACAACAGACTGATGGGCATTTTGTGCCGTACTTGGGTACTTTCGGCATAGCCGACCATATCGTAAGCAAAAACGATGGCTCCTTTACTGGCCAAATAGCCACTGCGCAGCTGAACATAGTCTGTGAGGCGTTTATCTTTCAGGTGGCCATGTGGGCTTAAAATGGCGGCATATTGCTTTTGTTTTTTTAAGGGACGGTACAAGTTTCCAGTGACAAAGAATCCAGGAAAACTCTCTATTGCTATGTTTTCTACGCTATAGCCATTCATTTCTTTTTTGGAATGGATGATCACATTTAGGGGTCCATCATATTGTGAAATTTTGTCCCATTGCATCCCTGCCAAGAGATTTTTTTTGATGATTTGGGCTCTTTTGTTCCAAGAATCGGCATCTTTCCATTGTTTTGAAAAAGCTTCCATATTTTCTTTTCCTTCTGCTTCTTTCAAATAACGACCATTGCAAATCATTGGATCTGACACATATTGGGTTCCTTGATCAGTTTCAATTTTAAAACCCTGAGACATTATTATATTGGTGCTTAGTAGCGCAAATAAAAATAAACATTTGTAGAAATTATGCATGGCGTTCTTGCTTTATGAAAGATACAATTTAGGAAATCTATTGAGATTATTGTCAACAAAACTTTAAAGTAAGAGGACAATCGTCAGCTCCCAGTTTTAAAACTCTCGACTCAAACTGCTGTTCTTAACTCCTGCCAACCCACAATGCTTTATATTCCACTTATGTTTCCTGAGTTTTACTCTCTGTTTTGAATCAATATAAAAACTTGTATTTAATGTTCATTATTTGGTGTTTAGGTAATCGTCGCCCCAATTGCTGTGGAGTGCTGAAGACAACTCTTCAACGGTTTTTTGATACTTCTCTTTTTCAGCTAAATTATCCATTTCTAATGGGTCTGTCGAATGATCGAACAACATACGCTCATAGGGATGGCCGCTGTTGTCCGTCCATTCGGTGTATAAAAAATCATCATTGACGATGGCCACTGCTTCATTAAATTTGGATATTGCATAATCCTTTTGGCGGGTATTTCCTTGCATTAGTGTTAGCATGCTTTCACCCGCTAAGTTTTCTGGACTTTTTATTCCAGCCATTTCGCAAAGGGTAGGATAAATATCAATGAGTTCCACAATATGGTTCAATTTTTGCCCCTTTTTTATTTGTGGGGCCTTGATCAATAGGGGAACGTGAAGCGATGATTCAAAAGTAGAATGTTTGCAAAATAGCTTGTGATCACCCAAGTTATAACCGTGATCTCCCCAAAGCACTACAATGGTATTTTCGGCCAATCCTAAACGCTCTAAACTATTTAAGACCTTTCCAATCTGAGCATCGACATAGCTTACTGCGGCGTAATACCCGTGAATGAGTTGCAGGGACAATTCATCGGAAAAGTGACCTTTTGGAGGAATATCGTGATACTTTCTCAATTCCCCAGAAGTGTGGAAGGCTTTTTTTGGAGTGCTGGGGGGCTGAACAAAGTTGTCGGGTAAATTGATTTTTTTTGGGTCATACAAATCCCAATATTTATTTGGAGCATTGAAGGGTAAATGAGGTTTCACAAAACCCAGTGCCAAAAAAAAAGGCTGTTTTTCTTTTTTTAATTTTTTCAAGTCTCGGATTCCTTTTAGTGCTATTTTCCCATCTCTGTAGGTGGAATCTGGGACATTGGCTTTCTCGTAGGCGGGGCCTCTTAGGCCTTTTCTTTGTGCGAGTTCAATGTTGTTTTTTAGGGCATAGTCCATTTGCGCTGATGGAGGACGCCAGATTTCATCCCACGCCATTTTATCATCCATCATGTGGTGATAAACTTTGCCGTTGGAAATGGTTTTATAGCCATTCTTTTTAAAGATCAGCGGAAGAGAAACAGCCTTTGGCGCATCAATATCTTTTTTAGTATTGTAGGATATAAAACGATTTCTGGTGGGCCTGAGCCCAGTGAGGACACTAGCTCGAGAAGCGCCACAAGAAGCAAAATTACAATACGCTCTGTTGAATTGCACCCCTTCTTCTGCCAGCAAATCTATGTTTGGTGACTGGATGTAGGATGCACCGTAGGTGTTCAGTTCGGGTCTTAAATCATCTACGGTAATGAATAAAATGTTTGGAGGCGAGACTTCTTTTTGCTTGGTGTCACAAGAAGAGAAAAGCAAAGGCAAACAAAGAAAGAGTAATAAAATCGATTTTTTCAATTTATCTGTATGGTTGAGTTTCTTTCTAAAAATATAAAAAACTTATGATAAGGATACAATCAGGAAATAGGTTTACTTAAAAAACAGACTGAAATTTTAATTGACTAAAGCATGGATTTATCGTTTTACAAACTTTATCTTAAATTTAAAATCAAGAAAATGGAATACATATGAAATCAAGCCTTTTGATACTGATACTGATTTTTTTATTTTCCAATGGGATTCCTACGAAGGATCCTGTTTTGGTTTATGGGACGCACTATGTAAACAACCAGCCAGTTTCAATTGAAATGCACGCAGGTAAAATTAGCAAAATAGCTCCTTTGGTAACTTCAGAGGAGTTGCCCCGATATTTTGTGGCTCCAGGATTAATCGACATCCAAATCAATGGATTTGTTGGGGTGGATTTTTCGGGTCCTGACTTGACTGTTGCTGATGTCAGAAAAGCGACCAAAGCCCTTTGGAAAGAAGGGGTAACCTCTTATTTTCCTACGGTGATCACCCAAGAATTTTCAAGGATGAAGGAAAATCTTTCGGTCTTGGCCGAAGCCAAAAAAGACCCTGAGATCGGAGGGTCAATTTTGGGTTTCCATTTGGAGGGGCCCTATATATCTCCCAAAAAAGGATTTAGGGGCGCTCATTTGGAGAAGTACATCCGAGAACCCGATTGGGAGGAATTTTTGGAGCTCCAAGAAGCGGCGCAACAAAATATTAAATTAATTACCCTGGCTCCGGAACTGGAGGGTGCGCTCCCTTTTATTGAGCAGTGTATTACGTCAGGTTTGATTGTAGCCTTAGGTCATCACGACGGTGGTGTAACTGATATTGAGCGTGCGGTAATGGCAGGGGCAAGCATGGCCACGCACTTGGGTAACGGTTGTGCTAATGAAATCAATCGTCACCACAATCCCTTGTGGCCACAACTGTCTGAAGATCTTATAAAAATTAGCATTATTGCCGATGGACATCACTTGACTAAAGAAGAGGTCAGGAGTTTTTACAAGGTGAAAGGTTCAGCAAACACCCTTTTGGTATCAGATGCATTGGATTTGGCGGGCTTACCGCCAGGGGCCTATATCAGAGGGGAACGAAAGCTGGTTTTAACCTCGGAGGTTGTTCAATTTCCCGGAGAAAATGTTTTGGCAGGGGCAGCTTCACCCCTTCGAAAGTGTATTGAAGTTATGATGGAATTCACGGGATGTTCCCTGGCAGAGGCCATAAAAATGGCATCTACCAATCAAGCAAAAATGTTTTCTTATGAGGATCTTGGAGGGCTAATACCAGGGAAAAGAGCCGATCTTATTCTTTTTACTCAAGATGGGAACAAAATTGAAATTCAGAAAACTTTTGTTAAAGGGAAAGAGGTATATTCCAGAGCGGATGATGTTTAAATGAGTTTATGTTATTTTAGTTAATCTTTTGGTCATTTGAATACGGAGTTAAAAATATTTTTTTTTGTTTTCTTAACCCTTTCACTCCTCCAATGTGAGGATAAATTGGAAGAAGTTCCGGAAGTTCCGGAAAACGCTACCTTAGACCTTCCCAATTCTAACCCTAAAATCTATAGGGACGTCAATGAGGTAACCATTAGATGTCCTGAGGCAAAAGTAGGTGAGCGGGGCACGGTTCAAGGAAAGGAGTATGTGGTTGTGACTGAGAAAACCTTGAGAGAAAGCGTAAAAATCGATGCGGATTTAACCTGTTTTTGCACCTCTTTGATTCAAAACATGGCGGGCTTGTTTTCCAATAAAAAAACCTTTAATCAAGACATATCTGGTTGGGATACTTCAAACGTTACTGATATGCGTAGAATGTTTTTTTACAGCGCCTTGTTTAATCAAGGCATTGGTGAATGGGACACATCTAGTGTAACCGATATGAGAGGGATGTTTACCTATGCCTTTTCATTTAATCAATCCATTGGAGAATGGAAAACTGCTGGGGTCACATTGATGGGTAGTATGTTTGAGTACGCTGAATCTTTCGATCAAGACTTGTCCGATTGGTGTGTTGATAAAATCGACAACCCACCCGAACACTTTTCCGTTGGTTCTCCTCTTTCATCGGCTTACCAACCCTTTTGGGGAACTTGTCCTCCATAGCGAAATGTTGGACGATCTATTTTGTGGACAATCGCTCTTTAAGGGCTTCTAAGACTACTTTGGTCTTCAATTTTGAAGTGAATTTTCTTCGTGTCATGTCAATAAAATTTAGGTTCTTTTTTGAACTTAACTTACTGTCCTAATTTTGGGGGGATGATCAACTTGACATATTCATTTTATTGTAATACAAAATCTCTCATTAGGATAAAAGTAATCGAACCCGCAATAAACCCTACAAATGCTAACCATGATATCTTTTTCAGGTACCAGAAAAATTCAATTTTCTCCAATCCCATTGCAACAACTCCCGCTGCAGATCCGATGATCAGCATACTACCACCTGTTCCCGCAGAGAAAGCGATAAAATGCCACAGTGGATGGTTGGTCGGTTCTGAAAACATTCCCATACTTGCGGCGACTAATGGAACATTGTCTATGACAGCAGAGCCGATTCCCAACAACATAACAACAATGTCAGAATTGGGGATGGCAGCATTTAGAGAACCTGCGAATTCAAATAACATACCTAAGGATTCTAAAGCAGCGACTGCTAACAATATTCCCAAGAAGAAAAGAATACTTGGTAATTCAATTTTAGACAGTGAGCTGTGCACAGGACTGTGACTGGAGTCTTCCTCATGATCAACGTCAATACTGGAAATATTGATTTTGGCACTGCTGTAATATTCAGCAAAAATAGCTATAATTGCTAGTGAAACATCATCCCTACATAGGGAGGTAAATGAGTTAATGTTTTAAATACGGGTACAAAAATTATGGCAGAAAGTCCCAAATAGAACATATGGGCTCCATATTTGTGGGTCTCTGAATTGATCTGTTCTGCCTTTTCATCAATATTCCCTTTAAAAGGAGATAAAGTTGTTGCTAAGGCAACTGGGACGATCATACAAACCAAAGAAGGAATAAATTAAAATTTAAACTTTAGGAAAATTTCAGTTCCGCTTCTCTGCACCTCAACATCATTAGCCGCCCCCCTAAAATCATATGCATAAGCTAAGGATAGTCCAAATTTTGTTTTTACTATAGCCATAACATTCATATACCTAGTACTTTTATAGCCTCCCCCTAATTCAATTATTCCCTTATAATCGAATGTCCCCCCATAATGGGTTGTGTTTCCAATCCCAGGTATAATTTTTGAACTTATAAATGGATTTAGTGATGAGCCCACCGGACCAGCATCTATTTTGTAACCTGCTATGAAATATGTGGATGGTTTTTCATCACCGATAAAAGATTCATTATCAGTATATTTTATTGGATTTAAAAAATTTGGTACTGACATAGCTGCATAAAACTTTTGGGTTTTGTATAAAAATCCAAAACCTAGAAGCGGATAAGTTTCTCTGGTAATATCTGGAATTGCTGAGTTAGGAGCATTAGTTAATCTTTGGATAGCATTCACATCTGTAAATTTTGTGTGTATACCTGCTTTAATTCCTAGATATAAAGATTTACCCCCTCCAACTGTAAGTTTATAACTTGCGTCAACAGAATACAGAGTTCTCTGATCTATAAATATTTTATTTTCAATAATAGATACTCCTAATGATAGATTCTTTTTTGGATTACCACTGTAATAAAAATAGTTCATTCTTGGAGCATCACTAACCCCTTGCCATGTGGATCTTGTTGTGAAAGACAATACTCTCCCCTCTGATCCTGCGTATGCTGGGTTAAAAGCATTCATGTTAAAACGCTCCATCAAAAGGTTTTCATTTACCTGAGCACTTAAATAAATAGAACTAAATGTAAATACTAATAGGGTTAAGCATCTAAGCTTTTTCATAATTAAAATTAGTTAAAGATGTAAAGCCAGCCTTCCATAACAGTGGTTTCGTCACCTCGATCTATAATGTAATAATATGGGCCTGACTTAAGTGGTTGTCCATTTTTATTTGTACCTCCCCAGTCATTTTTATATGACCAAGATTCATAAACTATCAATCCACTTCCATCATAAACTTTTACATTCGCTGTGGTATATTTGTCAATATTAATGATTTTCCAAGTAGACTCCTCACCAGGGGTATTTGGGGTGAGAAGCTCAGAAACGAAAAGTGGAATAACTTCTTCCCCATTCGCATTAAATATGGGCTCTTCTGGGAACCCATCATTATTATCATCTTGATCGGCATTATCTCCAATTCCATCACCATCTGAATCTCTACTTTCGTTTGGATCTAATGGGAAGTCATCAAAACTATCAATAACTCCATCATTATCAGCATCTAAGTCTGAATTGTCACCAATTCCATCCCCATCGCTATCTAAACACTCATTTTTATTGAATGGGAAAACATCTTCTTCATCAATACACCCATCATTGTCGTCATCGTTATCTAAACAATCTGGGATCAAATCTTTATCATAATCTCTTGGTCTTTTGTAATCTCTAAGAGGGTCGCTGTCACATTCAATTTCATGATCATCACTGTATCCATCTCCATCATCATCTTGATCAGCATTATTTCCAATACCATCACCGTCGGTATCCAAATATTCTGAACTATCTTCAGGGAACGCGTCTTCTTTGTTAATCACACCATCATTATCAATATCTCTATCCAAACAATCTATGATATTATCACCATCTGAATCCGGAGGGAAATCTGATGAGTCAAGTGGATTAGTTCCGCAAATAGTCTCAATTTTATCATTGAATCCATCGTTATCATTATCTCTATCAATGTTATCAGGAATTCCATCTAGATCAAAATCTTCTATCTCAGTTTGAGAAGAATTATTAGTTAATCCTGAATTATCTGTTTGATTATTATTGCCTGATTGTGAGGTATCATTATTATCTTGATCCTCCTCTATATCATTTACATTAATTACTGTATCACTTGAAGTCGCAATAACTAGATCTAATCCAAGATCTTTAACCTCTTGAATCAGTATTTCAATTTCTTGATCCTCAGAACATCCGTTAGTAAATACTATTACACCAGAAGAAGAATCCTCACAATTGTCTATTTCATCCGCAACTCCATCACTGTCACTATCCTCGATATTCGTAGGTGTAGTTCTAACATAAGTATATCCTCCACCCATATATCCTAAACTCCAATCTTCAAAATACAATTCAAAATATATATTCTCTTCTTTAAGGTGGCCAATGAATTTTTTGCTTAACGAGGCTTTAATATTTGCATCTGAACCAAATAAATTATTCCAACTTGTGTATTCAAGAAGTAATGGATTATTATCTTCAAGGTTTCCTTCCGCCCATTCGACACCATAAGTTTCTCCCGATTGATTGTTAAAGCTTTGTTCCTTTGAAATATTAAATATCCCACTAGTGGATCTAGCAAGTTCAACCTCTGAAGTTAAACTATCATGATTTTCCTCCTTTGTCCAATCTGAGAAAATTAGTTTTCTAAATCGGACTTTTTTACCGCTCCATATTTCTGGTGGCACTTGAGTTTCGTCACAACCATTTTCGTCTACCTCTACACCCTCAGTTGTATCTGGGCATAAGTCAAGTCCATTGACAACTCCATCATTATCATCATCAAATTGACTTTTTGAACATCCTTTTGAATTTGCAATTTCTCCCTCTGGTGTATTAGGACAATTATCCACCTCATTAGCTATTCCATCTCCATCATCATCTTGAATATCGCTTGGTGTACTTCTAATATACCTTACAAGTCCATTACTACTCTTCCCCCATTCTAGGAACTTTAGATTGAGATAAACATTGTCTGTTTCTAAATGAACAATAAAGTTAATTCCAACAGATTCATTAGTTCTTCTCCCATCACTTCTCATTGCATCTCTCCAAGACATAAATTCAAGTTCATTAATTAATGTACTTGATGTGAGACTTCCAATAGCCCATTTTGTGTCTATTGTTGAACCATAAGATGATTCTTTTGCAATATTAAATAGACCTCTTCGGTTTTGTCTAGTAAGAATTACATTTGAAGTAAGGCTATCTTGATGTTTTGGGAGAGTCCAATCAACATTGTGATCCTTGCTAAACTCGATATTTGGACCTAGCCAAAACTTAGGCTTAACTTGAGAATCAGAACATCCATTTTCGTCCACAGATTCACCTAGAGGTGTATCTTCACATAAATCATAAAGATCAATGACTCCATCCTGATCTTGATCCTTTTGGTTCTCGGAACATCCATTAACAAAAGCCATTTCATCCTCTGGGGTATAAGGGCATTGATCAAATGAATTATCAACACCATCATTATCATCATCTTCAATGTTTAATGGAGTTGACCTCTCATAGGAAAAAGAATAATTCGAGTCACTAAATGAAGTAAATTTAATTTCAAAGAATATGTTTTCACTCTCCAAGTGGACTACCATATCTTTTCCAATCAGATCTTTATTATTTGAACCTAATTCACTTCTAATTGAGGACAGTGATTTAAAATCAAGGCTAGAAATTTGACTTATTTTTCCAAGTGCCCACTTAGAATAAATCGGAGCACCAATTCTGGAGTTGTATGAAGTTTCAAAAATAGAGTTGAACAATAAATTTGAGCCACTACTTGATCTGGTAAATTCAGTAACCACGGTCAAACTATCTTTATCATTTTCCCAACTTGCAGTTCTATCTCTTTTATAAATTACTTTTGGACCTGTCCATAGCTGCCTTGCAGGACAACCACTATCATCAACTTGATATCCCACAGGTGTATTAGGGCAGTTATCAAAAATATCTAAAACACCATCTTGGTCTTGATCTGAATCTGCGGGATCACATCCATTTACAAGTGCAGTAATATCGGCAGGGGTGTTGCCACATTTATCTACTGAATCATCAACACCATCACTATCAGCATCATCAATATTTTGAGGTGTAGACCTAATATATTCAAGTCCACCACCCATACCACCACTAGTCCATTGATTAAACGTTATGTCGATATATATGTTATCAGTTATCAAGTGTAAAATCATAGGCCTATCTAGGGCAGTATGAATCTGGCCATTTTGACGCATGATATCTTTCCATGAGCGATAAGTATTTAATACTGGGTTTCCATCATCAATACTTCCATAACTCCATTCAGTATCTTGGGTTGATCCATAACTTGATTCTTTAGCTATGTTAAATAAGCCTCGTTTATTTTGTCGAGTTAAAATTACATTAGATGTAAGGCTATCTTGATTTTCAGACAATGTCCAATCTACAGAATCATATTTTCTGAAAATTACTTTTTTACCAAGCCAGAGGGTTGGTGAGTTTTGACTAGCGGAGCATCCATTTTCATCAACTGTTTCACCTGATGGAGTGTCAGGACAATAATCAGTCAAGTCTGGAACTCCATCAAAATCATTGTCCATATCTTCCTCTTTACAACCAGTAACTAAATAAGTTATTTCTGGGTCACAATATTCAATTGTGTTTGATGAGGTATCTGTTGTATTGGATGAAGTATCAGTATCATCAATAGGGTCAGACTCAGGAATTTCGAAGGTAATTACATAGGAATATGCGTTTCCTTGTGAATCATAAATTGAATTTTCTGAAGGAGTAACTATTAAAATTTCATCTCCACTGGGAAGTCCATCAATTTCAAGACCTAACTTAACTGAATTTGAATCATGGTCAATAACCGTAGGTGAAGTAGATACTAATGATAATGACCCGCCAGATATAGATAGATTAAAGTCTTGATTCGATAAAGTCTCAGATGATGACGAGGAACCTCCATAAATTGGTTCATTTAATTCTATATCTAAAACATAACTATTTGATACAGATTCACTTCGTTCTATATTTTTAGAGACAACAACAGGATATTCAATAATTGAATTGTAATTATTGAGTATTTCTTGTTCAGTAAGCACTCTACTATAAAGTCTATAAATCGGAATATATCCGTCAAATGCATTTGAATTGGATAGACCTCCTGTCTGACTTGGTGGATTAAAAGTATCATCCATTTCATTTCCAATTATCATTGTACCACCAGGTAATATTGAAACACCAGCATTTAGTTTACCGCTAAAAACTAACTTTCCATCTATGAAAACCTCTTCTTTTCCAGAGGTCCTATCAGAGGTCCTGACTAAATGATGCCAGCCATCTGAGCCATTTAGGTTGATACCTGTGTCTAAACTGTTATTATTTCCGATTGATGCTCTAGAGAAAATTTTGATGTTTTCAGTACCCAAAAGCAATGACTGATTATCATTGCCTTGAAGGTTATATGCTTTGAATGCTCCTAAATTATTTACTTCAGTTTTAATGTAATATTCATCAGTATATTTCTCTGCAGGATGGTCAAAATCTTTGAGATAAAAATATTTACTTTTTTGGTCGCCTTCAAATTTAAATCCATTTGAAATTTCATATGTTGGAGTTCCAACTATGGTAAAATTATTTTCATTTCCGGATAAATCATACCATGTATTACCATTTCCAGGATATGAATTTTGATCAAGTGAATTTAGATGAATTACCAATCCATTTGAACTTATATCAGTTGAATTTGGAACTACAGGTGTCTGAAAATCATAATAGTTATTTGAAGATTCATGTGATTCAATATAATTGGGATCGATTTCACAAATGCAATTATCAACCGAATCATCAACACCATCATAATCAGAGTCATTAATTTCATTAGGGGTAGTCCTTATATATGAAAACCCACCCATACCTCCTTGGTTACCCCTAGACCATGACAAGAATTTTATTTCAAAAAAAATGTTATCATCCTGAAGATGTACCACCATATCTCTATCAGTAGCCTCATATGTAGCTCCTAATGATCTCATAGCATCTTTCCAAGACCTAAAATTAAGTTTCGATGGGTCAATGCCAGAACTTGTTCGCATTTGATCAAGACTACCTACAGCCCATCTGGTACCTATAGTCGATCCATAGCTAGATTCTTTAGCAATATTAAATAAACCTCTTTTATCTTGTCTTGTGAAAATCACATTAGGAGTAAGACTGTCTTGATTAACTTCATTTAGCCAATCTGCTCCGTCTCTTTTGATAAATTTTACTTTTTTTCCTGTCCAAAGTATTATAGGATCTTGATCAGTAGTACATCCTTTATCGTCAACTGAATCACCCTGTGCAGTCTCGGGACAAAGATCATCTAAATCATTAACTCCATCACCGTCACTATCAGTTTGACTTGTTGCACAACCTTGTGAATTAGAAATTTGATCCAATGGGGTATTAGGACATTGATCAATAGAATCAGGAACTCCATCTTTATCCTGATCGTCAATGTCAGTGGGGGTTCCCCTCTCATATGCAAAACCACCACCAGCATTGCTTTTTGTCCAATGTAGCAATTTAATATCTACGTATATATTATCACTAATCATGTGCATGACAAATGTTCTACCAACATTTTCATGAGTTTTACCAAGTGATCTAAATGTATCTTTCCAAGGTCTAAATTGAAGGTCATTGATATTATCATTCTCAATGGATCCGATTGCCCACTCAGTATCTACTGTGGAGCCATAACTAGACTCTTGAGCTATATTAAACAAGCCTCGATTACTTTTTCTAGTTAATATTACATTACTTGTCAAACTATCTTGATTGATTGACAAATTAAAATCAGCATGGTCTTTCTTTTCAAAAAGAATCTTTTTCCCAGTCCATAATATTGGAGATTTTTGGCTTGTTGAGCATCCATATTCGTCAACAGCTTCAATAGCTGGAGTATTTGGACAAAGATCTATATTATCTGAAACACCGTCATTATCACTATCATTTGAACCAACAGGACATCCATTTTGAAGAACAGTAGTTCCTGATGGTGTATTAGAACATTCATCAAGAAGGTCTGGAACTCCATCATTGTCAGAGTCTAAAATTTGTTCATCTGTCCTTCTAACATATGAGAAACCTCCCCCAGTTTTGACTCTTCCACTATCCCAAGTCAAGAATTTTAAATCAAAATATATGTTATGGTCTGTCAACCATACAACCATATCTTGATTAGGTAAATCAGAAGTTTTTTTACCATTATACCTTGCGGCATCTCTCCATGTCATGAATGTTAAATTTCCTATCCCATCAGAGGTTTTCCCAAAAGCCCATAAAGTTCCCGCTGGTCCTTCATTATTTGAATCGTAGGAATTCTCAACAGATGAGTTATAAAGACCTCTATTATCCCCTCGAGTGATCGAAACCCCATCAATAATAAGATCAGTATTAGCGACTAGGTTTGTGTCAGCATTGGGTAATTTTTTAAATACAATCTCAGGACCATTCCAAATGATATAATTACACCCATTGGGGTCAACACTAGAGCCTTCTTCAGAATCTGGACAAAAGTCTTTATCATCATTTACCCCATCGTTGTCATTATCCATTTCACTATACAAACAACCGTTTACACTTACAGGGGTGTTAATATTTAGATTATCACAATTATCAACTTCGTCAGCGACACCATCCATATCAAAGTCTGAAATATCATTTGGAGTTGAACGCAAATAAGAGAGTTCTCCACCCTGCTCATTATTCTTGTAGCTAAGGAATTTTATATCTAAGTAAATGTTATCATCTTGTAGAAATAAAACTAAATCTTTATCTAACCCAAAAACATCTCTAAATGGTTTAAAATCTAATTCATTTAAATTATCGTTAGTTGTTCCCTCAGCCCATAGGGTATTTTTTGGGGTTCTGGATGAAGAATTATATTTTGTTTCTTGTTTTATATTAAAAATTTCCCAACGAAAATCCCTAGTAAGAATATAATTTGATGTAAGACTATCTTGATGAATTGATTTCCTCCAATCACTAAAGTTTACTTTTTTAAATAAAACTTTTGGGCCCTTCCATATTTGAGCAATTAACTGGTTTGAAGAACAACCATTTTCATCAACTTCATCACCCAATGGAGTATTATCACATAAATCTAAAAAATCTGAGACACCATCTTCATCTTTATCTCTTTGATAGATAGAACATCCATCAATATAGGATGTTTGTTCATCAGGGGTATCAGGACACAAATCTAGAGAATCAGGCACACCATCTTTATCCTGGTCATTTTCGTAATACGGTGTTGATCTCTCATATGAAAAACCTCCACTTACTCCTTGCTGAGCATTTCCTTTTGTCCAGCTTAAAAATTTAACATCAATGAAAATATTTTTAGATACAATTTTCATTACAAAGTTTTTATCACCATCAGCAACTTGATGCGTTGAACCTGTTGTCCTAATTGCATCTCTCCAACTCTGGAAAGTTAAATTTTCAATACCATCCTCTATTTTACCGACAGCCCATCGAGTATCTTCAGGAGATGAGTTGTTACTTCTATTATAACTAGTTTCAGAAAATGAATTAAATAAACCCTGTTTATCACCTCTGGTTATTAATACTTCATCAATTATTTTATCTTGATTTTCTGCAAGAGAGAAATTTGCATTATCTTTTTTCTCAAATATTACTTTTGGTCCTGTCCAAAGAATATCAGCAGGACAACCCTTATTATTGACTCCAAGATTTTCAGGGGTTGAAGGACATTCATCTAAATAATCCATAACTCCATCTGAGTCTCTATCAGTAACAAAAGGTGAGCATCCGTTTGGATAAACCATATGCCCATATGGAGTATTGGGACATTCATCGATATCATTTGACACTCCATCGATGTCATCATCATCATAACCAAGAGGAGTACTTCTGATATATGAAAAACCACCTCCTCCAGTACCGCCATTTCTACCCTGCGACCAACTTAAAAATTTTAAATCAAAATATATATCGGAGGAAATTAAATGAACAACTAATGATTTCCCTACGAATTCTCCATTCCTATGATTACTATTATCTCCTCTAAAAATCTCTTTCCATTTTTTGAATTCAAGATTTTCAATTCCCTCACTTATACTCCCTAGAGCCCACTCAGTATCTTTTGGATTATCGTTATTATAACTATTTTCCTGAGCATAATTAAATATACCTCTTTTGTCTTGCCTTGTAAAAAACACATTGCCAACGATACTATCATAATTAGATTTTAATTTCCAATCTGAATAATCATCTTTTACGAATAAGATATTTGGGCCTGTCCAAAGTGTTTTAGTCACACACCCAGTTTGATCAACACTAGCCCCAAATGGCGTTGATTCACATTCATCGATTAAATCAAGTATCCCATCTCTGTCTTCATCATTTTCATCGGCAGTACAACCATTAACAAAACTTATCCCCCCTTCTTCTGAATCAGGACAAATGTCTTTGTCATTTGCAACACCGTCATAATCATCATCTAAAATATCGTTTGGAGTAGATCTAATATAGGAGAAACCCCCATCCATATCACCTTCTCTTCCACTTCTCCAACTAAGGAATTTGATTTCTAGGTAGATATTCTCTTGAACCAAATGAACAACCATATTTTTTCCAACACCATCTTGCATCTCACCATTAGATCTCATAAGATCTCTCCAAGTCATAAAATTTAGTTGATCAATATATTCAATATCACCATAAGCCCATCTTGTGTTTAGAGGTCCTTCAGCATGGCTACTGGAATTATACTGAGTTTCTTGAGCGATGTTAAATAACCCCCTATTATTTTGCCTTGTAAAAATGTAATTGTCAGTAAGCTTATCTTGATTCTCGGGTTTTGTCCAGTCAACCATGTCTTTTTTAACAAAAATAACTTTTGGACCAGTCCATAAAATCGGCGAGCTACAGCCATCTTCATCAACTTCTTCCCCTGAAGTGGTTTGAGGACATAAATCTGATTCATTATAAACTCCATCATTATCTGAATCTAAATTTTCAATTTCACATCCATTTACAGATACTGTAATATATGAGGGTGTATCTGGACACTGATCGTAATCATTTGCAACACCATCGGAATCATCATCCTCTAATTCTTCAGAGGTAGTTCTGTAGTATGAAAAACCACCTGTTAGATTATCATGGCCATTTACCCATTTTTCAAATTCTATTTCAAAAAATAAATTTGTAGATAATTGATGTACAACAAACTTTTTCCCAGGCAAGTTAGATGCTCTATATCCCTCATTCTCCATGGCTTGCTTCCAATTGGTAAAATTTAAACTTGTCAAATCATCATTGATTGAACCAGCTGCCCATTCAGTATCTTTTGGTCCATTCAATGATGTATTGTACTGGTTTTCTTGTTGTATATTAAATAATCCTCTATTATCTCCTCTTGTCAGTGTTAATCCAGAGTAAATACTATCTTTATTTTGACTTAAATTCCAATCTGCACCTGCAGGTTTTTCAAAATAAACCTTTTTACCTTTCCAAATCATTGGGGAGTTTTGATCAGCTGCACATCCATAATCGTTAACCTCTAAACCTTGTCTGGTGTCTGGACAGTAATCCAATGAATCTATAACTCCATCGCCATCGTCATCTTGCTGGTAAATGGAACAACCACGAGTATTAGCAATTACCCCATCTTGAGTATTAGGACACTGATCTAACTCATCGCTGACCCCATCCTTGTCAGTATCAGTTATGTCGTTTGGAGTAGATCTTATATAGCTATATCCTCCACCCTTATTACTTCTTGTCCAATTCAAAAATTTAAAATCAATGTAAATATTTTTATCATCAATTCTCATCACAAAATTGTGGTCAACTAGTTGATAAGTTTGTCCTACCGACCTAACGGCATCTCTCCAAGATTTGAAATCTAAATTTTCAATCCCATCTTCAATCTTACCTACTGCCCATGATGTTCCAACTGGAGAAAATCTTGATGAACGTTCATATTCATTCTCTTGAGCAAAATTATATAGTCCTCTATTTTCCTTTCTTGTAATCGATATATCCTTGTAGATGAAGTCTTGATTTTTTTCGTCATTATAATCGGCATAATCATCTTTAGAAAATTTAACCATAGGACCAGTCCAAAGAATTGGGGGAAGACAACCATAACTGGTAACCGTTTCACCGGAGGGGGTATTTGGACATAGGTCTATATCATCCATCACTCCGTCATTATCCCTGTCAAGCTCCGAAAGAAGACATCCATTTACAAAGGCAATTGTTCCAGAAATCGTATCGGAACATTGATCAATTTTATCACTTACTCCATCTCCATCTGAATCAATTTGATTGTTTGGAGTACTTCTCTCATAAGAAAATCCTCCTCCTACTGAATATGATAGAAGTCTAATATCAAAGTAGATATTAGTAGATTTAACATGAACAACATAATCTTTTTCAAGAATATTTTGATTATTACTACCTCCATTTAATGCAAAAATATCCTCCATATTAGCGAATGATAGCCTAGTGAGATCTTCTTTACCGGTGTTTGGGTCAAATAGCATTGATGTATTACCTAAGGCCCATTCTGTATCATAAGGCCCTCCATATTCTTGATTGTATTTTAGTTGTCTAGCTCGATTGTACAAACCATTTTGATCACCACGTGCAAACCAAAGAAATCTTGTAATGCTATCATAACTCTCTCTATTTGACTCAACTTGACCTTTAAATTTTTGAAAAAGAACTTTAGTCCCTTTCCATATCTCAGCCTTATCCTCATTCTCAGAGCACCCATATTCGTCAACTATAGATCCATTCCTTGTGAATGGGCAGAGATCTTCAAAATCAGGAATTCCATCCTGATCAGTATCAATTTGTTTTTCGGAACATCCCCTTGTGTTAGCAATTTCTCCAGATGGTGTATCAGGACATAAATCAATGTCGTCAGCTACTCCATCACCATCCTGGTCATCAATTTCAGATGGGGTTGACCTAATGTAAGAAAAACCTCCTCCTTGATTACTTCTTGTCCACTGTTCAAATGTTAGTTCAAAATAAATATTTTCATCAATAATATGGACAACAAAAGTTTTACCAACTGATTCATAAGTTTGCCCAACAGCTCTAACAGCATCTCTCCATGATTTGAACTCTAAAGCCTCTGGATCTATAGATCCAAAATTATAGATCTGGTCTAATGTGCCAAATGCCCACTCTGTGTTTACAGGTGAATCTCTCTGACTTGTGTCATATTCATTTTCAAAAACTGGATTGAAGAGTCCTCTGTTTGACAATCTTGCTAAAGTTAGACTCTCAGTAATACTATCTTGATTATTGATAAGCGTACCATCACTTTTAGGCTCTTTTGTAAATCTCACTTTTTTCCCATTCCAAATAGTTATGGGAATTTGATCAAAAGAGCAGCCTTGGCTATTTACATTAGTATTTGATGGAGTATAAGGACATTTATCATTTAAATCTGAAACACCATCAGAATCAGTATCTAACTGATCGGCTGAGCATCCAAAATAATCTACCTCAGTATTTACAATGGTGTTCAAACAATCATCGTAATCATCAGCTATTCCGTCATTGTCCGTATCTAAAGTACCTGATACAGTACTCCTTATATATGAGAAGCCTCCACCTGTTCCATCATGATCATTCCTACCAGTAGTCCAATTTAAAAACTTGATGTCAACATATATATTATCTTCCTCTAAGTGTAATACCATATCATTTCCTACAGCCTGATAAGTTTTTCCAAAAGATCTCATGGTATTATGCCATGAATTAAAATTTAACTGAGAAATTCCATCAGAAATTTTTCCAGGTGCCCATTTTGTACCAATGGTTGAACCATAGCTGCTTTCTTTTGCAATATTGAACAGACCTCTATTACTTTGTCTTGTAAGGATTACATTATCAGTAAGATAATCTTGATTTTCAGTGTTATTGTGATCAGCGTTATTTTCTTTAAGGAAATACCTTTTAGGACCCGTCCAGAAAATTGGCTTGTCTTGCGATTCACTACAGCCATCTTGGTCAACTGATTCTCCTTCGGGAGTATCAGGACACAAATCTAAATTATCCGTTACTCCATCATTATCCGAATCTTCATAAATTAATACAGAACATCCAAAAACATTTGACATAGATTCCTCATCTAGACATAATGAACTTGTTGAAGAACTTGCGGTGTCAGAAGGACATATGCAATCATCAACACTATCATCAACACCGTCATTATCAATATCTGTATCTAAATTATTTGGAGTGCTTCTTATATATTTGAAACCTCCAGATCCTTTTGCTTGCCACTGGGTTATTTTAATATCGATGTATATATTTTCTCTTATTAAGTGAAGAACTAAATCATTATCAACTGATTGAGTAGTGTATCCAAATGATCTAACTACGTCTCTCCAGGGTTGAAATACTAGTTGACCAAAATTTGAGGTATTTCCAACAGCCCATTCAGTAAGTGCAGGTCCTTTTGAAGTTGAATTATAAGAATTTTCAAATGCTATATTAAATAAACCTCGATTATTTTGTCTTGTAAGAATTACATTTGGTGTAATACTATCTTGATATTTTGTAAGAGTGTAATCTGCTTCAGAAGGTTTTCTGAATTCAACTTTTTTACCATTCCAAACCGAACTTATAACACACCCATTAGAGTCAACTGCAAAACCTTCCAAAGAATTGGGGCAGCTATCAAGATGATCCATAATTCCATCTTGATCATAATCAGTTTCTGAGAGGAGACAACCACTAACCAGAGAAATCTCCTGACTGTTAGAATTATCACAGTTATCATACTCATCGGCTACACCATCAGAGTCACTATCAGTGATACCATTGGCAGTAGATCTAATATAGCTGTATCCTCCTCCAACAATATTCTCATTCGTCCAACTTAAAAATTTTATTTGTATAAAAATATTCTCAGAAATAAGTTTAAGCACAATATCCTTATTCAATGGAAATGTATTTCCATTATCAGAAATAATTTGATTAAAATCTTTAAAATCAAGTCTTGTAGGATTTTCAGTTATCGATCCATAAGCCCATTTGGTATTAGATGGGTTAGATGAGGTAGACTCATCAACCTCACTATTAAATAACCATCCCTTCAAAGCTCTGTTTAGAGTATTTGATACTGTTAAAGAATCACCAAAAGAATTATCTTCACCATATGTATAGTCATAGCGAATAAATTTAACGTTTGGCCCTGCCCAAATTGTTGGTGCTACTTGTGAGGAACTACAACCATTTTCATCTACATTTTCACCCTCAGGAGATTCAGGACATATATCTTTTGGATTTGGAACTCCATCGTTATCATCATCTATTTGAGATTCTGAGCATCCTGAAGTAAATGCAGTGAGATTTTCATCTGTATTAGGACATTCATCTATTTCGTCAGGAACTCCATCGTTATCTTGATCATTCTCGAAGGTTGGAGTTGTTCTACTGTATGAGAAACCTCCACCTTGACCACTTTTTTGCCAACTAAGGAAAGTAACATCAAAATAGATATTTTCGCTTATAACGTGAACTACAAAAGTTTTCCCTGGAACTTCCCATGTTTGACCCTGAGCCCTTATTGCGTCTTTCCATGTCTGAAAATTTAGAGAGCTAACACTTTGGGTCTTAATACTCCCGAATGCCCACTCAGTATTAGCTGGACCTTCATACTCTCTGTTGTAATCATCATTGTAAACTGTATTAAATAACCCTTTGTTATTACCTCTTGCTATAATTAGATTTGGTAAGATACTATCTCGATTCTCCCCTAAATTAATGTCAGCATTATTTTCCTTTTTGAAAATAACATTCTTCCCTGTCCATATTTCAGCAGGAGCACATCCTCTGTCATCAACATTATCTGGAGAGGAAGAATTTGGACATTCATCTCTGTCATCAGGTACACCGTCTTGGTCATAATCACTTTCATTTAGCATACATCCTGTTGTATAGGAATAACCAGGAGGGGTATTATCGCAATGATCTTTTGAATTAGGCACTCCATCACCATCTAAATCATCAATTTCAGTGGGGGTTGAACGAGAATATGAAAAACCTCCACCCTGCCCATTTGAGGTCCAACTTTCAAATTTTATATCTAAATATATATTATCATCAATTAGATGAAGAATTAAATCTCTATCTTTTTCAATATTTTGTATTATGGAATTACGTCCATCCTGCATAATATCTTTCCAAGACATAAATTTTAAATCAAAGACATTGTCATTTGAAATTTTACCAACAGCCCACTCTGTTCCTTCAGGTCCATTATCTGAAGTATTATATATCGTATCTGTTATTGCATTAAAAATACCATCATAAGATCTTCTAGTAATAATTATATTATCATTTATTTCATCCTGATTCTTGGCGTCATTCCAATCAGTAAAATTGTATTTAATAAATTTAACCCTTGGACCAATCCAAAAAACTGGTTTAATTTGACTCCCTGAACACCCTTGATCATCAACGCTTTCGCCATCAGCAGTCTCGGGACAGATATCCGAGTCATCAAAAACTCCATCTCCATCCGAATCAGTCTGTGTCAAAGAACACCCATTTGTATATGCTATTTCATCTGATGGAGTATTGGGACATTCATCTAAACTATCTGGGACACCGTCGGAATCTTCATCTAAAATATTTTCAGGAGTAGATCTTGAATATTTAAAGCCTCCGCCTTTACCTAGAGATGTCCATTCTAATAGTGTTAAGTCGAAATAGATATTGTGAGATTTTAAATGAACAACAAATGTCTTTCCAATTTGCTCATTCATTTTTTGACCATTAGATCTCCACAAAGTTTTCCAGTTCTTAAAGTCTAATTCTGTTACATCATTTGAGGTTTTTAGAGCCCATTGGGTCTCTTTAGGTCCCTCTTGTCCACCAGAATTGTATGAACTCTCTAAAGCAATATTAAAAAGTCCATTAGAGTTTTTACGAGTAAATATTACATCAACAGTAATACTATCTTGATTCTCGGTAAGAGAAAAATCAGCATAATCATTTTTTTCGAAAATTACTTGGGGCCCATTCCATATAGTTCGAGTTACCTGATCGCTTTCTTGAGCATGGGATATGCTTAATGTATTAATAAATATAGTAAATAATAAATATTTAATGTTTAAATCTGGGGGCATCCAAAAATATTAGACAATTGATTATTCGGGGAGTTTGGACATTGATCAACCTGGTTTGAAACACCATCTTTATCATCATCTGATAAATCATTGGGTGTGGATCTGATATATGAAAGAGCACCCGGATCATTAGTTCCTCCCCCACCCCAATATTTCATTATAATCGAGAAGTAAATGTCATCAGTGATAAGATGAACTACTAATTCTTGATCCAGATAATCTGT
The DNA here is from genome assembly GCA_022428005.1 of Flavobacteriaceae bacterium. Classification (GTDB taxonomy): domain Bacteria; phylum Bacteroidota; class Bacteroidia; order Flavobacteriales; family Flavobacteriaceae; genus UBA8316. The sequence continues at coordinate 57,856 of JAKMDI010000003.1, forward strand.
GGGTGAACCATCTACTGCATCTATCCAGCTTGAAAAGGTAAGATTATCTATATTATCAATACTACCAAGAGCCCATTCGGTGTCAGATGGACCTCCAGTATCGTTTTTGTAAGAGTTTTCTTTTTTTATGTTAAAAATAGCTTTTTTGTTTGCTCGAGTTAAAATAACATTTGGAGTTATTGAATCTTGGAATTGTTTTGAGGTCCAATCATCATTACTAGTCTTACTAAATTCAACCATTACACCTTTCCAAATATTTTCAGGAACATCCGATGAACTATCATCTCCGGACTTTGAACAATAAGACAGAATTGAAAAAAAAAGTACTAAAAAAATGTTAGTTGAGTATTTCATGTTGAAATTATTTAAAAGAAATTTTTGAAATTGATATTTTGTTCTAAAAATGTATATAATATAATTAATATTGAACTGATTCAGAATAAATTATTTTGATTTTCTTTGATTAATGAAACAAATATTACATATTTAACACATGACTCTTGATGTAATTTCCCTTTTTGTTAGCCTTCTATGTTTCCTTATCTTAATAATTATAATTGGTTCATTTAAGTTCAATAAAAGCATTAACATACCATTTGTCATAATCATCTTCTTTGTTGGAATTCAAAGATTTCAGAGCTCTATGTCGAATCTTAATTTACTTGAATCAATATCTCCTTTTGAAAAATTTCCTTTTTATGCGTTATTTTTTATACCGTTATTCTTATTCTTTTTTAAAGAATCAATTAATGAAAAAAGAACCTCATTAAGAGACCTTAGTCACCTTTTACCGCCAGTTGTTTTAATCTTGTTAAAAAAGGGTGGTATGATAACAGATGAAATAAGTAGAGTTGTATTTTTTCTGTATTCATTATTTTATTGGGTAATAATTCTAAAAGAGATTATAAAGTATTACAGAACCACCTTAATGAAATACTTTTTTAATAAGATAAATTTTAAATGGTTAATTCTAATTTTTTCAAATGTTAGCCTTTTAATGTTTTTTTTAAGTTATATCGTTTTCTATTGGGATATAAATAAATCTGATATTTCTCTATTAAACTTTTATAGGGGAAGCTCAATTTTGTGGATTATTGCTTTATTATATTTATTTTATAATCCGGTAATTATTTATGGTAGAAATTATTTGCTAAATCAGCTGTCAATTAAAACAAAACTATACGATTCATGGAGTTATAAATCGTTAAATAAAATAGATAGTAAAGATCTGGGTTTATACAAAAAATTAAAAACAAAAATACCAGAGCTAATATACATGACTAAACTACTTGAAAAAGACTTGAGATTTTTACAGACTAAACTTAAAGATTCAAAAACATTATCTAATAAACTGAATATTCCCAACTCACATTTAAAAGTGCTTTTCAAATATCATTGTAAACTCTCACTCCATGAATATTCTAATTTGCTTAAAGTTTATCATTCCATAGAGATAATAAGACAGGGTTTTTTAAAAAATCAAACCATAGAATCTTTGGCAGAAAAATGTTTTTTTGATTCAAGAATAACATTTTACAACAATTTTAAAAAGTTCACTGGAGTAAGTCCTTCTGAATTCTCTTAAGAAAGTTTATACTCTAAAAACAATACTCATCCCCACAACATATTGGTCATATTCTTCTTTAGAAACCATACCCTCATTTTTCATGGTTAGAGTATTTATGTTCTAAAGATATTGATTTATTGCACTTTACAAGTTGGTCTTATGATAGTTTTTTTTATTTCAGGGAAAATTCAGTTATATTTTAATAAAATTTATATTGCTAAATCAACTATTAAACTAGAGGATAATTACAAGAGAATCTTCTTTGGAATACAATTCCTTCTTTTTCAGATAATTCGGTTTATAGAAGATACTCATCGGTTGTTCTTATTTAGAACCCATAAAGATACAAAATGAACCAATAAGTTGTTCTTTATGTTGTTCTTTTTTCAAATAAGAACATAAAAAAAACCTCTAACTTATTTATTTAAAATGTGTTAGAGAGTTTTTTAAGTGGTACCTCCAGGAATCGAACCAGGGACACAAGGATTTTCAGTCCTTTGCTCT
>JAKMDI010000001.1 GCA_022428005.1 Flavobacteriaceae bacterium
GCCGAGTAGCTACGTCGGGAAGGGATAAGCACTGAAAGCATATAAGTGCGAAACCCATCACAAGATGAGATTTCTTTTAAGGGTCGTAGGAGACGACTACGTTGATAGGTCATAGGTGTAGAGGCAGCAATGTCTTAGCCGAGTGATACTAATTACCCGTAAGCCTATCGTAGGGCTTTTTCTTTCAAATTGCTTTTGAAAATTCTTTATTTTATTTGTTTCTCAATTTGTCACAATATTATGTAGTGCATATACGCTACGAAAATTAAGGTGGTTATAGCGATGGGGCTCACCTCTTCCCTTACCGAACAGAGAAGTTAAGCCCATCAGCGCAGATGGTACTGCCATTTGGTGGGAGAGTATGTCACTGCCTTCCTCGAGACCTCAACAGCAATGTTGGGGTCTTTTTTTTTTCACTAGATTCTTACAAATTTTTAGACAAAAAAAACAGTCCAAGGGAATGAACTGTTTTTTAAAAAAATAATTATTACAGAAAATATATGAAGGTTAAGACATATCAAATGGAATATTTAAAAATTTCTTTTGAAAAAAAAGGGGTCTGACACTGTGTGGAGCAATTAAGAATTTATGTGTTTTCAATGAATTCACATAAGCAGTGTACCAAAAACTAAAACCAAGAATAGACCCCTTTAAAAAACTATGTTTCAAAAGATAAAACTTTTTGTTGATGCAATTCAGACTTAGAATCGGATTCTTGTCTTGACTACTTTTAGAGCCAAATGTAAAGGGAGGTATAAAATTTGCTGTTTGAATCTTACATTAACATTATTGCTCAAAATTGACAATAATTATTGTCATATAATAACGTAAAGTAAATATTGGCACTAACAAATTAATATTTGGTAGTAATTAAGTAATAAGTGGAAATTTTGGTACTGATATTTTCCTTACATAAAATATGAAAGCACTATTGCTATAAGAATAACACTCAGTTTCCTTAAATTAAAGTTATGATTTTCAGTACTTTCAAATAATATTATTGTGGAAATGTGTAAAAGCATCCCCACCACCCACGAAGTAATTTCCAAGTTGTACCAACTCAGACTTGGAATTAGGCCACTCAACAACATTCCCAAAGGGGTCATGATGCAAAATAGAAACAAAGCAGTCCATTTGTAAAAGACAGTAATGTTTGTTTTGTCAAGGATCAAATACAAAATTATACCGATTGGAATTTTGTGAATTAAAATTCCATAACTCAAAGAGTTACTTTCGGACAGCGGAATTCCCTCAACCACAGCATGAAGGCACAAACTAATCCAAAGAGTCATTTGAAAATGTTGGGTGTCTTTATGATGAAAATGCCCGTGCTCTGCTCCTTTAGAGAAAAATTCAAGTACGATTTGAAATAATATCCCACCCATCACAAAAGGGGCGATATTCTTACCACCAGTAGAGAAAATTTCTGGCAGTAGTTCAAAAACGATTATCCCCAAAAGGAATGCTCCACTGAATGAAAGTATTAGCTTTAATCCAAGGTCTTTTACCAATGGAAAAAGTTTGGCAATAGCAATGCCCAACACTGCACCGAAAAAGGGCAGACTAAGATTTGATAATCCGACAAATAACATTTGGTGATTTATATCTAATTGTAGCCTCAAAAATAGTATTTTTAAACCGAACTACTTTGAATGGAAGATAATTTTGAGATGTTGGCGAAGACCCTATACGGTTTGGAACCAACTCTGGCTAAAGAGTTAAAAAACCTCGGTGCTACAGGCGTTTCGGTGGCCAACCGGTTGGTGAGGTTTACTGGGGACAAAGGATTTATGTACAAAGCCAATCTCTGCCTGAGAACGGCCATTAAAATCCTTAAACCACTACACGAATTTAGGGTTGTTAATGATAATGCTTTATATGACAGCATCTATCATTATGATTGGAATACCATTTTAACTGTCGACAGCACCTTTGCAATAGACTGTGTAGTGAGTGGTAGTGTTTTCAATCACAGTCTCTTTGTGACCCAGCGTTGTAAAGACGCTATTGTGGACCGGTTTAGAAAAGATTTTGGAAAAAGACCTACCGTAGATACCCAACATCCTGATATCAGAATCCACCTTCATATTTTTAACGATAAATGCAGTATGTCGTTGGATACCTCAGGACGCTCGTTGCACCACAGAGGATATCGGTCCATAACAAACATTGCACCCATCAATGAAGTCCTGGCTGCGGGTATTATCAAATTATCGGGATGGGATGAAAGGAGGAACTTTTTGGACCCCATGTGTGGAAGTGGTACTTTCCTGATCGAGGCTGCAATGATGGCCTGTAAGATTCCAGCCAATCTAAATCGCAATGAATTTGCTTTTGAAAAATGGAGCGATTGGGACGAGACACTTTTTGATAAAATAAAAACATCCCAGCTGAACAGGGTAGTGGCGCCAGAGGGAAAGATTTATGGATTTGACAAGGCTCCTTCCGCTTATGAAAAAACCCTTTTAAATATTAATAATGCGGGCTTGGAGGATTTTATTAAGGTTAACAGGGCCAATTTTTTTAATTCCCAAAAGATTGAAGAAGGAGGACTTCACCTGATTACAAATCCGCCATATGGCGAGCGCCTGGAGGGGGATATCAACACCCTCTACCAGGATTTTGGAGATACCCTGAAAAGATCTTATACAGATACGGACGCATGGATCATCAGCGCCAATTTTGAGGCCCTGAAATTCGTGGGCTTGCGCCCGAGAAAAAAAATTAAACTTTTTAATGGAAAATTAGAAACACGTTTGTGTTATTTCCCTATTTATAAAGGCACTAAAAAACTCCATAAACTAAAAAGTTAAAGTCGGTAAAACCTAGGCTATAGTTTGACAGGAATCGCATAGGTAATCGTATAATTGAATCCTGCTCCCCAAACATTTTCATCTGTTTTTTTATTAAAACCAGGCAGGTGTAAATTATCAAAATTATCGGGTTGGGTATGATTCAGAAGCCTGTTGAGACGGAGACTAAATCCCATATAAAAGTTATTAAACATCTTGACCTTGATTCCTGCTACTACCTCTAACCATCGGGCTTGAAGCTCATCGTGCTCTCTTATCTGATCTCCTTTTTTAATAATCTCGGAACCCCAAAAGTGATGTAATTGATAGGGTTCATATTCGTTCACCGTTTGCTTGTGGAAGCTGTTTCCCAAACGCATTCCCAAGAAAATTGCATTATTCATTCCTTTCCAATTCTCATACATATTGTAATCGAATCCAATTTTTAGATAGGAGCCAGAGGTGGTGAAATTGATACGTTCTGACTGTTGTGTTTTTTTTTCATTTCCCAATTCAACAGCACCATAAAACTCTGAAAAAAGTCTGATGTCTCCCACCAATTCCAAACCAAAAAAATCTTTGTCCATTTGCGCCATCACGGGTTTGGAAATATCAATTCCAAACCGAATGGTGTAGGGTTTCTTTTCTCTTTTTTTTAAGGTATCAATCGCCTTTTCAATCACATTTGTCTCTTGATCTAAAAGGACGGTTGGGCTTTGCTGAGCTTGAACCCAAATAATAGAAAATAGGAGACTAATGGTAAATAGCCAAATGCGAACTTTTTTCATCTGTTAGGGTATCTCTTATTTTTTCTATACTTTTTATCCAACCGTTGTTTCCTTGCGTTAGAATGTAGTGGAAAGGATTTTCCAAAACAAAAGTTGATCTATAGCCACAGGAACGGTTGATGTAGGTGTCATATTGGGTGTGATTAAATTGAATGGAATCAGATAATAGGGTGGGGGATGCAGTGTGCAGGGTGAATTCATATTGTGTGAACTCAAAATTATTCCTGAGTGGGATGGCCAAAGAGTCCCCAGAGAAAATTGAAAGCGTATCCTTTTCTTCAAACCCTCGGATAAGCAGTTGGTCTACAGCTTTTTTGGCCATAGGGTCTTGATGATCTTTAAAAAGAACCACCAACCTTGCAGTCCCAGGGGTACCCTCTAAACAAATATCATCTTTCTCACAAGAAAAAAGCAGGACAACAACAAAGAGAATTACGTTTCGAAGCGCCATGGGTCAAATCTTCTCTAAAAGTACGACATTTTCGACATGTTGGGTTTGGGGAAACATATCTATTGCTTTTGTGCGTGACATTCGGTAATGTTCTTTCATCAGATTTAGGTCCCGAGCTTGGGTGGCATTATTACAACTAACGTACACTATTTTCCTTGGACTCAAAGCCAGTAACTGCTGAATCACCTCCGGATGCATGCCGTTTCGGGGTGGATCGGTGATTACCACATCTGCTTGGCCATATTGGTTGATGAATTCTGGATTGAATACCTTGCGCATATCACCGACTTCAAAATAAGCATTTTCAATTCCATTTTCTTTGGCATTAATTTTTGCTGCATGAACAGCATCGGGTACGGACTCAATTCCAATCACTTTTTTACAGTCTTTGGCAATGAATTGCGCTATAGTTCCCGTGCCTGTATACAGATCATAGACTACCTCACTTCCTTTGAGTGCAGCAAACTCTCTTGTGATTTTATAAAGTTCGTAGGCCTGTTCTGTGTTGGTTTGAAAAAAAGATTTGGCATTTATTTTAAATTTTAACCCTTCCATATCTTCGACAATAAAATTGGTACCGTGATAACAGAAGATTTCTTGATCATAAAGCGTGTCGTTGGCTTTTTCATTGATGCAATAGAGCAGTGATTTGACATCAAATTTTTCCAATATGGCTTCCATAAGGGCTTCCCTTTTGGTTTTATCTTCCTTATAAAACTGAATCAGCACCATAAATTCATCCCTGTTAGAGTTTCTAATCATCAAGGTTCTGAGAAATCCCGATCTTGTTTTAGGATTAAAAAACTCCAAGTTGTTTTTTAGGGCAAATGTCTTGATGAAGTTTCTGATTTTGTTGGCGGGTTCGGGTTGTAAATGACACTCTTTTATGTCGACGACTTTATCCCACATTCCGGCTTTGTGAAACCCTAAACCTCTTTTTTCAATTTCGGAGGTTTTGTCTATTATCTCATCGCTGGTCAGCCAGCGCTGACTGGAAAAACTGTATTCCATTTTGTTGCGATAGAAATAATTTTTTGATGCCGGTATTATTTTCTCTATTTCAGGCAATGCCATAGCTGACATATGGGTGAGGTTGTGCGTTATTTCCTTTTGTTTGAATTTCAGTTGTGCTTCATAGGTCAAATTCTGCCACTTACAGCCCCCACATACCCCAAAATGGGAACATACTGGAGTGTCTCTGTCGTCAGACGGACGATTGATCTCAATCAATTTAGCTTCGAAATAACCACGTCTTTTCTTAAAAGTCTCTACACAAATTTGATCCCCGGGAACAACACCCGATACAAAAATCACCTTGCCGTCATCCGATTTTACTACCCCTTTTCCCTTTTGGTTGATGTCGACCACTTCTAGATCTTCATATCGCTCTGGAATGAATTTTTTTGCCATGTTGCAAAAATAGTATTGTTTTTTTACCCATATCTCAGATTTTGAATAAACCATTGCTCAATACTTCATTTATTTTTCCGCAGGGCATTTAAACGTTATTAAAGTGGAATTATATTCTTATTTTTACGAAAAATTTGTTGACAATAATAAGTTTAACATAGCTGTAGAATGGAAACCACAGAAAAATCACTTCAGGATTATTATTTGGATTTAGAGGCAAAACACGGGGCCCACGACTATCACCCCCTTCCTGTTGTTTTGGCCAAAGGGTCGGGAGTTTTTTTGTGGGATGTTGAAGGAAAAAAATACTACGACTTTTTATCTGCCTACTCTGCTGTAAATCAAGGTCATTGTCATCCTTCAATTATTGAAGCGATGAAAGAGCAGGCGGAAACTTTGACATTGACCTCTCGTGCTTTTCACAACAATAAGCTGGGTGCCTATATGAAGTACATCACAGAATACTTTGGATTTGAAAAAGTACTTTGTATGAACACTGGGGCCGAAGGAGTAGAGACCGCCATTAAGATAGCCCGAAAATGGGGATATCAAAAAAAAGGGGTCGCTGAAAATAATGCGCAAATTATTGTCTGCAACAATAATTTCCACGGTCGTACCTCAACCATTATCTCATTTTCGACAGATCCCAATTCAAAAGGCGATTTTGGTCCTTATGCAACAGGTTTTATTCACGTACCTTACGATGATATAGAAGCCCTTGAAGCGGTATTGGAGACCAATCCTAATGTCGTTGGTTTTCTGGTAGAACCCATTCAGGGAGAGGCGGGTGTCTATACCCCCGCCGAGGACTTTATCAAACGGGCAAAAGCTCTGTGCTCTGAGTATAACGTATTGTTGATCACCGATGAAATACAGACTGGTATAGGAAGGACAGGTTCTCTTCTCGCTGTTTGTGGTAATTGTGATTGCCAGCATGCCTGTGAGCAACAAGCGGAAACTTATGTTCGTCCCGATATGTTGATCTTAGGTAAGGCCATCAGTGGTGGCACTTATCCTGTTTCTGCAGTACTCTCTGACGCTACTGTTATGGACGTAATTCAACCCGGGCAGCACGGAAGTACTTTTGGGGGGAATCCCTTGGCAGTATCGATAGCCAAAAAGGCCTTACAAGTTGTGTTAGAGGAGAATTTGGCACAGAATGCCAGACGTTTGGGAGTTATTTTCAGGGAGGAAATGAACCGTTACATATCTACAAGTAAGATTGTAAAACTGGTGAGGGGTAAAGGTTTACTCAATGCGATCGTAATCAACGATGACCCTGAAAGTGATACGGCATGGAATATTTGTTTAAAATTGAGAGACAATGGTCTTTTGGCAAAACCCACCCATGGCAATATTATTCGTTTTGCACCCCCATTGGTAATGACAGAGGAGCAACTCAGGGATTGTATATCCATCATTATAAAAACCCTTGAAACCTTTGAGAGCCACGCTTAGGTTTGGTTATTTAAATTCGAAATAGAGTCATGAAAGTTTATTTCGACAACGCGGCCACAACACCTATTCGAAAGGAAGTCATAGATTTAATGTCCCAAAGCTTGGAGACAAGTTTTGGAAATCCTTCTTCGACCCACGCTTATGGAAGAAGTGCCAAATCGGCTTTGGAGACAGCCCGTAAAAGTATCGCCAAAGAGATGAACTGTGCTCCCCAGGAAATTATATTTACCTCAGGGGGAACCGAATCAGACAATATGATCTTGCGCTGTGCCGTTAAAGATCTTAATGTAAAAACAATCATTTCCTCTAAGATTGAGCATCACGCTGTATTACACGCCTTGGATGAATTAGAAGACAATGGTGTAAAGGTTGAGTACATAGCTCTGGATGAATACGGTTCCCCAAAGCTTGACGATTTAAAGCGTTTATTGCAAAAAGATGATTCCATTAAACTGGTAAGCTTAATGCACGTCAACAATGAAATAGGTAATTTATTGGATTTGGATCAGGTGGGAGAACTTTGCCAGGCGCACGGTGCTTTTTTCCATACCGATGCGGTTCAAGGTGTTGGACATTTTAGTTTTGATCTAAAATCCCAACCCATTGATTTTTTAACTGCCGCTGCCCATAAATTCCACGGTCCAAAGGGTATTGGTTTTGCTTACATAAAGAAAAACTCTGGAATGCACTCTTTTATCGTTGGTGGACCTCAAGAAAGGGGCTTACGCGCCGGAACCGAATCTCTTCACAACATAGTAGGCATGCAAAAAGCTATTGAAATTGCCTATGAGAAGTTGGAGGAGGAAAGACAATTTATTTTAGATCTAAAAAAATACTTTATTGAAAATTTAAAGGGACTGTTTCCCGAAGTTCATTTCAACGGCCTGTCAGAAAATTTGGAAAAAAGTACCTATACTCTTGTCAATGTTGCGCTTCCAATAGATTCGTCCAAAGCAGCTTTGCTGAGTTTCCATATGGATTTAAAAGGAATTGCTTGTTCTAAAGGGAGTGCCTGCCAATCTGGAGCAGCGGAGGGTTCTCATGTTTTATCAGTTCTTCACAGGCCCGAAGACGTAAAAAAATTACCCTCTCTTAGGTTTTCGTTTTCATCGTTCAACACCCATGCGGAGGTGGACTATGTGATAAAGACCCTTTCAGAATTCTAAAACCTAAGTTTTCTTAGTTGTATTTTCTAAAAAAAACAGTTTCGTAAATGGATTTGTTCCCCACATTATCTTCGACTTCTATGCGAAGTTCGTGCTTTGCCAAATCAAAATCGTTGTCCGAAAAATCGTAAGTCAGCAGATTTCGTTTGGGTTCGTACTCAAACAACACCCATTTTCCATTGATGGTTCCTCGATAATTTTTAATCCCAGACATATCGTCGGATATTTTTATGTTTAAAAACTTAAATTTACTCAACCACTGCTCGGGTTTAAAATTGTAAGCTTTTATTTCGGGCGGTACCGAATCTCTTGCCAGTTTATAGTCTCCCATGTCTGCTACTTGAGAAACCCAAAAACCGTCTTTTACAACAGTGGGCAAGTAATAATCTTTTTTATCTGTTTTTTTTGCGATGAACGTTTGTCTCAATTGCAGAGAGTCTTGCTTATTTATCTTAAATCGAATTTCGTAGGGGTTGTCAAAGGGGAACAAGTTAGGGCCAATACTGAGAGTATTTTCCTCTTTTTTAATCTCGATAACAGCATCTTCAAAAAAGGTATTTTTTGGAATAAAAACTTCCTGATCATCAAGGGGGGAAAAGTATTCTAAATGCGGTTCAATCAATTTTCCATCCAGCGGCTTTGCTTTTATTTCCTTTTTCTTCCCTTCAACATACATTTCTACATGGGTCGAATTTCCTGAAAAATCTTTTAAGGTGAGCTTAATTTGGTAAGACTTCCCAATGACAATATCAATCATACCGTCATTTACCATGGACTTTATAAACGTTAAAGGCTTTTGATTTTGAAAGAATAATTTCACCACTTTGTAGCGTTCATTTTTGAATTTTGGATAATCTACTATAACAAAAAGTTTATCGGAATCCGAATAGTTTAAAGTATCAAATTTATAGTCCACTACTTTTTTACCATTGACTTCCATAATCGCTTGATAGATGCCATTCCTGTTGTAACTAAGGTCCTGTCTGTCAAACATTTGAATCCCCAACCCAATTTTTCCTGAGGTCATTATTAAAGGAGTTTGATAGGTGCTGTCATTTACTTTTTGAAGGGTCAATCTTTTTGATGGGGTGAGAACACTATTTTGTTGGGGGTAATAAAGGATTAATTTTTGAATTTGTGGTCTTTGACGGTCATTAACAGGAAGTCCATACAGTAATGGGTTCAATGGTTTTTGTGAGTCGGTAGCTCTCACTTCAAAATGTAAATGAGGACCAGAGGAGCTTCCAGTATTGCCAGAGTAGCCGATTACTTCTCCTTGGTCTATTGTGATCTCACTTTTTTTTGGAAATTGTTGAAGGGTGTAGGACTCCTTTTGGTATTGTAATGTCTTCACTAATTTTTCAACCTTAGGGGCAAATTTTTTAAGGTGTGCATATACTGTGGTAGTTTTATTGGGATGGTCTATATAAAGCGTTTTACCATAGCCACTGGTACTTACCCTTATTCTGCTTACATAACCGGGTCTGACGCTCTTTACTTCCCAACCCTCTTTGCCTTGTGTTTTAATGTCGACACCCAAATGGAAGTGTGTGCTTCTGGGCTCCCCAAAAGTCCCGGATACTGAGAGCGGAATATCGAGAGGAACCAAAGGGTTGTCAATTTCCTGAGCCCACAGATGCATAGGTGAAGAAAGTAGAGTAAGGAGTGCGAGATGTCGTATATTCTTTAAAACCAAAACAGTAGCTAAAATACATTTTTTAAAAAACATTGGGCTGTATTGCTCAAGCCTTTCCCCATCTGTTTTTTTTTTTAAATTGAATAAAATCTTTAAAAATGCCCCTGAATCTAAAAAGTGAATTCTATTTTTTTTACCACCCCATTTACGTTAAAAAGCAACTATTGTATTTATTTATATGGGCTTTTTTAGGCCTATTTTTAGTATACATCAGTCCTTATTATTTTTTGAGTTATTTTGTCTCCTTATTTGGATTTTCACTTTTTATTTACTTTATCGGTGCATACAAAAAGCCTTTTCTATCTATAAAAAACCACACCTTGTTGTACGGAACACTCTACAAATCCACCGTAGATTTAAAAAGGGTTTCAAGAATAAAACATTACGGAGATTTATACATCTTCAAAACAGATAATAAAAATTATACCCTATATGCCAAAACCATCAGAGATGAGGAAAGAGCGCTTTTGCACAACTTTTTCATTAAATACACTTATGCACATGGTGTTATTTTTCCCTGAAGATTAGAATGCATGATGTGTTAAAATTTTTAAAATAACTCCGCCCAGTTAAATTTATCGAATGGAATCGCTAAATTTGTGTTGTAATGATTATACCGTCATATTTAGGTTGTCATGAATAATTTTGATGTCTTAGAGGAGAGAATCGTTCTTTTGCTCAATAGGTTAAAAGAGAATCATCTGTTGATTAATCAATTAAAAACAGATAAAGAACAACTCCTACGAGAAAACACCTTGCTCCAAAAGCAAATTTTGGAATTTAAAAGTGATAATGATGCCCTTAAGATGGCCAACTCATTACTTGGCAGTAAAGAAAGTAAAGCAAATACTAAGCGTAAAATAACGAGTTTAATAAAAGAAGTAGATTTTTGCATTCATCAACTATCAGAAATACGGTAAAACATGAGTGAAAAAATAAAGATAAAGTTAACTGTTGCAGACCGTGTTTATCCTTTGACCATTTTAGCAGGTCAAGAACAATCTTTGCGGAATTCGGCAAAAAAAATTGATGAAATGTCCAAGCAGTTGCAGGAAAATTACGCTGTTCGAGACAAGCAAGACGTTTTGGCCATGTGTGCCCTACAGTATGCTGCTCAATTAGAAAATACGCTTGAAAATAATACCGTGGAAGGGGAAAGCTCGATCAAAACAAAGGAATTGATTGAATTGATTGACCTGCACCTTTCTAACTACTAAGTTCTTTAAATAAAATACATACTGCCTGTATTGGTGATTTTTTGATAAACTCAACGAGCTTTAATTTAAAAGAGGTGAGTTATGATTGTAAAAGCAAGCTGTCTTGAACAGATCCTTGATCAGTTGTGTAGCCTCAAACCTGTTTTTTAGGAGTTTATACAAAAACTCTATGCCAGTACAGGCTTTTTTAATATAAAAAATGAAACCTATGGAATTAACGACCAATATATTTATTCTTATTTCGATTGCCGCTGTCTTAGGGGTTGGCATTGGCATTGTTATCCAAAAACAAAAAAACACCAAGCTCCTTGATGATGCTGAGACAAAGGCAAAAGACCTTCTCAGTCAGGCCAAAAGAGAGGGTGATCGGATAAAAAGCGAAAAAATACTCCAAGCGAAAGAACGTTTTATTGAACTGAAGTCAGAGCACGAAAAGCTAATCTTTAACAGAGAAAAGAAAATTTCGGAGACGGAAAATAGATTGAGAGAAAAAGAAAATAAACTCAGTAAAGAGCTGAATAGGTCTAAAAGTTTAACCCATAACTTGGATCAAAAAAACGAGTCGTTAGACAAGAAACTCTCCAAATTAGAATCCAAACAAGAAGCGCTGAATCTCCTTCACGATTCACAGGTAGAGAAGTTAGAGACCATTTCAGGACTTTCTGCAGCAGCGGCCAAAAAAGAACTTGTTAGCTCCCTAGAAAAGAAAGCACAGTCTGAAGCAATGGCCTTTGCGCAACAGAGCTTAGAGGAGGCTAAATTGACCGTAGAGCAAGAAGCCAAAAAAATAATTATAAATACGATTCAACGGATTGGTACTGAAGAATCTATAGAAAATTGCGTTTCTGTTTTTAATTTAGATTCAGATGATGTCAAAGGGAGGATCATTGGACGAGAGGGAAGGAATATACGTGCCATTGAGGCTGCCACTGGCGTTGAAATCATTGTAGATGACACACCAGAGGCCATTATTCTATCCTGTTTTGACCCTGTTCGTCGGGAGATTGCGCGGCTTTCCCTCCACCGACTGGTATCCGACGGCAGAATTCATCCAGCCAGAATTGAGGAGGTAGTAAATAAGACGACCAAGCAAATCCAAAATGAAATTGTGGAGGTCGGAAAAAGAACTGTAATAGACTTGGGCGTCCACGGCCTCAACCCTGAGCTGATCAAAATTGTGGGCAGAATGAAATACCGTTCTTCCTATGGTCAAAACCTATTACAACACTCAAGAGAGGTGGCCAAACTGTGTGGTGTGATGGCTTCGGAGTTGGGCTTGAATCCAAAATTAGCAAAAAGAGCTGGCTTGCTCCACGATATCGGTAAAGTCCCTGAGGAAGAAACAGAGACTCCCCATGCTATTTTGGGTATGGAATGGGCTGAAAAGTATGGAGAGAAAAAAGAGGTCTGCAATGCCATAGGAGCCCACCACGATGAAATTGAAATGACATCTTTATTTTCCCCTATTGTACAAGTCTGCGACGCTATTTCTGGTGCGCGACCAGGAGCCCGCCGACAGGTTTTGGACAGTTATGTTCAGCGACTGAAAGACTTGGAGAACATCGCCTATGACTTTAACGGAGTAAACAAAGCATATGCCATTCAAGCCGGAAGAGAGCTCAGGGTGATCGTCGAAAGTGAAAAAGTTTCCGATGACCAGTCTGCTGAATTATCATTTCAAATATCTCAAAAAATACAAACTGAAATGACTTACCCGGGACAAGTTAAGGTTACTGTGATCCGCGAGACCAGAGCAGTTAATGTCGCAAAATAATTATTGAAAAAATATTGCAAGTCCACCGATTCCAGTCAATAGAAGAATCAACTGGCGGTATTTTTCATTATTTATTTTTTGCACCAAATATATTCCAAGTACAAAACCTATAATTACGGCGGGAATCAAACCCAAACTTATTTGAAGAGAATCCCAATTGATTGTGCCCCAGGACCAAATGTGGAAGGGAACTTTAAAAAGATTGATGATAAAAAACAGCCATGCAGCTGTTCCAATAAATTCGTTTTTTGGCAATTTTATCGCTAAAAAATAGATATTGGAAAAAGCGCCTGCTAAATTTCCTACCATGGTAGTAAAACCTGCGAGCATTCCCATAAGGGCGGCAAAACTCCAGTGTGAAGGAACTTTTTGTCGGTCCTTGCGTTCCCAATAAAGCATCATAATCACACTGATCAAGATGATCACGGCCATCCCAAATTTAAAGAGCTTTTCAGGTAAATCCTTGCCTAAAAAAACACCGACCAAAACACCTAAAATCATCCAGGGCAGTAGCTTCAAAAGATAATGCCATTTAACATGCCTTTTGTAATACAGAACAGCCAAAATATCTCCACAAATCAACAGAGGCATCAAAATCCCAGTAGACTCTTTGGCCCCATATGCCAATGCCAAGCCCGTTACAATTAAAACCGCCAAGCCTTTTATCCCTGATTTGGCAACCCCAAGAAGGAGCGCACACCCTAAAGCCATTAGAAAAGTTAAACTCAAATAGGGGACCATGGTAGTGATTTCCAAAGGAAATATGTTTTATTGGTTAAAGCTATAAATTAATTTCTTTAATTAACGGACAATAAAAAAAGAGTTGTGTGGGAGGAAAAAAAAGTCATTGCATTGCAGTGGGATTCCATTTTCTAAAAATAGTTATCCGTTTGAATTCTTTTATAAAGCCCTCGTGTATTTCTCCTGAACTTACTAAAATCAAAGGTGAGGTAGAGCTCAAAAATGCTTGGAGCATAGGTTTTTTTAATGTTTTTTATACCAAAATTATAAAGCAAACCTATGTCAAAATTTTCTAAAGATAGCCCAACTGAAACTCCGAAATTATTCATTGAAAAACTTTCCAGATGAGAGAATTGCTGATTCAATCCCAATGAGAATCCAGCCAATTGAAGATCCTGAGACAAATACATATTGGAGAGATTTCCTTGCTTTGATAAGATAAGGTTCCTGATGTGGTGGAAACAATAGGAATTGGAAGATCAGTTATTACACCTGGTGATGTATTGTATACAACAGTCTGATTATGAGTAGGATCTAGAGCTCCAGGGTTAACAGAAATGATTTCAAAATACGTTGTACTTGAGATTCCAACAAGTACAGTAGAGGTGGCTGTATCGTAGGCCAAAGCATAAAAGCCATCTCCATTTTGAACGCTGTTGGCGGCAGCTCCCAAATCAGTAACTATAGTAAAAAAATTGCTCGGATCTAAAGGACGAACGACTTCATCAGTACCTCCTCGAATTCTACGAATCTCAAATTCTACCGTACCAGAAAAATGGGGTGGAATAGCAATTGTTACAGTTTCATCCTTACGATAGGTGACATTTTCATCGCCACCAAATGCAATATTTATAAGATCACCAACTTGAGCTTGAGTACCAAGAACATGGAATACAAAAAATAGGACTAAGTAGTAGCTTAGCTTCGAGGTATGCATTGGGGCGCATTATTAGTATCACAAATATAACGAAAAAATCACCATTTTATTTTCCGTAAAATAATGAAATGGCCTTATCACCAATTATTTAGATATGTAAGTTAGAGATTCTATTGGAGCGTATTTTTTGTGTCCCAATCAGACGTAGAATTATGATTAAGTTGTTTTTATTACTTTTAGAGCAACAATATACCCATTATGGAAGAAAATAAAACCAGGTTATTGTCTCTTGATATCCTTCGGGGGATGACGATTATTTTTATGATTATTGTTAACGATCCTGGATCATGGGACCACGTATATGCTCCTTTATTACATGCCAAGTGGAATGGTTTAACCCCGACAGATTATATTTTCCCCACATTTCTTTTCATTGTAGGGGTATCGATTGTACTGTCATTTACCAAACTTAGGGAGAGGGGCGTGGCCCAAAAAAGTTTGGTTAAAAAAATAATACTGCGCAGTTTAAAAATTTACGCCGTGGGTATGTTTTTGTGGCTTTGGCCCACTTTTAATTTTGACAGCATTCGATGGGTGGGTGTTTTACCCCGAATTGCCCAAGTATTTTTAATATGTGCTTTGATATACCTTTTTATCCAAAAAAAAGCACAGATCATCATCGGTGGTGTGACGCTGATTGTCTATTGGTTGGTCATGGAGTACCTGCCGGTCCCTGGAATCGGAGTGCCCGACTTGAGCGTGCCCGAAAAAAATTGGGCGAATTATATCGATAAACAATACCTTCCCGGGTACTTGTGGAGGCAAAATTGGGATCCCGAGGGTATCTTGAGTACATTCCCTGCCGTAGTTACGGGCATGCTCGGAATGATAGCCGGAGGTGTATTGGTCTCAAAAAAGGCGCTTAAGGACAAGCTGTTACAGCTTTTTATAATGGCTTCAGTCTTATTGATTTTGGGAGACATTTCTCAATACATCATGCCCGTAAATAAAAGCATATGGAGTAGTTCCTTCGTGCTTATTGCCGGAGGGATAAGTTGTTTGCTTTTGGCTTCTTTTCTTTATTGGGTGGATGTTAAGGAATATGCACACAAATTCAAATTTGCCCAAGTCTTTGGTGTCAACGCGATTTTCTCCTATACCCTGGCGGGAATATTATACCCACTGTTCTACGGTGACAAACTCTTTGGAGTTTCGTTGAGTTCCTCATTTGTTGATCAAGCTATGGCGATGGGTGTGGCGCCTAAATTGGCCTCTTTGACCTATGCTGTTTTTTACGTCTTCATTATTTCGATACCCACCTACCAATTGTTTAAAAGAAAAATATACATCAAACTATAAATTCTGATTTATAATTCTTTATCTATCTTAGGAATCAACTTTTTATCCAAAAATGCATGAACAAGAATGATACTTATTGGAAAACCAACTTAAAGTATTTGGTCATACTCTTATCCATTTGGTTTTCGGTTTCCTTTGGTTTTGGTATTCTTCTTGCAGATACGTTAAATCAATTTCATTTAGGCGGATTTAAACTTGGTTTTTGGTTCGCTCAGCAGGGAGCCATCTATGTGTTTGTGATTTTGATTTTTGTCTATATCTACTTGATGAATCGCTTAGATCAAAAGTTTAAAAACGATAAATAAATGGAGTTACAATATTGGATTTGGATAGCGGTTGGGTTAAGTTTTTCACTTTATATTTTCATTGCAATACGCTCAAGAGCCTCCTCCACGGGTGAGTTTTATGTGGCTGGGAAAGGGGTACCACCCATTGCAAACGGTATGGCTACTGCTGCCGATTGGATGTCTGCAGCCTCCTTTATATCTATGGCTGGAATCATATCGTTTAACGGTTACGACGGCTCTGTTTTTTTGATGGGATGGACGGGTGGATACGTCCTTTTAGCACTTTTATTAGCGCCCTATCTCAGAAAATTCGGAAAATTTACTGTACCAGATTTTATTGGTGATCGCTATTATTCCAATGTCGCCAGAGCCGTAGCGGTCTTTTGTGCCTTGATTGTTTCTTTCACCTACATCGCGGGTCAAATGCGTGGTGTTGGTGTTGTTTTTTCTCGCTACTTGGAAGTCGACATCAATACGGGCGTTTTCATTGGGATGCTCATTGTTCTTTTCTATGCAGTATTGGGGGGGATGAAGGGAATCACCTACACGCAAGTGGCGCAGTATTGTGTTTTAATATTTGCATTTATGTTACCCGCCATTTTTATTTCACTGATGGTAACGGGCAATGTTGTTCCGCAAATAGGATTTGGTGCCGCCGGAAGTGATGGTGTTTTTCTTTTAGATAAACTCGATGGACTGCACCGAGAGTTAGGGTTCCACGAATATACTACGGGAAAAAAGTCCACCTTGGATGTTTTTTTTATTACCGCTGCTTTAATGGTTGGTACGGCAGGTCTTCCGCATGTTATCGTCCGTTTTTTTACTGTTAAAAAAGTCAGTGATGCCAGAAAATCCGCGGGATGGGCATTGCTTTTTATCGCGATTTTATACACAACCGCACCGGCAGTCGCAGTTTTCTCAAGAACCAACCTAATCGAAACCGTAAGCAATCAACCTTATAAAACACTTCCAGAGTGGTTTGGAAAATGGGAGGCTACCGGGCTTATATCATATGATGATAAAAATAACGATGGCAGGGTTCAGTATGTGGCAGATCCAGCGACCAATGAGTTGAATGTCGATGCAGACATTATGGTACTGGCCAACCCAGAAATTGCTAATTTACCCAATTGGGTGATCGCCATTATGGCGGCTGGGGCTTTGGCAGCTGCACTTTCCACTGCTGCAGGTCTTCTATTGGTGATTTCATCTTCTGTTTCGCACGACCTAATCAAGAAAATTATAAAACCAGATGTCAGTGAGAAAGGTGAGCTGGTGGCTGCCCGCTTGTCAGCGGTGGGTGCTGTTATGTTGGCGGCCTATTTTGGAATCAATCCACCAGGTTTTGTCGCAGCCACTGTTGCCTTGGCCTTTGGGTTGGCTGCTGCTTCTTTTTTCCCCGCCATCGTGATGGGAATTTTTAGTAAAAAAATGAACAAAGAGGGTGCTGTAGCTGGTATGGTCATCGGCGTTTTATTAATGCTTTTCTACATGACCAAGTTTAAATTTGGATGGTTCGGTGGGGGAACTGAAAAGGATTGGTGGTTTGGTATTTCTCCAGAAGGATTTGGTTCCTTTGCCATGATGGTAAACTTTTTAATAGCAGTAGTCGTATCAAAATTCACACCTGCACCCGACCAAAATATCCAGGAACTTATTGAGAATATTAGAAACCCAAATGATGAATAGAGATGTTAAAAACTAAGATTTTTCACTTTGCGATATGCCTTTTATTAACTCAGCAGTTTTACGCCCAAAAAAAAGATCCCTTAGAGGGGATTGATATCACCGAGACACTAATGTATTTGGACTGGGCTAAAATGGACTTTTTGATACATTAAATCAGGAGGTAGTATTGGGAAATAATTCAGGAAGGGTAGTTTTTATGGGCAATTCTATCACACAAGAATGGAAACATTATATGCCAGAAATGTTTGACAACCAAACCTATATCAACAGAGGGATTGGAGGGCAGACAACCCCACAGATGCTTTTGCGATTTCGCCAGGATGTGATCGCCCACAAGCCTGAAATTGTTGTGATTCTGGCAGGCACCAATGATATTGCAGGAAACACCCCATTAAAAGATTTAGAAACAGTAGCAGGATATATTTTTTCTATGGCGGAACTGGCTCATGCCAATGGTATTAAAGTGATAGTCTCGTCTGTAATTCCAGCCGCCGACTATCCCTGGAGAAGTGGAAAAAATCCAGACGTTGAGATTCCAAAGCTCAACCAGATGATAAAAGATTATTGTATGGAAAATAACTTTAAATATCTCGACTACTTTAGCTCGATGACCGATGGTAAAAATGGGCTTATTGAAAGCTATGGTTACGATGGTGTTCATCCCAATAAGAAAGGTTACGAGATAATGACTGTAATGGTTGAGGAAGCCATTCAAGATTTACTTTCCCCATAAACCCAACATCTACTGGTATTTCTGGGCGCAGCCTACCACCTTTCTAATTGTATTGAGATCGGCAATCGGTTCTCCCAATTCTGTTTTTTCTTTTCCCTTCCCAGAAAGGTGAATTTCATCAAATCCTTCTTTAAAAAAAAGGTCACAGTTCTGATCATTAATACCCCCTCCCGGCATGACCACCAATTTTCCTTGGGCAATTTGATTGAGTTTATTGAGCAATTCTATTCCTTGCAAAGCAGTTTGCTGTTGCCCTGAAGTAAGCACCCGGTTAAACCCTAAATCAATAATTTTTTTTAGGGACTCTTCAGCATGAATAACCCGATCAAAGGCTCTGTGAAACGTTAAATCCATTGATTTTGCAGTAGCCACCCATTTTTTTAAAACAGGAAGTGGAAGGCTTCGGTCTTCGTTTAAAGCACCGATTACTACACCTTGTACACCCATGGATTGTGCCCATTCTATTTGTTCCTCAACAGTTTTAATTTCTTCATACGAGTAGGTGAAATTTCCTCTTCGGGGGCGGATCAATACGTGAATCGGCAGGTGAGTGGTCTCGATAACTTCTTGGAGAAAAGTTGGGGAAGGGGTTAAACCGTCCTCCATCAGGTGCTCACAGATTTCCAACCTTGAAGCACCACCTTTAATCGCATTTTTCAAAGACG
Organism: Flavobacteriaceae bacterium; assembly: GCA_022428005.1. GTDB lineage: Bacteria > Bacteroidota > Bacteroidia > Flavobacteriales > Flavobacteriaceae > UBA8316. Next base: position 19,104 of record JAKMDI010000001.1, read on the forward strand.
GAGTGGAGGTGCAACAAATTTCAACAATCATAAAAAAAAAATTTAACAGTAAGTTTAAGAAATTTTAATCACTTCAAAACTTTGTGTCAACCCTCACAACTTTTGTATTAATTAAATAGGTTTATATTTACGAGTACAATCTTTTTAAAGTCAAACCGGTATTAAATGAAAGAAAACAATATACAATATCAGTTTCCAGGTGCATTTGAAGAGCACAGATTTGAAAAACTTCACAATGTAGTCTTTAACGACCCCCTTTCTGGTTCCACTGCTGTAGCAGAGGAGATGGCTACGCTCATAAGACAGAAACAATCACAGGGAAAACCCTGTGTATTGGGATTGGCAACGGGATCGTCACCGATAAGTGCTTACAAACACTTGATTAAATTGCACCGTGAGGAAGGGTTGAGCTTTAAAAATGTGATCACTTTCAACCTCGACGAATACTTCGGTCTGGAACCCTCGGATGTCAACAGTTATCATTTCTTTATGAATGAAAACCTCTTTGATCATGTGGATATTCCAAAGGAAAATATCAATATTCCCTCCGGAACTACACCCCAGAAAACAGTCAGAGAATACTGCAATTCTTACGAAAAAAAGATTGCTCAGATGGGCGGTATCGATTTCCAATTATTGGGTATAGGGAGGACGGGTCACGTAGGCTTCAATGAGCCAGGGTCCAATATCAATGCACAAACAAGATTGGTGAGCTTGGATTACCTCACCCGCTTTGACGCCTCACCGGCTTTTTATGGTATAGAAAACGTTCCTACCAAAGCCATAACCATGGGGATCAAAACCATCCTTTCAGCAAAAAGAATTGTTCTTTTGGCGTGGGGAACCAACAAGAGTGAAATCATTCAAAAAGCTGTTGAAGGAGCAATAACGTCGAAAATTCCTACAACCTATCTCCAGAAACATGAGAACACCACCCTTGTTTTAGATCAGCAAGCAGCCTCTAAATTGACGCGTATCAAAGCGCCTTGGATTACTGGAAATTGTGATTGGAGCGACCCCATTAACCAGTGTAAAGCTGTTTATTGGCTGTGTGAAAAAACCAATAAGTCTATCCTTAAACTCACCGAGGAAGACTACAACCAAAATGGGATGTATGAGTTGTTGAATTTAGAGGGAAATTATTATGACCTCAATATAAAAATGTTCAACCGCATTCAAAATACCATAACTGGATGGCCTGGAGGAAAACCAAAAGCCGATGACAGTAAACGTCCCGAACGTGCCATGCCTGAGAAAAAAAGATGTATTGTTTTTAGCCCACATCCAGATGATGATGTAATTTCAATGGGAGGTACCTTAGATCGGTTGGTTGCGCAGGGACATGAGGTACATGTGGCCTACCAGACTTCAGGGAATATTGCTGTCTCAAACGATGAAGCTTTAAAGTACTTTGAAGTAATCAAGGACATGACTGAAAATTACATTGAGAATGAAAGCCTAATGGAGGAGTTGATGCAAAAAAAGAAAAATGCATTGGATTCATTGGCCTTACGTAAACTAAAGGGAGCAATTAGAAAAAGAGAATCATTGGCGGCTACCCGTTACCTGGGCATTCCAGATGAACAAGTTCATTTCTTAAACTTACCATTTTATGAAAGTGGAAAAATTCAAAAGAACCCACCCTCCCAAGATGATATAGCCATTACCAATACACTCATCAGCAACATAAAACCACATCAATTGTATGCAGCTGGTGACTTATCGGATCCCCATGGAACGCACAGAATCTGCCTGAATATAATTTTTGATTCCCTACAACAGCTCAAGTCCAATTCGTTTATGCAAGACTGTTGGGTTTGGCTCTACAGAGGTGCTTGGCAAGAATTTGAAGTACACGAAATCGAGATGGCCGTCCCCATGAGTCCGGATCAGGTGGTGCGCAAGCGTAAAGCCATTTTTTTCCACCAGTCTCAAAAAGACAGTGTGATGTTCCAAGGCAGCGACGATAGAGATTTTTGGGTAAGAGCAGAGGATAGGAATCGAGAAAGTGCTAAGCGTTATAGAAATTTAGGTCTCTCGGATTACCAAGCCATGGAGTTGTTTCAGCGATATTATTTTTTAGAATAATAGATATTTAAAATATTAAATTTATATTTATAAAAAGACTAACCCAATAAAATAGTTGTCATGAACAGAAAACATTTTTTATCATTAGCTGGAGTTTCTGCCCTAGGAATGGCCATCCCTGCTCCAAGTTTTTCAAACTACAGCAGTTTTAAAAATAAAATTTCCTTGGCCCAGTGGTCAATGAATGGTTCATTTTTTTCTAAAAAAGAAAACATAATGGATTTTGCACTCCTTGCTGCTTCCATGGGATTTTCGGGTGTAGAATATGTTAATCAATTTTTCTTTGACACCCTAAAAAACGGAACTACCTCCAGCAAAAATGTCAACAAACTTGCAAGAGAGCTCAATATGCGCGCAAATGACAATGAGGTGTCAAATGTTTTGATCATGTTAGACGAAGAGGGAAGTCTTTCCCACGAATCAAATGCTGAAATAACCAAGGCCATTGAGCAACACAAAAAATGGGTGGAATTAGCAGCCGAATTAGGGTGCGAGTCAGTTAGGGTTAATTTATCTGGTACCAGAGATGAAAAGATTTGGATTGATCAGTCTGTAGTCGGCCTTACTGGATTATGTGAGTTTGCAAAACCCATGGGGATCAATGTTATTGTAGAGAATCACGGTTGTCTTTCCTCCAATGCTGGACTATTGGCCCAAGTGATGAAACAGACCAATTTGGACAACTGTGGAACGCTTCCTGACTTTGGTAACTTTTGTCTTGCCTGGGGCAGTAAAGACGGTTGCAAAGCTCGGTACGATATGTACAAAGGGGTAGCCGAATTGATGCCTTATGCCAAATCCGTAAGCGCCAAAGCTTATGATTTTGATAAAAATGGAAATGAAACAAAAATAGACTACGCCAAAATGATGCAAATTGTCAAAAACAACAATTACAAGGGATATATTGGAGTGGAATATGAAGGAAGTCGTTTGAGTGAAAAAGAGGGGATTTTAGCTACTAAAAACCTAATTCAAAAATTCATTTAATTTTAAACAGAATTTATATTGGGTAAAAGTTACTGGCAGCATTCTGTCAGCGCGTTATAAAGGCTTGATGTTTAGGTTTTTCCACTTAACTTTTATACCGCCTCCGTCGTGGATTTGAAGTGCTATTGACCCTTTTCCCTTACCTATTTTCTCGTCCTGAATAGAAATCATTTTTGTGCCATTGAGCCAAGTAGTAACTTGGTCGCCGACCACTTTAATTTTCATCTTATTCCAATCTCCCATTTTTAGCACTTTGTCTTTTTTCGGTTCAGGCTTGATAAGCCAACCCCTGCCATAAGATTCATAGACCCCGCCGCTGTCATTCCCAGGAGGCGCCACCTCAACTTGCCACCCACTGATTTTTGTGCCTTCCAGGGTGGATCTAAAAAATACCCCACTGTTCCCATTGTCTTCCTGTTTGAACTCTAAAGTCAAAATAAAATCATCGTAATATTCTTCAGTAGACAGATAGCCATATTTTTGGTCAGGGCCACTCTCGCATACCAATAAGCCGTCTTCAACATACCACAGTTCAGTGCCGTGGATATTCCAACCACTCAGATCTATACCGTTAAAGAGAGATTCTTTTTGGGCTGTTACAGTAGAAAAAAGCAGTACAAAAAAAACAGAAATAGATATTTTTTTCATTTTAAATGATGTTTAAGTCAGTAATATAGCCATTTTTTTTGATCTGGATTAAGGCGGTGGGGAAGGCTAAAAAAGATAAATAGTGACTTTGATTGTTGGTCTAAAATATAAACAAGGCCCAAAAGATGGGTGATGGGATTTAAAATCTGCTACTTACCTGTCGCATTGGAATATCCAATACAGCTATTGAGTAGCGAGAGGGAGACTTGAACTCCCGACCTCCGGGTTATGAATCCGACGCTCTAACCGGCTGAGCTACCTCGCCATTTTGATGCGCAAATATAATAACTAAAATTTTTAGGAACCCTCTGACATTTAAAAAAATAAGAACTTTAGATTTTACCTATGTTTTTTTTATATATATTACAAACAAAACAGCTTGAATGAGTAAAAAGACTTTCTTTTCCGTTGAGTACGATTTTCACGCCTCCCCTCAGTTGCTATTTCAGTATCTGTCCACTCCCTCTGGTTTATCAGAGTGGTTTGCCGATAACGTCAATTCCAGGGGTGAAATTTTTGACTTTATATGGGACGATAGTGAGGAGCAAGCCAAATTGATCCAAAAGAAAACAAATGAAAGAATTCGATTCCAATGGGTAAATGGAGAATCGGATCAAACAGATTATTATTTTGAGTTTAAAATTGAGGTTGATGAGATCACTAAGGACGTTTCTCTGGTGATTTCAGATTATGCTGACGATGATGAAGTTGACGAATCAAAGCTATTGTGGGATAACTTAGTTGCTGATCTCAAACAAGTACTCGGGTCTTCCTAAATTACTTCTTTAATGATTAATTTTGATGGTCATTGTTATTCAAATTTCAATGATGTTCCACAGGGATTGCTTTCTCGTTTGACACAGCTTCCAGTTCATACCCAACACTTGCTCTCTTTTAAAGGCAAGATTTCATTACTTGAAGCCCAATATTTCTCGATAATGGCAGCGCTCAGAAGGTATAGGGTTGATATTCCCATGCATTATTCTTTGACCTATTTTCAGGAGCAGGCGGTTGCCCTTCAAAAATACACCCAAGATTTATATGATTTTCAGGGTATTAGTATCAAATTTTACAGAAAAGAAAAACCAAGCTTGGATACCATTATTACGCCCATTTGTTTTGTATTGCAATTTCAAAATGTACCGTGGAATACTGTGGAGACTAATAATTTGACCTTGTATAAAGATCATTACATTGGCGCTGCTGCCTACTCTAATCTTTTTCAAACCAATGCCGCTCTGAGAAACCTCAGTCAAGTGTTTGCCTATGAAAATGGATTTGGAGCTGCTTTGTTACTGAATCACCACAAACGCCTTGCGGACAGTTCAAACGGTGCTGTTTTTTTAGTAAATAAGGAAAATATTCAAACTCCAGCGCTTCCAGAAGGTGCTCAAAACACGGTGATAAGAAAGTATCTTATTGATTTTATCGCAAAAGAAAGTAAATTGGAAATAGTCGAGGACGAAATACCTACTTTCTCAGTTCAGCAAGCCCACGAAATATTTTTGCTTTCAGAGGAATACGGCTGGACTCAAATCGAGCAATTCAGAAAAAAGAAATTTGATTCAGCAGTTTCCGAACCCCTTCGCCTTAAATTTACAGACCAACTGGTGAATCAGTTGTGATGGGGATTCTCGGGGGTATTGGACCAAACTAAATATTTACCGCCCAGGGCAATCATCTGATCTTTCCACAGTTCTTGTGTATTGTGAGACAAAATTTGACTTTCGAAAGCGTTATCAACAACTATCCATGAATGGGCGCCAATTTCTTGCTGTAATTGGTCTTCAGACCAGCCAGAATACCCCAAGAAGAACCGAATGTCCTTTGTGCTTAGAACTCCCTCGTTGACCAGTGCGATTACTTTTTCGAATTCTCCTCCCCAAAAGAGTTTATCATCTATTTTAAGACTCCCCGGAATCAAATGACCTGCATTGTGAATAAAAAAGAGGTTGTCTTGATCCACTGGTCCTCCATAGAACAGCGGAAAGTCTCTTTTTATATCTGTCAATACATCGCTGATGTTGTAGTTAAGAGGTTTGTTGATAATAAATCCTAACAGTCCAGAATCTTTGTGCTCAGCCATGATGACAATAGACCTATGAAAATTTTGGTCACCGTATACTGAGGGTTCGGCGATAAGAAGTTTTCCTGATTCCATTTTACTTTTATTGAATCATTTAATTTAGTCAATAATTTAATTTTTCCCAAAAAAAAAAGCCTCCCAATGGGAAGCTTTAATTCTTTGGTTTCTTCAATTTAGTTGACTGAACCTGACAATTCTGCTCCAGCCTTAAATTTTACAACATTTTTTGCTGCAATTTTGATGGTAGCACCAGTTTGAGGATTTCTTCCGTCTCTGGCAGCTCTTTTAGAAACAGACCAAGATCCAAATCCAACGAGAGAAACGCGTCCTCCGCTTTTTAGAGTGCTTCCTACACTACCAATAAGTGATTCTAACGCTGCTTTTGCAGCTGCTTTGGAGATGCCAGCATCAGCTGCCATTGCATCAATTAATTCTGATTTATTCATAATCTTAAAAGGGTTATATATTAGATTAACAAATTTATACGCTTTAACCACAGACCAAAGAAAAATCCCCTCAAATCCCCATTATTGTTAATAAAATGCAGCATTTGTTGATAATGCAGGCACCAATCATATCATTCAACCCGTATTTGGTCTGAAAATTCTCTCCCGTTAAGAATATCCTTGGCTTCCAATATTTTTTTATTGGGAAACTGCAACAATTCACAATCGATAAAACCTTCCCTATGAGCAATTAAAATTTTACGATCCTCTATAATGACTTGTTTTGGTTCAAAACGGTGCGCTGCTTTGACCATTTCTGTTTGGAAAATTTTAATGACAAATTCCTTTTGATCATCAATCCATTTTGATTTTGCCCCAGGATAAGGTGACAGTCCTCTTACTTTAGCATTGATGTGTTCCAACGAAAGATCCCAGTCAATAAACGTATTCTGCTGATTCAGCTTGGGTGCTATTTTCAAAGGCGTATTTTCTTTTTGTAAACTTGGAGTTATTTTATCTGTAAAAATCCCCTCTATTGTTTTGCAGACCAAATCACTTCCCTTTAATGCCAATTTATCGTGGAGGCTACCTGCTGTTTCATTCTTGTCAATAGCTATTTTTTCTTGTAATAATATTGCACCGGTATCTATTTCCTCATTGATAAAAAATGTAGTAATACCTGTTTGTCTTTCCAGATTGATGATTGCCCAATTAATGGGAGCAGCACCCCTATAGTGGGGCAGGAGTGAAGCGTGTAAGTTAAATGTCCCCTGAGGCGGAATGGACCAAACTTCTTTGGGTAACATTCGAAAAGCAACTACAATCATCAAATCGGGGGCATATGCTTTAAGCGCATCAATAAACAATGGATCCTTGAGATTGGTAGGCTGCAATAAAGGGAGTTTGTGTTGTTCTGAAAATTCTTTTACAGCAGATTTGCGAAGCTGCCGTCCCCTGCCTGAAGGTTTGTCAGGAGCTGTGACCACTGCAATCACTTTAAAATTTTCGGTCACTATTTTTTTTAAACAATGGACAGCGAATGCTGGGGTACCAAAAAAAATAATGTTTCGACTCATTTCAGATAAAACTGGTTCAATTCGTTTAGACCGATGATGTTTTCCTCTATCATTTCCTGCAAAGCTATTACAATGAATTCATTTGAGACACCAATATTTAAACCGATTTGGTAGGCATTCAGGGGGTCTCTTTGCAATAAGATTTTTATTTCTGAAGGGAGGTCCAAATCAACTGTTTCCTTTTTTCTACAAGACCTGGCCGAGCATTGTTTGCACAAATCTGACTTTTTTTCACCAAAATAACGAAGGATTTTATTCCTTTTACATTCACCGTTATCAAAGGCATAGTCAATCATAAAACCTATTTTATCTGCCTTTTGCTGATGGTGCGCTTTGATTCTTTTCAAAAAAGGATTTAATGTGTATTGATCCTCCCTTGGGACTTTCCAGTACAGTTTGAGATCTGTATTATAGTGTTGGAAATCAACGATATTGTCTTTTTTTAAGCCCTCTAATTTTTTTAGTATCTCTTCAAAACTAATACCGACTAAATCGACAATCTGACCCAGGTTTATTTTTTTTTCCTTTCGAAAAATCTCCTGGTAGTTCCGCATCAAAAACTGCAGTATTCGCCCTGCATCATCAACGTTTTCAGCTCTTTGTGAAGCTACGGAAGCGCTTGAAACAATCTTTACATAGGTTTGCGTTTCATAGGCTTGTTGTAATTCTAAAACACCCTCTCTGTCCAGAATTTTTAAACATTCAAGGGTTTTTTTTGGATGAAAATTGTAGCGGTCACAAAAATCATTGAGATTCACTTTGAATTCCTCTCCCGCTCCTTCACCGTATGCAATATTGAGTGTGGTCGTTAGTTTTTCGAAAAAACGCTTTATAAAGCTGGAATCGGGAAGGTGACTTAAAAACTGATCATTTAATCGGGTTTTATCTGATGGATGGACCAAGAGTATTGCGGTTGAATCAATCCCATCTCTTCCTGCTCTTCCCGTTTCTTGGTAATAGGCCTCCATACTTTCTGGCATCATCAGATGTATGATTTTCCTTACATTGCTTTTATCAATACCCATCCCAAAAGCACTTGTGGCTACCATGATAGGGGTGGTTTCCGCTTTCCAATCAACGAGCCGTTGTTTTTTTAATGACCCCTCCAGGCCACCGTGATAATAAGAGGCCTTATACCCCCACCTTTTCAGTTGTTGACTCATCAGCTCTGTTTTCGACCTAGAACGACAGTAAATAATCACAGACTCATTGGGGTCAGAGAGTATTTTTTTTATCTCGCCCATTTTGTCCTCCGCATGGCCAACACGGTAGTGGATATTGCTTCTTTCAAATGAGTTTCTGAACACTTGCGGGTGCTCTAAGCCGAGCCCCCCTTTTATGTCCTCAAGCACTTCAGGCGTAGCCGTGGCGGTTAAAGCCATAAAGGCAACCTTAGGAAAAACCTCCCTCAAGTTTTTTATGGCCATAAATGAGGGCCTAAAATCGTGACCCCACTCCGACACACAGTGGGCCTCATCAACGGCAATACCAACTATATTAAGGTTTTTTAGCTGTTCTAAAAAAGATCTATTGACCAAGCGTTCAGGGGAAGAATAAATGAGTTTAAATCCACCATTTCTTGCATTTTCAAATTGGCGATCGATATCATTTTCACCTCTATTACTTTCAAAAAACATGGATTTGATACCCCGTTGATTTAGCTGGTCTACCTGATCCTGCATCAGCGATATCAGTGGTGAAATCACCAGGGTGAGCCCATCGGATAACAGTGCAGGCAATTGATAACAAATAGATTTTCCTCCACCAGTAGGCATCAATACCACAGTGTCTTTTGCCATGAGATAATTGGAAATCACCTGCTTTTGAAGTGGTCGAAAGGATTTACTGTTCCAGTAGCGATTCAATGCTTCGTGTAATTTATCCATCTTTTAAATACTTCAAAAGGGTGGAAACTCTATCCTCAGGGGAGACCAAAGGCAACTCAATGGTGGGAACGTTGAATGCAGCATACGTTTTTTTTATCTGAGTGTATATACTTGAGGCCTCTTCAAAGTCTTCTCTTCGGAATTCGTCTTTTACGTATATTTCTTTCCAAGGGGGTAGTAGTACGGCAAAATCATATGAGTATTTACTCAGATCAAAAATCTCTGGATCGTAATCTACCCCCAAATATTTTAAATATGCGACTACATCGTGTTGTCCTCGGTCAAAGAAAACATAGGGTTCAGCGGGCTTGTATATGGCTTTATCAGCGTCGAAATATTGCAAGTCCCTAAACTTCCACAGCATTTCACTGAATTCAAGCGGTTGGGAACGGAAGCTGTTTCTGAGATTTTCCTGCGAATCCTCAAAAATCAATTCACGGTAAACCTCGTCCAAGCACTGATGTCCTTTTTCCTTTAATAATTCAATCAAAGTTGTTTTACCACTTCCAGGACCACCGCTAATTACAATTTTGGTTGGATGATTTGAAGACATTTGTTTTCGATATATAGACTATATTTGCACAAAATAATATTCCTGAATGAATTCAGAGGAAAATCCTGAAGTTTTTTATGACAAATTCCAAAAGCAACTTGAGGCCTCACAGAAATGGCCAGGTCTTTATATGTTCAAGTTTATCGTAAAATCAAAAAGTGGACAGTTAGAAAAGTTAAAAGAGATCTTCGATAATCCTTCGGATGGAATGTCTCTTGTCAATTCCTCCAAAAACAGATTTCAGAGTTTAACCGTTACCAAAAAAATGAAATCTCCACTCGAAGTAATCGAGATATATAAAAAAGCGGGACAGATAGAAGGCGTTATGATATTGTAATAATTAAATATTTAATCTGTCTGTTATTTGAATTTTAGTAAATTGCAAACTGCTTCACTTAAGATAAATTATTCCCTTAATGGAAACCTTACTATACAATACTCAAAGATCACCGCTCATTATTCCTGAATACGGAAGACATGTCCAAATCATGATCAATCAAATCATGGAAACTAAAGAGCGTGAGGAACGCAATAAAATGGCCAGTGCGGTCATCGGGATCATGGGTAACATGAATCCCCACCTGCGCGACGTTCCAGATTTTCAACACAAGCTCTGGGACCAACTCTTTATAATGTCCAACTTTGGATTGGATGTGGATTGTCCCTTCGAAAAACCCCTTAAAGAGGTGCTGGAGCAAAAGCCAGAGCGTTTATCTTATCCGCAGAAAACACCGAAATACCGTTTCTACGGTAACAATATTAAAAGTATGATAACTGTCGCTATGGGCTGGGAAGATGGTGACCTCAAAAATGCCTTGATATTGAATATTGCCAATCACATGAAAAAATGTTTCTTGAATTGGAATAAAGATACTGTCCAAGACGAAGTAATCCTCAATCATCTTTTGGAACTATCTGATCAAAAATTGAGGGTTAAAGAAGAAGACCTCCCGCTGACAGATGCTGAAGAGTTCCTCAAATTTAAGTCCAAAAATGGCAATGGATCTAAAAGCAATCACAAGCAGCGAAACAAAAGAAACAACGGTAGAAAAAGATATTAATTCTTGCTTTAATGGGAAGTTTTCAAATTGAGGGAGGGCATCGTTTAAAGGGGAACATTGTGCCTCAGGGTGCCAAAAACGAAACTTTGCAGATTTTATGCGCTGTTTTACTAACTGGAGACCCCGTCACAATTTCCAATGTTCCCGACATCATCGACGTCAATAAACTCATTGGTTTATTAAAAAAAATGGGCGTTGGCGTGTCTAACCCTAAGAAGGGAACTTTTATCTTTAAAGCAGAAGCAGTTGACCTCAATTATCTCGATAGTATAGAGTATGTTGAAGAGGCTAAAAAACTCAGGGGTTCTGTGATGCTTGTCGGTCCGATGTTGGCCCGGTATGGAAAAGGGTCAATACCACGACCAGGGGGAGATAAAATCGGTAGAAGAAGACTCGACACCCATTTTGAAGGGCTCAAATTGTTGGGAGCCCAATTTGAATACAACAAAGAGGAATATTTATATTCCGTTTCTGCAGCCCGCTTGGAAGGTAATTCCATTTTATTGGAGGAGGCTTCCATCACTGGAACAGCCAATATTTTAATGGCAGCAGTATTAGCCCATGGCACTACCACGATTTACAATGCTGCTTGCGAACCCTATTTGCAACAGCTTTGTAAAATGTTGAACCGCATGGGAGCAAAGATCTCTGGAATTGGGTCCAATTTGCTTACCATAGAGGGTGTTGAAAAATTATCTGGCACCCAACACGAAATCCTTCCCGATATGGTTGAAATAGGAAGCTGGATTGGTCTCGCAGCCATGACCCAAAGCGAAATCACCATCAAAAATGTCAGTTGGAATGATTTGGGAATTATACCCAATGTTTTTTCAAAACTGGGCATTGAGTTAAAAAAACAGGGAGATGACATCTATGTCCCACCCCATACTGAGGGTTACGAGATTCAAAGCTATATTGATGGCTCTATCCTAACCGTTTCAGATGCCCCGTGGCCTGGGTTTACGCCAGATCTTCTCAGTATTATTTTGGTGGTGGCAACGCAAGCAAGAGGAAGCGTATTGGTTCATCAAAAGATGTTTGAAAGCAGGTTGTTTTTTGTCGATAAACTCATCGATATGGGTGCCAAAATAATTTTGTGTGACCCCCACCGCGCTACTGTAATCGGTCATGACTTTAAATCAAAACTAAAAGCGACCGTAATGACTTCTCCAGATATCAGAGCGGGAATCTCTTTGCTTATTGCTGCGCTTTCTGCCAAAGGAACCAGTACAATCCACAACATCGAACAAATCGATAGAGGTTATGAAAATATTGAAGGTCGTCTAAAGTCAATTGGAGCAAAAATCACACGCATAGAAACTTAAAAATTTGAAAGCCCTAACACTTTCGTTTCTTTTATTTACCTACACAATCAGCGCTCAATTCATCTCTGGAAAAATTATTGATGCTGTTTCTGATGAGCCCTTACCTTATGTCAATATTGGTATCGTAAACAAAAATATCGGTACTGTATCCGATAGAAATGGAGATTTTTTTCTGGAGGTTCCCGCAGACTTAGGCAAGGATACCCTTAGGTTTTCTATGGTTGGTTTTAGTAAAAAGGACTTTATTTTAAAAGATTATTTAGCCCAACAAAAGTCTGAAAATACCCTGAGACTGGAGGAGAAGATTACCGCTTTAGAAGGGGTAACTGTTGTCCGGAAAAAAAGTGACAAGTACAAAAGAAAAGTTTTAGGAAATAAGTCAAGGTCAAAAACCATCGTCGGTGGCTTTACTTCTAATTATTTGGGAAATGAAATAGGGATTATCACCCGCATTCGAAAAAGTCCCACATACCTCCAAGAGTTCAATATGTTTATTGCTAAAAACACCTATGGTAGTGTGCTTTTCAGATTAAATTTTTACAGCCTTAAAGGGGGTATCCCCCATGAAAACATTCTCGAGGAGATGATTGTTATCGAGACCGATATCGAATCTGGTTTGGTATCGGTTGACTTAAGGCCCTATGATATCGTTATGGAAAATGATTTCTTAGTGGCCATTGAATGGATTGAAGACTTGGGTATTGGTGATCTTTTTTTCTCAGCAGGTTTTCTTGGATCCAGTCTCTATGCCAGAGCCACCAGTCAGGGCGAATGGACAAAGATGGGAGTTTCCACTGTGGGAATGAATGTTGAGGTATTGTATTGAACTGCCTTGGGCAGTATTTGCATCAAACTGACGGGTTTGTGTCCGCTTTTACTTTCTTTTGGAGATTTTGTTGTTGCTGATCCCTCTTTGGCGACTACATTTAAACCGATCTACTGCTGTAGCAACCTTTTTTAGATGTTTTGTTTTTCTCCCCTGCACACGCGCACGCCACATCTTAAAACTACTCGGTTTCATTTCCCTTCGCATCAGCTTGATCACCTCTTTTTCGCTAAGGTCAAATTGTAGGGCTATTGCATCAAAAGGGGTTCGATCCTCCCATGCCATTTCTATGATCCTGTCGATTTGGTCGACACTAAATTCCTTTTTTTCAATCATTGCATTAACTGATTTCGATTGGCCAAGGTATGTTTGGCCAGTATTCGTTTTCCTTCTGTCTTTACCGATCTACTTTTTGAGAGGGGCCACAAGGTGCTTGTGGCATGTTTTCTTGCAGCTTCCAAATCGACGATGGGTTGTGGATAAGTCTTTCCAGGCTCATAACCATAAACACTGCACTCCATTGGTGTGATCTCCCAGGGGGTATGAACCAATTCCTCGGGCAGGTTTTTTAGCTCAGGAATCCACTGCTTTATAAAAGTGCCGTTGGGATCGTGTTCCTTACTGTTTTTAACAGGGTTGTAGATCCTTAGCATATTGATTCCCGTTACGCCTGCTTGCATTTGTAGCTGGGGATAGTGTATTCCTGCTTCAAAATCAAGAAATTGTCTGGCAAGAAAGTGTGCACACGCTTGCCAAGGTTGCCACAGGTGGTGGGTGAAAAATGATACTACAAGGGAACGCATTCTAAAATTTAGGTAGCCTGTTTCCACCAAACATCGCATTGCAGCGTCAACCAAAGGGACTCCCGTTGTCCCTCTTTCCCAGGCTTCGATGTGTGATTTTCTTATAGGTTGGTGTAAGGTCTGGTAGCCACTGTTGATATTTTTAAACTCCATCGAACATTCCATTTCGAATTTTTGAATAAAGTGGGACTGCCACCGCAATCGAGAACTAAAAGCTTTTAGGGAAAAACTTTTGTTTCCTTTTGCCATTTCGTAATTGGTTTTTTGAAGAATTTGACGCATGGAAATATTTCCATAAGCCAAATAGGGGGAGAGCCGGCTACAACTTCTTCGAGAGAGGTCTGGTTTTGAGATATGTTTTTGATAGTTTCGGAATCTGTCTTTAAAAAATGATTCCATATATCTGTGGGCAAAGCTTGTCCCTCCACTTTGTCGATTTGGGTGGGTGGGGACATCCAAATCAATGAATTTTAAATGTTTATCAAAACGATTTACGGCTTTGAGTCCGAATAATTTACTGCCCTTCAATGGAGTCGCTGCCATGGGTTCTTGCATCAATTGCTCCCATCTTTGTATCCAATCCGATCTGTTTTTTAACCCTCTAAAAACACCCTGTTGAAGTTTCTCCTCCAATGAGATATACTTATACCGACACCATTTTTTAACCGCTAAATCTCTGACATAAGTGGTGTTGACTCCAGTTTCTTGATGGGCCCATATTTTTTCAATTTTATATTGGGTACTTATGGTTTCAAACACTTCAATTATGTTTCCTCTTACACTAAGGACTTTACTGTTGTGACTTGCCAGTTGTGTATTGATGTCCTGCAGCGACTGTTTGATAAAATCAAAGTGGCGTTTGTCATAATGGGGGTCTTCCAAAAGACAGTCTTCCAAAACATAGAGCATCAGTACACTTTTTTTTGAGTTTAAGGCATGGTGGAGCGGCGGGTGATCCTGCAACCGCAAATCCCTTTTTAACCAAACGATATGGATGGGTTCTCTGCTAGTAGGCATCTGGATTTTGAATTATTGACAAAGCCCGTTTTTTTATTTCCGCGCGCTCCATTTCTGGGATCTTATCCAATAAGCGCAGCATCATGGCCATTCGGTTGTTTTTGGAAAAGTGTTCTTTTTTGTCGTCCAAGAAATTCCAATACAAACTGTTAAACGGACATGCATTTTCCCCTGTTCTTTTGGTTCTATCATAATGACACCCAGTACAGTAATTACTCATTTTATGAATGTATGCCCCAGAGGAAACGTATGGTTTTGTTGCAACAATGCCGCCATCTGCCCATTGACTCATTCCTCGGGTATTGGGCAGTTGAACCCATTCTATGGCGTCAGCATAGATGCCCAAATACCAATTATCTACTTCGTCGGGATGGCATTGTATCAACAGGGCAAAGTTTCCTGTAATCATCAAGCGTTGTATGTGGTGGGCATAGGCCGTCTCTAAAGAATCAGTTATACTGGATTTTAAACAATTCATTTTGGTAGCTGCTGTCCAATAGAAATCGGGCAGTTTATTAAAATTGTCCAAATGATTGTTATTCTTGTAAGCAGGCATCTCCTTCCAATAGATTCCTCGCATGTACTCACGCCATCCCAGAATCTGTCGCACAAATCCCTCTACTTGAGAAATCTCAATTTCATCCGGGTTTTTGTGATAGTGATCGATGACCGTTTCCAATACCTCCAAGGGACGAAGAATTTTTGAGTTTAGTGCAAATGATATCCTGGAGTGAAATAGGTTTCGCTGTTGGGTGTGCATCGCGTCCTGGTAGTCGCCAAAATGTACCAACAGGTGCTCACAGAAGTAGTGGAGCTGTGCGATGGCTTCACTGCGACTGGAAGGAAAAAAATATTGTTCAAGGTCAAACCTACCAATGGTTTTGATGTTGGCTTTGACCACCGCTTCGTGTACGGCTTCAACACCTTCTTTATCCGTGTCGAAAGGAGGGGGTATCGCAGGGGTTTCCTTCCATTTTTTCCGATTGTTTTTATCGTAATTCCATTGGCCTCCAAGAGGTTTGTCTTGGTACATCAACAGATCATATTTTTTGCGCATATAGCGATAAAAATACTCCATGGTGAGTTGCTTTTTGCCCTCAAAAAACTTTTCCAACTCATTCCTTTCGGTAAGAAAGTGCTCGGTGTCATAACTGGCTGTAGGAATCCCGATTTGCTCGTAAAACAAATGCAGTTCCCGATCCAATCGATGCTCATCGGGGAGGAGGTATTCGAATTTCGATATATTTTTCTCTTTGATCAGAATTTTTAAATTCTCTGACAATGTTTTTTTGGAGGCCTCGGAATTAATGTCGAAATACATTACCTCATGTCCAGCGTTTTTTAGTAGCTGTGAAAAGTGCCTCATCGCAGAGAAAAAAGCTACTATTTTTTGAATGTGATGAACCACGTATTGCGCCTCCTGGTGTAACTCAATAAGTACATAAAGGGTATCTTCTTCTTTCTCCTTAAACCAAGAGTGGTTGATATTTAATTGATCGCCAAGTACCAGTCTAAGTTTCATCAGAATAATGTTTTTTGAAGCCAGAGGTTTTGGAATTTACCATTGCTGTCGTAGCGTTCAGCCTGCCATTGAACATCAAATTTCCGATCTCTTGGATCATTCCCAACACCGGCAACATACATCCAGTTACCATAATTGCTGTGCACGTCGTAGTCCAACAAAAGCGATTCAAAATAGGCTGCTCCAATTCGCCAGTCTACATTTATTTCTTTGGCCAAGTAACTCGCCACGTTTTGTCGCCCGCGATTACTCATCCAACCAGTTTTATTGAGTTCAACCATGTTGGCATTTACAAAGGGTTCTGTTGAATTTCCTGATGCCCAACTTTTGAAAAGTGCTTCATCTGTACGCCAATGGTAGTCCCGCTCAAGAATCCCCCCAATTTTAAAAATTTTGTTACCGTGCTTAAGGGAGATGTACTTAAAATAATCCCGCCATACCAGTTCAAAGAAAAGCCAGTAGGTAGATTGATTCTTTTTAACTTCTTTTTCGTAACGTTTTATTTCCCAATAAATCATTTTAGGGGAAATACTTCCATTGGCCAACCATGGGGAAAACTTGGAACTATAGTCCTCTCCCAATAAACCATTGCGGGTGTTTTTGTAATAGGACAATTTTTTTGTCTTCCAAAAATAGTGGTCCAGTCTATCCTTTGCTGCTGTTGTTCCGCCTTTATTGGGAAAAGCCGATCGATAATCTTTTTCAAAAGAATCCAAACCCAAATCAGCCAATGTGGGAATAACTTGATCAGTATCCACAAGATTCGACAGGGGCAACGGATTCAATTTTGACTCCAGCGGATTTATTTTTAATTCTTTTTCACATCTTTTTCTAAAAACACCAAAAACCTCGGGGAGGGAGGATAGGGAGTAGGGGAGCGCATCGGGATGAAAAAGAAATTGTTCGTAGTGTCTTATCCAAACAATTGAAGGATCAATTTTTTCGGCCACGGCATTTTCTTCCTCTATTTCTTCTTGTGTCCATTCTTGTTGAAGATAGATTTCAATCACCCGATGCTGTTGGATCAATTCGGGAAGACTTTCCCCAGGCGTTTTTAAATCAATGATGAGGGAAATATTCAATGCCTTTAACTCCCTTTGAAGGGCACTGACGCTCTCGATTAGGAATTGTGCCCTGTAGCGCTCTGTTTTTTTGAAGCCCCACATCAGGGTCTTGAAGTGATCGGGATTAAAGGTATAGTAGGCAATTACTTGATTTCCGCTTTCGATGGCTTTTTTTAAACCTTGATGGTCTTCGGTTCTCAAGTCATTTCTAAACCAAACCAAAGATTTTTTTACTGTTGCTGACATTTTTTACTACAATATTTTACATCGTTCCAGTGGCGTTCCCATTTTTTCCTCCACCGGAAGGGACGTTGACAACGTACACATATCTTTTCTGGTAGGTGTTCTTTTTTGACTCCCCTCATGCAGTGTTTAGTGCTGTTTTGTATTCTTTCAAGCAGCGCTCTCTGGCATATTTATGTTCAACGATTGGAGCGGGGTAAGACATCTCATTCAGGTCCTCTACCCACCGATTGATGTACTGGTGTTGTTGGTCAAATTTTTGAATCTGAGCATGGGGATTAAAGATTCGAAAGTAGGGGGCAGCATCTACGCCACTTCCAGCAGCCCATTGCCAGTTACCAACATTACTGGCCATTTCATAATCAAAAAGTTTTTCTGCAAAATAAGCCTCTCCCCAACGCCAATCAATAAGCAAGTGTTTGCACAAAAAGCTGGCCACCAACATCCGCACGCGATTGTGCATAAAACCCGTTTTGTTGAGTTCCCTCATACCAGCATCTACCAGCGGATAACCGGTTTCTCCCTCACACCATTTTTTGAATTCAGTTTCGTCGTTGCGCCACTGAATTCGGTCGTATTGTTTCTTAAAGCTTCGCTCCTTGGTATGGGGAAAATGCCAAAGTATTTGCATAAAAAATTCCCTCCATATCAATTCCTTTAGAAAAGTAGGATTTTTACTACCCGCACTCTTGGTCACCAAATCCCTGATACTTTGCGTTCCAAACCTCAAGTGAACACCAAGACGGGAGGTGCTGTCGGTGGCAGGAAAATTTCTGGTAGCCTCGTATTGGTCAATCAATTGATCATCGAATTGATAGGCTTTCGGGACCAAAGAAGCCGGGCTAAAACCCATTTCGGTGGTGGTAATTTCTGGAAGTTTTTTTTCGTGGTATAAATTGTCCAGTAGCGACTCTGACGGGTAGTTTTCTATTCCTTCCTCCTCAAATTTAGCGATCCATTTTCTCGAGTAAGGCGTGTAAACTACATAGGGTTTACCATCGTCTTTAACGACTTCATTTTGCTCGAAAATCACCTGGTCTTTAAAGGTGATAAATTCAACTCCAGCGGACTCTAATAATTTTTTAACCTCAAGATCTCTGGCTAATGCATAGGGCTCGTAATCGTGGTTGGTGTAGACCTTTTCAATCGGGTAGTCCTTGATCAGTTGATTGAAAATAGCCTTGGGAGTGCCCCTAAAAGTTCCCAGCGCGCATCTGTTCCTCTTCATAACTTTATTGATGCCACCCAAGGCATTTTCAATGAATGTTAATCTGTGATCATTCTTTTTTAACTTATTGGTGATTTCCGTATCGTAAATAAAGATTGGAATCACGTTATTTTTGTCTTTTAGCGCTTCATAGAGTCCTCTATTATCATGGGTTCTCAGATCTCTTCGAAACCAAAAAACATTTATTTTTTTCAAGGCACTTAACTTTTTATACTTCCAATTCCTCCATCGACAGTGAGGGTCTGTGCAGTCATCCAGCTGCTGTGGTCACTCAATAAAAATTTTGTCAGCGCTGCAATCTCAGTGGCATTCCCCACCCGTTGTAATGGATGCCGACCTGCGGCATTGCTTTTCTTGGCGTCGTTGTTTAAAAACTTAGCTGCCAATGGGGTATCTACTAACGAAGGTGCGATAACGTTAAACCTGATCTTGGGAGCAAATTCTGCTGCCAGTGATCTGGAAAGCCCTTCCAAAGCACCTTTTGCTGCAGCCACTGAGGCGTGAAAAGGCATGCCTGTCTGAACGGCTACGGTGCTGTAAAAAACAATACTGCTCATGGTTTCTCCGTTTTGTAATTGGGGTAACAAGGACTGAATGGTCTTGATTGCCCCCATTACATTGATGGAAAAGTCTTGTTCAAAAACCTCGGGTTTTAGCCCTTTAAAAGGCCTGAGGTTAATCGTACCTGGACAGTACACCAAACCATTGATGGCATCAGGCAAAAGGCTTGTATCCAATGCATCGGTCTCTACATCGTAGGGGATGTGGGTTACCGAGAGGCCACTCAAACTATCGTTTGATCGGGAAGCGACGAACACTTGGTTATCTTCACTGAGGTCCTTGGCCAATGCCAGACCTATCCCTGAACTTCCACCTACGATTAATGTATTTTTTTTCATGTCTTTAACTTTTATAAGTTCCGAACAGCTCCTCTAATTTCATTGTTCTGTAATCGAATATTTCTTTGAGTTTGGGTTTTACGATGATGGGGTGAACCATTTGTCCTAAGATGCCAAAGGGAATTTTATAATCAACGATATCCTCCATCTCAACGCCATTTTTTACCGGTCGAATAAAATGCTTGTGATGCCACAATGCATAGGGACCAAAACGTTGTTCATCTACAAAATATTCTTCCTCCTTAACGTGGGTTATTTCTGTTACCCACTGAGTTGGAATTCCCATAACAGGCGTCACAATATATTTGATGATCTGACCAGGATACATTTTCCTGTCATCACCTCCCAAAATCTCAAAACCCATATAGTCCGGGGTGATGGTTTTTAAATTTTTGGGGTCACAAAGAAATTCCCAAGCTTTTTTGATGGTTATGGGCAGTTGTTGCGTTTTGTGTAAGCGATATATTCTCATGATCAATATTAATTCAAAGATACAATATGTTTAATGATTTTGAATAAATAATAAACAAAATATAAACACTTTATTAAGAGGTCGGATTTAAATCAAGTTTTTTACATTTGAAAAAAATATTCATCATGAAACGTTTACATTACTTTTTGTTATTGAACATTATGTTTTTCAGTGCAGTAGCACAAGTATCTGTTCCGCAACCAAGCCCCCGATCCACCATTAATCAAATTGTAGGCTTAACGACTGTTGAAGTAGATTATTCTCGACCCTCAACTCGGGGTAGAAAAGTTGTGGGAGGATTGGTTCGATATGGAGACCTGTGGAGAACGGGTGCCAACAAGAACACGACTGTCTACTTTTCCGACGACGTCAAGATCGCTGGAAAGTCCTTAGCGGCAGGAAAATATGCACTTTATACCCGTCCTTCTCAAGAGCTATGGGACGTATATTTTTATAAGAAGAACGACATGGGGGATGTCACCAGAAATTGGGAGGAGGATCAGGTGGCCCTTACAGTCAAAGTTCCTGCTTTTTATTTTGAACCTATGATAGAAACTTTTACCATTTCCTTTTCTGACTTGAAAAGTGAAGGAGCTTACATGAACCTGTTGTGGGAACACACTGTAGTGCCCATTCCCATCGAGGTACCCACAGAGTCCAAAGCCATGCAAAGCATTAAAAAGACCCTTTCTGCCAAACCCAAATCAGGTGATCTCTACCAGGCAGCTGTTTACTACCTCCAAGCAGGTAAGGACCTGAACCAAGCGCAGGCATGGATAGAAAAAGCGCTGGACATGCGTAAAGAACCGGCCTACTGGATGTACCGGCAGTATGCGCTTATCCTCGCCAAACAAAGCAATAAAGCAGAGGCGATCAAAGCTGCAAAGAAGTCTTTAGCGCTGGCTGAAAAGGCGGGTAACAAAGATTATATTATCATGAACAACGCGTCAATTGCGGAGTGGAGTAAATAAATTGTCAATAGTTGAGTACCTGTTAAGTTACTTGCCAACCAATATTTACAATTTTTTTTTATTTAACCTTTAAAAACCGTTGGGTCAGTGAAGCCATCACTATCATCAGTACAGCCCCGATTACATTAAGCCAAAGGAAACTTACCATGTCTTGATTGAATACGATCAATACGATTGCCTCGGTGACAAGGGCTGCCCAAAAAACAGCATTGGCTTTGATTGTCTTAAAAAAGATGGCGATCAGGAAAATACCCAAAATGGTCCCATAAAACAGTGAACCGATGATATTGATCAATTGAATGAGGTTTTCAAATAGATTTCCTACCAACGCAAAACCTATGGCGATACAACCCCAAAGTAGGGTAAAGGTCTTTCCTGCCCATACATAGTGTTTTTCATCTTTTGGGCCTTTAAAACGCTTGTACAAATCGATGACTGTGATCGCCGACAGTGCGTTGATTTCTGAGGCGGAGGAACTCATGGCAGCAGAGAGGATGACCGCCAGCAATAATCCGATCAGTCCTTGAGGTAAATGATTGATTATAAAATAGATAAATACATAATCTTTATCATTGGATTCTATTTGGGGAGCATTGGTCTCGATGATTTCTTTGGCTGCTGTTCGATTTCTTTGGGTCTGTTTTTCTAGTTGAAGGTATTTGGCCTGTGAGGACGGATTGGTGAAGAAATCCTTTTGTTGGAGTTGTTTTTGTTTCTCTTGGTGGATGATATCGTTGGCAATTTCTAAGGCCTTAAACTGCTCTCTTCCTTCGGATGTCTTTATTTTTTCAATCGCATAGGGGTTAAAGTGCAGGGGTGCTTTTTCGTATTGGAAAAAAACAAAAACCAAAACCCCGGTGAGCAGGATAAAAAATTGCATCGGAATTTTTAAAAACCCATTCATGATCAAACCTCTCTGACTTTCACCCAAAGATTTTCCAGAGAGATAGCGTTGGACCTGACTTTGATCCGTACCAAAATAGGAGAGCGCCAGAAACAATCCTCCAGTAATTCCACTCCAAAAAGTATATCGGTTGTTGGGATCAAAACTAAAATCGAGGACATTGAGTTTTTCATTCATTCCCGCCAGTTGGAGGGCATTGTTAAAGGTTAGGTCTTCTGGGAGTGCCTGGACGATAAAAATAAAAGCGGCGATCATACCAGAGAAAATGATAAACATCTGTTGTTTTTGGGTCACATTTACCGCCTGCGTTCCCCCAACAAAGGTGTAGAGTACAACCAAAAGACCGATGATTACTACAAGTATTTTGAGGTTCCAGCCCAATACAACACTCAGGATGATGGCCGGGGCATAGATGGTTATGCCTGCCGCCAAACCGCGTTGAATGAGAAACAATACTGCCGTTAGGGTTCGGGTTTTAAGGTCAAAACGATTTTCCAAAAACTCGTAGGCGGTAAACACCTTAAGTTTGTGGTAAACGGGCAGAAAAAAGAGACAGATGATCACCATAGCAAAGGGCAAGCCAAAATAGAACTGTACAAATCCCATCCCGTCGTTAAAGGCCTGACCTGGTGTCGATAGAAAGGTAATGGCACTGGCCTGTGTAGCCATAACCGATAGCCCCACAGTTAACCATGAGGCTTGGTTCCCACCCCTTATATAGTCCTTGATATTTTTATGGGAGTTGTTTTTCCAAATACCATAAACAATAATAAAAACCAAGGTAAAGGCCAGTATGGTCCAGTCGATAAGTTCCATCAACTATACTTTTTCATAAACAAATAATAGCAGGTCCAAAAGACCGGTTGGGTCAACAGCAGTATCCAATAAATTTTAGAGGCTTGTTTTTTCATGGTTTTGCGATAAGATTAAAAAATAAACGGTAGGCTCCGGGGACACCTGCAGGAAGTTGTCGAAAAAAACTCAAACCGGTATAGACCAATCTGCCTTTTCCGTATTGGGCAACGAGGAGTGCTCCTTTCTTTGGAGACTCACCTTCATCATTCATTTCAAAAAGGGGTGTAAATTTTGAATCCCATTGATTGGGGAAATACAATCCTCTTTCTTGCACCCATCCTTCAAAATCTTCCTCCGTTATGGAATTGGGTTGGTTTAAAATCGGATGATTGGGGTGGAGAATTTTTACCACGGCTTTTTCGTTAGAGACCCGATCTCTTGAAAGATTTAAGTCGAGTGGGGACAGTTCGTTTGTCTTTAACCTTCGGCTGGTATTGTATTGGATCAAAAGATTCCCTCCAGCAGCAACATAGTCCCAGAGTATTTTGTTTTTATAGGCCAATGCTTCTTTAACATTAAATGCGCGAATACCGACTACCACAGCATCAAAGTTATTTAATCGTTCAAGGGTAATGTTTGCTGCGTCCATTGTTTCCACTTCAACCCCCAATGCCGTTAAAGCATCAGGTATGAGGTCTCCAGCACCCTCAACGTATGCAATCTTTTTTACTCCCATCTTTAAATTCAGCGCTACAATCTTTGCCGATGCAGGAGAGACAAGGTATTGCTTGGGGATGTGGTCGTAGGAAATTTCTTGGAGTGAAAAATTGATACTTTGACCATCACTTACCAATGAGGGTTTTAATAAACCTACAGTTGATTTTTGGGGCGCTTTGACCTTAAAGTAGTAGTCAACCTCATTTCCTTTCCCTTGCAGTTTTACGGGTACAGAGCTGGGAGTTACTTCCCACGATTGTGGGGCTTTTAACCGGAGTGTTCCTGTGATCGAGGGACCTAAGTTTTTTACGGTTACTTTGACTTTGCGACTTTCTCCATGGGCAAATAAGCTTACGGGGGCATTCAGTTTAAGGCTGGCTTTGGGGAGCACCTGAAAAGGGGTCACTACCTCTCCTCTGACGGGGTCTGTAGATCTGTGTTGCAGGGGGAGTGTAGCACTAAATTTTTTACCTTCTATTGAAAAAATAACTGCTGCCACATAGGGGTTGGGGGTATTGGCCTTTCCTATCCAATCCTTATTTTTGGTAGGGTACATGCCCGGGGTTCCGCTTTCCAAAAGCCAATAGGGACTGCTGATGGCTCCCGTTATATCGGTATCGATATTTTTACTGAACAATTGGTTTTGACCCAAGGTTTTATTTAAATCGAGCACCGCTTCTAACCATTGTACTTTTTCTATTTTGACGGTCACGGGACTGGGGTTGTTGACCAAAAACTTTACAGGTAATTTTTCACCCCTTACTCCAAAAGGAATTCCCGCATTGAATTGGACTTCCATTCCCAAACAAGCCACAATAATTTTATTGATTTCCTCGATTTTAATTTGTTTCCAATGTTCCTCTTCCAACTGATCCAGCATGGCTTTTACCTCAACCAATGCCAATGCACTTTTATAGGGGGCAGAAAAATCAAATCCGTCAATTATTTTTTGAATGGCCTCACCAATAGCAGCACCTCCTTTTAGTCGTGTCCAACTCGTGTTGATGCCCTCAAAGGGGTCATTTTGGGACAATTGCTTTCCTTTTACTAATTCCAGATACTCAATTCGTTCTCCAAAAGAAGGGGCACTTCCAAAGCCCTGAGATTTGTGCTGACTCCTGCTCATGGCTGCAATTTCCGCATTGGTTTTTCCAGTTATTGGATCGAAAACTCCCATATCAATGGCCAACATTCCCTTTTTACTTGCCCGCTCAAAATTCTCTCTACTGCCATAAAAAAACCAAGAGGTGTTGTGAAATAGCCGTTGGGGATGCCATGCATTTTCATCGCGCTGCAATTGATCAAAAACCCATTCGCTGATCATGGCGGAGGCCGTGTGGTGACCGTGAGTTCTTCCTCCACTATCACTACTAAAACGGTTGATAATTACGTCGGGTTTGAATTGTTGGATTCTCGATAATGTTTGATCCAATACCTGTTCTTTGTCCCAAATAGAAAGCGTTTCCTCCGGATTTTTTGAATAGCCAAAGTCATTGGCCATCGTAAAATATTGTAAACCGCCATCTACATTCCTTGCTGCCATCAACTCTTGGGTACGAATCAATCCCAAACCCTCCCTGAGTTCTGAACCAATCAGGTTTTGACCCCCATCACCACGGGTCAGAGAGAGGTAGGCAGTTCTCGCCAACACATGGTTGGAGAAATACGATATCACTCGGGTATTCTCGTCATCGGGGTGTGCTGCCAAATAGAGCACAGAGCCTAAAAAATTTAACTTCTGAAGTTGCTTGTAGATTGCTGAGGAGGACTGTGCGTTGCTTGTTCCCAGAGAAAACAATGCCAGAAAGAAAAATATTAAGAAACGTATTTTCATGATGTTCTGAAAAATTCAAATGATCCTAAGCACAACTATGCTCATTCCAAATTACAATTTTTGCATTAGTTACGCTCAGCAGCTGCAATTAAATCTTCAATTTTTTCTTTTACGCGGGGGAGTGGGAGACCAACGACATTGGTGTAGCTGCCTTCTATTTTGACAATCCCCACCTTCCCAATCCAATCCTGAATGCCATAGGCCCCAGCTTTGTCGAGTGGCGGAGCTAACTGAAGGTAATGATCAATTTCACTTTCCTTTAATTTTTTAAAATATACTTGGGTTGTTTCTGTGAGGACCTCAAATGTGCGCGCGGTAAGAAAACCCACCGCTGTTATCACCTCGTGCACCTTTCCCGATAAAAATTCCAACATCTCTTTTGCCTCAACGATGTTATTGGGTTTTCCCAAATAGCGTTGATCACACCAAACAATCGTATCCGCTGTAATGATAATTTGTTTGGGTTTTACGATTTTAGTAAAAGGAGCATTTTTTTTCTTTACAATGTGCTCCGCGATAAATTTCCCCTTTAGTGATAACGGAAAAACTTCATCCACGGGAATGGTTTTAACTGTAAAAGGAATGTTTAACTGCTCCATAAAGGCTTTTCTTCTCGGAGACCCAGATGCCAGTATGATTTCGTGTTGTTGGTAAAGCATTTTAAATGGTTTGATTTACAATTCCGAAAATTCCCATTTTTGTTGAACTCGCATTACCTGTTCGATAATTTCTCTAACACAGCCATATCCCCCTTTTTTGTGCGACACATAGTCGGCGATGCTCTTGACATCGGTCACCGCATCTTGGGGACAAGTTGCTACGCCTACTTTCTTCATTATGGGAATATCAGGAACATCATCACCCATATACAGTACTTCCTCAGGTACCAAATCATAAGTCTTCATAAAATCATTAAACGCTGGACCTTTTTCATGGGCTGCCAAGTAAACCTTGTTAACACCCAAAAGTTCAAGTCTTTTTTTCACCCCTTGGTTTGTACCTCCCGAAATGATTCCGATTTTATAGCCCTTGGTCAACGCGTATTTTAAAGCAAAACCATCGCGCGTATCCATGGCCCTGTACATATCTCCTTCTGAGGTAACCAACACCTTTCCGTCGGTCATTACCCCATCAACGTCAAAAATAAAAGTAGTGATATTGTTGAGTAGTATTTTATAGCTGTTTTTGCTCATTTCTTTTTTGAATTGAAGTGGTTAAATTTAAATATAGTTTTTTTAAATCATGTGATTCCAGCATGCTGAGGTGTTTGTCCAAGGTCTGCTGATCATTTCTTTTTGCGGGTCCTGTTTGGGTGTGTTGAGGTCCCATCGCAACAGCCTTTTCATAGGTTTCTTTTATAAGGGGTCCAAATATATCAAAAGGGATGTTGTTGTGCTCCGACAGTTCACTTCCAAGCTGTAACAGATGATTTCCAAAATTATTGATCACTACGGCAATCAAGTGTATTAGGACTCTTCTTTCACTGTCAACTTTATGGGGATTCCCTCCGAGCAAAAGCGCTAATTTTTCTAATAATTCAAAATCTGTTTCGATGGCGGATTCCAAACAAAAGGGAAGTCGGTCAAAACGCAGTTCGCGTGTTTTAGTGAATGTTTGTAAAGGATAAAAAACACCGTGGCGGGGGTGATTAGAAAGCACTTCCATGGGGACACTGCCTGCACAATGTACGACCAGCCCCGTAACGTTTATCTTATTACTAATATCGGGAATGGCACTATCAGATACACAAATGAGGTACAAATCGGCTGCCTTTAGCTTTGGGATTTGGTCTGTGATATCAACAGTTTTTTCGGCAAACTTTATTTTTTCAATGGAACGACTGTACCATTGCTTCAGAACGACTTTCTTACAGCGGCTGATCTGCTCCTGGAAATGAAAAGCCAGATGCCCTGCTCCAATAAGGACGATTTTTATCATACTTCAAAATTACATAAAGATATTTTGCCTAAATTTATAACACCCAAATCTTTCTAACATGAGCGTTTTTTCTTTTTTCCGAGAACAATTTTATTCAAAATTTTACTTGATGATTCCACTGTCCATTATCGTTTTGGCATGTCTGGGATCTGCAGTAGCCTATTTTATTGCTTTAAAAGGCAACTCCCCATTCAATCTATTTCAAATGTTTGTCTGTGTTGCTGCAGCAATGTCCTATCTCGCTGTCCTATTGGGACAGTTCAAAAAAAAAGTATTGATAAAAGTGTTGGCATGGGCACTGATCACAGAATCACTTTTATTAGTTATTAATTTGGCCTTTTGAATGTATTAAAAGTCGATTTCATCCGGTATCTTTGTACTCTGTTTTAGAGGTGATGATGGTATGAAAGAAAGGTTACTAAAATATTTGTTCTCCAATCAGTTGATGGCACTTTTGTTTATAGCCTTTTCCACGGCTATGGCATTCGGAACTTTTATTGAAAGCTGGTACAGCACAGATACCGCCAAAATATGGGTTTACAACGCCTGGTGGTTCGAATTGATATTGGTGTTGTTCATGGCCAATTTTTTCGGAAATATTTTTAAATACAGGCTTTTAAGAAAAGAAAAGTGGGCCATTTTAATGATTCATTTGTCTTTTATTCTCATCATCTTCGGTGCTTTTGTTACCCGATACTTTGGTTATGAGGGCGTAATGCCCATTCGAGAAGGCGCTACGGAATCTGTCTTTTTATCGGAAAAAACTTATCTAACAGTTTATGTAGAGGGAGAAATAGATGGTGTTCCAAAAAGAAAAACCTTAGAGAAAGATTTTCTTTTCTCCGAGTATGTTGACAACGATTTTATTTGGGAAAACGAATTTAATGGCCAGCCTTTTTCCATTGGATTCTCAGATTATAAGGAAGACGTCACCGAGCAACTGGTGTTGGATGATCAGGGGGAACGTTACCTGAAAATTGTGGAATCTTCCTCGGGAAGTCGACACGATCACTACCTTAAAGAAGGAGAAGTGGCCAACATTCACAACATCATTTTTACCTTAAACAACCCCATCAAAGGGGCAATAAACATTCGCTCAGAAGGGGGATTACATTTTATCACAACTCCCTTTGATGGAAGCTATCTTCGTATGGCAGATCAACAGTCGGGGAATGTCCAAGAGAACGTTGAGGAACCTTTACAACTGCGCTCGCTTTACAATCTAAAAGGGTTTCAGTTCGTTATTCCGGAGCCTCCACTTCGTGGAAATTTCGATTGGATAAAGTCTGAAGATGGAACCGGCGAGGGTCAGGACGCCCTTCAACTACAACTATCAACCAATGGTATTCAACAATCTTTAACCGTAGTAGGAGGTAAGGGGCTGGTTAACAACATGAAAAAAATTAACCTTGGAGGTTTGGATTTCTTTATCAAATATGGCTCCAAAAAATTAGCACTTCCCTTTGCCATTCAATTAAACGATTTTATTGCCGAAAAGTACCCGGGTACAGAAAAAAGCTATGCCTCTTTTATGAGCAAAATAACAGTGCAAGAGGAAACGCCTTTTGACTACGACATATTCATGAACCATGTATTGGATCACAAAGGCTATCGTTTTTTCCAAGCCTCTTTTGATCCAGACGAAAAAGGAACGGTACTTTCTGTAAATCACGATTTCTGGGGAACTTGGATTACTTACGTTGGATATATTTTACTTTACCTGAGCATGATGGGAATTTTCTTTATCGGAAAAACAAGGTTTAAAGATCTTTCTAAGGCCTTAGAAAAAATAAAACAAAAAAAGAAGGCACTGGCCACTATTGCTTTAATGCTTTTTACCGTGGTCTTGAATGGGCAATCACACGACCATGATCCGAACGGTGGCTTTAACTTTGATTCCTTGGTCAATGCCAACACCATAGACGTTAATCACGCCAAAAAATTTGGAAGCCTGGTGATTCAAGATTTGGGGGGTCGTATGAAACCTGCCAATACATTTTCCTCTGAATTACTCCGAAAAGTAAGTAAAAGCGACCGCTATGGTGAGCTCAACGCAGATCAGGTATTGATGTCCATTGTGGAAAGCCCCGCCCTTTGGTACAATGTACCCATCATCTATCTCAAAAGAGGTAACGACAGTCTTCGAAAAATTGTGGATGTTGATGAAAAGCAAAAATACACCTCCCTCCTTTCATTTTTTGACAACCAAGGGAATTATAAAATATCGTCCCAGTTAGAGGGGGCCTACAGAGCCGCCGTTCCTAACCAATTTCAAAAGGACTTTATAGAGGTCGACAAAAGGGTGAATTTACTGTACTCGGCTTTGGAGGGTAAAGTATTGAGAATTTTCCCCATTCCCAATGAACCTAATAACAAATGGGTGTCCTACCCGGAGTTGGCCGAGGCAGATTTTAAAGGAAAGGATTCACTCTATGTCCACAACATTTTACCCTTGTATTTTAATGCACTAAAGTTGGCCAGAGAAGATGGGGACTATGCGCAAGCCGATAACTTGCTTGAAAGTATTGAAGGCTATCAGAAAAAATTTGGAGCGACAGTGATGCCTTCAGCCGATAAAATTGAAGCTGAAATCCTTTACAACAACTACGATGTTTTTAAAAAACTGTTCAGTTGGTACCTCTATGCAGGGCTTATCCTTTTTATCTTATTGATGGTCAAAATTTTTAGAGGAGGTAAAATTTTAGACCTTAGTATTAAGCTATTTAAAGGGGCGATTTTTTTACTTTTTGTCGTGCACACCGCTGGATTAGTAGCTCGGTGGTTTATATCTGGTCATGCTCCGTGGAGCGACGCCTACGAATCCATGATATATGTGGCTTGGGCTACCTTATTTTTTGGTTTGGTCTTTGGTAGAAAATCTGACTTAACCATGGCCGCAACGGCTTTTGTTTCCTCGATGATATTGATGATCGCCCACTGGAACTGGATGGATCCTTCTATAGCAAATCTTCAACCTGTTTTGGACAGCTATTGGCTGATGATTCATGTGGCAGTCATTGTAGGGAGCTACGGACCCTTTGCCCTGAGTATGATCATCGGCGTGGTAGCCTTGCTCTTGATTTCTATTGCTGGAAAAAAGAAAAGAAAAAAAATTGAATTAAATGTCAAAGAGTTGACCATAATCAATGAACTTTCTTTGACCGTAGGTTTAATAATGTTGACCATTGGAAACTTTTTAGGAGGAATGTGGGCCAATGAAAGTTGGGGACGGTATTGGGGCTGGGATCCCAAAGAGACCTGGGCTTTGATCAGTATTTTGATTTACGCTTTTGTGATTCATATGCGATTTGTCCCCGGGCTTCGTGGTGCGTGGACGTTCAATTTTATGAGTATTGTCGCTTTTGCCAGTATATTGATGACCTATTTCGGGGTAAATTTCTACCTGGTGGGCTTGCACTCCTATGCCAGTGGTGATAAAATCATTACGCCCAGCTTTGTGTATTATGCAGCCGTCATAGTCGCCCTGCTGGGCGCTTTATCTTATTGGAGGTATCAAAAGGTTTTTAAATCCTAAATTGGAATAGAATTTGTAGTTAATGACCAAAAGCCCTCTTCATGAAAAAGATAAGCTTGCTTGTTTTGATTTGTCTGTTTTTTGCTTGTAAAAAAGAAAAAAATGAAAATTTATCGGAATTACAAACCAATAAAATTAAGTGGGAACAATGGAACCTAAATGACTACTCCTATACTTTTGGGATCAGTTGTTTTTGCCGTTATGAAGTTACCCTTCCCAGACAAATTCAAGTTGAAGAAGGATCGGTAGTATCTGTGAATGGGGAGCCCTACAACACCGATATACATTGGGGTGTGTTGACCATATCAGACCTTTTTGATAGGGTGGAGCAGGCCCAGCAGAGCAATGCTTTTGTTGTTGAGGTTGAATACCATAAAGAGCGCGGTTATCCTATTGAAATTTATATCGATGAAAATGAGATGGTCGCAGACGAGGAGATCGGCTATTCTGTTTATAATTTAAGTGACTGAGGCCGGTTATCTCATCTTACCGAAGCCCATTTATTTTTATAGCTTGGGGGTAGTGGTGTACTCAAAGCACTCCAACTTGAAAAAGGGAATTGCAGCCAATAAATGATCAAAAATATCGGACATTATTTGTTCGTAGTTCGCCCAAATTTTATCCTTTGAGAAAACATATACTTCAATGGGTACCCCATCCGAGGTAGGTGCCAATTGCCGAACCATCAACGTCAAATCCTTATTGATCTCGGGATGGTTTTGCAGGTAGGCGAGTGCGTAGCGCCTAAAAAGTCCGATATTCGTCATGTTTCGGCCATTGATTAGTAGTGATTTATCACTGCCATTAGCACGGTTTTCGGCCTTAATTTCTTCTTTTCTTTGCTTTATAAATGTTGCTATTCTCTCAATTTTTTCTAATTCCTCAAGGTGGTTTTCGTCTACAAATGCAATGCTTGAAACCCGAACCAATATCGCCCTTTTGATTCTTCTCCCTCCAGACTCGCTCATTCCCCTCCAATTCACAAATGAATCTGACACCATCTTATACGTGGGAATGGTAGTTATTGTGTTATCAAAATTTTGAACCTTCACCGTGGAAAGGTTAATTTCTATCACGTCACCATCCGCATTAAAGCTGCTCATGCTGATCCAATCTCCAATTCTAACCGTATCGTTAATCGTAACTTGCATGCTGGCGACGAACCCGAGTATCGTGTCCTTAAAAATCAATAAGATAACTGCAGAGAGCGCCCCTAAGGTCGCCAAAAAAGTACCGATGTCTTTTCCCGTTAGGATGGAGAAAATAATCATTATACCCACAAACCATACAAATATCATTACTACTTGTATGTAGCTATCAACAGGCTTGTCTTTAAAGTTTTTAAGTGTTTTGAGGTAGTCTTTTAATGAATTTAGTAAACGCCTTACCAATACGATACTTACTATGGTGATTGAGGCACTTAAAACGGCGCCTCCCATTTTCACCAATCCAGGGAATGGACTTAAAATCGTGGGAATAAAACTGTCAAATAAAAATAGGGACGGGAAATAAGATAGGGTTTCGGGGATTTTATTGTGAATAAAATAGTCGTCAAGTTTAGATTTAGTGCTTCTCGATATTTTTAAAAAAATCATACCGAGGAATCTTTTACTAAACCACCAGAGCAGGAGTGCTACCAATGAAACGATAAGCAGATAGGTTATGGATTCTAAACTTTGGGACATCTGGTCATCGATCCCCATTTTTTTATAAAAATCCAGTAGAAATTGTTTCATAAGTAAAATGTTATTTCCAAAATTACTTTAAAAATAGGAGCAGCTTTTAGTGGTCTAAAAAAAAACCCCTAAACAGGGGTTTTTTTTAAGTTGTAAAGGGTTTTACAAAACTGTGAAAGGGATTTCAAGCCTTACACCTGCCCAAGCTGCATGAAGGACTGCATTGTTGCCTTCACCAGTGAATGCCATGGAAAAAGCCTCCACATAGTTCATAGACTCTATGTAGGGGACCTCAAATCTTGCGACATCTTTTGTTTTGTCATAGTTGTAAGCACCCCAAACGTTAGTTGCAGAGTTGATGATGATTTCGGAACCAGAATCTTTTGGATAGGAATAAAGGCTATAAGTACCTGCTTTTATAACCTTATCACCGAGCTTAACCGATTTGTAAAACCTGATTTCAGTGGCTTCATTAGCACCTGTTCTCCATACCTCATAGGTGGGAACTATAGCGCTGACATCTCTTCCATTCAGTTGAGGACGACTATAGGTTACTACAATCGCTTTGTCAGAAACACGATTGGAAGTAGGATAAGCGACACGATCCATAGGACTTTTATCCAACCCTTTGAACTCTTGTGCGAAAGATAGTGTTGCTGTAAATACAAAAAGGAGTGTAAATAGTTTTTTCATTTTGAAAGATTAATTTAATTGTTATAATTATTAAAGGTTACAGACCATTTCAGCGCCACAACAAGAGGGTGATTTGATCTTGCCCTCACAGTCAGGGCATCTGGAAATTTGGACTTCTGTGCCATCATCCAGTTTAAGTATGTCGTCCACTAATGGACGGTCACATTTGGCGCAACTTGCGTTGACGGCCATACCACATTGTTTACATTCGTATGTTGCCATTTTTTATTTAAAGTTATTATGTTTTGCAATATAATTAATTAATATCATGTTAATTTATTTGACCTCAAGGATATGACGACCCGCCGGGAAGTTTTTTAAATGAAATGATCCTCTTTTTTCAGATTGTTCGGATAGCGCTCCGTTGATGTAGAGTTTCTTGTTTCCTTTGGTTGCAGGGATCAATAAATCACCTTTAACCCCACCAGGAATTTCAACCTCTAGAGCATAGGATTTGTCGGTTTGATTGCAGGCTACTGTCACAGCTCCTGTTATAAAACTGGTTTTGAGGGCAGCAGATTTAATCTCTCCAATTTTTGGGTGAATCTTTATGGTTTGTGCCCCGGGTGTTAAAGGTTCTACCCCCATCATCTTTCTTACAATGATATTTGCAGGTGCTCCACCCCAAGCATGGTTCAAATCTAAATTCGGCTTATATCTTTTGTCCCAGGCTTCCATGGTAATCGTGGAACCATATCGAATCATGTTGTACCAGCTTCTCTCTGTTTTTGCTGCCATAAGATCAATCCCGTGCTGATCTCCACCATAATCAAACAATCCTTCCAATAATATTTGCGATCCATAGACGCTACAAGACATATTTTTCTCCTTCACATAGTTCACGACACTTTCAATGTCTTTATCTGGTATCAAACCAAAAGTTAGCGCGAACATATTGGCATGTTGGGATTTGTGTGAAGTATCTTCTCCATCATTGATCAAACCACTTTTTTTATCTTGAAAGGTTGCTATGAATGCTTTTTTGACCTTTTCAGCCTGATTGCGATACATGGCGCTGTCTTCTTTTTGATCCAAAGCAGCTGCAATTTTTACCATCACATTCAACGTTCCATAATAAAGCGCATTCACCACCGCATTATAGGTCTGGTAGACATAACCATCATTTTCTCCAGGATATTGCTTTTCAGTTCCTGTGAAGTCCGATAAGTCGGTGTATCCTCCTGGTGGTCTAGACTGTGGCCAATCCACAATGTCTCTTAGATTGTTGTTTTTACCCCAGTGGTTTTTGTGTAATTTCTTAAAGAAATCCTCTGTTTGTTTTCCTGTTAAGGTGCTGATTAAGCCCGTATTATCCGATAGATCCGTCAAAGTTTTAATCTTTAATTCGGAATAATATTTTTCGATAAAACGGTCGTCACCGGTGTACAAATAATCATACCATGCCATCAAAATATTGTACAAGGTCCATTCGGTAGGCCAAGTAGGATTAAACAATAGGTGTTTCATACTACCACGGGCAATACCGTATTCTGAATCTACTGCATAATGCGATAATTGATTGATAAAGGCATCGGCCTCATAGGGAATCCTCTCTCGATCACCATCTACATAGTAGCCACAAAAGCTCGTCGCCTTCATGGAATATTTGCAGAATTCCCAAATTTCGTTTAATACCTCATTACTGGAGGAAAAGTTAGAGGCATTTTCATCAAAAGTGTAATTCACCATCGTTCTTACCACTTGTTTTGGATTTAGATTCCCCTTATAATTTTTTATTTCTAAATACCTGAAGGGGTAGACCTCTCCGATATAATTTGGCATTTTGATCACAAAAGGGTTACTGGCCCTTTTTGAGTTCCTCGGCCACGCAATCTCATACCAATGGGTACCCGATTTTAGCGCCAACTCGGTTTTGTAATACCTGATGTTTCTGCCTTGTAGAGAATCTATGCTCAGATGGTCTTTGTTGACCATTTCACCAACGGTAACAACTACAGACTCCGCTCCAGTTCCTGTTAATTCTATTTTGAGTTTGGCAAAAGCAGCTTTTTTGAAATCTATAAATAATCTGCTTTGTTGTTGATCAATTTTTTCTGGCATCTGATCTGTGGCGATCAGCGGTTCTTGGGAAAATTTTTCAATGTCGCTGTCCGGAGCAACAACAAACGCCTGCGGATCGGAATAGGCGGAAACCTTTTCCTGATCTTCCCAGTAGCGAACTTTCCAATAGTACACTTTTTTGTGTTGAAGCGGAAGGCCATTGTAAAGCACGGAGGCATTAGCAGAGTTTATTTTTCCACTGTCCCACAGATCTCCTTGGTCTTTTTTTAGTTTTATGAGATCACTGCTTACCAAAACTTGAAAAGCAACAGCGTCTTGAGATTGATCGTCCAATACCCAATTCAGTAATGGTTGCTCTGATTGAACCATAGGAACTTCATAACGGGCCTCTGCCAAGAGGTCATCATTGAGCGGCAGGGATTGTTTTACTCCATTGAGACCGACATAGTCTGAATAGCGCATCAAATCTGTTCTCAATCCTTTGGGTTGGGGTTCGGAGGGGGAGCAATTGAATAAAAGAACAGCAATTAACGAAAGTAGTGGTATAGATGTTTTTTTCATTTATTTATGGTAGTTTTTTAAAATATTCCTTGAATTTTTTGTAAAACCGCAACCCTAAAGTATCCAAGCTTTGATGGTCGAAATGCGTACCGTCGTAGGTAGAGGTATTTTTAGCTTTTACAGTCGCTGCGTGGGGAATTTCATCCTCGAGTCTCGACAACATTTTTTTAAATATATCATTTTCAGGACGTTCCTTTCCCAATTCAGCGGCGATGAAAATCATTTGTTCATTTTCAAACTCTGCCCTTAACCCCAGAACAATAGATTTGAGCTTTTCAAAATAGATTTTAAATTCTGGATCATCGTCTCCTAAATTACTTTCCCCCTGAAGCCAGAAGGTCGCAATTACTTTACCATTTGTTCCAGCGGCTATTGTACCCCTTCTGACCGCCTCCTGATAAAAATGTGCCCCAGGAACCCATTGATTGATATTGGTTCCGCCTTTGGCGTTTACGACCAAACCAGTATTGCTAAAGTTTCCGTCTTCCGACAATGCTTTTGAAAAGTTGTAACCGAGATTATACCGTTGCATGCCTTTAACTTTTCGGATGGAGGAGTGGAGGTTGAGGGGATTTTTTAGGGGGATCCATCGATCCGTACTGTCCAATAAAAAAACATTAGCGACAATTTCTGTATCTCGGGCCTCCAATGCTGCCCGACCCGCCATATTGGATTGGCCAATCAGCAGAATGATTTCTTCGGGTTTAACAGCTTGGGTTTGCGCTGTCGTTCGGATTATTGATGTGAATAAAAAAAGAAAACACGCTACTGTAAACTTAAGTGTTCGGGAAATGAGGTGTATTTCTATTTCGAATCTATTCATATCATTTATAAAGTTGATTAATCAATATATATATTTTTCCCATTTTTTTTGTGGAGTTCAAAACGATCAAACAAGGCTCCAGTGGCATCAAACGATTGATAAATAAGACGATCACCATCAATACTTATGTGCTGGAATAATTGAATTCGCTCCCCCTTTTTTCCAATAGTTGCCCCATAGGGACCCCAGCCTTTTTCGCTGAGAGAATACATCTTTCCACCGCTAACAGACACTACATATACGGGCCCTAACACCGTTTTCTGATCTTTATCTCGTTCCATTGCAATTGGTTTTTCATAAACCGCTCCGCGGGAATAACTGTGGTCATGACCTTGTAACGCCAAATCCACTTGGTGTTTTTCAAATATGGGTTTCCAAAGGGACCTCAGCGTCTCATTGTCCCTTCCAGTAGAGGCTGAAAATACGGGATGATGATAGGTCAAGACCGTCCACTTTTTTTCATTTTCTGACAACACTTTGTCAAGCCATTGGGCTTGTTGCTCAATTTCTCGATTACTGTTCAGCGCAATAAGTCTCATATCGGGGTAATCCACGTAGTAGCAGGTCTCTTCTAATCCTTTGGGTCCATTGGTGGGAAAATTAAATTGGGCATTCCATTGGACGGAAAGCTCCCGATTTTCACGAGGGTTTTTATAATCGAGTCCTCGATATTCGTGATTTCCCGGTACCGCAACGGCAGGGATTTCACCGTGAATAAAGCTGCCCGCAGCAAACCATTCATTCCATTCGCTTTCGTCATGCGCCGCATTGACCAAATCTCCGGCATGAATAAAAAAATCAGCCTCTGGGGCTTTTTTGTAAGCATTCCTTATCACCCTAGACCACAGTTCTAATATGTAGTTTTGAGCATCGCCAACGTATAGGAAAGACAAGGGAGAGGGTGTTTCTTTGGCTGTTGAAAATTGGTGCCACTCACTTTTAAAATCATCATTTCCTACCCTGTAAGCATAGAGTGTGTTTGGGATCAATTGATCCAACTGCACTTCAAAAAAAGAAGCCGCAAAACCATCTTTGGTTGCCTCTGATGAGTTGATCACCACTCTTTTGGCAGGGATTTTTTCACTGCTATTTTTGAAGTCTGGACCGGGACCAGCTTTGGCAATTTCAACATATCCTGCCGTGTTTTCCACATGGGTCCTCCAATTAATACCAATGGCGTGGGCAGGATCTTCAGAAGCACTCAATATCACATGGTCGGGAAATTCATTTGGAGCTGCCCAAGCTTTAATAATTTCATCTAACGCTGCTTGTCCATCTTGGCTGTAGCCGAGGTTAACAAAAGATAAAATGATAACAATAGATAGGTTGATTTTTTTCATTCTTAAATATAATTTAAAAAAAGTACCGCCAACTGAATTTTTTAAAATAAAGATGGCGGTACTGCTTTAAATAGTTATGTAGGGCTCTTAGAAACTTGCTATGTCGATTGATTTATACCAAATTTCCATCTGTCTGTTGCTGTGAAGCTGAATCCCTACAGGTCCCTTTAAATTGGCATCCTCCAAAATGTAATCCATTACATGGTCTCCATTGAGCCATACCCTGTATCGGTTACCTACGGCTTCAGCAACCATATTGTTCCAATCATCCATTTTAAGAAGTGATTTAACTTTGGTCGCCTCTTGTGGATATCCTTTTTTCGGCACATAGGGTGAACAAGTCATGTCTCTTTTTAATGAACCTGATACACCAATTTGAATTTGAGGATTTAACTGATCACTTCCTCTCATAAAAACTCCAGAGTCTATGTTTCCACTGATAAATTTGAATTCAAGACGAACTCTAAAATTATCGAACGAATCTTTTGTCCAAAGCGTAGAACCTTTTTCATCAGGTCCATTTTTCACTTTCAACAAATTGTCCTCAACGGACCACCAGATGTTATCGGCAGTATCAATCTCATTTACTACAACACCCTCAGCTTCTCCTCTTCTAGTTTTAATCTCCCATTGAGAAAGATCAGAACCGTCAAAGTAATTCTTGTATTTGGTATCAACTAAAGAGAACTCGCTGATGTCTTCCGCATTGAGTACTGAACCATTGTGGACCAACATTCTGTAGTGGAAGGTTACAGATGCACCGCTTTCTAAAGCAAAATTTAAAGCTTCCTTGCCTTTAGAAAAAACCTCTTGACCCAATGGATTTGCGGAGAAAAGACCATAGTCTCTCGCATGCCAATAAGTAGGATAGCCTACATTGTTGGGATTGTCCAGTATGGTGATAGAAACGGGTTCCTCATCTATGGTACTGTAAAGCTTTACCCATTCAGCTCGGGTTCCCCAAACATCGTTTCCTTCAAGGCCTTCGCTGCTCAAGTAATTTCCATTGACGCCGGTGTTGTCCAAAACCTTTACTTCTGTGGGAATGCCTTGGGCATCAACAAAAATTGCTGGTTTTTTGGCGGGTAACTCCATGGCGCGGGTAACTCGAACACCAAAAACACCTTCTTTATTGTCCTTGAATGAAACGTCCTGAAGTGCTGTAAGCGTTGTAAAACGGTCTACGATTCTGGTATTTCCTTCTTGGGAAAATTTAAAAACGGTGGCTTCGTCAAGTAAGGGCTCTCCAGCCGAATTTTGCCAACTGCTTTTTGTGCTCAAACTTCCATTATCAGAATCGACTTTCACAATTTCGCTGTGAACGATCTTACCGTAGTTTTCGAGTCGCTCCTCGGGTATGGCATCTGAATTGTTCCAAAAATCAAGTCCATTGACATCTCCATAGTTAAACCAATGTCCCATATGGTGTGGGTGATCGACGCGTTCTCCAGGTTGTGGATCTATAGGAAATCCTCTGGTTAACGTCTTTCCACTCGCAGTTACCAAAGGAAATAATACTGGTTTTGGAAGTGAAGATTGATAATGGTAACTGGTAAATAATGAACCATTAAGTTTTACATCAATCTTTTGGTTAGCAGCGTCTTCAACAAAAACTACCGAAGCGGATTCTGCTTCGGTAGCCTTGGGTTGTCCTTCACAAGAACTCATGAATACCATTAGGCTGCTCATTAAAAAAAAAGCTCTAATCATCATTCAAAAGTTAGTATTTAAATACTTTTCCACCGGCCAATACTTCCTGATTTACTTCGTCAAAGGTGGCTTTAAGTCCAGTTCTCATGGAGGCAGTGGTCATAATATTTGCGATGGAATGGTTGTATCCAGCTTCTACAGGTGCGTTAGTTTTTTCTCTAGATCGAATACACTCTAACCAGTTCAGCAT
Source organism: Flavobacteriaceae bacterium (assembly GCA_022428005.1). Taxonomy (GTDB): domain Bacteria; phylum Bacteroidota; class Bacteroidia; order Flavobacteriales; family Flavobacteriaceae; genus UBA8316. Next base: position 59,043 of record JAKMDI010000001.1, read on the forward strand.
GTGATTGGAAGTCATATTGTCCACACCAGTGTTGGCTGAAGTAACTACTTTAGTTTTGATATCAGATAATGAAAACTCATCCAATTGGTTGGATTTCATGTCCATGGCCTTGGAATAACGTTCAGTAAGCCCACCATTAGGGGTTACTTTGTTGGTTTTCATGTTCAGTTCACCTCCGTTGGAGTAGTAGATTTCTTTTGTTCCACCCGCAGAGTTTGTAAAGCGAGAGGAGTAAACTACTTGGAATCCTTTATTGGCGTCGTTGGTGGGTCCGTAATCGAACACTGCAGTCATGGTATCAAAGTTAGACCTTCCGTCTTTCCACAAATAAATTCCTCCATTAGCAGCTACACTTCTCGGGTGATCCAATCCAGTGAACCAATGTACTGTATCAATTTGGTGGGCCATCCATTGTCCAGGAATTCCAGAGGAGAAAGGCCAGAATAGTCGGTATTCTAAATATTTTCTTGGATCCCATTCGTGGTATGGACGGTTCATCAGATATCTTTTCCAATCGACATCAGATTCTTTGATGTCGCTAACTTTGTTAGGATATACCCTCCAACGTCCAGGTTGATTTACATTCCACGACATCTCAACCATAACAATATCACCAAAGGCTCCAGATTTAACGTATTTGTCTGCAGCGTGGTAATTTTTTCCACTTCTTCGCTGCGAACCTACCTGAAGTATAATCCCTGCATCGTTAGCTGCTTTTTTACCCAATCTTGCGTCTTCCATGGTTTCTGCAAATGGCTTTTCAACGTAAACGTCTTTTTTAGCTTCTGCAGCTTCTACCGTGTGAAGGGCGTGTTGGAAATCAGCAGTGGAGATGATGACAGCATCAATTTCGTTTTTGTCATACATTTCCTCATTGTTACGCCATGTTTTGATTTTATTTCCAGTCTTCTCTTCTAAGAAAGCCTTCCCCTCATCTCTTCTGCGGTTCCAGATGTCAGAGACACCTATTATTTCACAATTTTGTGCTTTGGAATGACCCTGAAAAGCGGGGATTAAGGATCCTTTTGCCCTCCCGGAGAACCCTACAATTCCGACATTCAGTCGGTCATTGGCACCAATAATTTTTCTGTAACTCTGAGCACTCATAGCAGTACTGGCAGCACTAACACTGCCTACCCCTGCGATAACCCCAGCGGAAACAAGTGATGCATCCTTGATAAATTTTCTTCTGTTTAAATCCATTGATTAAATCTTTATTATTAGTTTGAAATTGTGTGCGCACACGAACTTATTATCAAAAATAAAATATTTTTTGAATATTAAAACCTTTACAACATTTTAAATTGATGAAGGTGTATCTTATTTCACCGTATTAGAGGTACCATATAATTTGTTAAGCCCTCTGTTAAGCACCCTGACTACATATTTGTTGTAATCTTGTTTGATACTTTTCTTTGCTGCTGGGACGAGTTGTTTTAGCGCAGTCTCAAAATCGTCCAAAACCAGAGCGGTTTGCAGCCGAGTCCATTCATTTTCGGCTTCAAGCCCCTCGGCTAAAATTTTAATGACTTCTTTTGAAGAATCCCCTTGTCGCAATAACGCTCTTGCAGCGCTTATACTCACATTTATAACTGTGTCGTCTAAAGTTTTTTTCAACTGTTTTAAGGTAGCTGGCTTCACCTTAGTCTTTAAGTTATAGAGCCCCTGACCTGCCCAATACCGAACGGCTTCGTTATCATGATTCAATCCTCTATACAAAATATTTTCATCTTCAGTTGAGGACATCATCAGCAGTTCATCATAGAAATTCTCCTGTGACCGGATCCAATTGTAAATGGGCTGATCATTATCTGTTTCCCAAGTCCTCATGATGGGCTCTGGCAAGAGTCCAACATCCATGATGTCCAACATCCATCGGTCGTGGACCGCCCTCATTTTTTGCAAGGTATCTTTCATTTTCGGATCGCGCGCAAGATCATTTAGCTCCAATGGATCATTGACCAAGTCAAATAGTGATTCTGTGGGTTTTGTTTTTGCGACCATTTGCCAACCAGCGTCGTTTAAGTTTCCCTTTTTTTCGGCCTTTCTTATTTCCGTCATCAAAGGGCCTCCCTCTGGGGTATTCATAAATTGCATAAACGGTTTGTTGGGCTCGTAGTAGCGGAGGTATTTAAACTGTTTACTGCGGACCCCTCGTTGCATGTCATAGCGTTCATCCATCCTGCCACGTGCAATGTATACATAGGGATTTTCTTCTTTGTTTTTCCCCAAGAAAACTTTTCCCTGCATATTTTCTGGAATGTCAGCTCCTGCCAAATCAATTACCGTAGGGGCCAAATCTATAAAGCTGATCAATTCGTCAACCGTACTTCCAGGAGCAGCTGGATAAAGGGATTGGTAAGCCTCTGGAATGTATACAATAAAAGGAACTTTAACCCCGGTGTCAAATAGCCACCGTTTGTGACGGGGGAGTCCAGTGCCGTGATCGGAATAAAAAAACACGATGGTGTTTTCCTTTTCTCCGGCATCTTCCAACTCCATAAGAAGCTTTTCTACCACACGGTCCATTTGTGCAATATTGTCGTAATGTCTTGCCAAAAGAGTTCTCACCTCAGCTGTATCGGGATAGTAGGGGGGGACGTCAATGCTTTTGGGGTCTGTTCTCAGTTCGGAGGGAAGGTCTTCGGTGAGCCTTTGGTGCTTTTCCAAGTTGTTGATACAGCTTTCGTGGGTCAGGGTCAGGTTAAAAACTGAGAAAAAAGGAGTGGTTTTGTCAGGTCTATTTTTCCAGTGTGATTGATTGCTCGAAGCATCCCAAATGTCCCTTTTTAAATCAAAATTATAATCTTCCTTCACATTATTTGTACAGTAATACCCTGCTCTCCTCAGCACCTCAGGGTACAATTGTATTTCTTCTGGAATTCGACCAGATGTTTTCATAGCATTAGAGAAAGACCGCATGTGAAGTGTTCCCAAAGAGGAAGGATACATACCTGTGATGATCGCATTTCTGGCTGGAGCACAAACCGGAGCATTGGCAATTGCATTGGTGTACATAAATCCATTTGATGCCAGTTTGTCCAATGTTGGGGTGTGGGCAATGGGATCACCGTAACAACCCAAGTCTGGACTGATATCTTCCACGGAAATCCACAAAATATTTGGGCGTTTTTTAACCGTTTTAGATTCTTCACCACAACTGAGAAACACAGACAAGCTCAGAATGAAAAATAGACTGGGGATTTTTAAAAACTTGATCACCATCAGAATATTAGTTTTTTTAATTAGAGAATTGTTGGGCCCAAGCAGTGTATTGTTTTTCTAATGCAGCTGCTTTTTCAGGCTCTCGATCAATGAGATTAATTTCCTCAACGGGATCATTTTTGAGATTGTAGAGTTCCCAGACATCACGATGGGCTACCAATTTCCAATCTCCCTCTCGTATGGCTTTACCATGGCGCCACTCCCAAAAAATCGGTCCATCTCGCTCCTGAGATCCTTTTCCTAACATTTGCGACAAAAAACTCTGACCTGGACCCGGAAGGATACTTTCTCCATTAAAATTTTTAGGATATGCCGCGCCAATAACTTCTTGCAAGGTGGGCATGAAATCAATCAGGTGAACTGGTTTGTGAACAATACTTCCTTTGTTTTTGATTTTATCAGGCCAATAGGCAATTAGCGGGGTTTTGATCCCACCTTCATGGCTCCAGTTCTTGTACTCACGGTATGGCGTGTTACTCACATTGGCCCAATTTTTACCCAAAGACTTCCAGTTGGTAAGACTGCCAATGGCACCCGTCCCTCCAGAAATGTTGACCACTTCACTCGACCCCCCATTATCAGAGGTAAAAAGAATAAGGGTATTGTTGAGTTTGCCCTGATCCTTCAAGGTCTTGATCAACCTGCCAATATTTTGATCCAAGCGGTCTATCATTGCAGCATACACGGCCATGGTTCTGATTTCATCCTTTTTTTCAGAATCAGATAGCGCCTTCCACGGTTGGTATTCTGGTTTTGACAAAGAAGTATTTTCGGCAATGATTCCCAGTTTTTTTTGTTTTTGGTATCGTTCTTGACGGATGGCTTCGTATCCTACTTCATAACGATTTTTGTATTTTTCAATGTCATCTGGCCAAGCCATAAGTGGGTCATGGGGAGCGGTGTAGGAGAGGTACAGAAAAAAAGGAGTGTCAGCAGCCATTTCGTCCATCCATTGGAGGGCGTAGTCCGTGAAAACATCCGTAGAGTAAAAATCTTTTGATGTTGGGGTATAAGGATTAAAAACTTCTCCTTCGATGACCCAGTTTCTGTAAGTCGTGGGATTGTTTTTTAAGCCCTTTTGTGCGGGTTGCCCTTCTCCATCGCGCTGCAGCCCTGGGTTAAAGTGATTGGAGGCCCCATCCAGCAATCCACTGTAATGGTTAAAACCCCGATTTATGGGGTTTTCAGTGCTGTGGTGTTTGCCTGACCATAGGGTAGTATATCCTTGCGATTGAAACAATTCTCCCAAGGTGATGGCATTGCGCATGGGCTGGCGAAAGCTTTGGTGGTAGCCCGTTTGCTGGGAATAAAGACCAGTGATGAGCGCTGCACGGGAGGGAAAGCATTTTGAAGTGTTGTAGGCATTGGTAAAACGTACCCCTTCGAATGCCAAAAGATCCAAGTTTGGGGTCGCTACTTCACTGCCATAAGAGCCCAAATCCGAAAAACCCATGTCATCGACCAATATGACGATTACATTGGGCAGGTTTTTCGGATTTGGAACTTCTTTACAGCTAATAGAAATTAGTGAAACTAAAGAAAGTAAAACTCTAAAATTCACGAATTTTTACATTTTTAAACCAAACATCGCCCGGACTGTGATCTTGCAATAGAATTCTTCCGTTTGCACCTACGCCATAGCCCTTGTGTTTGTTGTATTTACTTTTCTTAATAAGGTTTTTCATGCTTTGAGAAAAGCGATTGTATTCAACCACTTTAATGTTATTGATCCAGTGCTCAACATGTCCACCATTTACAATGATTCTTGCCCTGTTCCATCTCCCAGGACCATTGGCCCTGATATTGCCACGACTCTTTTCTGATAAATTTTCAGCAGCTATAAGGTCGTAAAGAGAACCTATAGTTCTGTTGCCTTCAACTCCTTTAGAATGATCTGGATGATTTTTATCCAATACCTGGTATTCAAAACCGATGGTACTGCCGTCTCCCTCGGTTAGGGCATCAACAAAATATTTAATTCCGCTATTGCCGCCATCTTGGAACATAAAATCTACTTCCAACTCGAAATTATCGAATTTTTCTTGGGTCACGATGTCTCCTGATCTTTTATAATTAGCCGAGTTTTGATGCTTTAGAAAGTGAATCTTTCCATCGACCATTTCAATTCCATTTTCTGGAAATGCATCGGATTTTGCACCTTTCCATCCACGGGTTGACTTGCCATCCCAAAGCAATCTCCATCCTTTTCTTTGCTCGTGTTGGGTCAGCTCATTGTCCAAAAAACTCACTTGCTTTGCATGAGGCTGGCTGGCAGTTTGGTATTTCTCCAAGTTTTCGGTTACCACCATTATATTTTTCCAATGAATGGTTTTTCCTTCTTGTGCCTTGTCTCTAATGGAGTGAACTTGAAGGGCAATAAAGCCTTCCGAGGTCATCTCATCCACCAGGTTAGCACACTGAATGCCATTGATAAAAGTTTTAATGGTATTTCCTACCGCTTCAATTCTCACTTTATTCCAAGCTCCGTTATTAAAAGCAGCGCTTCCTTTTGGATTAATGGTCAGTGGATAAAGCCATCCTCTTCGCGCTTCGTCATAGATACCACCGGTCCAAGCCCTTTTGCTGGTATCCAATTCTGATTGATAACCATGTACCCTTCCATTTCTGTATTCTTTAATGGAATTTGACCGGAACTGAATTCCAGAATTTAGCCCTGGTGCGACCATAACTTCTAATTCTAAAATAAAATCGCTGTACATTTTTTTGGTGCACAAAAAAGTATTTGGCGTACCGGTTCTTGAAGTTCCAACAATGGCTCCATCGGCAATATGATATTCAGCTTCTCCATTTTTTTTCTCCCAATTCGAGAAATCTTTTCCATTGAAAAGAGGCTTCCAGTCTGATTGTGAAAAAGAAAGGGAGCAGAAAAATAATGTCAGCATTGAGGTTGACATCAGTTTAAAAAAATTAAATTTGGTTCTCATATTTATTAGTGTTAGTTAATAGTGTGTGTGCGTACACGCAAATGTAAGTAAAAATAGTAGGAAACTTATTATGAAATTTTGCAGCAAATACGTTTTTCTGTTACCATTTGTTTTTTTGGCTTGTAAAAGCCCTGCACCCAAAAACGAGGACACCAGGCCAAACATCATTTTTGTCATGTCCGACGACCACACCAGCCAGGCATGGGGTATCTATGGCGGTGCATTGAAAGACTATGCCATCAACCAAAACATAAAGCGTTTGGCTTCGGAAGGGACTGTTTTGGAAAATGCTTTTTGTACAAATTCCATTTGTGTTCCCAGTCGTGCCTCTATTCTCACCGGCCAGTACAGTCATAAGAACCAGGTCTACACCCTCAGTGACGTACTTCATCCAGACCAACAAAATGTAGCCAAGCTCATTCAGAATTCGGGATATCAAACGGCATTGGTGGGCAAGTGGCATTTGAAGAAAAAACCTTCAGGTTTTGATTATTTTAATGTTTTACCCGGCCAGGGACAATACCACAACCCCAAACTGAAAAGCCAGGAAAATTGGCAAGACGGCAACAAGGGAGGTAAGGAGTACAACGGTTTTTCCGCCGATATAATTATGGACGAATCTCTAAAATGGCTCGACCAAAGGGATAAAAAAAAGCCCTTTATGTTGATGACGCATTTCAAAGCTACCCATGAGCCATTCGATTACCCCGAGCGGTTTAATAATCTCTTTGAAAACGACACTTTACCAGAGCCTGTCTCTCTGCTGGACTTTGATCCAGCCACCTCCGGACGCAGTTTTGAAGGACAAATATTAGAAATTTTAGCAGCGCGCTGGACAAATGCAACCCGAGAAAAGAGCGGTCGCTATCCCGGGCTTCCTTTTGACACCGAAGGATTAAATGAAATTCAAATTCGAAAAAAGACCTACCAAAAACTGGTCAAGGATTTTTTGAGATCAGCCGCTGCCATTGACGATAATATCGGTAAAATGTTGCGCTATTTGGATGCTAAAGGTCTAACCGACAATACCGTAATTATATACACCTCCGATCAGGGGTATTTTCTCGGGGAGCATGGAATGTTTGACAAACGTATGTTTTTGGAGGAATCCGCCCGCATGCCCTTTGTGATCCGTTATCCTCAGGAAATCCCTGCGGGTAAAAGAAATAAAGACATGATTTTAAACATAGACTTTCCCGCGCTGATGTTGGATTATGCTGGGATTCCACAGCACGAAAGTTTTCAAGGTAAAAGCTTTCGAAAAAACCTTTATTCAGAAACCCCGACCCAGTGGAGGGACAAAATGTACTACCGATACTATGCCCATGCCCTCAATCGTCCTGCACATTTTGGAATTCGAACCCAGCGTTATAAGTTGATTTTTTATTACGGATTGTCATTGGGACTCAAGGGCACCTACACCGACAAAGCGTCCAAACCCGCTTGGGAATTCTATGATTTGAAAAACGATCCCAATGAGCTTAAAAATGAGTATAAAAATCTAGACTATCAATCGATTATTGATCAACTAAAAATGGATCTTATTTTCTTAAGGACAGAAACAGGTGATCGGGCCACAGATGGACCCGAGATTACAAAAGTGATAAATGAATATTGGTAATCACTTTACTTATTTTTTTAGAATATATACTTATTTGAGTTACTTTATTTTTAACAATTATCATTTTATCCACTTTTTTTTGAAAGAATCCCTTAAAAAAGTTTAAAAAAAAAATTAATATTGATATAAACTATTTAGTATATTTA
>JAKMDI010000007.1 GCA_022428005.1 Flavobacteriaceae bacterium
ATAAAATTAAGTTTAATCAAATTACATTGAAAAATAAATTAAATGCATATATTTCAAGTAGTTATAAAATAAAATTTCCCCTTTTCACTTGTATGATTCTAAACTAAATTTGAATTAAAATACTGTAAGTCTCGTAATTAAGATTTAATCATTATAATTTTGATTGATATGTGTTAAATGAACCATAATCAAATTGTTCTAAATCCATACCATCTTTACAGAATCACTTATCTTTGAACCAAATGCTATTAAACGTCTCCTATAACGATCCCAAGATCAAAGAAAAGATTGACACCGCGGTGGGAAAACCTTTTACACTAAAAGAGCGGTGGGCCAAAGGCGGGGTGGGCTCCTCAAAGCTCATCATCAGCCAAACCTCTATAGAGATTCACAATTTATTGGTATTGGACAACAACCGCAATACCTGTAATATTGAGCTACGTCCCCAGGGAATAATCCTGAGATTTAGAAGTCTTTTGGAGACCTACGCACTGGTAATACCCTATTATAAATTGACATTGTACAAGGGAAAAGCACAGGAATATTCTGTCTACAAAGACAAGCAGTTTGTAAAAGTGGTCGCAGATACCAAAGCGACCTTTAAATTTTTCTCAAAAATCAGTGCTGAAAAAGCCAACAACCAACTCCCAGGAATCGAAGACCTGTAGGGAATTATATTTTCCGGTGGGGATGTCCAGTATATACTTGTCTGGGGCGTCCAATGGGTTCTTTGTTAAAACGCATTTCTTTCCACTGCGCAATCCAACCCGGTAAACGTCCGATGGCAAACATCACCGTAAACATTTCTGTGGGGATACCCAAAGCTCGGTAGATGATACCGGAATAGAAATCCACATTGGGGTATAATTTTCTATCCACAAAATAAGGATCTTCTAAAGCCTCTTTTTCCAAACGCTTGGCAATGTCCAAAACGGGATCGTCGATACCCAATTCGGAGAGTACCTCATCGGCTGCTTTTTTGATGATCTTGGCCCGTGGGTCGAAATTTTTATAAACGCGATGACCGAAGCCCATGAGTCGGAAAGGGTCATTTTTATCTTTGGCCTTGGCCATGAATTTTTTAGTGTCGCCACCATCCAATCTTATTTCTTCCAGCATTTCAATAACTGCTTGGTTGGCACCACCGTGGAGGGGTCCCCATAAAGCAGAAATCCCTGAGGCGATAGAAGGAAACAAACCGGCATGAGAAGAACCCACCATCCGTACCGTAGAGGTAGAACAGTTTTGTTCGTGATCGGCATGAAGGATCAATAGCTTATTCAAAGCGCTTACCAGAGTTGGACTTGGATTAAAGGCCTTGTTGGGCATTCTGAACATCATGTACGCCAAGTTATCGGTATAGGACAGCTCGTAGTTGGGATAATTGAGCGGGAGGCCTTTCATCTTCCTGTGTGTCCAAGAGGCCAAAACAGGAAATTTTGCTAAAAGCATGATGATGGCTTCGTGAAATTCTTTTTCTGAATTGATGTCAACAGAAGAAGGGTTAAAAGCAATCAAAGCGGAGGTCAGGGAAGATAAAATACCCATAGGGTGGGCAGACTTGGGAAAACTTTTTAATATAATTTTAAAATCTTCATCTACCAAAGCGTAATCACGGATCTCATTTTCAAAACCCTCCAATTGGTCAGCAGTGGGCAAATCCCCGAAAATCAGGAGATAGGCTACTTCAATAAAGGAATGATTATTCGCCAAATCCTCAATGGCGTATCCTCGATAGCGCAGTACCCCTTCCTCTCCATCGAGAAAAGTGATGTCACTGGTACAGGAACCTGTATTTTTAAAACCCGGATCCAAGGTGATTAAACCTGTTTGGGCTCTAAGGCTTTTAATGTCAATGGCTGCTTCGTTTTCAGAACCTTCCACCAACGGAAATTTATAACTTTTTCCTTTGTAAATAAGATCAATTTGGTCTGACATAGATAGTATTAAATTCGAGCAAAAATAAACAATTAAGCGTCAAAAAACAACTGTAACCAGTGCGGAGTTGGGGCTCCACGAAATTTTATTACTGGATATTGAAAGCCTTCTCCTGTGGATAAAGCGCTACATCTTCCAATTCCTCTTCAATTCTGAGCAGCTGATTGTATTTTGCCATACGATCGCTTCTGGAGGCAGAACCCGTTTTTATTTGTCCCGTGTTTAGCGCTACAGCGAGATCAGCAATGGTGTTGTCTTCGGTTTCTCCCGATCGGTGGGACATCACGGAAGTATATCCGGCCCTGTGCGCCATTTCCACGGCGGCAATGGTTTCGGATAAAGTCCCGATTTGATTTACTTTGATCAGTATAGAATTGGCAATCCCCTCTTCTATACCTCTGGACAGTCGGGTGACGTTGGTTACAAAAAGATCATCTCCAACCAATTGAACTCGGTCACCTGCTTTTTCGGTCAGGCGTTTCCAACCCTCCCAGTCGTTTTCGTCCATACCATCTTCGATGGAGATAATGGGATATTTTTCAGAGAGATCCGCCAGGTATTGGGCCTGTTCTTCGGAGGTTCTTTTTACACCTTTATCGCCCTCAAATTTTGTGTAATCATAAACGCCGTTTTCATAGAATTCTGCCGCCGCACAATCCAGGGCGATTTTCACTTCCTCTCCCGCTTTGTAACCCGCATTGTCTATGGCTTTTAAAATGGTTTCCAAGGCGTCTTCCGTGCCGTCCAATACAGGAGCAAAACCTCCCTCATCGCCAACAGCAGTGCTTAAACCCCTACTGTGAAGTACTTTTTTAAGGTGGTGGAAAATTTCTGATCCCATCTGCATGGCGTGGGTAAAACTCTCCGCACCAATGGGCATCACCATAAACTCTTGAAAAGCAATGGGAGCATCGGAATGCGACCCACCGTTGATGATATTCATCATGGGAACAGGAAGGGTGTGGGCACTAACGCCCCCCACATAACGATACAAGGGCAATCCCATCTCATTGGCAGCAGCTTTGGCAACGGCCAAAGAAATACCCAGGATGGCATTGGCACCCAACTTGGATTTGTTGGGTGTGCCGTCCAGTTCTATCATACTGGCATCGATTTTTTTCTGATCAAAAACATTGGTACCAATCAGTTCTGGTGCCAGTATCTCGTTTACATTTTTAACGGCCTGAGAAACGCCTTTCCCCATATAGGATTTCCCTCCGTCCCTCAACTCCACCGCTTCGTGTTCTCCGGTGGAAGCGCCTGATGGAACAGCAGCACGGCCCAGTGTACCCGTTTCGGTTATTACATCCACCTCAACAGTGGGGTTGCCTCTGGAATCAAAAATCTGTCTTGCGTGAATCTCAATAATTACACTCATTCGTGTTTAAATTAAATGGGTTGTGTTTTTTGGGTATGACTTTTGATGTTTTCGTAAAATTCATCAAATAAATAGATGGTATCATTTGGACCTGGGCCTGCCTCGGGATGGTACTGCACTGAAAAACAATTTTTGTTTTTCATACGAAGTCCAGCAACCGTCTGGTCGTTTAGGTGAAGGTGACTGATCACAATATCTTTGTGCGCCTCAGCCGCTTGCTTGTCCACAGCAAATCCGTGGTTTTGAGAGGTGATTTCTCCCTTTCCAGTGATCAGATTCAAGACCGGGTGGTTGATACCACGGTGGCCGTTAAACATTTTATAGGTAGGAATACCATTGGCCAGAGCAATGATCTGGTGGCCCAAACATATTCCAAAAAGGGGCAGGTCATTTTTGATGATTTCTTTAGCGAGGGCTTGCGCCTGGTGCAGTGGATCGGGATCTCCGGGTCCGTTGGAAATAAAAAATCCATCGGGCTCCCAAGCTTGCATTTCTTCGAAGGGGGTATCGAAAGGGAAAACTTTGATGTACATCCCTCGATCAGACAAATGCCTGAGGATATTGGTCTTAATACCCAAATCCAAGGCTGCCACCTTGAAAGGAGCATCGGGACTCCCATAGAAATAGGACGTTTGGGTAGAAACCTTCGAGGCCAACTCCAACCCTTCCATACTGGGCAATGCTGCCAATTCAGCGCGCAATGCAGCTTCATTATCCACATCAGTGGTAATCACTGCGTTCATGGCGCCGTTTTCTCGAATGTAATTGACCAAAGCGCGGGTATCGACGTCCGAAATCGCAAAAAGATCATTGTCATTCAAGTATTGTTCCAAAGAAATATCGGCTGCAGGTCTGGAATAGTCATAGCTGAAATTCTTACAAATCAATCCAGCTATTTTGATCCCATCGGACTGTGCCTCATCTATTTGAACCCCATAATTTCCAATGTGTGCGTTGGTGGTTACCATTAGCTGACCGAAGTAGGATGGGTCAGTAAAAATTTCTTGATAGCCAGTCATTCCGGTGTTAAAACATATTTCACCAAAACGGGTACCTTCAGCGCCTACTGCTTTTCCAAAAAACTTGGTACCATCGGCCAATAATAATAGTGCTTTTCTCCTGGTTTTATAAGTCATATCTAATCACAAATTAACATAAAAAAAAGGATAAACTAAAAAGCTTATCCTTTATTATAATCTTAAATTATCAACAATATTGTTGTTTAGGCATCCTTCTTTTTATCGGTTTTAGAAGATTTGTCATCCGTTTGTTCTTCGGATTTTTTTTCTTCAGGTTGAGATGCTTCTGGCGCCGGCGCAGCAGCTGTTTCAGCAACCTCTGCAGCTGGCGTTTCAGCTTGTGCCTCTGGCGTTGCTGCACTGCCTGATTTTTTCCTGGACCTACTTCTTCTGGTCGTCTTTTTCGCCTCAGCTTTGTCCGCGTTGTAAACCGTATTGAAATCCACCAGTTCGATCATGGCCATATCGGCATTGTCTCCCAAGCGATTTCCCATTTTGATAACGCGTGTATATCCTCCTGGTCGATACCCTACCTTTTGTGCCACATCCCTAAAGAGTTCTGAAACAGCATATTTGTTTCTTAAGGCACTGAACGCCAAACGTCGGTTGTGGGTCGTGTCGGTTTTTGATTTTGTGATTAAAGGCTCTACAAACTGTTTCAATGCTTTGGCTTTCGCAACAGTGGTGTTGATTCGTTTGTGCTCGATCAAAGAACAGGCCATATTTGCCAACATGGACTTTCTATGGGCTACTTTCCTCCCTAAGTGATTGCCTTTTTTTCCGTGTTTCATGATTTATTGTCTAAATAATCTAATCCTTGTCTAACTTGTATTTGGCCAAATCCATACCAAAAGAGAGGCCTTTCAATACCACCAACTCTTCTAATTCTGTCAAGGATTTTTTACCAAAGTTTCTGAATTTCATCAGGTCATTTTTGTTGTATGAAACCAAATCTCCGAGGGTATCCACTTCGGCAGCTTTCAAACAGTTTAGCGCTCTCACAGACAAATCCATGTCGATCAACTTGGTCTTGAGTAACTGTCGCATGTGCAACGATTCCTCATCATAAGTTTCTGATTGGGCAATCTCGTCAGCTTCGAGTGTAATGCGCTCATCGGAGAACAATAGGAAGTGATGAATCAATGTTTTCGCGGCTTCTGTAAGCGCATCTTTAGGATGTATTGAGCCATCGGTGATGATTTCAAAAACCAATTTTTCATAATCCGTTTTTTGCTCCACACGATAGTTCTCGATGCTGTACTTTACATTCTTGACGGGCGTAAATATAGAATCTATAGAAATTACACCAAAAGGAGCGTTGGATTTTTTATTTTCCTCGGCCGGTACATATCCCCTACCTTTTTCTATGGTTACTTCCATGTTCAACTGAACCCCTTTTTCTAAATTACAGATCACCAAATCAGGATTTAATACCTGAAAACCAGAGATGAACCGCTGGAAGTCGCCTGCTTTTAGCTGATCTTGACCTCCTATCATTAGGGTGACATTTTCTTCCTCTAAATCTTCAATTTGTCTTTTAAACCTGACTTGTTTGAGATTGAGAATGATTTCGGTGACGTCTTCAACAATGCCGGGAATGGTAGAAAATTCGTGTTCTATATTTTCTATTTTAACCGAAGTTATTGCAAAACCTTCCAAAGAAGATAATAAAACTCTTCTCAATGCATTTCCAACAGTGAGTCCATATCCGGGTTCTAAGGGTCGAAATTCAAACTTACCTTCGAACTCAGAAGAGTCGATCATGATTACCTTATCGGGTTTTTGGAAATTTAATATTGCCATAGTTTTCTTCCTGTGATTTAATTATTTAGAGTACAATTCAACGATCAATTGTTCCTTTATGTTTTCTGGGATTTGCTCTCGTTGAGGGATGCTTACAAAATTACCCTCATAAGTTTCGCTGTTCCATGTCATCCAATCGTAAACAGACGTGTTGGCCTCTAAGGAGGCAGTGATGGACTGTAAAGATTTGGATTTTTCTCTAACCCCAACAACATCACCAGCATTTAGGGAAAATGATGATATGTTAACGATTTTACCATTTACGGTAATATGACGATGAGAAACCAATTGACGCGCAGCGTTTCTAGAAGGAGCAATCCCCAGTCGATAGACTACATTGTCTAATCGGGACTCGCACAACTGAAGTAGCACTTCACCTGTAACTCCTTTACTACTGCTCGCTTTTTCAAAAATGTTTCTGAACTGACGTTCTAAAATACCATAGGTGTATTTTGCTTTTTGCTTTTCCAACAACTGAACTGCATATTCGGACTTTTTTCCCCTCCTTCTATTGTTCCCATGTTGACCAGGGGGATAGTTTCTTTTTTCAAAAGCCTTGTCAGCTCCGAAAATAGCTTCTCCGAATTTCCTTGCAATTTTTGATTTTGGACCGGTATATCTTGCCATATAGATTTTTTGTGTTATGAATTAAGGTCTGATCCTTCGATAACAGATTAAAATAATTATACTCTTCTTCTTTTGGGTGGGCGACAGCCATTGTGGGGTAGTGGGGTAACATCTACTATTTCGGTAACTTCAATACCACTGTTGTGTAGGGTTCTGATGGCAGACTCACGTCCGTTACCAGGTCCTTTTACATACACCTTTACTTTTCTCAAACCAGCCTCTAACGCTACTTTAGAAACATCCTCGGCAGCCGTTTGGGCAGCATAGGGAGTGTTTTTCTTGGAGCCTCTAAAACCCATTTTCCCGGCCGATGACCAAGTAATGACTTCACCTTTGTTGTTGGTTAGTGAGATAATAATGTTGTTGAACGATGCATTGATGTGGGCTTCACCAAAAGCCTCAACAATTACTTTACGTTTTTTACTTGTTACTTTTGCCATAGTTAATTCCTATTATTTAGTGGCTTTCTTTTTGTTTGCAACCGTCTTTCTTTTCCCTTTTCGCGTTCGAGAGTTATTCTTGGTACGCTGACCCCTCAAAGGAAGTCCAGATCTGTGACGTATTCCTCTGTAACAGCCAATGTCCATCAATCGCTTGATGTTGATTTGAAGTTCTGAGCGCAATTCACCTTCGATTTTAAAGTTACCAACGGCTTCTCGAATTCTTCCGGTTTCGTCGTCGGTCCAATCAGACACCTTGGTCTCTTCACTCACCTTTGCACTTGCCAATATCTCTTGGGCGCGCGACTTTCCTATACCATAGATATAGGTAAGGGCAATAACGCCTCTTTTTTGCTTGGGGATGTCTACTCCTGAAATTCTAGCCATAATTAACCTTGTCTTTGTTTGAATCGAGGATTTTTCTTGTTAATGACATACAAACGTCCTTTCCTACGGACAATTTTGCAATCTGCACTTCGTTTTTTTATGGAAGCTCTTACTTTCATTTTTCTTGTTTAAAATCTATACGTAATCCTTGCTTTTGATAAATCGTAAGGACTCATTTCTAATTTAACTTTGTCTCCAGGCAACAACTTGATGTAATACAATCGCATTTTGCCAGAAATATGAGCGGTCACAACGTGGCCATTCTCTAGCTCCACACGAAACATGGCATTTGACAATGCTTCGATGATGGTTCCTTCTTGCTCTATTGCGGGTTGCTTGGCCATATTATATTGTTCCTGCTCTTCTGTTTCTACTGGTTTTAGACATCAATCCGTCATAATGACGGTTCAACAGGTAAGAATTTACTTGTTGTATGGTATCGATGGCAACGCCAACCATAATCAGTAGGGAGGTTCCTCCATAAAACAAGGCCCAGCCTTGTTGCATACCAATTAGCTTTACAACTACTGCGGGGAAAACCGCAATGGCTGCCAAATATAAAGACCCGGGGAAGGTGATGTGCGACATCACTGTATCTAAATATTCTGAGGTTTCGTTTCCAGGGCGAATTCCCGGAACAAAGCCGCCATTTCTTTTTAAGTCATCCGACATCTTGTTGGTCGGCACTGTAATGGCCGTGTAGAAGTAGGTGAAAATAATAATCAACACTGCAAACAATATGTTGTACCAAAGACCAAAAATATCTGAGAAATTTGTCTGTAACCACTGTCCTGCCGTGGAATCACCAAAAGTTCCTCCCACATAGGCAGGCGCAAACATCAGCGCTTGCGCAAAAATGATGGGCATCACACCCGAGGCGTTTAATTTTAATGGAATATATTGTCTGGATCCAAAAACGTTTTTTTCGTTGACACCTGCTGCTGATCTGCGGGCATACTGAACAGGTATTTGTCTTACCGCCATTACCAGTAGCACACTGAGCAATATAATGACCACCCACAATACCAATTCTATGAGAATCATCATCAGGCCACCGTTATTTTCGGATACTCGCGATACGAATTCTTGGGTGAACGATAAGGGAAGGTTAGCAATAATACCCACCATTATCAACAATGAAATACCATTACCGATTCCTTTATCGGTTATTTTTTCTCCCAGCCACATGGCAAAGATGGTACCTGTAACCAGAATTATGACAGCAGAAAACATAAACAGTGGTCCTCTACCAATAACAAAGGCGCTATCGGGTACTCCCAGTGCAGAGAGTCCGTATAGATAGGCTGGTGCTTGTACAACACATATGAGTATGGTCAACCACCGCGTAATTTGTGTTCTTTTCTTATTACCGCTTTCACCCTCTTTCTGAAGTTTTTGCAGGTAAGGCACTGCAATTCCCATCAACTGAACAACAATGGAGGCTGAGATGTAGGGCATGATGCCCAATGCAAATACAGAAGCATTTGCAAAAGCCCCTCCTGTGAAGGCATTTAGAATCCCCAACAACCCACCTCCATCGGTGCGGTTGGCCAATTCTGCTAATTGAACAGAATCTATTCCGGGGAGGACAACTTGAGCCCCTAAACGATAAACCAACAACAAAGAAAGGGTCGTTAGGATACGCCCTCGTAGTTCCTCGATATTGTAAATGTTTAGTATGGTCTCAATAAATTTTTTCATTTCTCTTTTTTATGGGGTAATGGCTTCACCTCCTGCTGCTTCAATAGCGGCTTTAGCTGTAGCTGAAAATTTGTGGGCAATTACTTTGAGAGGCGCTTCTATTTTACCCCTACCCAGTATCTTTACCAACTCATTTTTTCCAGCCAAACGGAGTTCGACCCAGTTTTCAAGTGATACTTGTTTGTTAACTTTTTTATCGGCTACTAATGCTTGAAGGGTGTCTAAATTAATTCCCTTATAGGCAACCCGGTTGATGTTATTAAATCCAAACTTGGGCACCCGGCGCTGTAAAGGCATTTGTCCACCTTCAAATCCAATTTTTTTGGAGTAACCCGATCTGGATTTAGCTCCTTTATGACCTCTGGCAGCTGTTCCTCCTTTACCGGAGCCTTCTCCACGTCCTAGTCTCTTTCCTTGTCTTTGGATGGAACCCTCTGCGGGTTTTAAATTTTCTAAACTCATCTTTATGCTTCTGTGGTTTTAACCAAGTGTTTCACTCTATCAATCATCCCAAGGATGTTAGGGGTTGCTTCGTGGGTAACCTCTTTTCCAATCCCTCTAAGACCCAATGCTTCAAGGGTTCTCTTTTGGGACTGCATTCTTTTGATACTGCTTTTGATTTGCGTAACTTTTATCTTGGCCATGATACTAATATTAACCGTTAAATACTTTTTCCAAACTTATCCCCCTTTGATGGGCGATGGTCTGGGGACTTCTCAATTGTAAAAGGGCATCAAAAGTCGCTTTTACCACGTTGTGTGGGTTGGACGATCCTTGAGATTTCGACAAGACATTGTGAACACCAACGGCTTCTAATACGGCCCTTACCGCACCACCAGCAATTACCCCTGTACCTTCAGAGGCTGGCTTTAAAAATACTCTTGCACCCCCAAATTTTCCTTTTTGTTCGTGGGGCAGTGTTCCTTTGGATATGGGAATTCTCACCAAGTTTTTCTTAGCATCTTCAACAGCTTTGGCAATGGCCTCAGAAACTTCTTTTGATTTTCCAAGTCCTTGACCCACAACGCCATTTTCGTCACCTACAACTACAATTGCAGAAAAACCAAATGCACGTCCTCCTTTGGTCACTTTGGTTACACGTTGCACACCAACCAATCGATCCTTGAGATCTAATCCAGCTGGTTTTACCAATTCAACATTTTTATAATCTTGATACATATATCTTATTTAAAATTTTAGACCTGCTTCACGTGCGCCATCGGCAAGGGACTTAACCCTACCGTGATACAGATAGCCACTTCTGTCAAAACCAATAGCAGTTACCCCTGCTTTGAGTCCGCGTTCTCCAATCAATTTCCCCACCAATTGGGCGGTGGACATCTTGTTTTCCCCTTTGGCATCAGCAACCTCTTTATCTCTTGAAGAAGCAGCCGCCAAGGTAACTCCATTTACATCGTCGATGATCTGAGCATAAATTTCTTTATTGCTTCTGTATATCGACAAACGGGGCTTTGATGCTGTGCCCTGTATGGTTTTACGGATTCTGAGGTGAATCCTATTTCTTCGTACTGATTTTGTTAATCCCATAATAATTTAATTAGGCAGACTTCCCTGCTTTTCTTCTTATCTGTTCTCCAACAAATTTTACTCCTTTTCCTTTGTAAGGCTCTGGTTTTCTAAAAGATCTGATTTTTGCTGCAACATAACCCAACAATTGCTTGTCGTGTGAGCTGAGTTTGACGATGGGGTTTTTCCCTTTTTCCGAAACTGTCTCTACTTTTACCTCGGGTGCAATATCGAAAAGTATGTTGTGAGAAAAGCCTAGTGAAAGATCCAGTTTTTGTCCTTGATTACTGGCCCGATATCCAACACCTACCAATTCCAATTCCTTGGTAAAACCTTTTGAAACGCCTTCAATCATGTTGTTGACCAAAGCACGGTACAAACCGTGTTTCGCACGGTGGTCTTTTGAATCGGTGGGTCGGGTTACCTTTAAGACATTGTCTTCCATTTCAAAAGAGACAACGGCATAGTCCTGAATCAATTCTCCCATTTTACCCTTGACCACGATTTTATCAGCATGGATGTCAACATTGACACCTTCTGGGATCGTAATGGGATTGTTACCTATTCTTGACATTTTTGTTCTTTTTTCTTCTTTTTAATAAACGTAGCAAAGTAATTCTCCTCCAACATGCTGAAGCGAAGCTTGCTTGCCGGTCATCACACCCTTTGAAGTAGAGACTATTGAAATCCCTAATCCATTTAAAACCCTGGGGTAATTGTCAGCAGAGGCATATTGTCGCAAACCTGGAGTACTGATTCTTTGTATTTTTTTGATCACAGGCTCTTTGGTAATCTTATCGTATTTCAGAGCGATTTTGATATTGCCTTGGTTATTTTCTGTTTCTTCGAACTTATAACTCAAAACATAACCCTGATCGTATAATATTTTGGTAATTTCTTTTTTCAATTTAGACGCAGGAATATCAACTACCATGTGGCCGGCGGCACTGGCGTTTCTAATTCGGGTCAAATAATCTGCAATAGGATCTGTAAACATATTTTTTCTTATTGTATTACCAGCTGGCTTTGGTTACACCTGGAATTAATCCTTTGTTGGCCATTTCTCTGAAAGTCACCCTCGAAATTCCAAATTGACGGATGTAGCCCTTTGGGCGACCCGTTAATTTACAACGGTTGTGCATTCTTACAGGAGAGGCATTTTTGGGGAGTTTTTGTAAGCCCTCAAAATCACCAGCTTCTTTTAAAGCTTTTCTTTTTGCTGCGTATTTGGCAACTGTTTTAGCTCTTTTTCTCTCACGAGCTTTCATTGATTCTTTTGCCATGATTAACTGTTTTTAAAGGGTAACCCCAATTCACTCAGTAGGGACTTCGCTTCTTTATCTGTCTGTGCAGAGGTCACAAAAGAAATGTCCATACCTGATATTTTATTTACCTTGTCTATATCTATTTCAGGAAAAATAATTTGTTCGGTAATTCCTAAATTATAATTTCCTCTTCCGTCGAATCCAGTGGCTTTTACTCCCTGAAAGTCTCTAACTCTGGGCAGCGCGGTAGTCACCAAACGATCTAAAAATTCGTACATGCGTGCACCGCGGAGGGTTACTTTGGCCCCGATGGGCATCCCTTTTCGCAATTTGAAAGCTGCAACATCTTTTTTAGACATGGTTGCAATGGCTTTTTGACCAGAAATTAAGGTCAACTCGTCAACTGCATGCTCAATTAATTTCTTGTCCGCAACAGCAGCCCCTACACCCCGACTAATTACAATCTTTTGAAGTTTTGGGACTTGCATGGTATTGGCATATCCAAGTTCTTCTTTTAACGCAGTGACGATACGTTCGTTAAATTCTTTCTTAAGTCTCGCTTGATAACTCATTATACTACTTCATTATTTTTTTTAGAAAAACGAACCTTATTTCCATCTTCCTCTCTGAATCCTACACGAGTGGCTTCCCCTTCGGCAGTGGTCAAAGACAAGTTAGAAATATGAATGGGTGCTTCTTTTTCTATAATTCCTCCTTGTGGGTTTTGGGCACTGGGTTTGGCGTGTTTTTTGATCAAGTTTACACCTTCAATGATGGCCTTGTTTTTATCACGAATCACCTTCACAACTTTGCCTTCGGCGCCCTTGTGTTCTCCAGCGATTACCAGTATTTTGTCGTCTTTCTTTATTTTTATCTTTCCCATGTCTATGGATTATAACACCTCTGGTGCTAATGATACGATTTTCATAAATTGCTTATCGCGGAGCTCTCTGGCAACGGGACCAAATACCCGTGTTCCTCTCATCTCCCCAGTGGGGTTCAACAACACGCAAGCATTGTCGTCGAAACGGATATAGGAACCATCTGCACGACGGACCTCCTTGGTCGTTCGGACCACAACTGCCTGGGAAACTTGACCCTTTTTTACTGTTCCTGATGGAGAAGCTTCTTTGACGGAAACCACAATTTTGTCTCCCAATGAAGCATAACGCCTTTTGGTTCCTCCCAATACCCTAATGGCCAAAACTTCTTTGGCTCCTGTATTGTCTGCTACTTTTAATCTAGATTCTTGTTGTAACATGATTATTTTGCTCTATCTATTATTTCAACCAAACGCCAGCATTTTGATTTGCTCATGGGACGTGTCTCCATTATTTTTACAGTATCGCCTACATTACAATCATTTGAATCATCGTGAGCAACATATTTTTTAGTCTTTAGAACAAACTTTCCGTACATGGGATGTTTTACCCTTTTGACTTCAGAAACAACAATGGATTTTTCCATTTTGTTGCTGGTCACAATTCCGATTCGTTCTTTTCTTAAATTTCTATTTTCCATATCACTGAGCGATAATTTCGTTTTCCTTGGATGTTATTGCGGTTAACAATCGTGCCACTGTTCTTCTAACCGCTTTGATTTGTAAAGGGTTTTCGAGCGGACTAACTGCATGATTCATCTTGAGGTCTTTCAACTGCTTTTGTTGTTCTTGTAATTTGTCTTTCAAGTCCTCCAAGGATAGTTTTTCTATTTCTGATGTTTTCATGATTATATCGTATTAGGCTCGAAATCTCTGGCCACAATAAATTTGGTTTTGACGGGCAATTTTTGTGCTGCCAATCTCAATGCTTCCTTGGCTACCTCGGCGGGGACACCAGCAACCTCAAACATTATTCTACCGGGCTTTACTACTGCTACAAAATATTCTGGAGCTCCTTTTCCTTTTCCCATTCTTACCTCCAACGGCTTTTTGGTAATCGGTTTGTCGGGAAAGATCTTGATCCACAATTGCCCTTCTCTTTTCATGTATCGTGTTGCGGCAATCCTGGCGGCTTCGATTTGTCTCGAGGTAATGAATTTAGAATCCAAAGATTTTAATCCAAACATTCCATTGGAAAGTTGGTTTCCTCTTTGTGAATTTCCTTTCATGCGACCCTTTTGCGCTTTTCGAAATTTAGTTCTTTTAGGTTGTAACATTTTACCTATCTGTTATTATTATTTCTTCTACGTTGGCGTCCTGCAGCATTTCCTTTGTTGTTTCCTGCTCCAGATTTTTTAGACATTCCAACCAAAGGTGAAAGCTCTCTTTTTCCAAAGACTTCACCTTTCATGATCCATACTTTTAAGCCTATTCTACCATAAGTGGTATGGGCTTCCACCAAGGCATAGTCAATATCAGCTCTAAATGTAGACAATGGGATACGTCCTTCTTTATAGGATTCTGAACGTGCCATCTCAGCGCCGTTCAATCGTCCAGATATTTGAATTTTGATCCCTTCGGCGTTCATCCTCATAGAAGCTGCAATGGCCATTTTAATGGCACGACGATAGGAAATTCTACTTTCTATCTGTCGGGCTACACTGGCCGCTACCAACTGTGCGTCCAACTCGGGACGTTTAATTTCAAAAATGTTGATTTGAATGTCCTTGTTGGTAATCTTCTTTAACTCTTCTTTGAGCTTGTCCACTTCCTGACCCGCCTTACCGATTATGATACCCGGTCGGGCGGTGGTAACGGTTACAGTAATCAGTTTTAAGGTGCGCTCGATGATCACATTGGATACACTGGCTTTTGCCAAACGTGCGTGGATGTACTTTCTGATTTTGTCATCCTCAGCCAATTTGTCTCCATAATTTCGCCCACCATACCAATTGGAATCCCATCCTCTGATGATTCCCAAACGATTACCGATAGGATTGGTTTTTTGTCCCATATTAACTTTCTATATTATTTGCTCCCAATACTAATGTAACGTGGTTGGAGCGTTTTCTTATTCTGTGTGCTCTTCCTTGTGGAGCTGGTCGAAGGCGTTTAAGCATTTTCCCACCATCCACTCGGATTTCTTTTACAAACAATGCGGCCTTTTCAACATCGGCTTCTTCGTTCTTGGCCTGCCAGTTGGAAATGGCAGACAACAAAAGTTTCTCCAGCTTTCGGGAAGCTTCTTTTGGACTGAATTTCAGTATGGCCAAAGCCTTGCTGATCTCTTCCCCTCTTACTTGGTCGGCGACCAATCTCATTTTTCGAGGCGAAGTCGGACAGTTGTTCAGTTTTGCAAAAGCTAAGTTCTTGTTAGCTTCTCTAATTGCTTCCGCAGATTCTCTTTTACGTTTTCCCATGTCCGTAAATTATTTATTTCCTTTATTTTTTGCACCCGCATGCCCCCTAAAGGAACGTGTGGGAGAAAATTCACCGAGTTTGTGACCTACCATGTTTTCTGTTATGTATACAGGAACAAATTGACGACCGTTGTGTACGCCAATGGTTTGGCCCACAAAATCGGGTGTAATCAGTGAGGCACGGGACCAGGTTTTGATCACGGATTTTTTGTTGTCTTCAATATTCTTCTGAACCTTTTTTTCAAGGCTTATCGAAACGAAGGGTCCTTTTTTTAATGAACGGGCCATAATTGATTATTTTTTTCTACGTTCTAAAATGAATTTATTACTCGCTTTGTTCTTAGAACGGGTTCTGTATCCTTTAGCAGGTATTCCGTTTTTAGATCTTGGGTGACCTCCAGAGGCACGGCCTTCACCACCACCCATGGGGTGATCGACAGGGTTCATGGCCACAGGTCTTGTCCTCGGTCTTCTTCCAATCCATCGGGAGCGTCCCGCCTTTCCAGATACAAGTAATTGGTGATCAGAATTGGACACTACGCCTACCGTTGCTAAGCAACTAGTAGGAATTGTACGGGTTTCTCCAGAAGGAAGTTTGATGGTCGCCAGTTTTCCTTCTCTTGCCATAAGCTGTGCAAATGCACCAGCACTTCGGGCTAATACCGCCCCTGCACCGGGATTCAATTCGATACAAGAGATAATCGTACCCAAGGGAATTTTGGACAAATAAAGGGCGTTACCCACTTCAGGGGAAGCTTTTTCACCCGAGGAAATTTTTTGACCCAACTGTAAACCGTTTTGTGCAATGATGTAACGTTTCTCTCCGTCTTTGTATTCCAAAAGCGCGATGAACGCAGAACGGTTGGGATCGTATTCTATAGATTTTACCTCTGCGGCAACGTCAAACTTGTTTCGTTTGAAATCGATGATACGATATCTTTTCTTGTGACCTCCACCACGATGGCGAACAGTCATCTTACCCCTGTTGTTTCTTCCTCCAGTTCGCTTTTTCGGAGAGAGTAAACTCTTCTCCGGCTTATCAGTAGTAATTGCGTCAAATCCATTTACTACTCTAAAACGCTGCGCGGGTGTTACTGGTTTTAATTTTCTTACTGACATCAGACGCTATTAAAGATTACTATAAAAATCTATGGTATCCCCCTCAGCAACCTTAACTACCGCCTTTTTGGTAGCATTAGTTTTGCCGGATTGGATACCTGTTTTGGTGTATTTTGTTTTTCTTGAAGGTCCGTAGTTGAGTGTTCTCACTTTCTCTACAGATACCCCGTAAGCTGCCTCTACTGCTTTTTTAATTTCTACCTTATTGGCTCTGGTATGGACCAAAAAACTATAGCAATTACTGAGCTCGCTGCCCAGGGTTGCTTTTTCGGTAATGATCGGTTTTATTAATACATCCATTGCGTTAGGCTTTATTTAAAATGGTCTGAATTTCGGCAACTGCACTTTCAAACAAAACAACACTTGAGGCGTTAGAAATGTGGTAAGTGCTTAATTCAGAGTTACTTATAACTTTGGAGTGCGCCAAATTTCGAGACGACAAATATACATTTTTATTCGGCACACCCAATACCACCAAAGATTTTTTGTCCAATAAGCCCAAGGCTTTTAGTACAGCATTGTAGCTGGAGGTTTTGGGGGCGTCCATTTGGAAGTCTTCAACGATCAAAATAGATTGCTCTTTGGCCTTGATACTCAAAGCAGATTTCCTGGCCAATCGCTTTACTTTTTTGTTCACCTTTTGGTTGTAATCGCGAGGAGTGGGGCCAAAAATTCGACCTCCACCACGAAAAATAGGATTCTTTATACTCCCTGCTCGCGCGGTTCCGGTCCCTTTTTGTTTTTTGATCTTTCGGGTACTCCCTACGATCTCCGCACGCTCTTTACTTTTGTGGTTACCTTGGCGCTTGTTGGCCAAATGTTGTTTTACATCCAGATATATGGCGTGATCATTGGGATCAACTCCAAAAACTGAAGGGTCTAATTTGACCTTTCTTCCAGTTTCTTTTCCTTTATTGTTGAGTACTGCTAATTCCATTATTTCCGAACGATTACATATGAATTCTTATGACCGGGAACACAGCCTTTTACTACCAAAATATTTTTTTCAGCAACTACTTTGACGACCGATAGGTTTTGAACTTTTACCTTTTCGTTACCCATTTGCCCCGCCATGCGCATGCCTTTAAAAACACGAGCAGGATAGGAGGCTGCACCGATAGAACCTGGAGCCCTCAAACGATTGTGTTGACCGTGAGTAGCCTGTCCGACACCGGCAAAACCGTGTCGTTTGACCACCCCTTGGAAACCTTTTCCCTTGGAGGTGCCAGAGACATCTACAAATTCCCCTTCTTTAAAATGATCTACCGTGATGGTATCTCCCAATTTGTGATCTTCTTCAAAATTCTGGAATTCGACAAGCTTCTTCTTGGGTGCTGTATTGGCTTTCTTAAAATGCCCTTTTGCAGCATTTGTAACCCGTTTTTCTGCCTTGTCATCGAAACCCAGTTGAAGTGCATCATACCCGTCAACCGCTTTGGTTCTGACTTGGGTAACCACACATGGCCCGACTTCCAAGACGGTACAAGGGATGTTTTTCCCTTTTTCGTCAAAGAGACTGGTCATGCCGATTTTTCTTCCTATTAACCCAGACATTTTTTTTTATTTGTTTAGTTATACTTTAATTTCTACCTCAACACCGCTGGGCAATTCGAGCTTCATCAGAGCATCAATGGTCTTGGATGAAGAACTGTAAATGTCCATCAGGCGTTTGTAGGAGTTTAATTTAAATTGTTCTCTCGACTTTTTGTTAACGTGGGGAGATCGCAACACGGTAAAAATTTTCTTGTGCGTTGGTAATGGGATCGGTCCCGTTACAACAGCTCCAGTTGTTTTTACGGTCTTTACGATCTTGTCGGCAGACTTGTCTACCAAGTTATGGTCGTAAGATTTTAATTTTATTCTAATTTTTTGGCTCATTCTAAAAGCTTTATTCGTTGTTTCCTTTTATGGCTGCGATTACACCTTCAGAAATATTGGAAGGCGTTTCAGCGTAGTGATCAAATTCCATGGTGGAAGTGGCACGTCCAGAAGAAAGTGTTCTCAAGGAGGTAACATAACCAAACATCTCTGCAAGAGGGACTTCTGCTTTGACCACCTTGGATCCAGCCCTGTCGTCCATTGAATTGACCTGTCCACGGCGGCGATTTAAATCCCCGACAATGTCTCCCATATTCTCCTCGGGGGTTAAGACCTCCAGCTTCATAATGGGTTCCATAATTACAGCTCGTGCAGCTTTTGCTGAATCCTTAAATCCAAGCTTTGCCGCCAGCTCAAAGGAGAGTGAATCAGAATCCACAGGGTGGAAAGATCCGTCTTTCAATGTGACTTTCATCGCATCAACCTCAAATCCGGCAAGCGGTCCGTTCTTCATAGAATCTCTAAATCCTTTTTCTACAGAGGGGATGAATTCTTTAGGGATATTTCCTCCTTTTATTTCATTGACAAACTCTAAACCTACTTTGCCTTCTTCTGCGGGCTCAAGGGTAAACACAATATCTGCAAATTTACCACGACCCCCAGTTTGTTTTTTGTAAACTTCACGGTGATTGGCCGAGCCGGTAAGGGCTTCTTTGTACTCTACCTGCGGTTGACCTTGGTTGACTTCTACCTTAAACTCACGTCTGAGGCGATCAACGATAATATCCAAATGGAGTTCTCCCATTCCAGATATAACTGTTTGTCCAGAAGCTTCGTCGGTTTTGACCTGGAATGTAGGATCTTCTTCCGCCAACTTGGCCAAGGACATTCCGAGTTTGTCCACATCGGCTTTGGTTTTGGGCTCCACAGCAATACCGATTACGGGATCTGGGAAATCCATGCTTTCCAAAATGATGGGTGATTTTTCAGCGGAGAGGGTATCACCGGTTTTGATGTCTTTAAAACCTACCGCTGCTCCAATATCTCCAGCTTCAATATAATCAATAGCATTTTGCTTGTTGGAATGCATTTGATAAATACGGGAAATACGTTCTTTTTTTGCTGTACGGTTGTTCAGCACATAGGATCCTGCGTCCAATCTACCCGAATAGGCTCTAAAGAAAGCCAAGCGACCTACATATGGGTCAGTAGCAATCTTAAATGCCAATGCTGAGAAAGGCTCGCTTACCTCTGGCTTTCGCGATATCTCATTTCCAGTATCGGGATCACTCCCCACAATAGCGTCCTTGTCTTCAGGAGAAGGAAGGTAGCGACATACTGCGTCCAACAAAAATTGAACTCCTTTATTTTTAAAAGAAGATCCACAAATCATTGGGATGATACTCATGTCCTGAGTAGCCGCCCTGAGGGCATTGTGGATTTCGTCTTCTGAAATAGAATCCGGATCCTCAAAATATTTTTCTAATAGCTGCTCATCGTATTCTGCAACAGCTTCGATCAACTGACCGCGGAGGGACTCTGCCTCTTCCTTTAAATCTTCAGGAATATCGACTACATCGAAAGTAGATCCAAAATTATCGTCGTGCCAAACAATGGCACGGTTTTTTACCAAGTCAACAATTCCTTTAAAGTCTTCCTCGTCCCCGATGTTCAATACAATAGGAACAGCATTGGACTTTAGCATGTCCTTTACTTGTTGACACACGTTGAGGAAATTGGACCCTTGACGGTCCATTTTGTTGACGAAACCAATTCGGGGAACCTTGTAGTTGTCGGCCAGGCGCCAGTTGGTTTCCGATTGTGGTTCTACCCCGTCAACAGCAGAAAATAAAAAAACCAATCCATCCAGTACTCGGAGTGATCGGTTTACCTCTACTGTAAAATCTACGTGACCAGGGGTATCAATTATATTAAAGTGATAGCCGTTGGCATTTGCTGTTGGCTGTCCTTGTTCAGTTGGGAACTGCCAGGTACAGGTGGTAGCAGCAGAGGTAATGGTAATTCCTCTTTCTTGCTCCTGTTCCATCCAGTCCATGGTGGCGGCTCCGTCATGAACTTCACCTATTTTATGACTCACCCCAGTGTAGAACAAAATTCTTTCTGTGGTGGTTGTTTTTCCTGCATCGATGTGAGCAGCAATCCCAATATTTCGAGTGTATTTTAAATCTCGTGCCATTATTGATTAAAATCTAAAGTGTGAGAATGCTTTGTTGGCCTCAGCCATTTTGTGGGTATCCACTCTTTTCTTAACGGCAGCACCTTCTTCCTTTGCAGCAGCCAATACCTCTTGTGCCAAACGCAAAGCCATCGATTTTTCATTTCTCTTACGGGCAGCTGTGATCAACCACTTCATGGCCAGCGATACTTTTCTATCGGGACGAATTTGCATGGGTATCTGAAAAGTAGCTCCTCCTACCCTTCTGCTCCTAACCTCTACATGAGGCATTACATTGGAGAGGGCGTCTTTCCACAGTGCTAAAGGTGTTTTCTCTTCGTCTTGGTTGCGCTCCTCGACAATGGCAAGGGCGTCATAGAAAATATTGAAGGCGGTTGATTTCTTTCCGTCCCACATCAACATATTTACAAAACGGGTGACCAATTGGTCGTTGAATTTAGGATCGGGAAGTAAGGGGCGTTTTTTTGCTTGTCTTTTTCTCATGATTAGTAATTCAAGGAATTATGCTATTTTTTGGGTCGTTTGGCACCGTATTTAGAACGGCGTTGTAGGCGACCTTCAACACCAGCGGTGTCCAGTGCGCCCCTGACAATGTGATAACGGACTCCCGGCAAATCCTTAACTCTTCCGCCACGGACCAATACTATCGAGTGCTCTTGGAGGTTGTGTCCTTCTCCGGGAATGTAAGCATTGACCTCTTTTCCATTGGTCAATCGAACCCTAGCAACTTTTCGCATTGCTGAGTTAGGCTTTTTAGGGGTGGTGGTGTACACACGGGTGCAAACCCCACGTTTTTGAGGACACGAATCCAAAGCAGCCGATTTACTCTTCTTGGTAATGGTGACTCTTCCTTTTCGTACTAATTGTGCTATCGTTGGCATATAATTTATAAAAAACCCCATTTTTATGGGCGTGCAAATGTAAAAATTATTTTTTTCTATTCAAACCCCTAGATGGCAAAATTTTATCATTTTTTGTAAAAAAATCATATCTGTGGGAAAGTGAAGAAATTTTGACCATTTCTACCCCCATTTTCTATCACTTTTGGGGGTATTTTTTTATTGGTTTCTTATGCGAAATGTCCAGTAAAATAAATGCCAAAAGTTTATTGACAAAACAATTACTGCATTAAAAATAGGATTTTTCCTACACGATTAATAAATAACAAAAACTCCTCTGAATTGTGGAGTTGTTTTTTCTGTATCAACCCCTAACTCCCTCTAAAATTGATTAATACATGGAATTTTTGATTTTTCTAATCGCTCTGTGCAAGTATATAATTCCGTGCTTAATAGGGTGAAATTTATGATTAACAAAATATTAAGAAATTTACCATCGAACCAAATCTTACTATTAATATGAACATAAAAAGAATTTATTCATGTTGTCTCCCCCTATTTTTTATCTTTTGGATGGTCGGGACCATGATAGGATTTTCGCAACAAAAAACAGTAAGCGGAAATGTAACTGACGAAAATGGCTTGCCACTGCCTGGTGCCACAGTAATTGAACAAGGAACCAATAACGGAACTACCACAGATTTTGCTCCATTCCTACTAAAATGCCTTACCCACAATCGGAAAGAACTAATAATGCAACATCGCTTGGGGCTGTAAGCTCTAATCCAATAAACATCACTGCAAAAGTATGGTGGGATGTAAATTAGTTTTATAAACATTAAAACTTGAAGAACCACCCCCAGGGGTGGTTTTTTTTGCCATTATACCAACCGACAATATCACTACCATTTAATGGATATTGTTACCTTTGCGTTATATCTATAAAATCTGTATATAATCCAGATTTTTAGATATTTGTATTTTTTTTGTCACTATATTTATGAAAGAATTATTTGTTACTCTGTTTTTAATCGTTTTAACGCCAATGGTGATTTTGGCGCAGCAAAACATCGATGTGAGTGGAATAATCACGGACGAACTGGGCATGCCTCTTCCTGGAGCTACCGTGATTGAAGTAGGAACGGTCAATGGTGTTTCCACCGATTTTGACGGAAACTTCAGTATTGAAGTCCTGGAGGGTGCAACTCTTGAATTTAGTTATGTGGGCTATGCTCCACAAACTATTTTGGCCACTACCCAGGGGCCTTTCAATATTTCCCTACAGCCCGACAATACGCTGGAAGAAGTTGTAGTAGTCGCCTACGGGACGCAATCAAAACAATCGATTGTAGGATCAGTGGCCGTAATTTCAGAAAGTGATATTCAATCCCAACCTGCAACCACCATCACCCAAGCCATTCAAGGTAGTGTTCCAGGGATAAATGTTATAAACACTGGAGGAGTACCAGGTACCAACCCAACCATCAGGATCAGGGGAATCGGATCGATTAACGCTTCTGCAGCGCCATTGATAATTGTAGACGGCGCCCCCTTTAATGGAGACCTCAACAGTATCGCGCAAGAACAAGTCGCTTCAATATCGGTTTTAAAAGATGCTTCTTCAACCGCCTTATATGGTTCTCGAGCCGCCAATGGGGTCATTATTGTAAATACCAAATCTGGAAAAAAATCTACGCCTACAGAAATCTCCCTGTCGACCGTTTATGGAAGTTCCTCCATGGCCACACCCATGCATGACCTCTTGGGAGTCGATGATTATACGAGATACTATTGGGAAGCCTACAGCAACAATGAACAGTACGAAAACAACCTCAGCCCTGCAGCAGCGGCAGCGGCGGCTTCATCGAATTTAGTGTCGGCATTGGCCTACAACCCCTATGGTGTTCCTAATCCTGTTGACAATCAAGGAAACCTAACCGCAGATGCTGCTTGGAGCACAGATTGGAAAGACGTCATGCTCAACACAACTGCTTACAAAAAACAACACGGGCTCTCTGTTTCTGGAGGCAGTGAAAAAACTAACTTTTATTTTGGGAGTAACTATTTGAGGGAGCAAGGGCAAATTAAATCCACCTATTTTGAACGCTTTGCTACACGTCTAAATATAAACACTACCGTCAATGACTTTATCTCTTCGGGGCTAAACATGTCATACACAACTTCGAAACAAAATACACCCAACCAATCGGGGACTTCATTTTCCAACTCCATACAATGGATATACACTATACCAAGTTACTACCCTCTTTACAAAAGAGATGCTCAGGGCATGATAACAAATGATGGAAACGGTAATCCGCTATTTGACTACGGAAACAACAACGGGCAAATTGTCAACGGGGTAAGGCCTGCCTTGTCCAACGAGAATGCATATGGCGCTATATTAAATAACGAAATCCTAAAAAACAGGACTTATGTATCCATGAATGGTTTTATAAAAATTGACTTACTCCCCCAACTTAACTTTAAGTCAAATATTTTATATGAAAGATTTATTTTCGATGGTTCGAAATACACCCACAACGAATTTGGTGCTGCCGCATCAGTGAACGGTAGGGTAAGCCAAGACAGGGATTTTACTACCACACTAAATGCCATACAGACCTTAAATTATTCAAATTCCTTTGGTGCGCACCGTTTCAAGGTTGATGCTATTTTTGAATCATACAATCGAGAAAACAATCTTTTTGACGCGCAAGGAACTGGTTTTCTTCCCAATGTAAGAGTCCTGAATGGAAGCACAATTCCCGAAGGGGTTGGAGGAGCAATCAATCAAGAGCGCCTGATGAGCGCGATCACCAGGGTTAGCTATGACCATGACAACACCTATTTTGCAGAGCTTTCTTTTAGAAGGGACGGTTCCTCCAAATTTTCCAACGATACCCGATGGGGAAATTTCTATTCTCTGGGGGGATCCTGGATTCTATCGAATGCTTCTTTTGTTGAAACAACAGACTGGATCGATTATTTGAAACTTAAATTATCCTATGGCGAGCTTGGAAATAACAGGGGAATTGGATTTTTCCCTTATTTACAAGTTTTTGATACAGGCTACAACCAGCTGGACAATACCGGTGTAATTTCCTCAGAATTTGTTGATCCCAACCTGACTTGGGAGAAAACAGCGCTCTTAAATATTGGGACAGAGTTTACATTTTTTGAGGGCAAACTGGAGGGCAGTATCGAATATTACAACAGAGAGTCTATCGACTTGATATACAATAAACCTGTGGCCCTGTCAACGGGTAACGAATCTATTAAAACCAATGTTGGCGCCGTAAAAAATTATGGGTTGGAATTTTCTTTTAACAGCTTGGTCCTGAAAAAAGAAAATCTTTTGGTCGATTTAGGACTTAACTTTTCATTTGACAGAAACGAAATCAGCGACCTTACTCAGGAGGAGTTTATCGAAGGCGATAAGAAATGGATGGTTGGAAAATCTCTATACGATTTCTTTATCAGAGCTTCTGCGGGTGTAGATCCAAGTGATGGATATCAAATGTGGTACAAAGACGTGACCACCAATGAAGGAGAGAAAACAGGTGAAAGAATTACCACCAAGGAATACAGTGAGGCCACAAGGTACTACGCAGGAAAATCCTCACTCCCAAAAATGGTGGGAGGGTTTAACGCCAATGTTGTTTATAAAAATTTCGATTTAAATGCTTTGATCAATTTTAGTTTTGGCGGTTATGTCTATGACAGTGTATATGCTGGGCTGATGAGTGGGTTTTCAGCTCCTGGAAGAGCGGGCCATCCCGATTTGAGCAGAAGGTGGCAAGCGCCAGGTGATGAAACCGATGTTCCTCTTTTTCTGAGCTCGCAAAATGATTTCAATGCTTCTTCTACCCGCTTTTTATTTAAGAACGATTACATCCGATTGAGAGGACTCAACATCGGGTATAATTTTAAAGAAAACTGGATGGAAAAATACCAGCTGAAAGGACTTAGGGTTTTCTTTCAAGGAGATAATATTTTTACCCTTCAATCTCATAAGGGTATCGATCCAGAGCAAGCCATTTCTGGGAGAACAAACTACCGTTCACATCAAATGAAGACTTTTTCTTTAGGTATAAATATTCAATTGTAATTCAGTTAAGATGAAAAAACTATTCGGTTTACTTTTGGTTTTAAGCAATGTATTTACAGTGGGCTGTGAGCAGGATTATCTGGACCAACCCGCACCCACAGAATCTGTAAATTCATCGGTTATTTTTGAATCCAAAGCAGGTGTAGAGGCCTTTATGTCGGGGATTCTAAGAGTTAGTAGAAGTCAGTTTGAAAGAACAGATGCTGGGGGACTGTACTCGATGTATTTCGCCCGAGAAGTAAAAGGAAATGATCTTATCATGGGTTTCCAATGGTATCTTTTCGACTATGAAAACGACAACCGAGAACCCACTTATACAAGGACTACCTTTAGCTGGGAATTTCCCTATTCAATGATCAATCAATTGAATCTCTATATTGATGGGGTGAAAAACAGCAGTAGTTTGTCCGAAAATGAAAAGGAGGGCTTACTGGGTCAGGGATATGCCCTTCGCGCTTTTTACTACTTCCAGTTGGCCATGGAGTTTCAACATACCTTTGCCTATGACACCTCCTTGGCTGCTCCCCCTATCTATGAAGAACCTGCCTTGGAAGGAAAGCCCATGTCGACCATCGGTGCCTTGTACGAGTTTATTCTATCGGATCTGTACACCGCTGTTCAAACAACTCCCGAGACACGACAGAATAAATCTTACGTAAACAGAAATGTTGCCCATGCTATGTTGGCCCGTGTTCATCAGGTGATGGGAAATTGGCAAGAGGCGGCCAATGCTGCAACCATTGCGAGACAGGGATACAGCTTAAACGCAAGCGAGTATGCTCAGGGTTTTGATGACATGAATGCAAGTGAGTGGATCTGGGCCCTGCCACAGCGTTCCGATCAAACCAATTATTTCTACATTGCACCACACGCTTTTACAGATAATGAAAGTGATGGCTTCGGATTGGCATTTTGGAATAAGGATTTTGTGTCCTTGTTCAGCCCAACGGATGTTAGGAACACTTTTGTAGACCTCTACGGCGTTGGAGAGGGTAACGATTACTATGCGAGGGCCTCTTCAAAGTTCAGGTTTTCCTTTAGCGCCGACATTCCCATCATCAGATCAGCTGAGATGCTGTTGATCGAAATCGAAGCAAAGGCGCGGCTGGGGAATGAAAATGAAGCCGCAAGTTTGTTGTTGCAATTACAACAAAACCGGGATCCCAATGCACAAGCCAGCGGCAATACAGGAAACGCACTGATCGAGGAAATTTTGGTGGAAAGAAGAAAGGAATTATATGGTGAGCTGGGTGTAGGTTGGTTCGATGCGAAACGATTGCGCCGTGGAATCACCAGAACAGGAAACCACAGGGTAGGAAGCCCCGCCAATCTTCTTCCAGACGATAAAAAGTTTTTTCTAAAAATTCCCCAAAAGGAAATTGATTCCAATGAGTATATTGACAATAGTGTAAACAGCAATCGTTAATTCTATTTTCCCAATTGGCTTTCAATTGTTGATTCGCCAAAAAAAAACCTCAATTTATCTTGGGTAATTTCTAAATTGCAGTTATGAAAACTGCTCAAGAAATTTATGGCTTGCGTGCCATTATGGAAGCCATCCAACAAGACAAAGCCATTGACAAAATCTGGTTGCTCAAGGGGCAGCAGGGACAACTGTTTAAGCACCTCGAGCAGAAAATCCGCGAAAAAGGGATTTCACACAGCTATGTACCGGTGGAGCGGCTGGAGCGGTTTTCTAATCAAAATCACCAAGGAGCAGTGGCCAGGATTGCACCCATCAGTTTTGTGTCGTTGGAGACATTAATCGAAAGTAATGCAGATAAAAAAGCCATTTACCTGCTGCTGGATGGCATTACAGATGCCCGAAATTTAGGAGCAATAATCAGGACAGCGGCAGCCGTTGGGGTGAGTGGAGTTATTCTTCCGCAAACGGGATCTGCCCCGGTCAATGCAGATACGGTTAAAACCTCTGCTGGTGGAATTTTTTCTGTTCCTTTGGTCAAGGTAAACCACCTAAAGGATGCAGTTTTTCTATTCCAGGCACATCAAATCAGATGCGTTGCTGTTACGGAAAAAGCGAATAAAACAGCCTATGAGGAGGATTTAAACGAAAGCCTGGCACTGGTTGTAGGTTCTGAGGACAAAGGCATTCAAAAGAGCCTATTACAAATGGCTACAACTTCGGTAAAACTGCCCATGAACGACCTTATGGATTCACTGAACGTAAGTGTAGCCTGTGGTGTTCTACTCTATGAAATTCAACGGCAACAATATTATTCCTAAAACTACATAAAATGAACACCCCTTTGGCAGAAAGAATGCGGCCCAAAAGCCTGGAGGATTATGTAGGTCAGGAACATTTAGTGGGAGAAAAAGGAAGTCTGACCCCTATCCTCAAAAGTGGCCACCTGCCTTCCATGATATTGTGGGGTCCCCCTGGAACAGGAAAAACGACCCTGGCCAGACTGCTGGCTTCTCAAAAAGAGCGGTCCTTTTACCAACTGTCTGCCATCAACGCTGGGGTAAAAGAAATACGAGAGATTTTACAAAAAGCGGAACAAAGCGGTGGCCTTTTTACCAACAAAAGTCCCATACTGTTTATTGACGAAATTCACCGATTCAGTAAATCACAACAAGACTCCCTGCTCGGAGCTGTAGAAAAAGGGAGTATAACACTGATCGGGGCTACCACAGAAAACCCCAGTTTTGAGGTAATCAACGCACTGTTATCTCGCTGTCAGGTCTACATATTAAATCCATTGGACCAAAATCATTTAAAAAACTTACTGTCTAAAGCCCTCGTTCAAGACGATCAGCTTAAAAATAAAAAAATTGAAATCCTTGAAAATGATGCGCTCCTGAAAATATCGGGTGGCGATGCTCGGAAATTACTCTCAGCATTGGAACTGGTTGTCAATAGCTGCGCAGAGCCCGTCGAGATCGACAATGCTTTGGTATCGAGTAAAGTTCAGACCCATATGGTTCAATTTGACAAAAATGGAGATTTACACTACGATGTTATTTCAGCTTTTATCAAATCGATTAGAGGCAGTGATCCGAACGGAGCAGTTTATTGGTTGGCCAGGA
Organism: Flavobacteriaceae bacterium; assembly: GCA_022428005.1. Lineage (GTDB taxonomy): Bacteria > Bacteroidota > Bacteroidia > Flavobacteriales > Flavobacteriaceae > UBA8316. The sequence goes on from JAKMDI010000007.1 coordinate 28,518, forward strand.
TGATAGAAGGTGGAGAGGAGGTAAAATTCATCGCCCGAAGAATGTTGATCTTGGCAGCGGAGGACATTGGAAACGCCAACCCCAATGCCTTGGTTTTGGCCAACAGCACATTTCAAGCGGTGAACGTATTGGGCTTTCCTGAAGCGAGAATTCCCCTCAGCCAATGTGCGCTGTATTTGGCCAGCTCTGAAAAAAGTAATGCGTCCTATACGGCCATAAATAAAGCCCAGCTCAAGGTAAAAGAAACGGGAGATCTCGGCGTGCCCCTGCCCCTGAGGAATGCTCCTACACAACTCTTAAAAGAATTGGACCACGGTAAAGATTATCAATACGCTCATGACCACAAAAATAATTTTATTCCCATGGAGTTTTTACCAGAGGGAATAGAAGGGTATCGGTTTTATGAACCTGGGGAGAATTCGAAGGAAAATCAAATCCGAAAATTTCTAAAATCGAGATGGAAAGATAAATACGGCTATTAATTTTTACTCCAAAAAAATGGTGTAAAAAGTATCAAGACCGTAAACAACTCTAAACGGCCCATAAGCATTAGAAACGAAGACCAATATTTACCCAATGTGGGCAATGAACTGAAATTACTTGCTGGGCCAAAATCGCCAATAGCAGGACCTACATTACCCAATGAGGAAGCTGCAACCCCAATGGCATTTTCAAAGTCTAATCCCATAAGTCCAAATCCCAGGCTCCCCACGATAAAAGAAATCATGTAAAGGATAAAAAATCCTAAAATATTACCAATTATTTCCTTGCTTACCACCTTTCCATTGTAGCGCGATTGTATTATTTCATTGGGATGCAAAGCCCTTTTAAACTCCAAAAATCCACTTTTGATCATCAACAGGTGTCTGACTACCTTGATGCCCCCAGAGGTGCTCCCTGCAGAACCACCGAGAAAAAATAAACCGAAAAAGAAAACCGTCATAAAAGGGGTCCATGCCGTAAAATCTGCGGTGACAAAACCCGTAGTGGTGATAATGGCAATGACCTGAAAAAAGGAATGTCGCAAACTGCTTTCCACTTTACCCCAAACCTGGGGATGTTCAAAAGCATCTTGATCGAGGTCTACATGGGTAATCAAGACCGCAAAAACGATCATAGAAAAAACAAAAATGAACTTAGCAAAAGTCAAAAACTCATTGTCTTGAAAAATCTTTTTGAATTTCCCTGTAAATGCGAAGTAACTCAACACAAAGTTTGACCCCGCCAAAAACATAAAAATGATGACAATGTAATGTACCCATGGTAAATGGTTCCAGTGAGCCAGACTGGCATTCTTGGTCGAAAATCCACCTGAAGCCATGGTGCTCATCGCATGATTAACGGCATCGAAGAGGGACATCCCAGCCAAATACAAAAGCAGGGTCTCCGCAAAAGTATAAGATACGTAGATCAGCCACAATCGCTTGGCAGTATCGGTAATCCTTGGGTGCAATTTATCACTGTTGGGTCCTGGCGCCTCGGCAGTAAACAACTGCATTCCCCCGATACCGAGCAGCGGTAAAATAGCAATCGCCAAAACAATGATACCCATTCCTCCAATCCAATGGGTCATACTCCTCCAAAAAAGAATTCCAGTGGGCAATGATTCGATATCCGTGAGTATGGTAGATCCGGTAGCCGTATAGCCAGACATGGTCTCAAAAAAAACAGAGGACAAGCCCTGTATTGCGTCCGTTAGCAGATAGGGAGTCATTCCAGTAATTGTCATCAATATCCATCCCAAACTCACAATGAGGTAACCTTCTCTTTTTTGGATTTGGGCCTCGTGTTTTAGGGAAACAAGCATCATAAAACCACCGGTGATCATGACGATAAAAGCTGAGAGTACTATTTCAAAAGTCACCCCATCTTTCATCAGCCAACTCACCAGGGCCGACAGGAGCATTAAACCCCCATTGAAAAGCAGCAGTACTCCGATGATATGAAGAATTACCTTAAAATTGAATCTGAGCATTGTAAAGGTTATAAAAACATGCTTTCCACTCGTTTGATGGCGCGAGGCATGGCACACACCACTACCCTATCTCCAGGCTTAATGGTGTAATCGCCGAGTGCAATAATACCCTCACCCGATCTGATCACCCCTCCAATACTGGCCATCCTGGGAAAATCTAAGTCTTTAATTTTCTGATTGGCTACTTTAGATCGTGGGTGAACCACAAACTCTAAAATTTCTGCGTTCAGGTTGTTGAGGGTGGTCATGTCAACCACATCACCCCTCCTGATATATCTGAAGATAGTATTTGCAGTAAGTAGTTTTTTATTGATCAATGTATCGATACCGATGGCTTGAGAAAGATGAAAATAATCCATATTTTCAACCAGTGCTATGGTTTTTTCAACCCCTTTAGAGCTGGCCATCAAACAAGACATTATATTGGTTTCTGAGTTTTCTGTTACAGAAATAAAAGCATCCATCGACTCAATAGATTCTTCTTCTAACAACTCTGAGCTTCTGCCATCACCATGGATTACCGTTAGATCAGGTAATTCCTCCCAAATTTCCATGGCCTTGATTTTATTTTGTTCGAGCAGTATCACCCTGAACTTTTTCTCACAAAGCTCCCTTGCAGTGTTCACCCCAATTTTACTACCTCCGAGTATCATCACGTTTTTTATGGGTTTATTGCTTTTTCCGGACAGCTTTTGAATTTCTTCAACCCCTTCTTTTAGCGTGATAAAAAATACGGTATCGCCGGCTTCAAAAAGGGTATCCCCTCTTGGAATCAGGGTAAACTGTGTACCTTTTCGCTGAATAGCGACAGGCATAAAATGTACATCGGGAAATACAGAAGCGGCTTCTTTTACTGTTTTTCCTACGAAAGGGACCTCTGCACCCAGCTGGGTACCAATCATTGTTAAGGCTCCCTCCTCAAATTCGTAGCTGTTGGTAAAGGCAGATTGGTCTAATAATTGCTGAATTTCGTCGGCGGCCAACTCCTCAGGCGAAATTAATTCATCCACGCCAATATCTTGAAAGCTTATGGATTGGTCGGCATTGGTAAATTCCGTATTTGAAATACGCGCTATGGTCCGCTTACAACCCAATTGCTTGGCCAGCGCGCAAATGGTAATATTGACAGACTCTGAAGCGGTTACGGCGATAAACAAATCAGATTCTGAAGTATCAGACTCTTTTAAAACAGCCAAAGAAGAAGCGTTTCCTCTAAGGGTTTTAATGTCTAAATGCCCTTCGGCATAGTTTAACCGATCTTTAAGCGTATCGATCAAAGTGATGTCAAGAGATTCGTAGGAGAGTAATTTTGCCAAGTGAAAACCCACTTCTCCAGCTCCTGCAATGATTATTTTCATAATGTAAGTTCGAAAACTTAATGCAAATATAGGAAACATTGGAGTGTCTTTTTTGATTTCGTTAAATCCGAGTAGATTTGAATTGTTCTATCTTTGCATATGTCCAAGAAACAAGTGCTTCCCTACCAGAACAAAAAAAGCTCTAAGAAAACACAGGTAACCCAAATGTTTGATGGTATTTCTGCCCAATATGACCTGATGAACAGGATTATTTCGGGTGGCATCGACATACGTTGGAGAAAAAACGTGGTTGCGATGTTGATGGATGAAAGACCTAAAAAAATTTTAGATGTTGCCACGGGTACGGGAGACCTTGCATTGGCACTGCTCAAAACCAAAGCTGATGAAATAGTTGGTATTGACATTTCAAAAGGAATGTTGGATTTGGGCAAAGAAAAAGTAAAAAAACAGCAGCAGCACAAAACCATAAAAATGGAAATTGGGGACAGCGAAAACATCACTTACAATGACAATTACTTCGACGCTGTCACCGTTGCCTTTGGTGTAAGGAATTTTGAAAATTTAGACCAAGGGCTTTCTGAAATACTACGTGTTTTAAGACCTGGAGGAGATTTGGTCATTTTAGAAACCGCTGTGCCCAAAAATATATTGATTCGAAAATTCTACTATTTGTACACACGATTTATCATGCCCTCTTTGGGAAAACTATTTTCTAAGGACCGGTCGGCCTATAGATATTTATCCGACTCTGCTGCCGCTTTTCCATTTGGGAAAGCTTTCAACAATATTTTAGCAAAAAATGGGTTTATAGAAATAGAGGACATCCCCCAAACCCTTGGGGTGGCTTCCATATATCGTGCAAAAAAACCGACATTTTAAAATATTATTTCTCGCTGGTCTGTTAATCATCGTGACCAACCACACTCTTTGTGCGCAATACCCAACGGTGCGGGAGAGAGTCATCAATCTCCCAAATTTTGATGACCCTTTTTTACATTACGGCTATTTTGTCGGTGTAAACAATTTTGATTTTAAGTTTTTGTATGAAGGGGGATACTACGAAAATGGACTCCGGGATATTGAAGTCAAGTCCAATACAGGGTTTAATGTTGGTCTTATAGGAGATATGAGGATAAATAAGTTCATCAACCTAAGGCTGGAACCTGGACTGTATTACTCCAAAAGAGATCTAATGTACCCTGAAAATTCGATTTTTGAAAACGAATCCGATCGCTTGAGAGAAGTGAAATCTACCTATATTCACCTCCCGCTAATAGTAAAATTCAGTGCCGGACGCATCAATAATTTTCGTCCCTTTGTATTGGCTGGAATATCAACAGATTTTAATCTGTCGAGTAACCATAAGAACGTCGATGATAATTTTAGTGCTGTATTCCGAATGGAACCTCAAAACATAAATTATGAAATTGGTTTGGGTTTTGACTTTTACCTGTACTACTTTAAATTCTCACCCTCCATACGCGGAATATTTTCAATGCAAAACGAGCTGATTCCAGACAATCCAAATACCAGCGGTCCCAGCCCGTGGACAGGTAATATCCAAGAAATGGTCAGCCGAGGATTTGCGATCAACTTAACTTTTGAGTAATTGATCCCGACTCAGGGGCGGAATATTTCACTCAACAAAATAGCAGTGGCATTAGCTACATTTAGACTTTCTGGTCCCTCGCCATCCATCCCTCTGGGAATGGTAACTTTATTTTCAATTTTATCGAGTAGTTCGCTGCTGATGCCACGAGACTCACTGCCCATAACCAACAAGCCGCTCTTTGGAAAAGTCAGCTCATAGTGTGCAGTTCCAGCTAAGGTGGCGGCAAAAACTTCGCCTTTAAAACCGTCAATTAAAGTGGCTAAATCAAGGTAATGGCAACTTACTCTGGTAATGGAGCCCATTGTGGACTGGACTACTTTTGGGTTAAAACAGTCCACTGAATTGGGGCTGCAATATATATCCTCAATACCATACCAATCACACAGTCTGATGATGGTCCCCAGGTTTCCTGGATCCGAGACGCCTTCCAAAACGAGAGAAAACTGACTGTAATTTATTTTTGGGGTTTTGATTTTGGGCAGGTGAAAAATGGACAAAACACGACTGGCCGACGAAAAATGGGAGATGCGTTCTAACTCGGACTGATCTACATTTGTAGTGGAAATATCTTTTAGGGGGCTACTGGAGTAAATCGAATCTGCATTCCAGCCCGCATCAAGCAGTTCCCTCACGACCTTCTCCCCTTCGGCGACAAACATACCAGTTTGTTGGCGGTATTTTTTTTGCGATAATTGACGGATATGTTTGCGTTGATTTTTGCTTAACATTCAAAAAGCTTAATTTTGATGAACACTCTACTCATGAGAAACTACTTGCCATCAAAGTTAGCGATTATCTCCATTTTGTGGCTGGTATTTTATGGGTGTAGTAGTACCGAAAAAATTGCAGGTTCCAATTATCTCTTAGAGAGAAATCAAATCTTTAAAAACCAAGAGGAATTGGTCAATGATCCTGTAAAGTTGCTCCTGGTTGACCAACCCAACAAAAAAGTATTGGGCATCCCTTTCAAAAGAAATTTATTTGTTCTGGCCGAAAAAAATCCGGACTCCACCTTCAACGCCTGGCTCCAAAAAAAACCCAACAGAAAAAAAAGGTTAGAAAAATGGCTTTCCGCAAAGCAGGTCACAACATTGAGCAATTATAAAAAAGGGGTCAACAATTGGCTTACGCAAAGTGGAGAGGCACCTGTTTTTCTGGACAGCTCAGCTACCCAAAAAAGTGCCAATCGACTGAAACAGTTTTATAAAAATCAGGGGTATTTTGACACAGAAGTAGCATCAAAATATACATTTTATCCGAACCGAATAGCCAAAGTGGAATATCACATAGCTACTGGTAATCAATACACAATCGACAGCATAACAAGGCAAATAAGCTCCCCTGCTTTGGACTCGCTCTATGCGCTGTCTTTTGCGGATCGTCTCATAAATAGAGGGGAAGCTTTTGAAATAGACCGATTTGAAGCGGAACGGGCAAGGATCATTAATTTTTTTAGAAACAATGGTGTTTATAATTTTCAACAAAACAGCATTCAATTTACCGCTGCGATTGACAGCAGCGGGAGAGACACCAAAATCCCTATTGTTGTCGACATCTCAAATCTTCAAAAAAGGGTGAATGATACTTTACGCACCGAGGCCTATCAAATTCATCCTGTCTCTAAAATCAATGTATATGTAGATACCCCCGGCCAGCTGGGACAATTAAATAGTTTTACCGATAGTTTATCTCATAAAGATTTCACTCTATATTTCAAAGGGAAATTGAAATACAAACCCAAAACTTTTGAGGACGTGATTTTTATAGAAAAAGGGAAAGCCTACAGTGATTATCAGCGATCACAAACCTATCGTTATATTTCCAACCTTAGGAATTTTAAATACCCCAGTATTACCTATAGCCTTATTGATAAAGATCGACCTGACCTGGTTGCTAATGTTTTTTTAAACCCCAAAGAACGATTTTCGATGGGCTTTGACTTGGACCTGTCACACTCAAATATTCAAGATTTCGGTTTCTCTGTAGGAAGCTCATTTGGCATCAGAAATATTTTTAGAGGAGCTGAAAATCTTGAGATAGGTGTAAAAAATACCTTAGGTTCATCAAGTGATATCGCATCAATAAATCGGCAATTGTTCAATCTATATGAGTTGGGAGCAGATATCAAACTGCGCTTTCCCAGAATATTTTTTCCTTTAAATGTAGAAGGCATTATTCCCAAAACCATGAATCCCTCCACCGATATAACTTTCAATGCCACCCTACAGCAAAATATTGGATTGGACAAACAATATTTTGGTGCCCAGTATCAATTGATTTGGCAGCCCAGTGCTCTGTCCAAGATGAATTTTAAAATAATTGATTTAGAATTTATCAATAATCAAAACGTAAATAATTATTTCAATGTTTATAAAAATGCCTACAGCAGACTCAATGACATTGCCAAAGACTATAACACCAACCCCGACAACCTCAATTCCGATGGTGATCTTATCATCCCCAATGGGGCCGTTAATTTTATGTCGGAAGTTCTCAACAATCAAACCCCACTCAACGACCAAAACGGAAGGTTCCAAGAGGTCAATTTGATAAAAGAGCGACAAACACGATTGACTACGAATAACCTCATTTTTGGGTCTTCATTTGGCATCAATTACAAAAGCCAAGAGAATATATTAGATGAGTCATTTTTTCAGCTCCAATGGAAGATAAGTCTTGTGGGAAGCTTACTGAATGAAATTATTAAATCCACAGATGCTAAGAAAAACGAAAACGACCAATATGAAATAGCAGGTGTCACGCCTTCACAGTACATCAAAACCGAGCTGAATTACATCAAGCACTGGCAACTGTCGTCGGAGACAGTATTGGCCCTTCGCGCTTTTGGAGGGGTCGCAATACCATTTGGAAATGCTGAAAATATTCCTTTCAATCGTTCCTATTTTTCTGGAGGTGCAAACGACAACAGAGGCTGGCGGGCCTATCATTTGGGGCCAGGAAGTAGCACCAACCTGAATGAATTTAATGAGGCCAATCTAAAACTCACTTTTAATTTGGAGTACAGATTTCCTTTTATTGGAAACATGAGTGCTGCTTTTTTTATTGACGCTGGAAACATATGGAATGTCTTGGACAATGTGAATGACCCTACCTACCGATTTGATGGTTTACAAGATTTGAATGAGATCGCGGTGGGAACAGGTTTTGGACTCCGGTATGATTTTGATTTTTTTGTTTTCCGTTTGGATACAGGTTTTAAAACTCATGATCCATCACTTCCTATATCTTCCCGATGGCAAACAGATTATGCCATAAAAAACGCTGTTTTTAATATTGGAATTAATTATCCATTTTAGTCTGAAAAAGTTTGATACTTTTGTGATTGTAAACCTTTTTTTTGATGAAAAACAACTTTCCTAAAGGAGTCCTCACTGGCAATCAAGTTCAAGAGTTATTTCAATATGCAAAACAACAAGCCTTTGCGCTGCCAGCCGTCAATGTTGTTGGTAGTAACTCTGTCAACGCTGTTATAGAAACTGCTGCTGAATTAAACAGCCCTGTCATCATTCAATTTTCAAACGGCGGGTCTCAGTTTATGGCTGGAAAAGGCTTGTCAAATGAAAATCAAAAGTCCGCCATTGCTGGAGGTGTTTCTGGTGCCAAACACGTTCATGAATTGGCCAAACAATATGGCGCATCGGTTATCTTACATACCGATCATTGTGCCAAAAATCTGCTCCCCTGGATAGACGGACTGTTGGATGCTGGTGAAATTTTTTATCGACAAACGGGAAAACCCCTCTACAGCTCCCATATGTTAGACCTTTCTGAGGAGCCCATAGAGGAGAACATTGAGATTTGTAAAACCTACCTCACCCGAATGGAGAAAATGGGCATGACACTTGAAATTGAGCTTGGGGTAACGGGAGGTGAGGAAGATGGTGTCGACAATACTGACATTGATGTTTCAAAACTTTATACCCAACCCGAGGAAGTTGCCTATGCCTATGAAGAGCTCAGCAAAATAAGTCCTCGGTTTACCGTAGCTGCTGCTTTCGGGAATGTACATGGCGTTTACAAACCTGGAAATGTGAAATTGACCCCAAAAATCCTTAAAAACTCCCAAGAATATATCTCCAACAAATTTGGTGTTCCCAACAATACCGTTGATTTTGTTTTCCACGGAGGATCTGGCTCTTCACTCGAAGAGATATCAGAGGCCATTGGGTATGGTGTTATCAAAATGAATATAGATACCGACCTGCAATATGCTTTTACTGAAGGTATTAGAGATTATATGGTTAATAACATCGATTACCTGAAAACCCAAATCGGCAATCCCGAAGGTGCTGATTCACCCAATAAAAAATATTACGATCCCAGGAAATGGTTGAGAAAGGGAGAAGAGACTTTTAAAGCAAGACTGATCAAAGCATTCGAGGATCTAAATAACGTCAACACGCTAAGTTGATTTAATTTTCACCTGTAAAAATCGATATCCCTATGAGTTGGTTCAAAAGAAGTGAAAAAGGTATCCAAACCAAAACCGAGGAGAAAAAAGACATCCCAAAGGGATTGTGGTACAAAACTCCAACGGGGAAAATAGTAGAAACCCAAGAACTCGCCTCAAATTTCTATGTGTCTCCAGAGGACGACTATCACGTTCATATTGGGAGCAAGGAATATTTTGAGATTTTGTTTGATGACAACCACTACAAGGAGTTGGATGCAAAACTAAAATCCAAAGACTTTCTAAATTTTAAAGATTCAAAAAAATATGTTGACCGTTTAAAAGACGCTCAAAAAAAATCTGGACTGAATGACGCTATCCGAACGGCTGTTGGCAAATCCAAAGGGAAAGGTATAGTAATTGCCTGTATGGATTTTGCTTTTATAGGCGGTTCCATGGGCTCTGTAGTGGGTGAAAAAATTGCCCGAGCAGCAGACCATGCCATCCAAAACCACTTTCCCTTGGTGATTATATCCAAATCTGGAGGTGCCAGAATGATGGAATCTGCGAATTCATTGATGCAAATGGCTAAAACCTCAGCAAAGTTGGCAGAATTGGCGGAAGCCAAATTACCCTACATCTCGTTGTGTACCGACCCCACCACTGGTGGTACTACTGCATCGTTTGCCATGCTGGGCGATATCAATATCGGAGAGCCCGGTGCGCTGATTGCATTTGCAGGCCCAAGAGTGGTGAAAGATACTACGGGACAAGAGCTCCCAGAAGGTTTTCAAAAAAGTGAGTTCTTACTTGAAAAAGGTTTTTTAGATTTTATTTCACACAGAAAACAACTGAAATATAAAATCAATTTGTATTTGGATTTAATCATGAACCAGCCCTTGAGAGATTAATTATGCCATTTCAATTGTAGATTTAATATTAACAAGTATATTTGCACACATTTTACATAAAAATTATTTAAACAATATTGGCATGTATCTCAACAAAGAAGTAAAACAAGAGATTTTCAAGAAGTACGGAAAATCAGAGAAAAACACAGGTTCTGCAGAGGGTCAAATTGCCCTTTTTTCACACAGAATCGACCACCTTTCCAAACATTTAAAAACCAATAAAAAAGACTTTAATACGGAACGTTCCTTGGTGAAGTTAGTAGGAAAACGTCGTCATCTTTTAGATTATCTAAAGTCAAAAGACATTGAACGTTATCGTTCTATCGTCAAAGAACTGGGATTGAGAAAATAATTCCAATTTCTTTGAAGCACATCTATTTACTGAATCAGTTTTTCGTTGGTTGCTGCAACACACAACAACAAAAATTTTACAACCAATTTAGAAAAAATGATACCTAAAACATTTACCCAAGTAATCCATTTAGAAGATGGAAGAACGATTACCTTAGAAACGGGAAAGCTTGCCAAGCAAGCCCACGGTTCCGTTGTAGTAACAATGGGAGACTGCATGCTGCTGTGTACGGTAGTTTCCAATTACAATGCTGGTCATGTTGACTTCTTACCTTTGACCGTTGACTATCGAGAAAAATTTGCCGCTGCAGGGAGATACCCCGGTGGGTTTTTCAAAAGAGAAGCACGCCCAAGTGATGGTGAAATATTAACCATGAGAATTGTTGACCGCGTTTTGCGTCCTCTTTTCCCAAAAGATTATCACAACGAAGTTCAAGTGATGATTCAACTCATGTCGCATGACGAAAACGTAATGCCAGATTCGCTGGCTGGTTTAGCAGCTTCTGCTGCCATTCAGCTGAGTGATTTTCCATTTGAATGCGCCATCTCTGAGGTCAGGGTTGCTCGCATGAATGGGGAATTTATTATCAACCCCAGCAGAACACAATTAGAAGCCTCTGATATAGACATGATTATTGGAGCTTCGGCAGATTCTGTAATGATGGTTGAAGGAGAAATGGATGAGTGCAGTGAAGAAGAAATGGTAGAAGCGATTAAATTCGCGCACGAGGCCATCAAAAAACAAATTGACGCACAGCTTAAATTGTCAGATGCTGTAGGTCGAAAGGAAGTACGTGAATACGACCAAGCAGAAGAAAATGAAGAACTTCAGCAGCAAATACACGATGCTGCCTATGAAAAATGCTACGCCATTGCCAAGAAAGGCACAGAAAAAGCGGAGCGCAGCCTTGCTTTTAGTGAATTAAAAGAAAGTATAAAAGAAACTTTTAGCGAGGAGGAGTTGGAAGAAAAAGGAGACTTAATCGGCAAATATTTTGGTAAAGCTCAAAAAGAGGCTGTAAGAGAATTGGTCTTGAGTGAAGGAATCCGATTGGATGGAAGAAAAACTGATGAAATCAGGCCCATATGGTGTGAGGTCAGTTACCTTCCCTCTACCCATGGTTCCTCCATTTTCTCCCGTGGAGAAACACAAGCACTTGCAACAGTAACGCTGGGAACTTCCAGGGAAGCCAATCAAATTGATATGCCCTCCTATGAAGGTGAAGAACGATTTTACTTACACTACAACTTTCCTCCATTTTGTACCGGTGAAGCCCGGCCTTTGCGGGGAACTTCCAGAAGAGAGGTAGGTCACGGAAATCTCGCTCAAAGAGCCTTGAAGGGAATGGTTCCCGATGATTGTCCTTATACCGTAAGAGTAGTGAGCGAAGTATTAGAATCAAATGGATCGTCTTCCATGGCGACTGTTTGCTCAGGAACCATGGCGCTTATGGATGCAGGTATACAAATCAAAAGACCTGTGTCAGGTATTGCCATGGGATTGATTTCTGATGGAGATCGTTATGCCGTTTTAAGTGATATTTTGGGCGACGAAGACCACTTAGGCGATATGGACTTTAAAGTTACTGGAACTGAAAAAGGAATTACAGCTTGCCAGATGGACATCAAGATAAAAGGCTTGTCCTACGAAATACTGGTTAATGCACTCAAGCAAGCCCGCGAAGGTCGTTTACACATATTAGATAAACTGGTGGAAACCATCAGCCAGCCCAATCAGGAGGTTAAACCTCATGCTCCCAAAATGGTTAACATTACCATTCCTGGAGAGTTTATAGGTGCTGTTATCGGCCCAGGTGGTAAAGTCATTCAAGAAATGCAAAAAGAAACAGATACTACCATTGTAATCGAAGAAGAAGACGAAAAAGGTATTATTGAGATCTTGGGTGTCAATCAAGAAAAAATTGATGCTGTTATTGATAAAATAAATAACATCACCTTCAAACCTACGCCTGGAGAAATTTACAATGTTACTGTGGTTAAGATTTTAGATTTTGGTGCTGTAGTAGAATTTGTTCCTGGAAACGAGGTGTTGCTTCATATTTCTGAAATTTCATGGGATAGAATTGATAAGGTAACCGATGAGATCAATATGGGAGACACTTTCGACGTAAAATATGTCGGGATAGACCCCAAAACAAGAAAACAAAAAGTCTCTAGAAAAATTCTTTTACCCAGACCAGAGCGGAAAAACAACAACAAAAGAGAATAAATTACATTCTTAATGAAACATTTTTGATTTTTTAACGTACAATAAAACGAGAACTAAAATTTATTCATGAGACAATTAAAAATCACAAAGCAGGTAACCAATAGGGAAACCGCATCTTTGGACAAATACCTTCAAGAAATTGGTAAAGTAGATTTGATTACTGCCGAAGAGGAAGTGGAGCTGGCCCAGAGAATTAAAGCTGGAGACCAAATTGCTTTAGAAAAATTGACCAAAGCCAACCTGCGTTTTGTGGTTTCTGTTGCCAAACAATATCAGAATCAAGGACTAACGTTACCGGATTTAATCAATGAAGGTAACTTAGGCCTTATAAAAGCAGCCCAACGCTTCGATGAAACGCGTGGTTTTAAATTTATATCCTACGCTGTTTGGTGGATTCGACAATCTATTCTCCAGGCATTGGCCGAGCAATCCAGAATTGTTAGGCTGCCATTGAATAAAATTGGTTCTATTAATAAAATCAATAAAACTTTTGCTTTTTTAGAGCAAGCCCACGAGCGTGCTCCCTCAGCTGAGGAAATTGCCAAGGAATTGGACATGACCATCAATGATGTCAAAGAATCTCTTAAAAATTCTGGGAGACATGTCTCCATGGATGCGCCTTTAGTAGAGGGAGAAGATTCAAACCTTTACGATGTATTGAACAGTGGGGAATCTCCCAATCCTGACAAGACGCTCCTTCACGAATCTTTAAGAACTGAAATTGAAAGGGCCTTAGAAACGCTAACTCCGAGAGAGGCAGACGTGGTTCGGTTGTATTTTGGATTGGGCAATCAACACGCCATGACCTTGGAAGAAATTGGTGAGACTTTTGATCTGACCCGTGAACGTGTTAGGCAGATTAAAGAAAAAGCCATTCGAAGGCTAAAACATACCTCGCGCAGTAAAATTCTTAAGACTTACTTGGGCTAACTCAACAATTGATCATGGGAACACTTGTGGCCCCCTCTCTTCTCGCAGCTGATTTTGGAAATCTGGAACGCGATTGTAAAATGGTAAACGCCAGTGATGCAGATTGGTTCCATATCGATGTAATGGACGGTGTTTTTGTTCCTAACATATCCTTCGGTATGCCCGTAATTAAGTCTATCGCCGCCCACGCAAAAAAACCTTTAGATGTTCACCTTATGATTGTGGAACCAGAGCGCTACATAGATGCTTTTGCGGATTTGGGGAGTGATGTGTTGACCGTGCACTATGAGGCTTCTACCCACTTGAATAAAACACTTGATTCCATTAGAGGAAAAGGGATGAAAGCAGGCGTCGCTTTGAATCCACACACTCCTGTAGATCTGTTGGAACCGATAATCAACGACATCGATGTGGTTTGCATAATGAGCGTAAATCCAGGTTTTGGAGGACAGCGTTTTATTGAAACCACCTACCAAAAGGTATCAAAACTCAGGGGTATTATTGAAGAAAACAATGCAACTACTTTGATAGAAATTGATGGTGGAGTGACCGACCAAAATGCTAAACGCTTGGTTGAATTAGGTGCAGATGTTCTTGTTGCAGGCAGCTTTGTCTTTTCCTCAGAAAACCCTCAAGAAACTATAAAGGGTTTAAAAAATATCTAAAAAGACAGGAATAAAAACTATCCCTGTCATCATTTTATTTTAAAAATCGGCCCTGAATTGTACCCTTCGGTTTAATGCTCTGCCTTCCAATGTATCGTTATCATTGGCGGGCTTATCCTCACCGAAACTTTCCACCCTAAGGCGATCGGCACTGATGCCCATTTTGATCAGGTATTCTCTAACGGCATTGGCCCTCTGCTCAGATAGTTTGGCGTTGTACTCCGATGAACCATCGCTAGAAGCGTGACCCTCTATAATAAGTTTTCCATCTGGATTGAGCTCCAATAATGACTTAATTTCATTGAGGACTCTGAATACTGAAGCTCCCTGTAATCTTAAGCTTTCAGGGGCAAACAGAATTTTGTCCGCCAGTTCATTTATAGAAGATATTATTTCTTTAGAAAGCTCTGGACATCCGCTATTTTCAGGGGTACCTTTCTCCTCTGGACAGGCATCTTCTTTGTCATTTACTCCATCACCGTCAGTATCAGGCCATGGACAACCCTCGTTTTCAGGTGCACCAACTTCATCAGGACACTTATCATTTTTATCGGCCACACCATCCTCATCAGTATCAGGACAGCCGTTTAACGCTACAGAGCCTTTATCCTGTGGACATTCGTCGTCTTTATCAGCAATCCCATCTTCATCAGCATCAGGACAGCCATTCATCATTTCTGTTCCAACTTCCTCTGGGCACTCATCTTTATTGTCGGGAATTGTATCACCATCGGTATCGGGACATCCATTAAACTCTTTTAATCCGGGCTCCTCTGGGCATTCGTCGTCTTTGTCTTTTATTCCATCCTTATCCGTATCTTTTTCGCCAAAAGCATAGAAGAGCCCAAGCTGGTGACGGAAATGTTTTACGCCTGTGGATTCAAGAGGATTGTGAAAAGTAGACTCAATGGAAAGTCCAATAAAATCAAAAAACTTAAAATCAAATCCTATTCCTCCATTGATGTTTCTGGAGGTGTTACTGGATAGTAATTCAAATTTTCTGTTATTGGAATAATCAAAATCAGATATTCCGTACCCTACTGTGATAAAGGGTCGCACTTTTTTTGACGATGCAAAAGTTTGTTTCAAAAAACCACCTGCAGCAAAATATGGGTATTCTACGTTATCGAGACCTTCAATTTTTTTTATGAGATTGATGGATACTCGGGCACCTATAGAAAATCCTTTGTATACAGATCGGCTTAAAGAGACCGATGGGCCTCCAAAATTCCAGTGATCGCTAAAATTGAATACGTCTTCAAAAAAATCACCCTGTGGGGCAAACGGATCATTCCCCTCTGCTCCAGTAGGATAAACATCGACCGCATTAAAACTGAGTCCAATTTGCCATGGATCATCAGCGGTTTGGGCAACTATATGAGTTGTAGATAAAAATAAAATAGTAGCTATTAGGACGTTAAGATGTTTCATTAGTAATAAAAAGTTTATAGAATAACTCAAAAAAATGGATTTTATTGTATTTCAATAGTCTGCATAAGCGAACCCATTTTGCAAATAAAAGGTAAAAAATGAAATACTTTCGATAACTTGAATGGAGTTTAAATTTAGAAAATCCCTTTTAAGTTACAAAAAAAGGCGCTTTTTTCAGTTTTTAAAAAGAATTGCCGTATCAATAAGTGCTAAATGTGAGTAAGCTTGCGGAAAGTTTCCAAGCAGTCTTTTGGACTTAAAATCGATATCCTCACTGAATAATCCTAAATGATTACTGTAGGAAAGTAGCTGGTCAAACATTGTTTTTGCCTTTTTCTCCTCCCCTATTTTATACAAGCTATTAATGAACCAAAATGTGCATACGGTGAACGAGGAACTGGGTGTTCCAAAATCGTCATCATTTTTGTATCTGAACAGCAAACCCTCGTAGGATAATTCCTTCTCAATGGCTTTTACAGTTTTGACATACATGGGATCTTTAGCATCGATAAACCCATAAGGTTCCATCAACAATACAGAAGCATCCAAATGCTCTGTTCCATAGGACTGGGTGAAGGATTGAGCCGCTTCGCTCCAAGCATTTTCAATGATATCATTATAAATCTCTGTTCTAAGGGAGTGCCATTTTTTTGCGGATTTTCCAGATTGAATAATCTCTGAAATCTTTATCGCTCGGTCAACAGCTACCCAACACAAAAGTTTAGAGAAAGTAAAATGTCTGTCTTCTTTTCTAAACTCCCATATCCCTTTATCGGCTTGTTTCCAGTTGTTTTCAACCACCCACACTATAGACTTTACAATGGACCAGAGCTCTTCGTGCTTGTCGGTCTCATCTGTATATTTTTCAATATGAAAATGAATGGCATCCATCAGAATACCATAAATATCATTTTGTTTTTGAATGTAGGCGGCATTCCCAATCCTCACAGGTTTTGACCCCTTGTACCCAGACAGGTGATCTAGTGTTTGCTCTGTAAGTATTTTTTCTCCACTAATCCCATACATGATTTGTAGCTTTTCATCTTTGTCGGGGATGAGATCAATTATAAATTCAATGAACTCTTTGACAATTTTGAGGTGTCCTAATTTTGTAATCACCTTGATCACCATTGAAGCATCTCTTATCCAACAAAAACGATAATCCCAGTTTCTCACTTCTCCAATGGTTTCGGGAAGTGAAGTCGTTGCTGCAGCCAATACAGCTCCAGTCTTCTCGAAAGTAAGCAGTTTTAAGGTAATGGCACTTCTGAGAATTTGGATGTTGTAGGGGCTGTCAAAAGTCGGTGTTTTATAACACCAATTTAGCCAGTAGACTTTGGTTTTTTCATAATCAAATTTTACCTCCTCAATGGAAAAGGGATTGATTTTCTCATTGTATGAAAATTTAAAAAAATGATCCCCATCAAGGGTGATGGATTTGCCCTGAAAAACGGCCTCTTTATCAAAATCTGTATAGAGCATTAGCGTGTCATAGCGGTCATCATTTACAATACTGATGATAAAATCATCTTTGACATAGGTTTTTGTTTCACCCTGGGCATACTCTAAGCGGGGATCATACAGAATCTTTAATACAGGTTTTCCTTTGGTCAATTTAATCAACCGGGAGATTTCGGGAGGAGCATGGTAAACGCCGTTTTCTTTTTGGTACCTCGGCATAAAATCAATCAACTGGAAAGCATCAGATCCATTATCAAACTCCGTTATTAAAATAGCGGTTTTATCCAAATACTTTTGTTTGATCTGATAGCTCAGATCACATTCTATTTTGAATGACCCCCCCTTGTGATCGTCGAGTATTTTTCCAAAAACTGATGGAGAATCAAATTGAGGCAAGCAACACCAATCTATTGAGGAATCCTCATTTATAAGTGCTGAAGATTTACAATTTCCTATTATTCCATAATTTAAATTGTCTTGTAGAGGGTGTGACGGTTTAAAATCCATAATTTCGAAGGTGATTCAGATTCATTGATGATATGGCTAAAAATATTATTGTATCAAATAGACTCCCGATACAGCTTACAAAAGTAGATAATTCTTTTAGATTTACCCCAACCAGTGGGGGCTTGGCTACGGGTATGAACTCTGTTCATCAAGGTCAAGAATCCCTGTGGATCGGCTGGCCTGGTATCGATGACGATGAGGTTGACAAAAAGTCATGGGTTCCATTGAAAAAATCACTAAAAAAGGAGGGGTATTTTCCAGTTCCCTTAAATCAACAGGAAATCGATAATTTTTACTACGGGCTCTCCAACAAGTCCCTTTGGCCCCTTTTTCATTACTTTATCGAGTTTTCTGTCTTCGACGAAAAGCAATGGGGGTCTTATCAAGAAGTAAATCAAAAGTTTGCTGACAATGTTTTAAAAAATATCGAACAAGGGGATACAGTTTGGATCCACGACTATCAGCTTTTGCTCTGTCCAAAAATGATCAAAGACGTGAGGCCCGACGTAACCATCGGCTTTTTCTTACACATCCCTTTCCCTTCTTTTGAAATTTTTCGAATTTTTCCATGGAGAGAAGAGTTGTTAGAGGGAATGTTGGGTGCCGATTTAATTGGATTTCACACCTATGACTACGAGCGTCATTTCTTGAGCTCAGTAAGGAGAATCCTCCGCAGGGAGGTTTCGTTTAATAGGGTCAGTACAGGCACAAGAGAAGTGGTGGTGAATACTTTTCCCATGGGGATTGATTACAACAAATTTAGAGACGCTGCGCAAACCCACATGGACATGGTTGCGGCGGAAAAGTCGGATCTGAAAAAACAGTTGGAACTGCACAAAAAGGGAGCAGAAAAAGGAAAACTCATTCTATCAATTGATCGGTTGGACTATACCAAAGGGGTCGTAAATCGCATCAAGGCCTTTGAATTGTTTTTGACCAAATATCCTGAATATTTAGAAAAAGTTCGCTTGGTGATGCTCACAGTACCTTCGAGATCAAATGTCTCTGATTATAAAAGACTAAAAAAAGAAACTGATGAGATCGTGGGGCGTGTCAATGGAAAATTTGCTACTGTCAATTGGACCCCCATATGGTATTATTACCGCGCTATGGCCTTCGATGATTTAATAGACCTTTATATGACCTCTGACATTGCGATGATTACCCCAGTCAGAGACGGTATGAACTTGGTCGCCAAAGAATTTATAGCCACCAGGGTTAAAGGAGACGGGGTACTTATTTTGAGTGAAATGGCAGGAGCCTCCAAAGAGCTTTATGAATCGGTACTGGTAAATCCTTTTGACCTCAATCAAATGGCAGATGCCCTACTGACTGCGATAAAAATGCCGGTAGAAGAGCAGCAAAAAAGAAACCGGAGTATGCAAAAGAGGTTGAGTCGCTATTCCGTAGAACTGTGGGCCAAAGAATTTATGAAAGCCTTGAAAACAAAACACCATACTGTTGATGAATCCTCTGTGGTTAAGATCAATGAAAGTGTTAAAGACACATTGGTGGAAAAATTCAAAAAGGCTGAAAAGAAAGTAATTTTCTTGGATTATGATGGTACTTTGGTGGGCTATCATCAGCAACCTCAACTGGCGACTCCAGACGAGTCTTTACTTGGTTTACTGCATCAATTGTCAGAGCACAAGGATACGGAAGTAGCCATTGTTAGTGGGAGAGATCAAGAGTTTTTGGAAAAGTGGTTTGGTCACCTCAACATATCACTAGTGGCAGAGCACGGCTACTTCATTAAACACAAAAGCCAAAAATGGCATAAGAAAGAAATTCACAATAAAAATTGGAAAAAGGAACTAATTCCTTTACTAGAAACTTTCACAGATAGAACACCAGGTACGTTTATCGAAGAGAAAAAAAATAGTTTGGTATGGCACTACAGAAAAACTGATCCTGAATTGGCAGCGGAAAGGGTGGTAGAACTCAAAACGGTACTACAAAGCTTAATTTCAGATGATCTTCAGCTCATGGATGGCGATAAAGTCATCGAAGTCGTCAGTGGCAGATACAATAAAGGAACGGCAGTGTCTGAACTAATTGGCGATAAATCCTATGATTTCATTCTTTGTATGGGTGATGATGTCACTGATGAATTTATGTTCAATGACTTACCAGAATTAGCTCTAAATGTAAAAGTCGGAAAAAAAACAACCCAAGCGGGTTATTACATTGAAAACACAGAGGCTGTAAAAGCACTTCTCAACAGCCTGGTTTCCTAAATATCACGGTAAACTTTTTTTTGTAAAGTCATTTTAATAAATTAACAGAAAATGATTCATGCTAAAAAGAAGATCTTTTGTAAAATCCAGCGCACTAGGGATACTCTCTTTCTTGTTGCCACAAAATAAATTTTCATTAAATAAAAAGATACCCAATGTTCTGATTCTTGGAGATTCTATTTCCATCGGATACTATCCTTTTGTTAAAAAGGCTTTATTGGGAAAAGTAAACCTATTTCGGCCCACCTTAAAAAATGGCCATTTTGAAAATTGCGCTGGTACTACCAATGGTGTTGTTAAAATATCAGAGTGGTTGGGGGAAACCCAATGGGACTTGATTCATTTCAATTTTGGACTACATGACATCAAGCACGTACACCCCGTGACGGGCAAAAACAGCAAAAGTTTTAACGATCCACACCAAGCCTCACCCAAAGAATACAAAAAAAACTTGACCTTCATTGTCAAAAAAATAAAGAAAACAAAAGCCAAGTTAATTTTTGCCACTACAACACCCTATCCCAACAGTGGATTGAGACCAGCTCGCAAGCCGGGAATGCACAATGTCTATAATTCAGTGGCTTTAAAAGTGATGAAAAAACACAAAATTTCGATCAACGATTTACATGCATATGTACTGCCGAGAATGGAACAATTACAAAAGCCCCAAAATGTGCATTTTACTGAAGAGGGTAGTAAATCCCTTGCGGAAGTAGTAGCCTCCTCGATCAAAAATCACCTAAAAATCAATTAAAAGATGAAGATCAAGCTGTTTATTTTAGCACTATTCGTGATGTCTGGTGCAGTGGCGCAACAACCCACCTTTGAGGTAAAAACTAATGATATTTTAGGCAACAATACTGAGTTTTGGAAAGCTGCTGGCTCGGACCATCTTTTTTATCACGCACTTAAGCCCGCAGGGCAATATTTATTGAAAAGGATGGGAGAAACCAATTCGCACCATTATTTACGCTCCCACCACACTTTTAATCAGGACACAAAACACGGAGTAATAAGAGGGCAAAACGTATACAGTGAGGACGAAAATGGAAACCCCATATATGACTTTTCTAATCTGAATAAAGTCTTTAAAGCTTATGTCAAAAACGGGATAAAGCCGATCGTAGAGTACGATTACCTTCCTAAAGCACTGACCCGTAAACAAGTCAACGTTTCCAGGGGGAATGATGAGGGCATGACCATGATCAACTCTGGTCCTAATGACTGGAAAAAATGGTCTGATTTAATGAAAGCCACCACACAAAATTTTATAGACCAATTTGGAATTCAAGAAGTGAGAACATGGTATTTTGAGGTTTGGAATGAACCAGATGGATGGTTAGAAGGAGAATGGGATGTTTTTTACAAAATGTATGACGTATTCGTAGATGCAGTTACTTCTGTTGATTCAAAACTAAGGGTCGGTGGGCCAGCTTGTTATCACGAGTATTTTCTTAAGCCATTTCTAAATCATGTCGTCAATGGAACCAATTATGTCACAGGAAAAAAAGGAACGCACATCGATTTTATTTCATATCACGTCTACGGCTTGTCTGGCAAATGGCTAAATCACGAGCCTCATATACAACCCCAAGTACAGCGCTTTTCTCAATCGTTGCTGTGGTTAAAACGCCTCATCAGCGATTATCCCTCTTTAAAAGGAACTCCATTTCATCTCAATGAATGGGGACTCTCCTCAAACTACTACCGAACCGTTGCAGATTATCCCGATCTGGTGTACAGGAACTCCATTAGCTCCCCACTATTTCTATTCAAATTAGTAGATGCGCTTTATCAAATTGGGGATCAATATAATTTTCCAACCTCCTTGTTACTGTATTGGGGGTTCACTTGGGAAGCCGATGAAAATGAGTTTTTTGTTGGTAAAAGAGAGTTGTTAACTGCTGGTAATACCCCAAAACCAATACAAACAGGTTTTGAGATGCTGGCCCAACTTCTGCCTAAAAGGGTAAATGTTGTAAAGGATAAAAAAGGTGGACGTTTGGGACTTATGGCGACTAAATCCACCAATAAAATTGCCTTACTGTTGTACAACTATCAAGAATCTGATGGTGAAAATCCAGAGGGAAGTGATAATGTTTATATAAAATTAACAGGCTTGAAAAAAAATCTCCGCTACACCGTTGAATCCATAGCGCTTAATGACAAAAATAACAACACCTATCAAACGTGGCGCTCCATGGGCAGTCCTGAAAGTGCAGATGGGATTGATCTGTCACCACTAAAAACTGCAGGCGTGCTGCGTATCACCCATCAATTTGAGATTAAAGCTAATGAAAAAGGGGAGGGAAAAATTGATATGGTGGTAGATAGAAGTGCCGCGACTCTAATGATTTTAAAAACTAATGACTAAAAAATCCCTTCTAAAAAAATGACACTTTTAAGGAATACCTACCTGTTCATTTTTTCTTCTTTTATCGCCCAAGCGCAGCATGGGATAATGATCGATAGTTTTCAAACATTTGATTCTTATTCGGACATCAAATACGATGAAGTATTACGCCCTCAGTTTCATTTTTCATCAAAGAAAAACTGGATCAATGACCCCAACGGATTGGTCTACTATAAGGGGGAATATCATCTGTATTTTCAACACAATCCCAAAGGAACTCGATGGGGAAATATGACCTGGGGCCACGCGGTAAGCAAAGATATGGTTCGTTGGGAACAGTTAGCTCACGCCATTTTACCCTATGGTAACGGAACAATATACTCAGGGACTGCCGCGGTGGATTACCCCAATAGTTTAAAAAAGAACACCCCAACAGAACAGGCCATTGTAGCCTATTTTACCCATGCTCAAAAAAGTAAAAACGACCCGTATTACCAGGCAGGAGCCTACAGTACAGACCGAGGCAGAACATTCCAACTGATTGATGGGGGCCGACCTTTGCTAAACAATCAGGGGCATGATCGGGGGGAAAGAGACCCTAAGATATTCTGGCATGCTCCTTCCAACAAATGGGTGATGGTATTGTGGATAAAACGAGGAGACAAAAAAAATACAGCTGACTTGGGTAAAGTCCGTTTTTTCTCTTCAGATGACTTAAAAAATTGGAATGATTTAAGTGATTTTGACCGCAGATGGGTTTATGAATGTATGGATATGGTTCCATTAAAGGTCGATGGGGACCCCGACAAGATAAAATGGTTGATTTACGACGCCAGTTTTGATTACGAGGTAGGCGCATTTGATGGCACCACATTGACCACCGATAAAACAACCCTATTGGGAGACTATGGGGATGCTTATTATGCTGCGCAGACCTTTAACAACTCCCCTGACAACAGAACAGTAATCATTGGCTGGTTAAAAACCAAAAAAAACAATATCTTCTGGGATAATAATATGCCTTTTAACCAGCAGATGGCTTTTCCAGCTACCTTGGAATTGAAAAATACATCGTTGGGACTTCGATTGTTCCGTTGGCCTGTCGAAGAAATTAAAAGTTTGTATGAAAAAAGTCAGATCTATGAGAATGTCAAAAAAACATCTCTCAATCGAAAAATGAAAAAAATTAATTTTGATGGGGTAGATCTTTACGGAGCGTTTGATCGCAGGCAAAATGCTGATTTTACCATAAATATCCGTGGGAATATTCTCAAGTACGAAAACGGGAATTTTTACTTTGAAGGCAAGACCCTGCCCACTCTTAAAAATGATAAAGTCAATTTTAGAGTTTTACTGGATCGTGCGACGATTGAAATATTTACGGACAATGGGTTTTCGGTGCTTTCAAATTACACAAGTCCAAATACTGAAAATACATCCATCAATATCAGTTCAGAAAAGAACATGATTTTTCACTCTTTTGAGGTACACAAAGTCGGATCTATCTGGCAATAATAAGCTCATTAAAACTTAATTTACTCTGGTTATTTGAACCCAAAAAGGGAAATAACGACTTCTGCCCTTGCTGTAAAAGGGGGTGAAATCAAAAGATCCCTGGGGAAGGGATATATTTTGCCATTCCAATTCGTCAACTGCCTCCTGAGCATTGTTTTTTTGATGAATGCGCTGACCCAGTTCTAAACTCATTTTTCCACCTTGGGGAATAGGCTTAACAAACTTGAACTTGAGATTGTATTCTCCCTCCTCAAGGGCTACTTTCCAATAAGAAAAAATATTTTCCTGACTCCAAACACCACGCTCTCCTCCAGCATCATTGCGGTTCAAATAAACAGGGTTTTCATGCGGAGTCCCTACACTTATTCGTGGTGGATTTACCAAATTCTTTGAACGGCCCAATTCATTGATGTACCCATCCATTTCCTTTTTTAATACCGTTGCTTTTTCTTTGTGTTGCATCAGCAGATTAACTTGTTCTCCTGGATCTTTCCTAAGATTGTACAATTCAAATTCCCCTATGGGCGCGTCAAAGTCGGTCTTTCCCACCAACTTATAATCTCCTTTTTGAAGAGCTATGTTATTATACATCTCAGGAAATTTACGCGTCCAATAAGAAAAAAAACTTCTGTTAGCCAGAGTTTCCCCACGGAGCGCAGGAAGAAAACTTCTCCCGTCAATTGTTCGGTCTGTTGGTAAAGGTGCACCGCATAATTCAGAAATTGTTGGTACTATATCTATGTGCGCGGCCATCTGATCCATATCTTGATCTCCTTTGTATTTTGCAGGATAACGCATAAAAAAAGGAACGCGAATTCCTCCGCGGTACACACTGGATTTTCTTCCCTTCATCCCTCCCAGATATCTGGGCTGCTGAGGGCCATTGTCTGTCATAAAAATCACAATGGTATTTTCTTCAATACCCAGAGATTTTAGTTTCTGGAGCAGCTTATTTAAGTTGTCATCAATGTTAGAAACCATGGCATAGACCCTTCTTGCGTCTTCTTTGTTTTTTTCCGACATAGGACTGGATGGTAATAGGGTTGGATCTATCCCTTGTGATAAATCGGTATCCTTATACATTTGATAATATTTATCTGGAACCTGCAGTGGAGTGTGCGGAGCATTAAACGATAGATAGCAAAAAAATGGTTCTTTGTGATTTTTTTCAATAAAATCAATGGCCTGATCAGTAAAAATATCGGAACAATAACCCTGGTAGGGCTTTTGCTCGTTGTTGTGCCACAATACAGGGTCAAAATAACTGGTCTCTTTTTTAAAAAAATTTGTAAAATCACCTACCTGACCCATACCGCCTGCCAAATGAATCAAGGATTCATCAAAACCTTGATCTGTGGGCCGCGAGGGGTAATTGTCTCCCAAATGCCATTTGCCAAAAATTCCAGTTTTATAATTTATTTTTTTTAGTATTTCTGCTAGGGTAATCTCTGAGGAAGCCATAATGGCTCCTCCATTGTAGGTGTCTCTGACTCCCGTTCTTAATGAATACCGCCCTGTCATTAGACTCGATCTCGTGGGGGCACAGACCGGAGACACATGGAAATCATTGAATCGTACGCTT
This sequence comes from Flavobacteriaceae bacterium, assembly GCA_022428005.1. Lineage (GTDB taxonomy): Bacteria > Bacteroidota > Bacteroidia > Flavobacteriales > Flavobacteriaceae > UBA8316. Next base: position 54,008 of record JAKMDI010000007.1, read on the forward strand.
TCCCGAGCAAATGCATCCAGGGTAGGTGTTTTAACATTGGGGTTACCGTGATAACCCATATCACCATAACCTTGGTCGTCTGTAATCACCAAGATCACATTGGGGGGCTTTGAGTTTACCTCTTGTTTTTGACAACCCGTCGATACCACAGTCATCAGGAACAGTGGCAGGTATATGAATTTTATAATATTCTCAGATTTTTTCATTTTTTGGTATTTAATTTCGGTACAGCCTCGAGTTGGGTACAGACCCAGGCCGCGATATCCGAGGCCTCTCGGTTGATCTGATCCAAAGGCTTCTGGTTGAGCCAACCCATGACCGCAGCCGCTGTGAATGCATCTCCAGCCCCAACAGTGCTTTTGATTCTGATGGAAGGAATCTCCGTATGATGACTAAAATAATTATTACTGGCCATAATAGAACCCTTTTTTCCCAAGGTAAGAATACACATTTTAAGGTCAAAACGATCGATCATGGAAAACATTCCTTTTTTGAGATTTTTGGGAATCGAAAACATGTCAGTAATCGCATCAAATTCCTGTTCATTCATTTTAAGAATATTGGCATAATTCAAACTTTGCTCTACCATTTGTGGGTTAAAGAAATCTTTTCTAAAGTTTACATCAAAGACCCTCAAGCAGTCTTTTGGGGTCTCCTCTAAAATCTTAAAGATAGAATTTTGAGAAACTGAATTTCTTTGCGCTAATGTTCCAAAACAGACAGCATCGAGCTGCTTCGCAATTTTTTTGGCGGTGCCATCAAATGGAATATAATCCCAAGCAGCGTTATCATGAATCTTATAATCGGCATTGCCTTGATCATCTAAAAAAACCTCAACCCAACCTGTAGGAAAATCACTATTGACAACCAATCCACGGGTGTCCACATCGGCTTGTCGCAAAAGTCTTTGGGCTTCCAAGCCCAAGGCATCATTTCCAATACTGCTGAGAATAAAACTCTGCGCCCCCAATTGTTGTGCATGGGCAGTGAAGTTGGCGGGAGCACCACCAATTTTTTTCTCCTCAGGAAAAATATCCCAAAGGACTTCACCCAGTCCGGCAATCCTATATTTTTTTTTGCTTAACGACATCTGCTCGGGGCTGATAATTAATGATCCTTTCAAAACTACAAAACAAAAAGATTAATTATCCTATATTTAATCTCGAGTGGTGTAATTGATTTGTACAATGTGAGGAAATCAGAAAAATAGCCACCAGCTGTACTTTTATATAACTATATTGATAATAAAAATAATTTTTAAATGAACCACGATTTTGTCAGTAATATCATCGCCGCCCCATTTACCCCCATGAATGAAATGGGAGCAATAAAACCATCCAGTATTCCTGATTATGCCAAAAAATTAAAAAAAGATGGGCTCGCTGGTGTCTTTATCTGCGGTACAACAGGAGAGGGAATGTCACTTACTGTAGCGGAGCGTAAAATCGTGGCTGAGGAGTGGATAAAATTTCAAGACACTGACTTTAAAGTGATTGTCCATGTAGGGACTACGTCTGTCAAACAATCTCAGGAATTGGGACAACATGCCCAAAAAATAGGAGCCTACGCTACGAGTACCATGGGCCCTTTATTTTTAAAACCCAACTCCGTTAATCTTTTGGTTGATTTTTGTGCTGAGATTGCTGCTGCTGCTCCGAATATTCCATTTTTTTATTATCACATCCCTTTGATCTCTGGGATCGAACTGTCAATGGTCGATTATATTGATGCAGCAAAATCAAAAATCCCAAACTTTTCTGGGATAAAGTATACCCATGACAACTTTGATGAAATGAAAAAGCTCAAAGAAAAGGATGGCGGAAAGTGGGAAATATTCAATGGTTTTGATGAACATTTAATCGACGCCTTTTCTGTAGGGGTAAACAATGCTGTAGGAAGTACTTACAACTATATCTACCCAATGTTTAAATCGATGATAAATGAATATGGCGCAGGCAATATTGATGAGGCCCGAGAGCATCAAATAAAAAATAATGAAATCATTTCAGCCCTGTTTGACTTTGGTGGTCCTCAAATCGCAGGGAAGGCGATTATGAAGATGTTGGGGGTTGACTGCGGACCCTGTAGGCTACCCCTCTCAAATCTGTCGGAAGATTCTATATCTAATTTGAGTAAAAAGCTAAAAGAGATAGGATTTTTTGAACTCAATAGTTAGAACTTAATGCTGCCTTTTTTTGATATTTTAGTCATCGTAATCTATTTCCTGTTAATTTCTGGGTTGGGTTATTACTATTCTAAAAGACAAAAAAATACCGAGGACTTTTTTAGAGGAGGACAAAGAATCCCTTTTTGGGCAGCAGGGATTAGCATCTTTGGAACTGCATTAAGCCCTATTACCTTTATGGCGATTCCTGCCAAAACCTACAGTACAGACTGGTCTTACTTCCTACTCAACATGAGTATTTTTTTATCCCTTCCTCTGGTAATTCTTTTGTTTATTCCTTATTACAGGCAGAAAAAACTAAATACTCCTTACGAATATTTAGAAATACGATTCAGCAGTATCATCCGTTTGCTGGGCAGTTGCTGTTTTATTCTTTATCAGATTGGCAGAATTGGGGTGATTCTTTTTCTTCCTTCCATCGCATTGAATTTAGTCACTGGAGTGGATATATTTTTGTGTATTGCTTTGATGGGTGGAGTAAGCTTGATCTATACCTTGATGGGAGGCATCGAGGCGGTAATCTGGACGGACGTGGTTCAGGTTTTTGTATTGATGGGTGGGGTCAGTCTTTCCTTAATATTGATCATTATAGATATTGAAAACGGATTTTCGGGAATTATTGAACAAGCCAAAATTTACGGAAAATTTAATGCCTTTGATCTCACATTTTCACTAAAAGAACCAACAGTTTGGGTGATGCTCTTTGGGGGGTTTTTTATTAATTTGACGACTTATGGGACAGACCACACCATGGTCCAGCGTTATCTGGTAACCCCTACACAAAAAGAAGCTCAAAAAAGTCTGTGGATAGGAGCATTACTCACCATCCCTGCCACTTTTATTTTCTTTTTTATGGGAACAGCCCTTTTTGTTTTTTACCAAGTCAATCCATCGGCCTTAAACAATAACTTTATCAACAATGACGCTATCTTCCCCTGGTACATCGTGTCCCAATTACCCGGTGGTGTTTCTGGAATTCTGATCGCTGCAATATTTGCTGCAGCCATGAGCAGTCTCAGCTCAAGCATGAATTCGGGTGCGGCCTCTTTTAGTGCTGATGTATATGACCGTTATGGATTTGTTTGGCACAAAGACCCTCTTAAAATGGCACGATGGACAACCCTTTGCATAGGAATGATGGGGATTCTTTTTGCCTTGTTTATGGCAACAGCGGACATCAAGTCCCTATGGGATCAATTTAATAAAATTTTAGGGTTGATATTCGGCAGTTTAGGTGGGGTTTTTATGTTGGGTCTTTTAACAAAAAAAGCAAATACTAAAGGTGTCCTTATTGGAATTGTGGTGAGCTTTACAATTCAGTTGATCATCAGTTTTCAGCAATCCGTACATTTGTTAATGTATGCTGCCACAGGAATGATTTCATGCTTTATATCGGGTTATTTTGGTAGTTTATTATTTAAATCCAAATGAAATTTGTACTTAAATATTGTACGACTTTAATGCGATTTATGGTTGTCGATGACAACCAAGTTGTTAGAATTGCTAATCGGTATAATCAGGTATGAAATATTTTGGTATTATTTTTTCTCTCTTTGTTGTGCTCTTTTTCGTTCAATGTGCCCAGGAAAATAAACTTGATGATGAAGTTGTTTTTTATCAAAACAAAAAAGCGAATTGGATCAAAGACCATAAGAGTTTACCATTAAAAGACTCATTGTTTTATGAAATAGATCCTGCTCCATTGTTTAGAAAAAACTTTTTTTTGGAGCATGCTCCAAAAAAAGTGCAATTGTTTATCACGGCAGCCGGCTACTACAAAGCAGCTGTGAATGGTACCGGTATAGAAAATAATATTTTAGATCCTTCCTGGACCGATTACAGTAAAAGAATATATTTCCAGGAATATGATATCACTTCAAAAATCCAACAAGGTGAAAACTGCATTGGAGTAGTTTTGGGCAATGGTTTTTACAATCCACTTCCTTTAAAAATGTGGGGCAGGATAAATTTAAGAGATCGCTTACCCACAGGGAAACCGCGCTTTATTGCTAAAATTATTGTAACCGACCATGAAGGGAACATGAGAGAAATTGTAACCGATACCACTTGGAAATACAGCTATGGTCCCATCGTAAAAAACAGTGTTTATTTGGGCACTCACTATGATGCAAGAAAAGAAATTAAAGATTGGAATCTTGCCCTATTTAACGACAAAAAATGGCAATCTGCAGTGACGGTAAAATCCCCAGGAGGAAGATTGCAAAAAGCATTTTTTCCACCAGTTCAAGTCCATAAAAGGATTAAGCCAATCAATATTTATAACAGTAGCTCAGGAAAATGGATAATTGATATGGGTGAAAATTTTACTGGTACGTATCGCATTAAAATTAAGGGGGAAAAAGGGGATCAAATAAATCTTAGATTTGGGGAACGCATCTTTAGGGACGGTGAACTCAATCCCTTGACCTCTGTGGTGGGGCAAATTAAAAAAAAGGGGATGGGTGGACCAGGCGCACCTGCAGTAGCATGGCAATCTAATAGCTACACAATTGGGGATACCCTTGCCCATTGGTTTACGCCAGATTTTACCTATCACGCTTTCAGGTACATGGAAATCGACGGTCTTAATTATCAACCTAAAAAGGAGGATATTGCTGGACTTTCGATTCACACCAATGTTGATCAGCACAATAATTTTTCCTCCTCCTCTTCCCTGATCAACGACATTCAAAATATGGTAAGAAGAACTTTTTTAGCCAATTTAGTCGGGGTTCAATCCGATTGTCCTGCGCGAGAAAAATTTGGTTATGGTGGAGACCTCAATGCAACAAGCCCTTCATTTATCTATAATTTTGACATGCGTTCCTTTTACAAAAAAACAGTCTATGACTGGGTGGACGCAATTAATGATTCCACATTCGTTGACACTGCCCCAAACGTGGGTATTCAATATTGCGGGATCAGCTGGGAATCTGCGTTCCTAATCACCCAGTACCAATTGTACCTCTTCTATAATGATGTTGATTTGATTCGTGAACTGTATCCAATAAATACCAAGTGGATGGAAAAAGTAGCGGCTTTAAATCCAAAGGCTTGGGTTGAATCAGGTCTCAGTGATCATGAATCTCTATCCCCTGTTCCAGTGGAACTGATCGGCACCCTTCACTATCTTAAATCGGCGCGCATCATGACTGAATTTGCAGAGCTGATGGAGGACCGCGAGAATAAACAAAAATACCATCAATTGGCCATTCAATTGGAAGACAAATTACGTGTAGCTTTTTGGGACAAAAGCAATAGTGGCCCAATAAATCGTCAGACCTTATTTGCATCACTATTGTATCACGATATTATCCCTGAAGATGAAATCGAAAGGGCAAAAGATTCATTGATGGATGCCCTTCAAAAAGCACCATCAAAGCATTTGACAACGGGTATCTTTGGGACACAGTTTGCCTTGGAGGCTATCTCAAAACACCTATCTCCACAAATAACGTTTGATATAGTTAACAGCAAGTCGTATCCTGGATGGGGTCACATGGTAAACCAGGGGGCAACTACTCTTTGGGAAACATGGCACGAAAGTGAGGATGTATATTCCAATTCTCACCCCATGTTTGGTTCGGTAACCGAATGGTTTTACCGCTGGCTTGGTGGAATTCAACCCAACAAAGATTATCCTGGGTTTCAAAGGTTTTTTATCAAGCCTTTTTTACCCAAGGGGCTGGACAGCATATCCACCCTTTACAATGCCCCTCAAGGGGAAATAATCTCTCGATGGAAAAAGGATAAGGTCAAAGGTACCCAATATGAAATCTCTGTTCCTGAAAAAACGATTGCTACAGTTGTGTTGAGAAAAGACCCCTCTCAAAAAGTAACCATTCTGCGTGAGGAACCATATCTTAATAACGCTGAGAAATCAGCGATTGAGGACGGAACTTTCGAACTTAAAAGCGGAAATTATACTTTTGTTGTTTCCCCTAGCAGACAATTATAAAATATTACCATGCATCAAAACCCATTACATCATTCTATTTTCAAGTGTATCATATTTTTGGCTTTTAACGCTAGCTGGTTTTTTTCGGTGTTATACGGTCAATCAATAGAAAATAAAAGAATAGAGGGATACCGTGCTATTTGGTTTGAACTCAATCAGAAATATGAATATGGTGATAAGTACTCAGGTGCATTGGGAACCTACACTGCCAAACACCACCCTCTGGCGCTATATTCAAAAGAAGCGGATAAGACTTTTTTTGTATACGGTGGCACCAAATCAGAAAACAGTAAACACCTGCTCTGCATGATTGGAGCATATGACCACGCATCGGGGAAGGTTTCTCAACCCTTGGTTGTGTGTGACAAAATGGGGGTTGACGACCCTCACGACAATCCTTCTATTTCCATTGACGATCAAGGATACATCTGGGTATTTGTCAGTGGAAGGGGAAGAAGCCGTATGGGTTTTAAATACAAAAGCATAAAATCTCACAGCATAGACGGTTTTGAAAAAATCAGTACTGAAGAAATGACCTACCCACAACCCAAAAAAACAAAATGGGGCTTTTTTAATTTTTTCACAAAATATACGGGTGTTCGGCAGTTGTATTTTGAGACGAGTGAAAATGGGAAAGAATGGTCTGAAGACAAAATGTTGGCTGCCATTCCAGAGAAAGTAGGTGAAAAATCTGGTCATTATCAAGTCAGTGCCCAATTCAAAGAAAAAAAAGTAGCCACTTTTTTTAATCGGCATCCCAATGGTGTCGTAGATAAAAGAACAGACCTTTACTATATGGAAAGCGACGATAATGGTGAAACTTGGACAACGGTTGACCATCAACCCCTGTTGACCCCTGTAGTGGATTTTGACTCCCCCTCCCGAGTAATAAATTACGCCATCTCAAATAAAAACATCTACCTCAAAGACATGATTTTCGATCCTGAAGGGAACCCCATTTGTCTCTACATCAGAAGCAACGGCCACACCCCTGGTCCTGACAGCAGTCCATATGAGTGGTGTGTTACCCTTTGGAAGGGAACGCAATGGCTGACCCACTTTATTACGGTTTCCGACCACAACTATGACATGGGTAGTTTACTTTATCAAAACAACAAACTCTACCTTGTAGCCCCAACAGAAACCGGTCCTCAAGAATGGGGTGTTGGTGGTGAAGTACATCTATGGAGCTCTGCAGACATGGGGGAAAACTGGGTCATTGAAAAAAAAATCACCCAAAAAAGTACTTTTAATCACTCCTATGTGAGAAAGTCAACGCATTTTAAATCCCCATTTATATTTTTCTGGGCGAATGGTGATGCGCACAATTTCAGTAAATCAGCCCTTTTTTTTGGAAATTTAGAGGGTGAGGTATGGCAACTTCCCTATACCATGAAAGATAAATATGAAACCCCAAAAAAAATAAATTTATCTCCTTAATCATTATTACCTTTTGCCTATGAAATCCACTGTAAAATTTCAACTGTCGTTAATGATGTTTCTCCAATTTTTTATTTGGGGAGGATGGTTTGTCACTTTGGGAACTTTTTTAGGAAACAATCTCAATGCAACTGGAGGGCAGATAGCTATGGCCTTCTCAACACAGTCATGGGGAGCAATCATCGCGCCCGTATTCATTGGACTGATTGCAGACAGGTTTTTTAATGCTGAAAAAATTCTGGGTTTTTTACACTTGTTTGGTGGCGGCTTGCTTTACTTAATGTCAATAACAGAGGACTTCTCTGTTTTCTACCCCTACGTTTTTGTATACATGCTACTCTACATGCCCACACTGGCTTTGGTCAATTCAGTTTCATTCAATCAAATGAAAGATACTACATCAGAATTTCCTTTAATCCGCACCTTTGGTACCGTAGGATGGATCGTTTCTGGACTGGTGATCAGCTTTGTTTTTGGATGGGACGCTCAGGATTCCATTGCTGATGGAGCACTTTCAAATACTTTTTTAATGGTTGCTATGGCTTCTTTAATGTTGGGTTTTTTTAGCTTTAGTCTCCCTAAAACCCCACCCTATCAACAAAGTCAAAATAAATTCTCCCTAAAAAATGCCTTAGGATGGGAGGCCGTAAAATTATTAAATGACAGGAATTTTCTTTTATTTTTCATCGCCTCCATTTTGATTTGTATTCCCTTGGCATTCTATTATCAACAAGCCAATCCTTTTTTAGTGTCCCTAAAAATGGACAATCCCACGGCAAAAATGTCTTTAGGGCAGGTAAGTGAAGTACTCTTTATGTTGTTACTACCGCTCTTTTTTGCACGTTTTGGATTAAAAAAAACAATTTTGGTGGGCATGATGGCCTGGGTCATTCGTTATCTGCTATTTGCTTTAGGAGATGCAGGTGAACATACCTATATGCTGATTGTCGGAATATTACTCCACGGTATCTGCTATGACTTCTTTTTTGTTTCAGGACAAATTTATACCGATTTCAAAGCGGGTGAAAAAGTCAAAAGTGCAGCACAAGGCTTGATCACACTGGCTACCTACGGAGTGGGAATGCTGATTGGTTTTTGGATTGCAGGAAAAATCTCCGATACTTTTATTCTCAACTCTGGCGCACCCGATTGGAAAATGATATGGCTTATCCCATCATTTTTTGCTCTGCTGGTATTTGTTCTTTTTTCACTCATTTTTAAAAATGAAAAGATAAGTTACAACAATGAGCCCAACACTAACCCATGAAAACTATTGAAGAAACATATTATTTTTAGAAGATGAAACTATACAAAAAAGAAAATAAAATTCTCATTCAAAATGAAGAACTGTTATATAGTTTAGCGGATCAAGATTGGGATACATTCATTAACGACGATCAATTGTTTGAAAAAATTCAATCGGCCATCGCCGGAGCAACTCCCCTTGGAGCGAAGGACTTCAGAGGAATACAGCCACCCATAGCAGGGCAAGAATTGTGGGCAAGCGGGGTCACTTACTTTAGAAGTAAACAAGGGCGCGAGGAAGAATCTAAAGAAACGGGAGGTGCTGTTTTTTATACCAAAGTCTATGATGCCCCCAGACCTGAGCTATTCTTTAAAGCGACAAAAAATAGAATTTCAGGAACCGACCAAGCGGTTAGAATTAGAAGAGACTCCTCTTGGAACGTCCCGGAACCAGAGCTTACACTTTTTGCGACTGCTAACGGAAAAATTGTAGGCTATACCATTGGAAACGATATGAGCTCTAGAGATATCGAGGGGCAAAATCCGTTGTATCTGCCCCAAGCCAAAACATACGATGGATGTGCAGGCTTGGGACCCTGTATCTATGTGCCAAAAACACCCTTGGAAGTAGCTTTAGAAATCCAACTTACCATTGAGAGAAATTCAATTGTCGTTTTTGAGGAAAGTATTTCTACAGACCGTATGAAAAGAAAACCCCAGGAATTGGTTGACTATCTCTTTCGCGAGTCTTCTTTTCCCAACGGTGCATTTCTAATGACAGGAACAGGAATTGTTCCTCCTCCAGATTTTACTTTGGAATTGGGAGATACCATCCACATAAATATTGAAAAAATAGGCACTTTAACCAACACCGTCGAATAAGTTTTAAACTATGGTCATTACAGGAAAAAATTTTATCGGAAACCAGCTATCTGCAAAGGGTAGCGAAAGTTATAAAACATACAACCCATCTAAAAATATTGACAATGAAACTGTTTATGTAGAGGCAACAACGGAGGAGTTAGATGAAGCAGCAGCTTTGGCGGAAACCGCTTTTATTACTTACTCAGAAATGCCAGGTGTCAAAAGAGCTGCTTTTTTAAATGCTATTGCCGATGAAATCTTAAATCTTGGGACCGCATTGGTGGACATCTATTGCGAAGAAACAGGGTTGCCCGAAGGTCGCGCTCTAGGAGAACGAGGCAGAACCGTTTTTCAATTGCAACTTTTTGCAAAGATGATAGCCTCTGAAGATTGGAGAAATATAGTGTCTGAGAAAGCGTTACCGGAGCGAACACCCCTTCCCAAGCCCAGTCTTCAAAAAACACATATCCCTTTAGGTCCCATTGCTGTTTTTGGCGCCAGTAATTTTCCTTTGGCCTACTCTACTGCAGGTGGGGACACTGCCAGTGCACTGGCAGCGGGTTGTCCTGTAATTGTAAAATCCCATCCCATGCACAGCGGTACAGGGGCCTTGGTAGCCTCCGCAATCCTAAAAGCAGCTGAAGATACTGAAATGCCAAATGGAGTATTCTCTAATATCAACTCAAAATCATATGCGCGCGCTCACGCTTTGGTAAGTCACCCAAAAATTAAGGGAGTAGGATTTACGGGAAGCTTCTTGGGAGGAAGTTCCCTTCAGGAATCTGTTTGGAAAAGAGAAGAACCCATTCCTTTTTTTGCTGAAATGGGCAGTATCAATCCCATTGCCATCATGCCCGGGTCGATAGCTGAAAATCACAAAGAAGTAGCACAAAAAATAGCCGGATCAATGGTGCTGGGTGTTGGACAGTTTTGTACCCAACCCGGGCTAATTTTAGTGATGGAAGGAGGAAAAACGGACGATTTTATAGAGGCTTTAGAAATCGCTTTGAGTAAAACCGAACAACAGTGTATGATTCACCCCAACTTAAAACAAAACTATATCCAGCAAAGTGATAAAATCAACGATTTAAATGGCACCAAAGTCATCAAAACCGGAAGAGAAATTCCCGATGACACATTCGTGTATCCAAAACTTTCCTTGGTTTCTGGAGATCAATTCCTAAAAGACACAAAATACCAAGAAGAGGTTTTCGGGCCCTTTTCTTTGATCGTTAAGTGTAAAAACACAAAAGAATTAGAAGCGGTCACCCATTCACTAAAAGGTCAGTTGACAGGCAGTATTTTTGCTCAGCCCTCCGACTATGGATTAATTACTCCTCTGATCCAAATTATGAAATCCAAAGTAGGAAGGTTCCTTTTCAACGATGTCCCTACGGGTGTTGAAGTCTCCGATGCAATGACGCATGGAGGACCATTTCCTGCCGCGTCGGACAGTAGGTTTTCGGCTGTGGGCCATGGGGCCATTTACAGATGGGTACGTCCCATTACCTATCAAAACTGGCCTGAAGAATTGTTGTGATTTACTGTAAATCAGTGAAATAGTTTAAAACAATGGAACTGTTAAAAACAGAAAGCAACCGATAGCGCTGTATTACTTTAAAGCGGAATAACGCTGCTATAAGAAGCAGTAGTTCAAATCAGGCTTACAGTAAAAATATTTTTTTAAGTGAGGTAGGGAGGACTCGAACCCCCAACCAACAGAGCCGAAATCTGTTATTCTATCCAATTGAACTACTACCCCAATTAGTTCCTGCTTTTAAAAATAAAACAGAACAATTACAATGCTTATTGTTTTAAACATTTGCATTGTAAAAGTAAAAATTTTAGGGGATATACAGCTGTTTCTCTCTCAAGATGATTTAAATATCATTTAAAAAACCTCCTGTCAAAAGACGTTTTTTACGAACTTTATATTTCGTCTTGCCACCTTGAAAAAATAATTATTGGAAAATCTATCATTAATAGCCACCGTCAGTTTTATCCATCTACTGGCCCTGATTAGCCCAGGACCAGATTTTATTGTTGCTTGTAGGAATTCTATTCAGTATTCAAAAAAAACCGGGCTTTGGACTGCTGTGGGTTTTGCTATAGGGGTTGGTGTTCACATTTGCTATGCTGTTTTTGGATTGAGTTGGTTGGTATCACAATCCGAATCCGCATTCAATATAATTAGATATATGGGAGCAGGATATCTAATATATTTGGGCATTACCTCCATTATTTCAAATAAAATGTTTTCAACCCTTTCTGAAAGACAAAACAAGCAATCAATAAAATGGTTTGAAGCCGTCGCGAATGGTTTGTTTACCAATCTATTAAATCCTAAAGCCACGCTATTTTTTATAAGTCTCTTTACTCTGGTTGTGGGCCCAGATGTAGATTATATGGTTATGGTTTTATTGAGTTTTGTTCTAATAGGTTCAACGATCCTATGGTTTTCTTTGGTTGCCATTTTCCTCTCACAAAACAAGATGCGTGCATTATTTGAGCGGTTTCAACTAAAATTCAATCTTTTTTTTGGAATCATTTTGGTCTTGGCAGGAATAGGAGTGGGATGGTTTTGAACTGTATGGCAACATCTACTAATCGTTAAGCGAGGGAGTATAATAAATTTCAAAATTTAGAATTGATGCTTTTAAAATTGCTTTTTTATCTTTATTCAATGCAATTCAGGTTTTACTGTTTTCTATTTATGATGAGTTTTTCCTTGTCTGGTCAAAATATTTCCCAAAGGAAAATCTCACGAATGATTGATAAAATCGAAGCATTTGATCAAGCTCATATTGCAGTACACATCGAATCTATAAATTCCAGACGTACCAAGATTGAATATGCAGGAGATGACTTCATGACCCCTGCATCAAACACCAAGCTGTTGACGTTTCTGGCTGCTGTGGAGTCCTTTGATTCCCTTCCAGTTTTGTATTTCCACAAACAAGATTCTATCATGCATTTTAAAGCGACAGGCTACCCCCTTCTCTTTCATCCGTTTTACCCAGATCCCAGACTTGAATCTTTTTTTAACCAAAAATATGATTGGCGCTATCATCGTCCAATATTTAAAAATAATAGCCTGGGAAAGGGGTGGTCTTGGGATGACCATTCCTACTACTTCGCAGCTGAATCCAGCCCTTTCCCAATTTATGGAAACACCACTCAGGCCTATGGAACCTCAACCTCCACCACCTTCCTTCCAAAAGGATTTAAAAATCAAATCTCAATCGATAAAAATGTAAAAAACATCCTTAGGAACCCTAAAAAAAATCAATTTTTGATTAACCCTAAGTTTTTTGAAACAAAGGACACCTTGTACCGCCCATTTGTAACAAGTGACAGTCTATTTGTCAAGTTATTAAGCGGTCACATTAACCAACCGGTAAGCCTAAATGAATCAAAAGAAACACTTAAGTGGGAAGTGCTGTTTACCCAACAAGACCAATTGGTTTATCAAGCGTTAATAAAGGACAGTGATAACGGTGTCGCAGAAGCTTTGATGAACATGATTTCTCAAAAAACATTTGGAGTAATGGATACCGAAAGAACCATAGACAGTCTAAAATTAAAATGGAGTACTTGGTTGCCCGATCCCTTGGAGTGGGTCGATGGATCTGGTATTTCGCGATACAACATGACCACGCCAAGAACATTGGTCAGTGTCCTTAAAAAAATATACGATCATATTGGATTAAAAAAAATCAAAAACTATTTCCCAGAAAGTATTCGAGCGGATAAAAAAGTATATGCAAAAACAGGAACTTTAAGGCACAATCACAATCTCTCTGGCTATTGGATAGATGAAAAAGGACAGGTCTTTGCGTTTTCCATAATGGTCAACCACCATATCCGATCCACCAACGAAATCTCCAAGGGGATCAATGAGCTATTAGAATTCTTTCAAAAAAAAATCAGATAATGATTATCAGTTCGATAAAATCTGATGCTATTTTTTGAGTTAAAAAAAATCTCCGACTCAAATAAGTTGGAAAGCGCTTTTAACGGTTCAATGAATTCCGGTTATAAGGAAGTAAAGGCGGCAATGCCTCACGCCCTTAATTTTTTGCGGAGATATAACGCATTAAAATACCTGTGAAAAAAATCGCCAACGTACCAATAACAGTGGTAAGGTATGGATGGGCTAATGGATCTTGATCGGGGAATAATATCGTGTAGAAAGTCAAAATGATTATCATCAGGATCCCCGCAAAAAGCGCTATGATAGCATTTATTCTTTTATTGATCTTAGAAAAAATACCGAGCAAAAAAAGACCCAGCATACCACCACTCAAAATGGAGGCGTATTTCCACCACGCATCTAATATACTTTTTACATCCATCATCATCAACGCAATTGAAATAGATATGATACAAATGACCAAAGTGCTGATGTATAAAAATGTAAGTTTTTGTTTCTCCGTCGCATCACGCTTAAAGTAATCGGTCAAAAGAACAGTAGAAGTACTATTAAAACTGGTCGATATTGAACTCATTCCGGCTGCAAAAATAGAGGCAATTAAAAGTCCTGAAATTCCATTAGGAAGCTCGTTGATTATAAAATGGGGGAAAACCTTATCGGGTGTTTCTGAAAGTGAAAAGGGTAAACCTCCATTGACCTTATAGTAGGCATACAAGGCTGTTCCGATAAACAAAAAAATTGCTGAAACGGGTAAATACAGCAAGCCTCCGTACAAAGCTGATTTCTTGGCATTGGCATCAGAGGAAGATACCATATAGCGTTGGATATAATTTTGATCTATTCCAAAGTTTTGAAGATTTATAAAAATACCATAGACAAATACCACCCAAAAGGTAGGTTCAATAATAGAACCTCCAAAATCACCCAAGCTAAACTTGTGATCTTGGGCAGCTACCTCAATGAGATGCCCTGCTCCACCTGGGATACCAACGATCAAGATTACGACACAGAAAACCGCCCCTAAAATTAAGATAATGGCCTGAATTGCATCGGTCCACAATACCGCCTCAATTCCACCAATGATGGTGTAAGCAGTCACAAATACCCCCGTAAAGACAATAACGGTAATCATGTCCCAATCCAAAATCATATTGATCGCCAAAGCCAACAAATAAATGATGGTTCCCACACGCATCATCTGTGTGGCGATGTAGCAAAGAGAGGCATATATTTTTGCCCAAGGGCCAAAGCGCTGTTCTAAAAAAGTATAGGCAGAGGAACTGTTAATTTTCCGATAGACTGGGACAAAATATTTTACCGTTATCAGAGCTGCTATTGGAATGGACAAGCTAAAAACAAAAGCATTCCAATTGGATTCATAAGCACTACCGGGTAGCGCTAAATAACTTATGCTACTGACAAAAGTGGCAAAAATGGAAAGGGTAACAACCCACTGCGGAGTTTTTCCAGACCCTAAAATAAAAGACTTTGAGGTTCGCTTCTTGGAAAAAAATATGACACTTAAGTAGAGTGTACCCAGCAGGTATCCAATAAAAACTATTAGATCAAGTCCCCCCATTAAACCAACTTATTTTCCATCAATTTCGAGTACAACATGTTTTATGTTTTTCCTGTTGTATGTATAGCTTATGTGGATTTTTCCATCGGAAGATTCTATCACCGCTGGATAACTGAATTCTCCATTTTTTTGATCTTCTAACATCACCACATCTTTCCAATCTACTCCGTCTTGGGAGATCCCAACGGCCAACTTAGCGCGTCCATTTTTTCCTCGTTTTGTGGGGTTGTAAACCAGTAAATGCTGGCCATTGGAAAGGGTAAGCGCATCTGTACCTGAGTTGGGATTGGGCAGCTCAGTCGGTGTGACCGGACCCCAAGTACTGCCTTGGTCCTCGGAAAAGGCTTGCATCACAGCATTGTCTCTACTTCTACACAATATTTGAAGGCGTTGATCTTCCAAAACCAATATGCTCGGTTGGATCACATCATAAGGAGATTGTTGATCGATGGGGATTTTTGTCCAGGACTTTCCATCGTCGACACTTTTTTCTATGTGGACTTTCCAATTCAACCCTTCAGATGTTCGGGTTTCAGTACTGGATGGAGACAAGATGGTTCCATCAGTCAATTGCACGGGTTTATTTTTTATGGGTCCTAAGATATCTTGTGGAAGTCTTATGCCCTTGGACCACGTTTTTCCCATATCGTCGGAGGTCTTTACCATTCCCCACCATTCCCGAGGTGAAGGACCTACTTTATAAAATAAACTCAAAGTACCTTCCATGGACTGAAAAAGTACTGGGTTCCAACAAGGGTAGAGTTCTTTGTTCTCTGCCAGGCCAGTATCGATCAACACAGGCTTCTTCCACACAGTGCCATTGCCTTGGGAAAGCCAAATGGATACGTCGTTCTTGCCCTCTCTTGATCCTCCAAAAGCGGCCATTAAAAAATTATTCTCATCAACTTCAACAATGGTTGAGGCATGACACTCTTTAAAGGGTGGCGTATCATAAACCATTTTCTCTGCTGACTTTACCAGATTAATTTGTGCCCCCAGAGGAGACATCAAAGGAATTGTAAATATAATTATGTGGAGTAAAAGTAGTTTAGACAATTTCATTTGGTTGATTTTTGTCTAATATACAAAATGGTTGAACTATGAAGTGGACCTAATTAAATAATTCTGATTCTTTGTATATTGAATTGATAATTTTAGCGTAATGAAATACTTTCTTTTATTGTTAATGATGCTGTCTCAGATTTTAATATCGCAATCAAATCAGAACTTCTTTCTCTTTTCTTATTTTACTGGTAATGGTGAAGATGGTCTTCATTTAGCGTACAGTGAAGATGGCTATGAGTGGAAGTCACTCAATGGTAACAAAACTTTTCTAAAACCGACTGCTGGAAAGGATAAATTGATGCGCGATCCTTGTATTATTCAAGGACCCAAAGGTAAGTTTCATATGGTATGGACTGTAAGTTGGAATGAAAAAGTAATAGGATATGCCTCCTCTGAAGATCTGATTCACTGGTCTGAACAACAAGAAATTCCTGTGATGGTTCACGAGGAAGAGGCAAAGAATTCTTGGGCACCCGAAATTTTTTTCGATCCTAAATCAAAAAAATATATCATTATTTGGTCGACTACTATTCCTGGGCGTTTTCCCGAGGGTGAAAAAACAGGAGACAGTAAGTATAACCATAGAATGTATTATGTGACGACAAGAGATTTTAAAAAATTTAGTAATACAAAACTTTTTTTCGAACAGGGGTTCAATGTAATAGATGGTACTTTGGCCCACAATGGTGAAGATTATTTGTTGTTTTTAAAAGATGAAACTCGATATCCTCCTGAGAAAAACATCAGAGTTACCAGCAGTAAAAATCTCACAAAAGGATATGCTCCAGTCTCAAAACCCATTACGGGCAATTATTGGGCAGAGGGGCCTACGGTCCTTAAAAATGGAGACTACTGGTGGGTGTATTTTGATCAATATCGACGTAAAAAAATGGGAGCGGTTCGATCAAAGGATTTGATCCATTGGGAGGACGTATCTGACCGAGTTAGATTTCCAAAAGGCACACGTCATGGTACCATTTTTACTGTTAAAAAGGATTTGTTGGACAAGCTTTTGAAGACAGATCTGTCTTACGAATAAATTGTAAATGCACTAATCACTTAGCTTTTGCCTAACGATGGAGGATATGGTCTTACCATCTGCCTTTCCTGCCATTTCTTTAGTGGACATCCCCATTACTTTGCCCATGTCTTTCATTCCCTGGGCACCGGTTTTATCGATAATTGCATCAATAATTTTTTCAATGGCTGGGACCTCCAACTGTTCTGGCAGAAATTCAGCAATTACAGCTGCTTGTGTCTCTTCTGGAAGCGCAAGATCATCCCGGTTTTGTTCTCGGTAAATTGTGGCGCTGTCTTTTCTTTGCTTGACCAATTTTTGAAGCAATTTTATTTCCTCTTCCTCGGACAACTCATTCTGGGCTGTAGCGGCTGTTTTAGCAAGTAGCACTGCAGACTTGATGGCCCTTAATGCTTCGAGCTTAGCGGCATCTTTTGCCCGCATTGCGGATTTAATTTCATCGGTTAAATTATTGAGTAAAGCCATATTTAGTCTACGTTATCGTGTAAAAAAGAGTTATTGGATCGCAGCTGTATCTCGTCATTATCGTCATTCTCAACAGACATTCTCGAATCATCAGATACTGGTGAATCGGATTCTTCAATATCAACCCCCATTCTCTTATAGGCAGGTTGCTTCTCAAATTCGTCAATTTTATTCATGCTGTGTTTAAAGGCATGATTAAATTTTTTCAAGTGCTCTTTGCGCTTTTCGTTTTCTTCAACATTGGCCTCACTGATGGTTTTGTCGAATGGCGTATCTGGGGTTGAATCGATCAATATGTTCTCCGACTCCAGAGGGCTGTTCTCCTCTTGTTTTTCCACTACCTCAAATTTAAAATCCAAAGCTTCTTTGATAGCAGCGTCTTCCTGAATATGCTCATCTGTTTTTTCTTCGGAAAGGGAATGAATAATTTTTTCGGAGGGGGATTCTTCTTTTTCTGAAATGGGCAATCCAAAATCGAAAGTAAATTGATTTTCTTCCTCTGATACTATGGCCTCCGAGTCAACAACATCCAAATCTAAAATATCTGAACCTAAGTCGTTGATAATAAACTCCTCCTCTTCTTCATTTGGAATAGGACTTTCTTCTGTGAGGGATGCCATTTGCAACAGCTCATAAATGACATCCATCTCTTTTATTTCATCGAAGCTATAGTCCAATTCCTCGCCCATGGATTCGGGGGTCTGTTCGTCGGTAACCACTGTTTCTGCGACCACATCTATCGAAAATAATTCTTCTTCCGAAAGCAAAGAAACTCCTTCATCAGCTGCTACATTTTCATGTGTATATACTTCCTCAATCGGAGGAACAACAGCATCTTTCTCTTCATTTGAAACCTGGGGAAGCGGGGACTCATATTCCTCCTCAGTGGAAGTGTATGTCACTTCATTGGATGGGGTTGGATCAGCTTCCGTAAGCTCATGCTCAAGCGTTTGATCTTCTTCCAGGGTATGAATAATCTTTTTTGCTTCTGTATTGACGATATGGTGTTGCTGGTCGATACCAAAACCCGTTGCAATTATGGTCACAGAAATTGAACTTCCCAGTTCTGGGTCTTCTCCTATACCCATTATGATATTCGCATTGTTTCCCGCCTCCGTTTGGATAAAGTCATTTATTTCTCCTATTTCATCAATCGTAATTTCTTCGGTTCCGGAAACAATCAGTAACAATACATTTTTACAGCCTGTGATTTTATTATCATTCAACAATGGAGAATCCAAAGCATTGATGATCGCGTCTTGGGCACGGTTGGTCCCACTCGCACTCCCCGAGCCCATAATGGCGGTACCACTGTCTTTTAGCACGGTTTTGGCGTCTTTTAAATCTATATTCTGGCGGTAGTGGTGCGTAATGACTTCTGCGATACCTCTCGCTGCGGTAGCAAGTACTTCGTCGGCTTTTGAAAAACCTGCTTTAAAGCCCAGATTCCCATAAACTTCTCTCAGCTTATTGTTGTTGATGACAATCAGCGCATCTACAGTTTTTTTAAATTTTTCCAATCCTTTTTCGGCCTGCTCTAATCGCAATTTTCCTTCAAATTGAAATGGCATGGTCACGATTCCTACTGTAAGAATGTCCATCTCTTTGGCCATTTTGGCGATTATCGGAGCGGCTCCTGTTCCTGTTCCACCACCCATTCCGGCGGTAATAAAGACCATTTTGGTTTGGGTGTTGAGTAGGGTTTTGATGTCATCCAGGCTTTCCTCTGCTGCCAATGCGCCTACTTCTGGGTTGGCTCCTGCGCCCAATCCCTCTGTGAGCGATGCACCCAACTGTATTTTGATGGGAACGGCACTTTCGTTAAGTGCTTGTGCATCTGTATTACTAATCACAAAATCAACCCCCTTAATACCTTGCTGAAACATGTAGTTGATGGCGTTACTTCCACCTCCCCCTACACCAATGACTTTAATGACATTACTCTTGTTTTTGGGTAAATCAAAACTAAAATTATTGTCCAATTCAGATTCCATTACAATATTTTTATGCGTTATCTAAAAATTCTTTCAATTTCTCTACCCAACGTTCCATAATGGTTTTCCTTTTGTCGGATATGGAGCTCGGTTGGATATCGGGGACTTCTGTCTCATCCAAATCCCCTTCATTGGATTCGGTTGCTGAGGGTTCATTTTCTTTGGGGGTGTTTTTTTCTTGCTGTTCCAATGCGTTCATCAATAGTCCAACGGCTGTTGCAAGAATTGGACTTGTTTCTGATTTGTTGGTGTCTCCCGCCAGGTGTTCACTAGGATACCCAATGCGGGTATCCATTCCAGTGATGTACTCTACCAACTGTTTTAGGTGTTTTAGCTGACTTCCCCCACCAGTCAAAACTACCCCGCCAATGAGTTTTTTCTTTTGATCGTCGTGGCCATAGTTTTTAATTTCTAAATAAACTTGTTCCATTATTTCTACCACCCGAGCATTGATGATTTTCGACAGGGTTTTTAAGGAAATTTCTTTGGGTTCTCTTCCTCTCAACCCTGGGATGGAAACAATTTCAGAATCCCGATTTTCCCCTGGCCAGGCAGAGCCAAACTTTACCTTTAGGAGCTCGGCTTGTTTTTCAATAATAGAACACCCCTCTTTGATATCGTCGGTGATTACATTTCCTCCAAATGGAATTACCGCGGTGTGACGAATGATACCATCTTTGAAAATGGCGAGATCGGTAGTTCCCCCACCGATGTCAATTAAGGCAACGCCTGCTTCTTTTTCTTCCTGACTTAGCACTGCTTCTGAGGATGCCAGAGGCTCTAAAGTAATATTACCCATCGTTAAGCCAGCGCTTTTAACACATCTTGCAATATTCTTGATAGAGGTGACCTGTCCTACCACCACATGGAAATTTGCTTCAAGTCTGCCTCCATACATCCCAACGGGCTCTTTTATCTCGGCTTGTCCATCCACCTTGTATTCCTGGGGGAGTACATGGATTATTTCCTCTCCAGGGAGCATCACCAATTTGTATACCTGCTGGATCAGCCGCTCTACATCCTCCTGAGAAATTACTTCCTGTGGGTTGGGGCGCGTGATGTAATCGCTGTGCTGTAAACTCCTGATGTGTTGGCCTGCAATTCCCACCACCACTTCACTAATTTCATGACCAGAAACTACTTTGGCTTCTTCTATCGCTTGTTGTATGGATTGTATGGTTTGGGTGATATTGTTCACAACACCTCTGTGTACTCCCAGGCTCTTCGATTTACCTATGCCCAATATATCCACTTTCCCAAATTCATTTTTGTCTCCGACCATGGCAACGATTTTTGTTGTTCCAATGTCCAGGCCTACGGAAATATTTGAATGCTTCATATTAATGATTTAAGATCCTACTACTTGATTTTTAAATTTTAAATTAATTCGACTAAATTCGGTTGTCGAAGGATGGCTTTCACGATAAGCACAAAAAACTTTTAGCTTTGAAATTTTCTCTTTCAAGCGTCGAACTTGCCCAATTTCTACTTCGAATCCAAATGACCTCAAGCCTATAAAAAATGAGTTCGATCGGTATTGAATGGAGGCCAATTCATTGCGCAAAAATGGATCAGCATTTAACTGATCTACCAAGAACAATAAGTCAGGCTTTTGTTCTTCTTCCAAAGTGCCCCAGTAGAGGGGTACTTTTGGCGTATAATTTTTTGAAATAGGGAAGAAATCTCCACTACTGTCCATGTAATATTGTTTGGGTCCCTGTATCCTAATAATCGCTTTTTTTTCTTGAATTCTGACCCCCAAAACACCTTGTTGAAAATGATAAACATCAGCGTTTTTAACATAAGGATCATTCTCTAATAGGTGCTCGAGCTTACTCAAAGCTAAACTATCTTTAGCCTCCCACGGAAGTGCTCCTTTGTTTTGTATCAACAATTTATTAACGATAGAATCATTTAAAAACTGGGATTGCTGAGCCTCAAATTCAACAGTTATTTTTTCCACCAAGCGCACACTGTTTCTGTAATGAGCAAAAGCGGTCATCAACAATGTAAATGATAGACCAAAAGCAAAAAATAAATATTTTTTAAGTCGCATTTATCGTCTCATTTCTTAATTCATGTATATAATTTCCAATGTCTCCTGCTCCTAAAATCAAAACCAATTCCGATGCAGCATTGATTACCGTTTCCTGGAAAGCCTCATTGTTTATTTTCCTCTTGCTGGGATTGGTTATTTGCTCCAATAAAACACCGGAAGTAACCCCAGGAATCGGTCGCTCTCGAGCCGGATAAATGTCCATCAAAACAACCTCATCGAATTTGGATAATATATTAGCAAAATCGGTCATAAAATCTTGGGTACGAGAGAACAGATGAGGCTGAAAAATCACCGTATTTTTTTTCGAAGGATAAAACTCTTTGACAGTATCCAGAACCGCCTTTATTTCTTCAGGGTGGTGTGCATAATCATCTATAATTAGTTTATCACCCATAGAGAACAGCTGCATGCGCCGTTGAATTCCTTTAAAATTCGCCAAGGCAGGCAAAGCTTTTTCTACAGACAAACCCGAAACATCCATAAGGGCCAAAGCGGCTATGGCGTTGGACAAGTTGTGCTTGCCAATGGAACTGATATAAATATCTTTAAATTCTTGCTTTGGTGTTACAAAATTGAAAAAATAACCCTGCGCTTCGGGGCGAAGCTGCTGCGCGTAATAGTCGGCTTGTTCCTCTATGGAATAACTGCTTGTACCCAATCCAACATGGCGTTTAGCAACCACACCTTGTGATACCAAACTGGAAAATTGAGCAAAAGTCTCTTTGATATTTTCAGCAGTACCGTACACATCCAAATGGTCAGGGTCTGTAGTAGTAATACAGGCGAAGTCTGGAGATAGTTTTAAAAAAGAACGGTCATATTCATCCGCTTCTACGATAGAATATTGATTTCCTTTACTTATTAAATTGCTTTCATAACCATTCATAATACCACCCAAGAAGGCTGTGAAATTCATGTTTAAGTGGTCAAATAAATGGGTTAAAAAAGAGGCAGTTGTTGTTTTACCATGCGTTCCTGCTACGGCAAAAACTGTTGTTGATTTGGTAATTTCACCCAATAAAGCAGCCCTTTTTTGGATCGCGTTTCCTTGATCCTGGAAAAAGAGAAGCTGTGGATGGTCTTTGGGTATTGCCGGCGTGAAAATAACCTCTGTTTCAGGCGATCTAAAAGGTTCGGGGACTGCATCGATGGAAGCATCAAAAATAATGGGCAATCCCAATTCCGCTAACTTGGTGGTAAGGGGTGTAGGTGTTTTGTCATAACCCATCACTTGGTATCCTTCAAGATAAAGATACTTGGCCAATGCAGACATACCAATGCCTCCAATCCCCAAGAAGTAATATTTTTTATCTTTTAAATTCATCTACAAAAGCGCCTCTGTTAAATCTACTATTCGTGAAGTAGCATCAGGTATTGCCAGTTTTTTTAGATTTTTTGTCATTTTTTTTTGATTTTCAGGCTCGATCAGGTCTAAAAATAGTTTTTTAAAACCCTTCTCTAAATGTTTTTCCTCGATGACCAATGCTGCTCCCTTTTGCTCCAACGCCATGGCATTGTGATACTGATGATTTTCAGTTACATTGGGAGAAGGAATTAACAAAACTGGTCGGGAGACTACGCACAATTCGGATAAGGTAGCCGCCCCTGATCGGGATATGATCATATCAGCGGCGGCATACAATTGATCCATTTCCGAGACAAAAGCCATTATTTTCACCTTTTCAGACTGGTGTTTTTTGAATTGATCGTAATACAGTACCCCACACTGCCAGATCAATAGCACTCCAAGCTCCTTGAAAAAATCCAAGTGTGTGGCAACCAGCTCATTGATTCTTCTCGCACCCAGACTCCCACCCAGCACCACCAGCGTAGGATCATTGTTTTTGAGATCAAAAAATTCTTTTGCTTGCTGTTTTTTGATGTTCCCTTCCACAATCGTTTTTCGTATGGGGTTTCCGGTAGTTACAATTTTGTGAGCTGGAAAAAATCGCTCCATTCGCTCATAGGCAACAGCTATAGTATTTACCGACTTGGACAAAAGTTTATTGGTGATACCTGGATAAGAATTTTGCTCTTGAATAAGCGTGGGGATTTTAAATATACTGGCCATAAAAAGTAATGGACCACTAGCATATCCTCCTGTACCTACTACCACGTCAGGTTTGAATTTGTAGAGTATAGAAATGGATTTTAATAAACTAAAAACGAGTTTCAAGGGAAAAGTTAAGTTTCTTAAAGACAACGACCTTTGGAGTCCATCGATCCATAGCCCGATTATTTTATAACCTGCCTCAGGTACTTTATCCATTTCAATTCTCCCCAGAGCCCCGACAAATAGTATTTCAGCATTTGGATTCCGTGCCTTAAAAGCATTGGCAATTGCAAGTGCCGGATAGAGATGTCCGCCAGTTCCACCGCCCGATAAGATCACTTTATATGGTTTCACTGAGTATGGTTAAAGGGTTTTCATTTTTATCATCAGTATTTTGAGTAGTAGGAACCTCTTTTTCTTGACCTGCACTTACACTGAGTATCATTCCAAAAGCAATACAGGTCATCCAAGCGGCTGTCCCACCACTACTGATCAACGGCAGTGTCTGACCCGTAATTGGAAATACTTCCAAAGCAACGGCCATATTGACAAATGCCTGAATGATGATCGGTAATCCCAATCCCAAGACCAGTAATTTTCCATAGGCACTATCCGATTTGTGAGCGATAACAACGATTCTAAACAATACGATCAAATACAATAAAATCAAAGCAGCCCCTCCAACCAAACCAAACTCCTCTACGATAATGGCATAAATAAAATCGGATGAGCTTTGGGGTAAAAAGTTTTTCATCACACTTTTTCCCGCACCAAGTCCCAGCAAACCTCCTGTAGCGATAGCTGTTTTGGCCCTTTCAATTTGATAGTTTTCACCACCACTTCCTCCATTAGTGAAATTTTCAATTCTGCTGACCCATGTATCTACCCTATTGGGAATCAACTCTGGGAAAGCTTTGGCCACAAGAATAAAAAGTAATCCCATCAGCAAACCAGTCCCAATGATTCCAAAGAGATATTTTAGCGGATATCCTCCCAAAAAAACAAGAATGACAACCATAGAAAACAACAGAACGGCAGTGGACAGATTGGCAGGAAGGATCAATAGCACAACAATAAATACTGGAAGCCACAGCGGTATAATCGAAGATTTTAAACGATACATTTTGGGATTATCCTTTGACATTATGTGTGCAACATAGGACAAGAGCACTATGGATGCCAATGTGGAAGTCTGAAAACTCAGACCTACTATTGGAATTCTTATCCATCGACTGGCATTGGCACCCCCAATTAGGGTCCCCTGACTGGCGGTGTAAATCAATAATAAAATTATTAAGGGAAGTGCAAGAATAGAGATTCCTTTAAAATACCGATAGGGAGTTTTGTGAAGGGCATACATCAACCCAAAACCGAAAACCAAAACAATAAAATGCTTGAGCAAGTGACTCCAAGGGGTTCCATTCCCCACAACATAGGTAAGGTTTGAACTGGCGCTGAACACAGGGAGAAATGAAAAAATGGAAAGAAGTGCGAGAGCTACCCAAAGCACTCGGTCTCCTAGAAGTATGTTAAGCCTATTTTTCATTGCTATGTACTAAAGTTCTCTTACTGCTTGTTTAAATTGATTGCCCCGGTCCTCATAATTTTCAAAAAGATCAAAACTTGCGCAAGCAGGTGAGAGCAAAACATTGTCATTCTTTTGTGCAATTTTATTGGCAATCAAAACAGCCTCTTTCATGGACTGGGTCTCCAGCATTAGATCTGTAAAGGGTTCAAAGGCACTGATTATTTTTTGATTGTCTACGCCCAAACATATGATGGCCCTTACTTTTTCTCTTACCAAAGGGTAGAGCATTTCGTAGTCATTCCCTTTGTCAACGCCACCGACAATCCAAACCGTAGGCGCATTCATGCTTTCCAATGCAAAATATACTGCATTGACATTGGTCGCTTTTGAATCGTTGATGTATCGGATGTGTTGAATCTTTAAAACCTGCTCCAAACGGTGGGGTGCTCCTTTAAAATTGAGTAAACTCTCTCGAATGGTGTCCTTACTGACATCTAATAAATGAGCGACTGTTGACGCTGCCATAGCATTTAACAGGTTATGCCTCCCATACAATGGAAAATCTGTTGTATTTATCATTGTTTTGTTTTTTTGTTTTTCAATTACAATATGTTCTTGCTCAGAGTAAGTGGTATTGGAATATTTAAGGTTGCTTCCAAAGGGGTGAAGGGTCGCTTGGGTATCAATTTTTTCTACCGCTTCTGTCAATACCTCATCATCTGCATTGAAGAGGAGAACATCGCGTTCCGACTGGTTTTTATTGATCCTGAGCTTGGACTTAAGATATTGGCCAAAATCATTATTGTACCGATCCAGATGATCGGGGGTTATGTTGGTGATGACGCCTATGTGGGGGGCAAAATTTACAATATCATCCAATTGGAAACTGCTGATTTCTAATACGTAATATTGACAATCATTTTCGGCGACCTCCTTGGCAAAACTATTTCCAATATTTCCCGCCAAGGCCACTTCATAACCAGCGTTTTTTAGGATGTGATAAGTCATCAGGGCAGTGGTTGTCTTCCCATTAGTTCCCGTGATGCCTATCAATGTAGCTGTGGTGAATTTTGAAGCAAACTCTATTTCAGAGACAATCGGAATGTTACGAGTGGACAATGCATTGACCAAAGGGATTGAGTTCGGAATTCCTGGGCTTTTCATCACACAATTTGCGTCACTCATTTTGGAAAGGGTATGGGTATTTTCCTCCCACGCTACCGCTAATTCATCCAGTTGTCTTTTGGTGGCTTCAGCAATTTTTCCGTGATCGGATACAAAAACCTCATAGCCTTGCTTTATCCCCAATATCGCAGTGCCTAAGCCACTTTCACCTGCCCCTAAAATGATTAGTTTTTCTCTCATTATCTGATTTTTAGGGTTACGATGGACAAAACGGCCAACAATATTCCGATAATCCAAAAACGGGCGGCAACCTTACTTTCATGTTGACCCAATTTTTGGTAGTGATGGTGTAAGGGCGCCATTTTAAAAATTCTTTTTCCCACCCCAGTTTTTTTACGAGTGTACTTAAAGTAGGCTACCTGAATAATTACGGAGAGGTTCTCAATCAAGAAAATCCCACACAGCAGTGGTATAAGAAGTTCTTTTCTAACAATAAGGGCGATCACTGCGATAATTCCACCAATGGTAAGACTTCCTGTATCTCCCATAAAAACTGATGCTGGAAAGGTGTTGTACCATAAAAAACCAATCAATGACCCAGAGAAAGCGGCGACAAAAATCACGACCTCTCCTACATTAGGGATGTACAATATGTTCAGGTAATCAGAGAAAATTAAATTTCCAGACACCCATGCAAAAATTCCCAAGACCAACACCATAATCGCTGAGGAACCCGCAGCCAATCCATCAATTCCGTCGGTTAAATTTGCCCCATTGGATACGGCCATGATGATAAAAACGACAATGGGGATAAAAACAAGCCAGGTATAATTTTCTAGGTCTGGTGAGATCCAACGCAACAAATCAGCATAATCGAATGCATTGTCTTTAAACAATGGAATGTTGGTAAGTGTAGATTTTTTTTCGGCAGAAAATTGCTGTTGAATAGAAGTAAACTGTTCTGTTTCTACTGTCCTTATTTCCTCCTTCACTGTGACGTCGGGATGAAAATAAAGAACAGCACCCACCATTACCCCCAATACTAGTTGACCAAATATTTTAAATCTTCCCTTGAGTCCACCTTTGTCTTTCTTAAAAGTTTTAATGTAATCATCTATCAATCCAATGGCACCCATGGACAGGGTCGTTAAAATCAGTAAAAGGATGTATATATTATCAATTTTAGCCAATAAAAGAACTGGAATCAACGTACCCAATATTATGATAATTCCTCCCATGGTTGGGGTTCCAGATTTTTGGCGTTGACCGGCCAGGCCCAAATCTCTTACCGATTCTCCAATTTGTTTTTTTAATAGAAATCGAATGATAATTTTTCCATAGATCAAGGTAAATGCCAAAGAGATGATAACGGCCAATGCCGCTCTAAATGTTAAAAACTGAAACAGTGTAGCCCCTGGTAATTGAAACTTTTGCTCGAGAAATTCAAATAGGTAGTACAACATTGTTTAAGGTGTTTTTGAAAAAATTTCTTTAGCAATTTTATAATCGTCGAAAGGATGCTTTTCCCCTTTTACCTCCTGATAATTCTCGTGTCCCTTTCCTGCAATAAGTACAACATCTCCCGCTTGGGCAATTTGATAGGCTATATTGATGGCCTCTCTTCTTTTGGTAACCCGCATTATTTTTTTATAATCTACTGGATCCACTCCCTCACTCATCTGTTCAATTATTAGATCGGGGTCTTCATCGCGAGGATTGTCGGAGGTAAATAATACTTTTGAGCTGTATTGGGCTGCTATAGCTCCCATAATGGGTCTCTTTTCAAGATCGCGATTGCCCCCACAACCAATAACAGTAATCAGGTTTTCATTTAATGTTCTGATTTTATTGATGGTCAACAAAACATTTTTTAGCGCATCGGGGGTATGCGCATAATCTATCACTATCATGACCTTACCCGAGCTCTCAAAAGTTTGAAACCTTCCTTTCACACTTTGCAACTGACTGATCGATTTCAAAGTCTCCCATGGGTCTTTTCCCAAGAGTTGGGCGACCGAAAAAACCGCCAAGAGGTTATAAGCATTAAACTCACCAACAAGCTGAGTCCAGACCTCTTTTTGGTCAATTTTTAGCAACATGCCTTTGAACTGGTTCTCCATTATTTGAGCCGAAAAATCTGCGAGGGTATGCAAAGCATAGGTATGTGTTTTTCCCTTGCAGTTCTGTAGCATAAATTTTCCGTTTTTATCGTCTGCATTTATCAAAGCAAAAGCGCTCTTGGATAGGGAATCAAATAGTATTTTTTTGGTGTCTCTGTAGGCTTTAAAAGTCTTGTGATAGTCCAAGTGGTCGTGAGTAAGGTTGGTAAATACAGCTCCGTCAAACTCCAATCCCGATATTCTTCTTTGATGGATGCCGTGAGAGGAGACCTCCATAAAACAATTTTCTATCCCCAAATTCACCATAGCGCTTAGGTGTTGATTGATAGAAACAGGATCAGGGGTGGTATGGGTAGCGGGATAATAAAGATCCCCATATTGAATGGCTACCGTTGAGATCAAACCGGATGGAGAGGGGCTGGTTCGAAACAGTTCGTAGAGCATTGATGCTATTGAGGTTTTACCATTGGTTCCCGTAATTCCGATCAATGTTAGTTCTCGAGAAGGGTTATCAAAATAATTTGCGGCCACCCAACCAAGGGCTTCTTTGCTGTCTTCCACCTGTATGTAAACCACTCCAGTACTTCGCTGTTGGGGTAGTATTTCGCAGAGAACGGATTGCGCTCCTGAGGCAACAGCTTGTTCAATGTACTGATGACCATCGTGCAGTGTTCCTTTTATGGCGACATACATTGTTCCTTTATTTACTTTTCTGGAATCAAAGGAAATATCAGAAACAGCAACCTCTGTGGAACCTGAAATCCCTTCGATCGCTACTTTGTACAATATTTCTTTTAATTTTTTCAAGACAACTCTAATACAATGGTTTGGTTATTTCGGTAGCGCATTCCCGCCTTTATGGATTGTTTTTTTACTTTCCCTTTCCCTTTGATCACAACTTTGAGGCCCATGGGTTCTAAAACCGATATTGCCTCCATTGGGGTTAACCCTTTTAAGTTGGGAATCACCGCATCGGAGGAGACCACATTCACAGCTTTTGAGGATAAATTTTTGATTTGATCGGGATGTATATTTATGGTTTTAGGAAGGTTGTTGTGAATTTTCTTTGCGATTTTTTTAAAAACAGGAGCGGCCACCGTGGATCCATAGTATCCCAACTGTTTGTCGGGTCTGTGGATGACTACTATGCAAGAGTATTTTGGTTCTTCAGCCGGAAAATACCCCACGAATGTCGCTGTGTACTGTATTTCTTTTCCCTTTTGATTGTAATCCAACTGGCAGGTACCTGTTTTTCCAGCCATGGCCAATACATCGTCTTTAATATTGTGGGCAGTGCCCCATTTTTTATCGACTACGTTGAACATCATTTTTTTTACTTTGTCAATGGTAGCTTGTGAACAAATGGAAGGGTTAAGAGTAATTTTCCCGAAAGACTGATCTGGTTTTTCACCGTAGGAATCAATCTTCTCAATAAAACGGGGTTTGACCATTTCACCATTATTGGCGATGGCATTATAAAAGGCAAGGGTTTGTAGCGGGGTAATTGCGACTCCATAGCCATAAGCCATCCAAGGTAAATCGAGACGGTCCCATTGGTCTTTATCATCGGGGTGGGCAATTTTGGGAATTCCTTCTCCCGATATGGGAAGACCCAAGGGTTTATTGATGCCCATATTGTACAAACGGTTCACAAATTTTTCGGGATTATTACCATAATTGTCATGAATTATTTTCACCATACCGGTATTGGAAGAAACCTCAAAAACCTTGGCAGCAGAAATCGTCCCATACCCTCCTTTTTTAGAATCTCTCACTTTGAATCTTTTAAAAAAAGTGAGTTCGCCTTTCCCAGTAGCGATCATTGTATTTTCGTCTACAACTTTATCTTCCAAAGCAGCAACCATGGCCATGAGCTTAAAAGTTGAACCCGGCTCGTGGGCTTCACCGACAGCATAGTTGAGCGTTTCATAGTAAGTACCCACCTTTGTTCTGCCTAAGTTGGCTATCGCTTTTATTTTTCCTGTTTGGGTTTCCATAACCACCACAGTTCCGTGTTCTGCCTTAAACTTTTCCAACTGCGCTAACAAAGCGGTGTGGGCAATGTCTTGAATATTGACATTGATGGTGGTATGCACATCAAAACCTTCGGTCGGCTCTTTTTCATTTTCATCATTGATCGGCTTCCACTGACCTCCCGCAATTTTTTGTTTGAGTCTTTGTCCAGTCTCCCCTTCAAGATATTGGCTGAATGCCCCCTCCATGCCCACTCTTCTATATCCGCCATGCTTTTCTTTAAAGACACGTCCTACGGTCCTTTCCGCCATTTTACCCAACGGATGAGCCCTCACCATCGTATGTTCAACGATCAACCCTCCCCTATAGGAAGGCAAATTAAAAAGTGGAAGTGCCTTGATCCTTTTTTGTTCAGAATAAGTCAAGTCTCTGGCGATTAGTGCATACCTGCTTTTTTCTGTAACCGCACGATTAAGCTGGTTTGCAATCCTACTTTCCTCAGTCTCTAAAACCTCCGCCAAACCTGCCGTCAAAGATTTTTTATGCTTTTGATATAATGCACTCGACGGTACAGTTGCGTCCCAACGAATTTCGTATCTGGCCATGGAGGTGGCGATAATGCTGCCATCATCTGCGAATATATTTCCCCTACTGGGCTCGATGATGTCCTTTTTTAAAGTTCGCTTGGATGCCAGCTCTTTGTATCTCTCTCCTTCCGAAAACTGAATGTGAAACAGTTTGCCAATCAATAAAAATGAAAACAACAATAGCCCGAATGCTACTAAATAGCTGCGATTCATGATTGTTTTATTCTTTTTATCCATCACTATTCTTTGACTTTGAGCTTTATAGGAGGTGTATCTGCAGGACCTATTCCCAGTGGACTTAACTCCTTCATTATTTTGGTTTCCATTTTTAAATTCATCAAATCTGTACGTTGCTCCACAAATTCACTCTTTAGTTTTTTAAGGTCCTCATTCAGTCGGGCGATTTGAAAAATCTTTCGTTCGGCCAAATGACCACTGGCAATCATAATGAGCGATAGTATGGAGAGAAAAAGGATCATCCGCCAATTTTTATAGGCGACGTCATTGACCAAAAAATCCATTCGCAACAAGGACATTAGCTTTCTCATACTTTTTCCGCAATTCTGAGTTTTCCGCTTCTCGCCCTACTGTTCTCTTTGATCTCCTCGGCAGAGGGCATGCTCAATTTGCCAATTTTTTTGAGTGGCAAATGTCTATTTCCATACAAATCAGAAGCTGCCCTACCCTCAAATTTTCCTTCTCTGATAAAAAGTTTTACCAGTCGATCTTCCAAAGAGTGGTAGGAGATACAGACGATTCTCCCCCCCTGCTTGAGTACGTCAACGGATTGCTCTAAAAGTGATTTAATCACGTCCAATTCTGCATTGACCTCAATTCTGATGGCCTGAAAAACTTGAGCGATTAACTTGTTAAAAGTATTTTTTGGAAAGATGGGTTTTAGTAAGTCCACCAATTCCTGAGTGGTTTCTACAGCAGCCGCTTCTCTTTTACTAACAATGTGGCCTGCAATTTTTTTTGCCATTCGAAGTTCACCATACACTTTAAACAACTTGGCTAAGTCATCAAAACTGTATTGATTTACTACTTCACGGGCACTCAATGCACTGAGCGGATTCATTCTCATGTCCAAGGGGCCGTCATATCGGGTGGAAAAACCCCGGAACCCAGCATCGAACTGATGTGACGAAACACCGAAATCGGCAAGAATACCATCGACAGCAGTAACGCCATTAAATTTTAAATACCTTTTTAAATGAGAAAAATTTCCGTTGATTAACTGAAAACGTCCGTCAGGAATAGCATTCTGTTCCGCAGCTGAGTCTTGGTCAAAAGCCAGTAATCTTCCATGCTTTGAAAGGTTTTCTAATATGGCTTTTGAGTGGCCGCCTCCTCCAAAAGTTACGTCGACATAAACCCCATCAGGATCTATTTTCAGTCCTTGAATGGCTTCTTCAAGCATGACAGGTTTATGATAGGTCTTCTTCATTTTGATCTCCCATTACTTCCTCTGCTAATGCAGCAAAGTCCGTGGTTGCGTCGTCTATTGCTTTTTCATATTGTTCTTTGTCCCAGATCTCTAAAATGTTGACCACCGATGACACCACAACTTGTTTGGAAATATTCGCGTGTGTAATTAAATCTTTTGGAATCAACAATCGTCCTGTTGAATCAACCTCTAATAATTTTACACCCGCTGTAAAACGGCGAATAAAATCGTTGTTCTTTTTCTTGAAACGATTGAGCTTATTGACTTTCTCCATCAAACCCTCCCACTGGTCCAGGGGATATAATTCCAAACAAGTGTTAAATACTGCCCGTTTGATGACAAAACTTTTATTGAGGTGTTTTGAGAGTTGTTTTTTTAATGCAGCAGGAAGCATAATACGTCCCTTCACGTCAGCCTTACACTCATAGGTTCCAATAAAATGCTGCATGGTTTTAAGCTGTGAATTTCTATCAAATATAAAGTAATTTTACCACTTTTTACCACATACTACCACTTTGTTAATAAGTTTTTCCACATCACCCCACTAATAAAATGGGATGAAAAATTAAATTGAAATGATACAAGCGAATTCCATATATTTGGGGATATTTATATTCAATGGTAGAAAGACAGATTATTACTGAGGCCAATTACCGTTACATAGAGTTAGGGGAAGGCACGCCAGTAGTCATTTTGCATGGTTTGATGGGAGGTTTGAGTAATTTTGAAGGAGTAATAAATTACTTCCCCAGCAGAGGGTATAAAATCGTCATTCCTGAACTTCCCGTTTACGATTTGCCCATTATTGATTCATCGGTTAAATCACTTGCCGAATTTTTAGACGGTTTCTTGAATTTTAAAAAATTTAAAGAGGTTGTTCTTCTTGGAAACTCGTTGGGAGGGCACATCGCGCTACTGTATGCAAAATTTCATCCTGAAAAAGTAAAGGGGCTTATTATTACTGGCAGCTCAGGCCTTTATGAAAATGCCATGGGTGATGGATATCCCAAGAGAGGGGACTACGAATACATAAAAACAAAAAGCGAAGAAGTTTTTTATGACTCCAAAGTCGCTACCAAAGAAATTGTTGATGAGGTATTTGAGGCGGTCAACGACCGAAACAAACTCATCAGAACATTGGCCATTGCCAAAAGTGCTATCCGCCACAACATGGCCAAGGACCTGCCGTCCATGAAAACAAGAACTGCAATCATCTGGGGAGCACAAGATACGGTTACTCCCCCCAATGTTGCCGACGAATTCAACGCTCTGCTGCCCAATTCTGATTTGTTTTGGATTGACAAATGTGGTCACGCTCCAATGATGGAACATCCTGATCTTTTCAATGAGATCACGCACAATTGGATGGAGAAATACAACATTTAACCTGACTGATGAAAGTTGCCAACGCTGAGTTTGTGGTGAGCAACGCCAAAGTCGAGCTCTGCCCAAAAAGTAAGCTTCCTGAATACGCTTTTATAGGAAGATCAAATGTTGGTAAGTCCTCATTAATCAACATGTTGTGCAACAAAAAAAAGCTGGCCAAAACTTCTTCCAGACCCGGTAAAACTCAATTGATAAACCATTTTCTGATCAACAAAAGTTGGCACTTGGTGGACCTACCAGGTTATGGATATGCCATGGCTTCTAAAACGCAAAAAAAAACATTTCAGAAATTTGTTGTCGATTATTTCAACAAAAGAAAAGAATTGGTGTCTGCATTTTTGTTGATCGATCTGCGGCATGAACCACAAAAAATTGACCTGGATTTTATGAGATGGTTGGGAGAAAACTTTATTCCTTTTGCTATTGTATTTACCAAAGCAGACAAACTCAAAACGCGGGAGATAGAAACTAAAGCATCGGCCTACCTGGACGTGCTAAAAGCAGATTGGGAAAGTCTGCCTCCCCATTTTATAACTTCCTCCGAAAAGAGACTTGGCCGTGAGGATGTTTTAAATTACATTCAAGAAATCAACGAAAATCTCTCTAAGATTTAATCGTTTTTTTTTAAATTGAGTTTTTCAGCAAAATAATCACAAAAGTCTTTCATCGTCGCACTCATCTTATCGTCTTGAGTAGCGCGAAGATAGGTATCGCTCATCGTGAGTAGCGTTTGATGAAAAAACATTTTCATCTGGTCAACAGGCATCTCTTTAATCCATAAATCCATTCTCAGTGTCTCCTGCTGCTCACCATCCCAAAGCGCCAATAACATGGCTTGCGCTTCTTCATTTTCTATACCTCCGTCTGGAGCAGACCAAATAATTTTTTCAGGTACTTTATTTTCATCTACTGTAACGTCAATTTTTATTGGACTTGTTTTTTTGGTCATTATCTTCTCGGTTTATAATTGGCTTTTGAAAAAAGGGTTTGTGCAGGCATGTTGAGAAGGGCACTGATGTCTGTATCAGGGTAGCGTTCCACAAAGGATTTGATGATCTGCCATCCCACCCAAACACCGACCCGACCTGGGGACTCATTGTCAATTTCCAAATAGAATTTTGAAAAGGGAGCCGGTTCTATAAACCGCTGTCGCAGTGTTTGTTCTGTACTAAATATCAATTGCTTTTCAACAAAATACTGCCAAATATAGGTTTCATTTTCTACCACCCATTGATATTGTTCGTCGGTAAAGCCCATTTTTTGGGACTCAGACAAACGCGGCAAAACCCAGTCTTTCAAATATATTTTTTTTCCTTCATAGACCATCATCGACAAAAAAGACCTACCGTTGGGGGGTGGGATTTTATATTCAGCAAATTTGTTTACCACATGAGAACTCAAGAATTTCGCATCCATTTCTTGTCTAATGTATTGCGGTATCCCCTCGTACAGAGGATGGTTTTTTCCCAGATAAGTATCCAAAGAAATGAGCAGCAGAGAGTCGTTGTAAATGGTCTTGCTTTGATAGTCAACATTGTTGATCACTCCAATTACTCGGGGCGTTCTGGTACGCGGAAAGTAATATTTTAAATGCTTAAAAAGGTACTCTAATTCCTCCTCCAACGGATCCATGGAGGGAAATGATTTTTCTACATTTTCTAATAACAGCAACTGCAAACTATCTTTTTGTCTTTTAACCCAAACACTGTCATGAAACTTTTTTGGAAACAAAAAAGGATAATTGTTTTTAAGAACGGGGATGTCTGCTGATTGAGATTGATGAAATTGAAGATCAAATCGTTCGATATTGAGCGACAATGGCATGGCAAGGATTTCAGATTCCTTAGAATTGGAGCCACTACAACCGATAATAATGAAAAAAAGAACGGCGGAATTTAAAAATATCTTGGTTTGGCGAATTATCAATCTCATTTAATTGGATTTTTTTTTATTCCAATGTAACTTCGATATACAAATGTAAGCGGTCTTTGTCTAAAAAAATGAAATCACCTGAAAAAGTAGTCAACCACATTGTTGAATGGTTGAAAAGCTATCGAGAAGAATCAAAAATGAACGGTTTTGTCGTCGGTGTCTCTGGAGGCATTGATTCTGCCGTCACCTCCACCCTTTGCAGCCTTACAGGCGCTCCAGTGCTCTGTCTTGAGATGGAAATCCACCAAGAAGAAAATCAAGTTTCTCGTGCCAACGAACACATTAAGTGGTTGGAGCAGAAGTTTCCCAATGTCGTTCACCACAACCTTTCCTTGACTGGAGTTTTCGAAGGTTTTGTAAATGGGCTTCCCACCACAGACCTCAAAGAGGAACAACAATTGAGTTTGGCCAATACCAGGGCAAGATTAAGGATGACTACCCTGTATTATTTTGCAGCTTTGCAACGTTATTTGGTTGCGGGTACAGGAAATAAAGTTGAGGATTTTGGGGTTGGATTTTATACCAAATACGGTGATGGAGGTGTTGACCTCAGCCCTATCGCAGACCTATTAAAATCTCAAGTATATGAGGTTGCTGAATTTTTAGGCATAATAGACACCATTCAAAAGGCTGCCCCAACCGACGGTTTGTGGGGCGATAACCGCACTGATGAGGAACAAATGGGGGCCAATTACGATGACTTAGAGTGGGCCATGCAAGAAATCGAGCAAAACCCTAGTTTAAAAGACTTGAACACCAAACAGCTCGATATCATTAATGTTTATAAAGGATTTAATCGCCAAAATCAACACAAAATGAATCCCATACCGGTTTGTGAAATACCTACTTCACTATTGGTTTAAGTGGTTTAAAAAAAAACACTATTTTTAGGTAAATATTAGTTAAAATAATTTTCCCCAAATTATGATAAACCTACTTCTAATTGACCCGCATCCTGTTGTGAGGTGTGGCTTCGAAAACTTTCTTTCCGAATACAATTTCTTAAACGTGGTTCACACAGCTGAAAATTTGGCTGATGGTATCGCTTTCACAAAATCAAATCCAGTAGATATTGTTATCTCAGAAATGATCTTAAATGATGAAAGCCCTGTAGACCTCATTCATCAAATCAAAAACATCAATCCCGAAATCAATGTTATTTTTTTTACTGCTCAAGACAAAGACATCTATAGTATTCCTTTGATGCGAGCCGGTGCTATTGGGTTTTTGTCTAAAAATATTAAAGCCTGTGTAATGGCCGATGCCATCAAAAAAATTGACGCCTACCGCCTATATATCACTAACAATTTTAACAATGAATTAAAATTAGATCTTGACATCGAAAAACCAAGGAACAGATATGGTACGCTCTCTTCTCGAGAGATCGAAGTTTTAAAATACCTGACCGATGGCAAGCGTAATATAGAAATCGCCGAACGATTGAAGATCAATCAAAAAACTGTAAACACTTATAAAAACAGGATGATGCACAAGCTCAAAGTAACCAATATGTTTGACCTCTACATTCAAGCCAAAAACCTGAACTTGGTCTAAAGTACCCGGTTGAGCTTGTTGGAAACTACTTTTTTGAGTTGCTGCCAACTGATGATTTCTTGGAGTGTTTCTTGATTTTCCCCTTGCTCTTTAGTATTCAGCTGGAGTTCTACTATTTTTTGATCGATCAAGTAGCGGCGCATAGAAAGTATGGTTTCACTGACCATACGAACCACCTCAGTACCCTTATTTTTTACAAAAATATTTCTCTTTTCCCAATCGTGAAGCTGATGTTGTTCTTCCTTCATAACCAAATCAGTGATGATTTCGTTTTGTGAAATATCATCTGTCTGCATGATTTTTTCCAAGTTCAAATCTTCTGGAGCGCTTTGATAAATTTCTATGAGTTGGTAAAATAGTTTTTTAAAAGTCTCTTGACTCAATTCGACTTCATCTTGCTGGAGGTCCAAGAAAATCTTTTCATAGACTTTGGCAGACATTCGCTTTGTGTGTTGGATCAGCTCTCCTTCTTCATTTGGTTTTATGATATTGTCTTCAAAATCAAATTCCAAATTCCCGTAGGTGAGTAATATGGCAATGATTTGTTTTTCTAATTCATATACCCGATCTACCTTAGAAACAGTAGCAGCTGCTTTTTTAACAGGCGTTTGGCCCTGGTTATAAATTAACTTTTTAGCGCCTTTGCTTTTATTTTTTTGATTTATTTGGGCCAACGCACTGAATAAGGCATCTTCCGAAATTTCCATTATTTCAGCACAGCTCTGGATATAAATTTCTTGCTTGATCACATCTGGCACCTTAGATATGCTCTCTACGATATCCCTGATGGTCTCTGCTTTCTTGATCGGATCGTTATTGCCATCTTCATGCAATAGAGAGGCTTTAAACTGGATAAAATCTTTTGACTGCTGGGTGAGAAAATCGCTAATTTCTGCGGTGGTATGGGACTTAGCAAAACTATCCGGATCTTCGCCCGCTGGAAAACTACATACCTTTACGTTCATTCCCTGCTCGAGAATTAAATCTATTCCACGCAGCGAAGCCCGGACTCCAGCAGCATCTCCATCAAACAATACCACAATGTTTGAGGTCAGGCGGCTTATCATACGGATCTGGTCTATGGTAAGTGCAGTTCCTGAAGAGGATACTATGTTAGTGATACCCGACTGATGCATCTGGATCACATCGGTGTAGCCCTCCACCAAATAACACAAATCGTTTTTGGATATCGCTTGTTTAGACTCGTAAATACCATAAAGGACCTTACTCTTGTGATAAATATCGCTTTCTGGGGAGTTCAGGTATTTGGCAATTTTAGTATTTTGAGACAAAATCCTACCTCCAAAACCCTGGACCCTCCCCGACATACTTCTGATGGGAAAAATTACCCTAGCCCGAAAACGATCTATTTGTCGATTTTCATTGACGATGACCAGCCCAGTTTTTTCTAAAAAATCTAAATTATACCCCTCTTTTTGAGCTTTCTTACTCAAAGCATCGCCAGTGTCTGGGGAATACCCCAAGGCGAATTTTTTAATGGTCTCGTCAGTAAAACCCCTTTCTTTAAAGTAAGAGCATCCTATGGATTTCCCAGCTGAGGTTTCCCAAAGATTTTCTTCAAAAAAAGATGCGGCGTATTGAGCCACCAAAAACATACTTTCTTTTGTGTCTTTGATTTGCTTTTCCTCGGCCGTTTCCTCGGTTTCTTCAATTTCAATATTATATTTTTTAGCCAAATATCTGATGGCTTCAGGATAAGTGAAGTGCTCGTGTTCCATTAAAAAAGCAATCACATTACCTCCTTTACCACTACTGAAATCTTTCCATATTTGTTTGGCGGGTGAAACCATAAAGCTCGGCGTTCGCTCCTGGGTAAAAGGACTGAGGCCCTTAAAATTGGCTCCAGATTTTTTTAGGGTAACATATTCCCCGATCACCTCCTCCAATCGGGCTGATTCATATACTTGGTCTATGGTCGTTCTTGAAATCAAATCAAGGAAAATATTTACATAAAAATAAAATTATATGGCCACCGAACAAAACCGCTTGCGTTAATTTCAGTCAATGAAGATCAAATATCTCGCTCAATTACAAAATTAACCATCAATTCAAGGGCGTCTCGGTATTCATTTTTCGGGAATTCCTGGAGCAGATCTATGGCCTTGGAACGGTAGTCTTCCATCTTAGTTTCCGCAAACTCGAGTCCCCCAGCGGCCTTTATTCTTCGAATGGCTTCTCGAACCCTCTTTTTGTCTTTATTGTGGTTTTTGACCGTTCTAATCAACCAGTTTTTATCCGATCGCTCCATTACATTTAAGGCATGAATCAGCGGTAAGGTCATTTTTTGTTCTTTGATGTCGATACCCGTGGGTTTCCCAATTCTTTGTTCGGAATAATCAAACAAGTCATCTTTGATCTGGAAAGCCATCCCGAGTAACTCCCCGAACTGGTGCATTTTTGAAACTTCATCAGTGCTGGCCGAAACAGACTGCGCTCCCATTGCACAGCAAGCGGCCAAAAGCGTAGCTGTTTTCTGACGGATTATCTCGTAATATATTTCTTCTGTAATGTCTAATTTTCTTGCCTTTTCAATCTGCATCAGCTCCCCCTGACTCATTTCCCGAACTGCTACTGATATTATTTTCAAAAGGTCAAAATCCTCATTTTCAATAGAAAGTAGCAGTCCTTTAGACAGTAGATAATCCCCTACCAAAACAGCAATTTTATTTTTCCATAAAGCATTGATGGAAAAGAACCCTCTCCGCTGATTACTGTCGTCCACCACGTCGTCGTGAACCAAGGTGGCCGTGTGTATCAACTCTATTACAGAAGCACCCCGGTAAGCCCTTTCATTTACCTTTCCTTTTCCCAGCATTTTTGCAACTAAAAAAACAAACATAGGACGCATTTGTTTTCCTTTTCTGTTGACTATAAAATGGGTGATTCTGTTGAGCAGGGCTACCTTGGAAGACATGGATTTGGTGAACTTTTTTTCAAAAAGCTCCATTTCCTCATAAATGGGTTCTTTAATGCGCTCAACAACTTTCATTCCGCTATAAAGATACCATTAATAACAAATGAAATACAACCGACTATACCTTTGCTTTGTTGGCCAATTGACCACAAGCCGCATCGATGTCTTTTCCTCTTGATCTCCTTACTGTTGCAGTGATCCTATTTTCTGTCAACGCCACTTCATAGGCCGATATTCGGTCAGGCGCTGCTTGTAGGAATTTATCTTCTCCAATAGGGTTATACGTGATCAGATTTACTTTGCAAGGGGTCTTTTTACAAAAATCCACCAGGGCATCAATGTCTTCATTTTTGTCGTTGATTCCTTTCCAAACAACATACTCATAGGTAACCATCTGGGAGGTCTTTTCATACCAATACTGAATCGCATCGGCCAATTCTTCCAACGGAAATTTATCTGAAAACGGCATTATTTCTGCCCTTACATTTTGTCGGGCACTGTGGAGCGAAACTGCTAAACCAAAACGAACCTGATCATCTGCCATCTTCCTTATCATTTTTGGGATACCAGAGGTAGATACCGTAATTCTGGATGGGGACATCCCCAGGCCTTCTGGCTGTGTTATTTTGTCTATGGTTTTGATTAGATTGTTGTAATTCATTAGCGGCTCTCCCATTCCCATAAACACAATATTTGACAAAGAGCGTTCATAATAATACTTACTCTGCTGGTTCATCGCAACGACTTGGTCATAGATCTCGTCGGCATTGAGGTTCCTCATCCTTTTAATCTTCGCCGTAGCACAAAAATGACAATCCAAACTACAGCCTACCTGAGAGGAAACGCAAGCCGTTGTCCTTGATGCTGTGGGGATCAGCACCGATTCAACGACCAAGCCGTCGTGGAGTTTTACCGCGTTTTTGAGGGTGCCGTCACTGCTTTTTTGCTGGTGGTCAATGTTTATATGATTGATCACAAAATAATCTTTTAGCAATGACCTGGTAGCTATTGAAAGGTTGGTCATTCCATCAAAATCATGAATTCCCTTTTGCCACAACCACTGATAAACTTGGTTCCCACGAAATGCTTTGTCCCCATGGTCCACAAAAAACTGTCGCAAGTTTTCTATTGAAAGTGCACGAATGTCCTTTTTTTTATCGGTTGCCATGGGTGCTTTTTTCATATAAACTCACTTCACAATCAAGTGAAATCACAAAATAAGCATGGCGTCACCATAAGAGTAGAAATTGTACTTTTTCTTTATGGCTTCTTTATAAGCTTCTTTAACAAAATCCACATCTGCAAAAGCAGATACCATCATCAATAAAGTCGATTTTGGCGTATGGAAATTGGTAATCATGCAATTGGCTATTGAAAAATCGTGGGGAGGAAATATGAACTTATGGGTCCATCCCTCATAAGAGTTTAAGGTCCCCATTGAAGAAACGGACGACTCCAACCCGCGCATTACAGTGGTTCCAACAGCACAAATTTTTCGATTTGTTTTTAATGCATTATTAACAGTATTCGAAGCTTCTTGTGTAATGATTAGCTCCTCAGAATCCATTTTATGCTTGGATAAATCTTCCACCTCAACTGCACTGAAGGTTCCCAAGCCCACGTGGAGGGTAAGCTCTGCCAAATCAATTCCTTTGATTTGGAGTTTTTTGATCAGATGCTTTGAAAAATGGAGCCCTGCTGTAGGAGCAGCGACGGCCCCCTCATGTTTTGCATAAATGGTTTGATAGCGCTCTGCGTCTTCTTTCTCAATGGGTCTGTTGATGTACTTCGGCAGCGGAGTTTGTCCCAACTCTTTTAGTTTGGACCGGAAATCGCTATAAGAACCGTCAAAAAGAAAACGAAGTGTTCGTCCTCTCGAGGTGGTGTTGTCTATAACTTCAGCGACCAAACTGTCATCGTTTCCAAAATAAAGTTTATTGCCAATTCT
The DNA here is from genome assembly GCA_022428005.1 of Flavobacteriaceae bacterium. Classification (GTDB taxonomy): domain Bacteria; phylum Bacteroidota; class Bacteroidia; order Flavobacteriales; family Flavobacteriaceae; genus UBA8316. The sequence goes on from JAKMDI010000007.1 coordinate 96,424, forward strand.
AATTTTTCTGGCTGGATCTACCAGCACATCCCATAGTCTCTGTTCTTCATTGAGCTCTCTCAGCAGAAAAACTTCAATTCTGGCACCCGTCTTTTCTTTATTTCCAAAAAGGCGTGCAGGAAAAACTTTAGTGTTGTTCAAAACCATCACATCGCCTTCATCAAAAAAATCGATGACATCTTTAAAGGTATGGTGACTGATCGATTGATCTGCACGATTGAGGACCATCAAACGGGATTCGTCTCTTCCAGAGGAAGGTCTTTGGGCCAGTAAAACATTGGGGAGGTCAAAATTAAAATCTGACAGCTTCATAATTTATTTTTTTGCCCTGCAAATATAGGTTTTCAATGAGGGGGTTGTCAAGTAATTGAGGATAAAAAAACTAAAATATATCCCGATTGAATCCAATTGTTTGCAAATCGTCCCAAAATCCAGGGTAGGATTTGGATACCACCTCGGCGTCATTGATCACAATAGGGACCCTTAACCCCAAAGGAGCAAAAGCCATGGCCATCCGGTGGTCGTTATAGGTAGCTATGGCCACATCGCTATTTAACGTTTTGGCGTGGGTCAACACAAGGCTATTGTCTGTGATTTCTACCTTTGCTCCCAGCTTTTCCATTTCTACTTTAAGGGCTGTTAATCGATCTGTTTCTTTGATTTTAAGGGTATGTAGGCCCGTCAGTAAACAATCTGTTCCTAAACCCAAACAACTCACTGCAATTGTTTGGGCCAGGTCTGGAGTGTTTTTTAAATTGAGTGCTATATGATCTGGAGTCACGAAGTTTTTTATTTTGGAAAGCTTTATTTTTCCTCCGTCAAAGGTAGTCTCCACCCCGAGATTGCGGTAGATTTTCTCCAAGGCAGCGTCGCCTTGACGACTCTCTGGAGCATAATAGCTCAAATCAATTTCTCCCTCCGCTGCCAATGCCACTATGGAATAGAAATACGAAGCAGAACTCCAATCTGACTCCACTGTCCATTCCTGAGGATGGGTCATTGTTCCTGGCCGGATGGAAATTTTATTTCCTTTAAAAGAGGTATCGAATCCTAAATCGTCGAGTATACTTTGGGTCATGGTAATGTATGGCACAGATGTGATCTCATCAGTCAAAACAATTTCCAACCCATTCTTTAAAGAAGGGGCGATCAACATCAAAGCAGATATGTACTGACTACTGATGTTACCGGGCAGACTTACCTTGTTTTCTGTTAGCTGCTTACCCCTAATTTTTAAAGGTGGAAAACCTGTTTCTTTATCGTAGGAAATATCGGCTCCAAGGCTGTTGAGCGCATCTACCAATAACTTTATTGGCCGTTCTTGCATTCTTTTGGAACCCGTTAAAACAGTCTCACGATCCACTTGAGTGGCAAAATAAGCAGTTAAAAAACGCATTGCAGTCCCCGCATGATGAATATCGATCCGCTGACCATTACTTTTCAAAGCTTCCTGTGTTACCGATGAATCGTCAGAATTAGAGCCATTTTTTATCTTGATTTGTGGGTACAAAGCCTGGAGGATCAACAGTCTGTTGGATTCGCTTTTGGATCCTGTAATCGTGATGTTTCCCTTGGCCTGTTGACCAGGATGGTGCAACTTTATCCTCATCCTCTGTTTACTTTAGCTTGGGGTTGTTTTGATGTCGGTCGTGGTCTCTTTCTGCTTTGAATTTCATTTTTTTATCAAAGGCTGATTGTAAATCTACACCCGTTTGGTTGGCCAAACAAAGGACTACAAAAATTACGTCGGCGAGTTCCTCCCCCAAGTCTTTAAGCTTGTCGCTTTCTTTTTCGCTTTGCTCGCCATAGCGCCTGGCAATGATCCGAGCCACCTCGCCCACTTCCTCTGAGAGTTGTGCCATATTGGTGAGTTCATTAAAGTAACGTACACCGTGTTCCTTTATCCATTGATCAACAATATCTTGGGCTTTTTTTAATTCCATTTGATGGCGAATTTAAAACTTTCCCTTTGGGGATGAAAACATATCCTTAAAAATCATAACAGACGCTTGATTTCTTCCAAATTGTAAATCACAGGAGAATGATCGTGTTCGGCTTCATGGTGGGAATTAAAATGTATGGCTTCCATCCCAGCGTTTTGGGCACCCAGCACATCGGCCTCCAAGCTATCTCCAATCATTACAGATTCAGCGGCAATGGCTTTGCTGAGTTCCAAAGCTTTTTCAAATATGATGGGATGTGGTTTTTTATAACCCACTTTTTCAGCTGTAAACACATTTTGAAAATAGCTTGAAAGATTAGAATTATTAATTTTATGATGCTGAACCACCTCAAATCCGTTGGTAATAATATGGAGCGTATATTTTTTTTTCAGGTATTCTAAAACTGAAATCGTTCCCTCAAAAAGGTGGGTGAAAGTAGAGAGGTTTTCGATGTATTGTTCCGAAAGCTTATTGATCAAATCGGGAGTGGTGCTATAGTCAATGGCTTCAAATGTTTTGATCAATCTTTGCTGCCTTAGTGTGTTTTGGGAAATTTTATTTTCCCTGTACAGTTTCCAATATTTGTGGTTGAAATCGTCATAGAAGTGAAGAAATTCGCTGAGCTCGATTTGAATATTTAAGGGTTTAAGAATTTTTTCAAAAGTCAAGGCCGAATTTTTTTCAAAATCCCACAAGGTATGGTCTAGATCAAAAAATACGTTTTTAATTTTACTCTTTTCTAGCATGACTTTTGAGGTAATTTAAAAACTGTTCGCGAAAAGATTTATTTTCCTCATTGGGGTTTAAAATGGCATTGGAAAAAGAGACTCCATGGAAGGCCGATCGGGTCGGTAGGGCTTCGTATAAATTCAATAATTTTTGAAATGCTTTTTCATTTGAATAGCTTCGCAAGCCTTCCTCTTGCGCCACAATGGGAAAAATTTTTAGAGCCGTTTGTAAATCGTTATTCAAATCATAAAAATAGAAAGGCACTGCCGTAGAAGCCCGATAACCCAGTACCTCCCTATATCCCATGCTATAATCCTCCTGTATACCGTTTTCCAATAGTTGATAGTATCCTGATGAGGCCGATAAAAGGTTATAATTGAATCTTAAGAAATCTATTTTTCTGTGAATTAATTCGTTCAGTTGTTGACACTCATCAATTATTTTTTTCGACTCCTGCTGACCAGCATGAGAGGCCAATAAGGAAACTTTGTGACTGTCTGCTGTATGTTTTATTAAGTTTCTAAACCGATTATTATAGATAGAAACCCCTTGATCAAAAAAAGAAATTTCCGAAAAAAGAAAAAAATAGATCGGTTGTACTCCTGTTACTTTAAATAATTTTTCCAATGCATCAAAATTGGCATAGGGATCTTGTCTAAATCCTAAAATAACCAAATATTGCTCTATCAAAGAAAACAAATTCAAGCTCCAAATTGACTGTAAGGAATCTACCACTTTTAGCAACAATGATTTGTGTTTGTATTGATAGGGGTTAACCACAGAAACGATGGGTTGGAATGTGGGTTTATTCCAGGAAATATGGGGCAGCTCTGGAAAGAACTCATATAATTTGTCCTTCAGTCGAAGGGCCCACAAATCGATGAGCGGTAGTTCCAAAAAATTATTTTTCGCAGCCAAGCTTTGATGGGGTAAAAAGGACCCCAATTCGTCTTTGACGTGGGGTAGGAATTCTTCGTACCTACTCATCAAATAAAATGAAGCTGCAAAAATATCAAATGGAAGTTGGGAATCTTTACTTAGTTTAAAAAAAGCAGGGGTTCCAGACCAGTTGGAAACCTCTACTTCTACTTCCTGAATTCCCTGCTGGAAAAGCAAGTCGTGGGAGGCTATAAAAAACTCCTTTCCCAAGGGTTGGTGGGTATAACTGATCTTGGGTCCCGAGTGGGAAACAAACTTTTCAATCGTTGAGGTAAAATCGACGGGCAGTTCAAGAATTCGTATAAAAATCTGACGGAAAATATAGGTTAACCTTGGGGTTATTTTATGCGAATAGACCAGTATCATTCAAACCAAATTTTCATCTTTAAAGCTAAAATAACGCTTTTCAGATACAATAAGGTGATCTAAAATTATAATGTCAAAAGTATTGGCAGCCTCAATAAATTTTTGGGTAATTTCTTTGTCCTGCCGGCTTAATGGCCAATCGCACATCGACAACTGTTTGGGTAATGCCGCCTTTACTGAGGCATTTTTTTGCTAATAGCCGATTGGATTGATTCAAATATAAAATCCAAAATTCCTCGTGCTGTAAATTTCCCAGTAAAGCTTGTAAGCTCTGAAAAACGTCTGCACTTGAATTAAATTGTTTTTTTTCCTGAAAAGGCTGTGACTGTAAACGTTTTGAAATTTCAAAAACCGCCTTAATTTTTAATGCTTTTACCAATCCAACCCCTTTAAATTTTATCAAGGCTTCTAAGGGGATTTTATGCAAGTCACTGAGTCCATTTTTTTGCCCATGCAGGATCCGTTTCATTAGGGATACCGCACTCTCTCCTCTACTTCCACTACCGATAACGATAGCAAATAATTCTGCTACAGAGAGGGATTCAGCTCCTTTGTTTTTTAATTTTTCGGGGACGGTCGTCTGGCTGCCATTGCTTGATGGTCAAATTTGGGGTAGGGTTGGACATAACTTAAGTTTAAAGATTTAGAAGCTTAAATGTAGGAATTCCCAGGAAATTAAAACTGTAATACTCTCTCTTTCAGTCGCTCCCAGTTGAGCCCTCCATAGTTTCCTGAACTCATCATCAACAAGACGGTCCGATCATAATTCTTTCCAAAAAGATAGGTGTTTAATGCATCGGGGTGGGTAAACACCTCAAGCTTGGGTTCACCAAAGGCCTTTTTGATTTCGTCGGTGCTGATAGGGGTTCTGTTTTTAAGTTTTAGGGCCTCTGGATCGTAATAGACAATTGGCAAATCGACCTGGGATAAACTGGCTCGATAATTTTTTATAAAGCTGGGATCTAAACTGCTGTAGGTATGTAATTCCAAACAAGCAATAAGTCTGTAATCTTTGAATTGTTCTTTTACGGCGTCGGCAGTGGCTTTTACTTTACTGGGCGCATGGGCAAAATCCTTGTACAAGGAACTGGTTTTTCCATTCACCAAGTTTTCTAATCGTTTTGAAGCTCCTTTAAAACTAATAATCGCCTGATAAAAATCGTCCTCATCAATACCGATAAGCTGGCAAATCCACTTGGCCCCTGATAGGTTGGATAAATTGTGTTTACCAAAAACACTTAAGGGTACCGCCCCCTCATCAGTTTCCAAATAGGTAGTACCATCAGTTACCGTATGAGGAATGATACCATAAGGTTCTTTCCTGATGGTATTCTGAGAAGCGTTTACCAACCCCGTCAATGTCGTATCCTCCTCGTTGTAAATCAAGACCCCTCCTGCAGTAATGGTATCAATAAATAGATCAAATTGACGGATGTATTCTTGGTCAGTCTTAAAGACATTGACATGATCCCATGCAATCCCACTGATCAGCGCTATCTGTGGCTTGTAGTGATGGAATTTGGGGCTCAGATCGATAGGAGAAGAGAGGTATTCATCTCCTTCAAGAATTATGAATTCGTTTTCTTCAGACAAACAAACAGCATTTTCAAAACCCTCCAACTGAGCACCGATCATATAGTCCACAGCTTTCTGATGGTAATTCAACACATGCAAAACCATAGCGGAAATTGTAGTTTTCCCGTGACTTCCAGCAATCACAACCCGGGTTTTGTTTTGGGCATAGTGGGCAATGAAAGCAGGATAGGAATAAATGGGTAGGTTCATTTTCTGAGCGGCCAACAGCTCAGGATTGTCTTTTTTAGCATGCATTCCAATGATCACAGCGTCTGTTGAAGGATCAATTCTCTCTGAAAACCAACCCATTTGTTCTGGTAAAATCGCTGCTTTTTGCAATTGGGTCTTCGCGGGGTCGAAAATAGCATCATCGCTACCGCTGACCTGGTGGCCCTTGTTTTTTAAAGCAATGGCCAGACTGTGCATGGCGCTCCCTCCTATGGCGATAAAATGGTATTTACTCATCTTCAATAGATTTTAAAAAGGCCAAACACTCCTCAAAATTGGGATTAATCTCCAATGCTCGCTGCAAAGATTTTATTGCCTTTGTTAACTGATCGTTGTTAAAATAAATTTTTGCCCGGTAAAAATGCGCCCATTCCAATGGGTAGTTATCTCGACGTCCATAGTCGTCTATGTATAAATCCATTGCCCTACCCCCTACTTCAAAATATATTTTGTATTGGGCTGCAGCGCGTCCCAGCTTAAACAGCTGATCTCTAGTCAGTTGGGATCCTCGAGTATCAAAACTGCTTATTTTATTTTCTGAGATAGTAAAAACTTGAATAAATTCTGACTTGGCCTCAGAATACATTTCGCGCACCTCATACAGGTAGGCTTGCATTATCATCCCACCCAGTGGATCCAGGTTTTTTAATAATTTACACTGCTGCTCTGCATAAGTATAGCTCCCCCCAAAAAATATTGGAATTTCAGCATACAAAGGGATCAACAAGTTTAAAAAAGTAACATTTTTAGGTTCCATTTCATGAGCTTTCAGTACCGATTTCCTTGCTTTTACTATATAAGGAACAGACCTGTACTGGGGAACCTCCAAAGACTTTCTGGCTGCCGCGACACCCACCTTAAAATAATATTCAGCCTTGGGGTAATCCTCGATTAATTTTTCGTAGTATGCAATAGCAGTTTCCCAATCTTGATATTCTGAAGACAGCGCTGCGATGGATTCAATTACTTCGACAGCACCCTTCTTTTCACTCTTTTTTAGGGAAGTTAATTGTTGTTTGTATTCGGTATCTTTTTCATAATCATAGGACTCAAAAGGAGTCTTGAACTGTGAGAAGACAAGAACAGGGATAAATAATAAAAGGCTTATAATTTTTCGGTTAATCACTAGGGCTGTTTAGTTTTTTCCAAAGCATGTCTTTAAGGGCAGTCAGCCCAGATTGGTCCACAGAGGATATCATACAATGCGATGTCTCTCCAAAGTTTTTTTCCATTTCCTGTTGGTATTCCGTCTTTAGCTCGTCGTCCAGTAAATCACTTTTTGAAACCACCACCACGTAATCTTTATCTATCAGTTCAGGGTTGTAGGTCCTCAATTCTCCCATCAATATATCAAAAGCTTTTCTTACGTCATGGGTATCTGCGGGGATCATAAATAGCAAAACGGAATTTCTTTCAATATGACGCAGGAAATAGTGGCCCAAACCTTTTCCCTCTGCTGCTCCTTCGATAATACCGGGAATATCTGCCATTACAAAAGATTGAAAATCTCTGTAGGGAACAATCCCAAGGTTAGGTTTTAGGGTGGTAAATTCATAGTCGGCAATTTTAGGCTTGGCTGCAGTCATTACGGAGAGCAAGGTTGATTTACCTGCATTGGGAAAACCCACAAGACCAACATCAGCCAGTACTTTTAACTCCAAAATAATTTCCAATTCCTGACCGGGGATTCCGGGCTGAGCATAGCGGGGTGTTTGATTGGTGGAGGATTTAAAATTCCAATTTCCAAGTCCGCCTTTACCCCCCTCCAATAAAATAAACTCCTGATTGGGTTCGACCATCTCACAGATAACTGTTTCCGTATTCAAATTTTTTACCACCGTTCCCAAGGGGACATCAATATAGACATCATTTCCTTGTGCGCCACTGCTTCTATTTTTGCTTCCGTCACCACCGTGTCCTGCTGCAAAATGTCTGGAAAATTTAAAAGAATACAGCGTCCACAGATTGGGATTTGCTCTGACAATGATATGGCCGCCTCGGCCTCCATTTCCACCATCTGGGCCCCCTTTGGTGATGAATTTTTCTCGATGAAGGTGGACAGAACCCTTGCCCCCATTTCCCGATTTGAGATTGAGCCTTACGTAGTCAACAAAATTGGCTTCGGTCATTTTATTAGTAATCCATCAATCAGAGCCGTCAAACGCTGGGTAATTTCTTCAATTTCTCCGATACCATTCACACTGTGAAATTTACCTTGCGCTTCATAAAAAGCTCTTAATGGAGCGGTTTTGTTATTGTATTCATCGAATCTGTTTCTGATTTTCTCTTCGTCTTGATCGTCTGCCCTGCCACTGGTTTTCCCCCTTTTTATTAAGCGATCGATCAAAATGTCGTCATCGGCCTCCAAGGCCAATGTCGCCGAAATGCTCATGGACTTCTCACTCAAAAATTCGTCCAGGGCTTCGGCTTGTTGGGTCGTCCTCGGGAAACCGTCGAAGATAAAACCTTTTGCCTCGGTATTTTGGTCCACGGCCTCCTTTAGCATATCGATGGTCACTTGATCTGGAACCAAGTCTCCTTTGTTCATGTAGGATTGAGCCAACATTCCCAAATCGGTTTTATTAGAAATATGATGCCGGAATAAATCCCCAGTAGAGATATGGAATAATTGATATTTAGATTTTAAAAACTCAGCTTGTGTTCCTTTTCCCGCACCTGGTTTTCCAAAGAGTACTATATTTATCATCAACGATTTATTTCTGACAAAGATATCCAAATTGAATGGTTTTTTTCCAAGCAAAAAAGTTATGCGTATTTTTGTAAAAACTGCTGAATGGATTTTTTTTCTACAACAAAAACCTTAGGAATTTTAGGCGGGGGTCAACTGGGCAAAATGTTGCTCTATACCACCCGAAAATGGGATGTAAAAACCAAGGTGTTGGATCCGAGCGAAAATGCCCCTGCCCAATTGGCTTGTGATGAATTTGTCGTCGGAGATTTAACCGATTTCCAAGCCGTTTATGATTTCGGCAAAGGAGTAGATATCTTGACCATTGAAATAGAGAAAGTAAATGTTGAAGCATTGGAGCAGTTGGAAAAAGAGGGAGTAAAGGTTTATCCTCAACCCCATGTTTTAAAAACCATTCAAAACAAATGCTCCCAAAAACAATTCTACAAAAAACACCACATTCCTACTGCTTCGTTCGAGAAGTACGAAACCTTGGACCAAGTCAAGGATGCCGTGATAAAAGGAGTTCTGTCTTTTCCATTTGTGTGGAAATCCGCCGAAATGGGTTATGACGGTTATGGGGTTGCTATCATCCGTTCGAACAAGGATATTGAACAACTCAATCCTGGACCCTGTCTCATCGAAGAACTGGTCCCCTTCGAAAAGGAACTGTCTGTAATTGTGTGTCGCCGCCCACAAGGAGAAACCACCCATTACCCCGTGGTAGAATCGGAATTTCACCCCACAGCCAATCAAGTTGAATACGTTTTATGCCCCGCGAGAATTTCAGATCAGGCAGCCGAAAAAGCCATCGCTGTTGCCCAGCAAACCGCTGCGGCATATGGTCATATTGGCCTACTCGCAGTAGAGCTTTTTCTGACCCACGAGGGTGAGGTATTGGTCAACGAAGTGGCTCCAAGACCGCATAACAGTGGGCATTTTAGCATTGAAGCATCCTATACTTGTCAGTTCGAACAGCACGTCAGGGCTGTTTTGGATTTACCACTGGGAAAAACCGAGTCTAAGGTTACGGCAGTTATGGTCAACTTGGTGGGTAAAGAAGGCTACTCTGGGCCCGTGGTTTATAAAAACATTGACCAAATATTGGCCATTGAGGGGGTTATTCCTCATATTTACGGAAAAAAAGAAACACGTCCTTTCAGGAAAATGGGACATGTTACCATCATACACCCCAAAATAGATACGGCCAGAAAAATGGCCCAACAAGTAAAAGAAACCTTATCTGTAATTACTAAATAAAATGGCAAAAGTAGGAATCATAATGGGCAGCGAATCGGATTTACCGGTCATGCAAGAAGCAATAGACATCCTTAGAGCGTTTAAAATTGAAACTGAAATTGATATTGTATCTGCCCACCGAACCCCAGAGAAAATGATGGATTATGGAACCCAAGCCCACCAAAGAGGTATCAAGGTAATCATTGCCGGAGCCGGAGGCGCCGCCCACCTGCCTGGGATGATTGCATCGGTTTCACCCCTACCCGTGATCGGTGTACCCGTAAAATCGAGTAACTCTATTGACGGTTGGGACTCTGTGTTGTCCATTCTTCAAATGCCTGGCGGTGTACCCGTTGCCACTGTTGCGCTCAACGGCGCAAAAAATGCAGGTATCTTGGCCGCACAAATATTAGGTACCACGGATTCCGATGTCCTGGACAGCGTAGTCCAGTACAAAAAAGAACTAAAAACTAAAGTCATTAACAGCAGTAAAAAGCTTAATCCTTAATCGATTGGAAAATCCTTTATTATCCCCCTTTGATACACCCTATCAATCCATTCCTTTTAGTAAAATAAAGTCCGAGCACTTTATTCCTGCGCTAAAGAAAAACATAGAGCGTGCACTCAAACAGATCAACGAGCTGACACAACAAACAGCCTCCCCCAGTTTTGAAAACACCATTGAGCCTCTTCAAAATACAGGAGCACTATTGGAGCGAAACAGTGCTATTTTGTTCAATCTGAACAGTGCAGAAACCTCTGATGCGATTCAGGCCGTTACTCAGCAGGCTGCGCCCTTGTTGACAAAATTCCAAAATGATATTCGACTCAATCAAGCCTTATTCGAGCGAATCAAAACCATTTATTATCAACGCGATTCGGAAAATCTATCGAACGAACAGCGCACACTTCTAGAAAAAGAATATAAAGCTCTTGTCCGAAATGGGGCACTGTTAAGCAACGATAAAAAAGAAATGTTGCGCGAAATCGACACAGAGAAAGCACAACTCAGTCTTTCTTTTGGCGAGCATATTTTGGCAGACACCAACAATTACCAACTTCACATCAAGTCGGAGGACGACTTAAAAGGACTGCCCGATCAAGTCAAAGAAATGGCTGCCGAAATGGCAAAATCAAAAAACAAAGAGGGTTGGATTTTTACCTTAGACTACCCCAGCTATGTACCTTTTATGACCTATGCCGAAAACAGGGACCTCCGTAAGGAGCTGTCCTTGGCTTTTGGGCGTCGTAGCTTCCAAGACAATGACAACAACAATACTCAGATCATACTGAGATTGATCGAACTCAGAAAACAACGGGCGGAACTACTAGGATATGACTCTCATACAGCTTTTGTCTTAGAGGAACGCATGGCAAATTCAGAAACCATCGTTAATAATTTTCTGGAAGATCTTTACCAAAAAGCTTATCCCGCTGCTCAAAAAGAATGGCAGGAAATGGTAGATTTTGCCGCAAAAAATTTGGGCATAAACGACTTTGAAAAATGGGACAGTGCTTATGTCTCTGAAAAGTTAAAACAAGCGCAATTAGATCTGGACGAGCAAGTCATAAAACCCTATTTCCCTCTGGAAAAGGTAAAAGCTGGCGTCTTCGAAATCGCAGAAAAACTTTTCGGTTTGCGTTTTACCAAAAATGACAAAATCGAAGGCTATCACCAAGAGGTGGATGTATATGAAGTTTACAATAAGGACGATGAATTTTATGGCCTTTTGTACACTGACTTTTTCCCTCGACCAGGAAAACGAAACGGCGCTTGGATGACCTCATTTCGCGGGCAAAAAAAGGGACAGCGCCCACACATATCTATAGTATGTAATTTTTCCAAACCAACGGCAAGCACACCCGCCTTACTCAGCTTTCAGGAAGTAACTACTTTATTTCACGAATTTGGTCACGCATTGCACGGCATGCTGGCCAACACCAATTATGCCGCACTCAGTGGAACCAGTGTTTTTTGGGATTTTGTCGAGCTACCCAGTCAAATCATGGAAAACTGGTGTTATGAAAAAGAAGCATTAGAGCTTTTTGCCAAACACCATAAAACCAATGCAGTAATCCCAATGGAATACATCAGCAAAATCAAGAAAGCAGCCCACTTTCAGCAGGGACTTCAAACCCTACGCCAGTTGGGATTTGGGTTTTTGGACCTCTCCTATCATGGAAAAGAGATTGAGGGAATCCAAGATGTCAAAAATCATGAAAAGAAAATCTTGGAGCGCGTTCAGTTTTCGAAAGACCAGCCCGATAATTGCTCAAGTACTGCCTTTTCCCATATTTTCCAAGGAGGATACTCCGCAGGATATTACAGCTATAAATGGGCTGAGGTACTGGATGCAGATGCGTTTGAATTGTTTTTAGAAAAGGGCATTTTTGACTCCGAAACTGCCAAATCATTTGAAGATAACATCCTTTCCAGAGGGGGAACCGAGCATCCCATGACCCTATACAAAAGATTCCGAGGAAAAGCCCCTGACCCAAATGCATTGCTTAAAAGAGCAGGATTGGTGAATTGATAAATAGCTGTTCAAAATTCGAATTAAATGGCCATTGCTATTCCTGTTTCCAGTTTAAAAAACCACCCTCGAGATCATATATTTTTTCAAAACCAAAAGAAACCATGACCTGCGCTGCATAGAGGCTTCTTTTGCCAGAACGGCAATAAACCAGCAGCGTATCAGATTTTGACAGTTTTTCAATTTCACGGACAAAAGCATCGGATTTTACATTGATATTTTGTGCCCCATCAATATGCCCAGCTTCAAATTCATCCGGAGTCCTGACGTCAACAAGGGTATATCCTTGCGCTATGTACTCTTTGTATTTGGCCTTTTCAATCACTTCCACCTTGGGGAGCTGAAAAACAACAATAAGGAACATTAAAAATACTTTCATGTTAAAAGAATATAATTAATAAAGTTAACCATAAAATAGGAATACCCTCAACCCAAAAGCTACTAAAATACTTGGATTGATCTGTTTTAGAGATAATGACCATACCCATTAACAAAACTCCTATAAATATAGTAATCAAAGAATGGGTGGGTTTACTCATATAACCCTCTAAAACAAAAAAGACCAATAACAAAGTCACCCCAACTATTTTAGTTTTTTGAATTCCCCATTTTTGTGGCCAGGTAGAGAGTTGAGGTGCGTCCAATTTTAAATCTCTTATTTCAAAAGGAATTGTAGCAGCCAAAACAAAAAGATAGCGTTGAAAGGCGTAATCCCAAGAAAGGTTTTCTGGCATTATTTCCAATAGTGTAATCGGAAGATACACTGAAGTCAGCACCCAGCTCAAGGCCACCAAGTGAATTTTCAATCCCTTGAGCCCCCTAAAATTAATCGTTAAGCCTGGAAAGGGCAAACAGTAGAGCAAACCCAATATTGAAGTGACTAAAAACAAGAGCTGAAAAGAAAAAGAAAGGTAGAGGGTTTGCCAGAGCGCCATCGTTAAGCAGAGTGACAAATAGCCCGAGAATAAAATATATTTGACAGACGTAAATGGAGTTTTATTGAAGAAAAAAAAATGAAACTTGATGAAATTATAACCCAGAAATGGCGCAGTAAAAAAAATAAATTGATGCCCCAAGGAGAGCTCAATACCAAAATCCATAGCGGTGATTTGGACCAAGGCCAAAACGGCCAAACTCACATGAATATTATATTTAACGTAAAGGTCAAAAACTTTTAAAAACCCTCCCACCCCGTAAAAATATCTTTAAACTGTTAATAAGTGTCCTTTTTGTTCAAAAAAAATGGAGAAATGAAAGATTATCCTTTAAGAATCAGTTGGTCTAAAGCTTATTTTTGATTAAACAAAGTATACATGCAGACGGACAAATTCGCATCTCGGCACCTCGGCCCCAAAGAGGAAGAAATCACTAAAATGCTAAATACACTTGAGGTTGATTCTGTGGAAGAATTACTATCACAAACCCTTCCTGAGGACATCCGCTTAGACCAACCCCTATCCCTCCCGGAGGGCGTTAGTGAATATCGCTTTCTGAATCAACTGAGGGCCCTTTCCGATGAAAACAAACTCTTTGAAACCTACATAGGCTTGGGCTATCACCCTACCATTACCCCTGCGGTGATACAAAGAAATATTTTAGAAAACCCAGGGTGGTACACTGCCTACACGCCCTATCAGGCCGAAATTGCACAAGGCCGCTTAGAAGCCCTGTTTAATTTCCAAAGTATGGTGAGTGATCTTACCGGTATGGAATTGGCCAATGCGTCCCTGTTGGACGAGGCCACGGCTGTGGCAGAGGCCATGACCTTGGCTTACGCTGTTAGATCGAAGGAGCAGAAAAAAACTGGGGCTTCAAAAATTTTCGTGTCTGCCGATATACTCCCGCAATCATTGGCTGTACTCAAAACAAGGGCCAATCCTTTGGGCATTGAACTGGTGATTGGAGTTCCAGAAAAAATAAATTTTGACACTTCGTTTTTTGCTGCCTTTTTCCAATATCCTGGCAAAAATGGTAACATCATTGATCTTCCAGCAGCAATCAACAATGCAAAAACTTTTGGATTAAAAACTATCGTTGCAGCGGATCTTCTGAGTTTGACTTTGTTGGAGGCCCCGGGTTCCTATGGGGTGGATGTGGTAGTAGGAACCACACAAAGATTTGGCATTCCCTTGGGCTATGGGGGCCCTCATGCAGCCTATTTTGCGACCAAGAAAGACTATAAAAGGAATATCCCAGGACGCATTATAGGACAAACCTTGGATCTGGACGAAAACCCAGCGTTGCGAATGGCCTTACAAACCAGAGAACAGCACATCAAACGAGACAGGGCCACTTCCAACATCTGTACGGCACAGGTGCTTTTGGCGGTAATGGCAGGGATGTATGGTGTTTATCACGGACCCAAAGGACTAAAGAAAATCGCAAAAAGCATCCATTTAAACACGGCCAAACTCGAAAAGAAATTGGTTGATTTAGGATTGACACAGAGCAACGAATATTTCTTCGATACCCTAAAAATTAAGATTGATGCCCAGGCCATCAGATCAGAAGCAGAAAAAAATGAAATTAACTTCAATTACATCGATACCGAAACGGTGGGTATATCCGTAAATGAGACCACGGATGAAACGGATTTATTAAAAATTCTAACTGTTTTTGAAAAAGTAGTAAATCATAAAAACATCACAGGCAAAGTAAAAATCGAAGGAAATCGTTTGCCACCAGCCCAAAAAAGAAGAAGCCCTTATCTGACCCATAAAATTTTTAATTCCTACCACTCTGAGACTGCCATGATGCGCTACATCAAAAGATTGGAGCGAAAAGATTTGGCCTTAAATCACTCCATGATATCGCTGGGATCTTGCACCATGAAATTAAATGCTGCTGCAGAAATGCTTCCTTTGAGTTGGCCCCGCTGGTCCAGTATCCATCCTTTTGTGCCGCGAGCTCAAGCCCAAGGGTATCATAAAATGCTGGATCGATTGGAAGAGCAACTCAGTGAAATTACCGGATTCCATGCCACCTCACTACAGCCCAACTCCGGCGCACAGGGTGAGTATGCTGGATTGATGGTCATTCGGGCCTATCATGAGAACAGGGGAGATTCACACCGAAATATTTGCTTAATTCCTTCATCGGCACATGGGACCAACCCTGCCTCTGCAGTAATGGCTGGGATGAAGGTCATAGTCGTTGATACAGATGAATTGGGAAATATAGACTGGAAAAATTTATATGAAAAAACAGAGGAGCATCGTGAAAACCTTGCTGCACTGATGATCACCTATCCCTCTACCCACGGTGTCTTTGAAGCCAATATTAAAGAAATAACAGCCAAGGTCCACGAATGTGGTGGTCAAGTTTACATGGATGGAGCCAACATGAATGCCCAGGTGGGGCTGACCAGTCCTGCTAAAATTGGAGCGGATGTATGCCACCTTAATCTGCACAAAACATTTGCAATTCCACATGGAGGCGGTGGACCTGGAGTAGGACCCATTTGTGTGGCAAAACATCTGGCGCCTTTCCTTCCCAATCACCCGCTGATTGAAACGGGGGGTGAAACAGCATCCCACACCATATCTGCTGCCCCTTGGGGGTCGGCACTGGCCTGTTTAATTTCCTATGGATACATTGAGATGCTCGGCGGGAAAGGTTTAAAAAAAGCCACTGAGATGGCCATTCTCAACGCCAACTATATCAGTAAACGCTTGGAAGGTGCCTACGATATTTTGTACAAGGGGGAAAAGGGAAGAACAGCACACGAACTGATTATTGACTGCCGACCCTTTAAGAAACAAAACGTAGAAGTCGTGGATATTGCCAAACGTCTTATGGATTATGGTTTCCATGCGCCTACGGTATCATTTCCTGTTCCAGGGACCATGATGATCGAGCCAACAGAAAGTGAAAACTTGGAAGAGATTGATCGTTTTTGTGATGCCATGATCTCGATAAGAATGGAAATTAATGAAGGGGATGAAAACAGTGTAGCCTTGCTAAAAAATGCTCCCCACACCCTGGGTATGCTCACTGCAGATCATTGGGATTTTCCCTACTCGAGGCACAAAGCCGCCTACCCACTGGCATTTGTAATGGAGAATAAATTTTGGCCTTCTGTTCGCAGGGTGGACGAAGCTTTTGGCGATCGTAATTTGATATGCAGTTGCGCCTCTACAGGAGATTATGTAAATGCCTGATTTTCAATAAATAAAGATTCTGTTTGCTATCGCAACAAAAGTAGGCCACAATTTTGACCATCATAGGGTAGTTGAATTAAACATTGAATTTTCAACTTTATATCATAGTATTGTCCTTGATTATGAGTTATAAAATTACTGGTAGCGGTTGTTGCGTTCCATCGCATGTCCAAGACAATTCAGATTTTTTGGATCATTCTTTTCTTGACAACACAGGAACTACATTCGACATCGACAACAAAACAATCATAGAAAAGTTCAACGCCATCACTGGGATTGAAAAACGCAAATACATTGCTCCCCATTTAAATACCTCAGACATTGCTTTCCAAGCGGCCAAAAACGCCATAGATGATTCAAAAATTGACCCTGAAACGTTGGATTATATTATTGTAGCGCACAATTTTGGTGATATTGGCGACGATAACAATCAAATAGATGTGCTGCCCAGTTTGGCGACCCGGGTAAAAGCAAAACTAAAAATTAAGAATCCCAAGTGTGTCGCTTATGACATACTTTTTGGGTGTCCAGGATGGGTGGAAGCGATGATTCAAGCACAAGCATTTATCAAAGCAGGGATGGCCAAAAAATGTTTGGTTATCGGTGCAGAAGCACTCTCTCGGGTAGTGGATGTTCACGACAGAGACTCCATGATTTACGCCGATGGGGCAGGCGCCACCATTTTAGAGGAATCCAATGAAACCGGAGGTATTCTCTCTCACGCTACCATGACCTTTACTGCCGAAAATGAAGCAGAATATATTTTTTATGGAACGTCCTATAAACAAGACGATATAAAAGACAAATACATAAAAATGCAGGGAAGAAAAGTGTATGAATTTGCACTGAACCATGTGCCTGCTGCCATGAAGGAGTGCTTGGACAATGCTAATGTCGCCATTGAGGATTTAAAAAAAATATTCCTCCACCAGGCCAATAAAAAAATGGATGAGGCCATTGTAAAACGTTTTTATAGATTGTACAGAAAATCCATGCCAGAGAGTATTCTTCCCATGAATATCGAAGAGTTTGGCAACAGCTCTGTTGCGACTGTTCCAACACTTTTTGATTTGGTTATCAAGCAAAACTATAAAGGACATTCCTTGAACAAAGGAGATATTATAATGTTTGCAAGTGTTGGGGCTGGAATGAACATCAATGCCATTACCTACCAGGTTTAACTTTAGTTGAGTTAAATGTATCCCATTTCTTGGGGTTAATTGTGTAAATTTGTTGTGATGGTTATTATTCAGAACATTGGATCCTACTTCTTAATGCTTTCCAAGGTATTTACGCGTTTTTCCCGTTGGAGTGTTATGAAGGATCTCATCATCAGAGAGGTGGATTCTTTGATCATCCGGTCTGTAGGAATCGTATCGTTTATTTCATTTTTTGTAGGTGGTGTTGTTGCCATACAGACTGCATTAAACCTTACCAATCCTTTGTTACCAAAAAATTTAATTGGTTTTGCCACCCGTCAGTCCATCATCTTGGAATTCGCGCCTACTTTTATCTCTGTTATCATGGCAGGAAAAGTGGGTTCCTACATTACCTCGAGTCTTGGAACAATGAAGGTTACAGAACAAATAGATGCCCTAAAAGTGATGGGGATTAATACCTATAACTATTTGATCTTTCCCAAGGTAATCGCCATGCTGTTCTATCCATTCATCATTACCATCTCTATGTTTTTAGGGATATTTGGTGGCTATATGGCTTCCATTTACGGAGGGTTCTGTACCAGCTCAGAATTTGTTGAAGGAATACAATTAGAATTTATTCCTTACCACGTGAGTTATGCTTTTGTAAAAACAAGCTTTTTTGCCTTTATCCTTGCCACAGTTCCCTCCTACCATGGTTA
Source organism: Flavobacteriaceae bacterium (assembly GCA_022428005.1). Lineage (GTDB taxonomy): Bacteria > Bacteroidota > Bacteroidia > Flavobacteriales > Flavobacteriaceae > UBA8316. Next base: position 114,687 of record JAKMDI010000007.1, read on the forward strand.
TTTCTTGAAGGGAGGAGCATTGGATGTAGGCAAAGCCAGCACCACCTCGTTTGTTTGGACCAGTGTTATTATCATTATAACCAACTATATTATAACCCAATTATTGTTGACCTGATGATTACCATAGAAAAGCTTTGTAAATCGTTTGAGGGGGTTGATGTTTTGGCCGACATCTCCACACAGTTTGATCAGGGAAAAACAAATCTGATTATCGGTCAAAGTGGTTCAGGAAAAACTGTGTTGCTTAAGTGCATTTTGGGACTGTTTGAAAAGGACAGTGGTAAAATTTATTTTGGAGACCAGTCGCTCCAAAACATGGACGAAAAAGAAAGGAGTATTTTGCGCCAGGAGATGGGCATGGTTTTTCAAGGGAGTGCCCTTTTTGATTCTATGACGGTAGAGGAAAATATTATGTTCCCCATGCGAATGCTTACCCAAAAAAGCTTTGAGGAAATGCGTTCTCGGGCCAACGAAGTCATTCAAAGGGTGAATTTGATAAATGCCAATAAAAAATTACCCTCCGAGATTTCTGGAGGGATGCAAAAGAGAGTCGCCATCGCTCGGGCCATAGTGATGAATCCCAAATATCTTTTTTGCGATGAACCCAATTCCGGTTTGGATCCAAAAACATCAACACTGATCGACAATTTGATTCAAGAAATCACAAAGGAATTTCAGATCACCACTGTCATCAATACGCACGACATGAACTCCGTAATGGAAATTGGAGAAAAAGTGGTTTTTTTGGAGAATGGACGAAAAGGGTGGGAAGGCTCTAATAAAGAAGTTTTCTATACCGAAAATGAATCTGTGGCGAATTTTATATACTCTTCCAACCTATTTAAAAAAGTTCGAGAGGTTTATCAGAAAAAAAATTAAGTTTTTCCTCTATTGAATTTTTTGGTCGCTTTTGACGAAATCTCTTTCACCTCCTGGTTTTTGTCCATGGGACATAACATCAAAAAATCCTGGGTATCTACCACAATAAAGTTATCCAAACCAGCGATTACAACTTTTTTGTTTGGGTTTGTTTTGACTAAATTTCTCGAGGCATTCTCATGATATAAATCTGTGTGAATCACAGCATTTCCATCCTTGTCTTTACGATGAAAATCATAAATAGATTTCCAGCTCCCCAGATCATTCCAATCAAAACGTGCAGGGCTCAACAAAATATTTTTTGATTTCTCCATCACCGCATAATCAATTGAAATCTTTTCAGCCAACGAATAATTTTTAGCGATAAACGACGCTTCGTCAGCTGTATTGAGTTGATCGAAGCCCTGGTTGAATAATGCGTACAAGTTGGGTGCATGACTTTTAAATCCTGAGAGGACAGCCTGGACCGACCACACAAAAATACCAGAGTTCCAGAAATAATTTTCAGCTGCAATAAACTTTTTTGCCGTTACGATATCTGGTTTTTCGGTAAATTCTAGGACGGGTAGAAAACGAGCGTCTGAAACTTTATCTACCGCAATATATCCAAAGCCTGTTGCAGGGTGATCGGGTTGGATACCAAAAGTGATAAGGTTTTTTTCATCGGTGGCTTTTAAGGCCAAATTGATGTCCTCTGTAAAAAGTTCTTCATCGAGAATCAGGTGATCGCTGGGGGTAACCACAATTCTGGCTTTACTGTTGATTTTTTTTATTTTTAAACTTGCCAAAAGAATACACGGCGCCGTATTGCGTTGCTCAGGTTCACATATGATCTGATCCGATGAAATTTTGCCTTCCAACTGATCCAAGATAATGGCTTGATAACTGGCGTGGGTAACGATAAAAATTTGTTCAGGAGGGATTGTGTTTTCTAGGCGGTGAAATGTTTGCTGCAACAGTGATTGGCCCGTACCTGTCATGTCGTGAAATTGCTTTGGAAAATCAGGAGTACTGGTCGGCCAAAAACGCGAACCAATCCCTCCGGCCATGATAATTGCAAAGTTGTTTTTAGACATTTTATTCAACTATTACTACCCGAGCATGCGGACTAAAAAGATATACTTTATGAGAGTCCAAGGCTTGGCATTCATATCTTTTGGTGCGTTTTTTCCCTCTAACGAATTTTCTTCCATTGTGAATTTCAAAAACAACACCTTGTTCTAATTCAAAAATATACTTTTTTTCACTCTCTGGCTCAAATTTATTGAGTGCCAATACCAAATTTAGATCTGTGTCGGAGGAAGCTTTTGGGTCAATAAAATGCTCCGCCACTACCCCCAATAGTTCCTCGGGAAAAATTTTGGGGTTCACAAAAGGTAGCATTATTTTTTTAAAGGTGTATTTCCACTCTTTTCCATGAGGTTTTATCCCGCGACCATAATCTTGGAAAGCGATTAGATGGGCAATTTCATGTAAGGTTGTGATTAAAAAACGATAGGGATTCGCCATTTCATTTACAGTGATCTGGTGTCCACCTTTGGGCAGACTCCTGAAGTCCCCGTGTTTGGTAACCCGTTGGGGCGTAACCAAAAGATTTACCTGCCATCGCAAAAGGTATTCTGAAAGTAAGGGAAGTGCCGCCTCAGGAACAAAATCTTGGAGGAAGGATACTTTCTCTTCCATAGGTTTAAGGTGTAGTAGAGGAAATGGGCAACACTTTTCCGTTGTAAAACTGGTGCGCTGTAAGTGCAAAATTCAAAATATAATCCCCCATTTGTTGGGCACTAACAGGGGCCTCATAGCCTGGAAAAGCTTCTGCTAACATTTCTGTTTGAACCGCTCCCAAAGCCAAAGCATTAAAAGCAGGGCCTTTTTCTTTAAACTCTTCTGCCAACAGTTCTGTGAGTATGCTCAATGCTCCCTTGCTGCTGCTGTATGCAGAAAGTCCAGGAAACTTAACGGTTCCTTGGACTCCGCCCATGCTGGTTATATTCAATACATGACCGGTATGTTTTAACATCGGCAGCAATAGCCGGGTCAGCGCTGCTACGGCAAAAAGGTTCACCTTATAAACCTCCTCAAATTCTGAGGTAGTCGTTTCGAGAAAGGGTTTGTTGATAAAGCTACCCGCGTTGTTAATCAAGACATCAATCGAGGTGTTTGCCGACTTTATTTCTGCAACACATTCCGTTATTTGGGCTTCGATGGTCAGGTCAACCGAATGGGAGTCAATGTTATCAAATCCTTGTAGGGATTTGATATTTCTTGAGAGGGCAATGACACGATGCCCCTGGGCAGCAGCTTTTTTACAAACCTCAAAGCCTACTCCTCTGCTGGCACCCGTTACAAGAATGGTTTTTATCTCCAACGGTATCTAATTATTGTGATATTCATACTCGAATCTGTAAGCTTATCAACCATAAATTAGGAAATCAAAAGGCGGATCGGGTTTTCAATATAAGACCTCAGTGTCTGTAGGAATTGGGCACCCGTGGCACCGTCAACCGTTCTGTGATCACAAGCCAAGGTGAGTTTCATGGTATTTCCCACGACTATAGCTTCTTCTTTTACAACTGGCTTTTTTTCAATGGCTCCCACCGACAAAATCGCAGAATTCGGCTGATTGATGATGGATGTAAACTCCTGAATGCCAAACATCCCCAGATTGGATACTGTAAATGTACTACCATCCATTTCGGCGGGTGTTAATTTCTTATCTCTGGCTCGCAAAGCGTAATCCTTCACGGTATGTCCAATATTTCTCAAATCCATCTCGTCGGTAAATTTGAGTACGGGGACCACAAGGCCGTCTTCTACAGCCACTGCGACGCCCAAATGCACATGTTGGTTTAAAATAATTTTATCATCAAACCATTGAGAATTTACTTGAGGGTGCTCCTTAAGCGATAGCGCTACTGCTTTGAGAATTATATCATTAAAGGAAATTTTGGTTTCTGGCAAAGTATTGAACTGCTGACGGAATGCTATGGCATGATCCATATCTAACTCCACAGACAGATAATAGTGTGGCGCTGAAAATTTTGAAGCAGACAAACGCTTGGCAATTGCTTTTCTTATAGAACTGTTGGCCAGTTCTGTAATACTTTCAACACCTTTAGGACCTTGAGAAACAGCATATCCTCCAACAGACCCTTTAAAGTTTTCTATATCGCGCTTGATGATTCTTCCTCCATCACCAGAACCTGCTACTTGCTGCAAACTGATACCTTTTTCTTCAGCCATTTTTTTGGCCAAAGGTGAGGCAATTAATCTACCATTTTGACCCACGGGAGCCGGGGCAGGTGACTGCACTTTTACAGGTGCGGGTTGGGGTGTTTCCTTTTTTTCTGCCACAGGAGCTGGGGCTGCAGGAACCTCGGGCTGAGCTGATGAAGCTGGGAGATCATTAGCGGCACTGGCAGTAATTGCTGCCTTAACCGCCGCAGGATCAGTACCTTTTTTTCCAATGGCAGCCAACACTGCGTCCACAGGCGCGGATTCACCAGCCTCAAGACCAATATACAGCAATGTCCCTGAAAAAAAAGATTCAAATTCCATAGTGGCTTTGTCTGTTTCGATCTCCGCCAAAATATCCCCTTCATTTACAGCGTCACCCACTTTTTTATTCCATTTAGCAACGGTTCCCTCTTCCATGGTATCACTCAAACGGGGCATGGTAATAACCTCCAATCCTTCGGGTATGGGTAGAATTTCTGCTTTTTCTTCCACAGCATCCTCAGTCGCAGTCGCCGCTGCAACAACTGTCGTTGCAACCTCCTCTGTAGTTTGTGCTGCAGTATCGCTGTTTCCAGCCAACATGCTTTTTATGTCTTCTCCTTTTTCGCCTATGATGGCCAAAAGTGAATCTACGGGAGCAGTACCCCCTTCCTCAATACCAATGTGCAAAAGCTCTCCCTCCTGAAAAGACTCAAATTCCATGGTAGCTTTGTCCGTCTCAATCTCTGCGAGGATATCTCCTTCTTTTACAGTATCACCAACCTGCTTAAACCATTTAGCCACGGTACCTTCCTCCATGGTATCACTTAAACGAGGCATGTTTATCAATTCTGCCATTTTAGTCTAATTTATGCTTAATAAAAGGATAATCTTCTTGCTCGTATACAGCATCGTACATAACCGATTTATCTGGAAAAGGAGCTTCTTCAGCAAACTTTTCACACTCCGCTACTTTGACTTTTACCGCAGCATCTATTTCCTCTAATTGCTTGAGCGTAGCGTATTTATTTTTTAGAATAATTTCTTTCACCTGGGTTATGGGGTCAATTTTTCTGTATTCTTCGACTTCTTCCTTGGTCCTGTATTTTTGTGCATCGGACATAGAATGACCGCGGTATCTATAGGTTTTCATCTCTAAAAATGAAGGCCCTTTTCCGGATCTGGCCCTGAGGATGGCTTTGTCCAATTCTTTGGCTACTGCCACTGGATCCATTCCGTCCACAGGTCCACAAGGCATCTCATACCCCAGACCGAGTTTCCATATCTCCTGATGCGAAGCGGTCCTTGCAACAGAGGTTCCCATAGCATAGCCATTATTCTCCACTACAAAGACCACTGGAAGTTGCCATAAAGTGGCCAAGTTCAGGGTTTCGTGAAGTGAGCCTTGCCTCACAGCTCCGTCCCCCATAAAGCACAAGGTAACATTGTCGCGGTCAAAATATTTATCTCCAAAAGCCATTCCAGCACCCAAAGGGATTTGTCCGCCTACAATTCCATGTCCACCGTGAAAGTGGTGTTCTTTTGAAAAAATATGCATCGATCCTCCCAATCCCATTGAGGTCCCCGAAGCTTTTCCAAACAACTCAGCCATTACACGCTTGGGATCTACTCCCATTCCAATGGGCTGAACATGATTTCTGTATGCCGTTATCATTCTGTCTTTCTTGGGTTCCATCACGTGTAGTGCTCCTGCGAGTATGGCTTCTTGGCCGTTATACAGGTGGAGAAATCCCCGCACCTTTTGTTGGATGTATACAGCGGCTAATTTGTCTTCAAACTTACGCCAAAAGAACATATCCTCATACCATTTCAGATAAGTAGCTTTGGTTATTTTTTTCATTAAACAGTTATGATTATCAAATTCAATTTATATTACAAAATTACTGAATTAAGTCCTTTTCCTAAAATATATTTTTGAAATTGACCAAAGCCAAAATTTATCAATAAACTAAGGATAATTCCTGCCCTCCCGCTGATCTGTTTGCCCCATCGAAGTTAAAGCTGAGAGAGAATCTCAAAGTATTTTCCAAAGGGTTTCTAATTTTTGAGGTGGAAGAGAGGTAAGAGATGTCAATTTCCATACTTTTCAGTTTAAAACCAGCCCCAAAGGTCAAGTATCGCCTTGAGCCTTTTTCCTCACTTTCATTAAAATATCCAGACCGCAGCGCCAAAGTATTGGCAAACAGATACTCCAGACCTAAAGCCCAGGTGATTTCTTTTAATTCTTCATCAAATCCTCCTGGCGCATCATTAAAGGATTTAAAAATTCCATTAAAAAAGTTAACATCGGGTTGTCTGTAACCCAACTGTTGATTGTTGTTGTCATAAAAAGCTACTGGGGTGGGTACCAAAAGCTTTGAAAATTCTAAATGGATGCCCAAGATATTTGAGGAATCAAAGATTAAATCCATCCCCGATCCAATTTTGAGGTTGGTGGGAATAAAATCCATTTGCCCGCCCTCATCATATTTCAATCGGGGGCCAATATTTGATATATTAAATCCTCCGCGGAATCTGGCATCATTATTTCCGAGGCCAAATGGACTCCCCTGATAAAAACCAGCGATATCAACCCCTAAACTATTGGCTGAGGTAGCATCTATGTCGGTATGAATTTTTAAATCTGATCTTAAAAAGCGACCTGCAACCGCCATGGAAAACTTTTCGCTGAGCTTCAGAGAGTAGGAAAAGTCTAATGTAATTTCATTAGGCCTTTTTGATCCTTGATCTATGATGGTGCCCGACATCATGTTGTTGAACTGAACATTTCCATAACTGAAGTACTTCAGACTCGATGCCCAAGCGCTTCTGTCATTAAGTTTGTTGTAATAAGTCAAACTTCCTAAAAAAATATCGTCGACAAGCTGTCGCAGATAGGGAGTGTAGCTCAACCCCAAACCACTGTTGCTTTCCGAAAAAGCGTATTTAGCAGGGTTCCATTGTTGGGCATATGAATCTGGAGAGGTCGCCACTCCAAGCTCTCCCATTCCTGCTGCTCTTGCATCGGGGGTGATCAACAGGAAAGGAACACCAGTGGTGATCACGCGCTCTTGTCCACGGACAAAACTGAATGTTGTCAGCACAAAAAGCAAGAATATTGATGACCCGAAAATTTTCATTATTTGACTTTTCATCATTATAACGAATTGGAATAGGATATGTTGTGTACAGCGCTTATATACTTATCAACACTTCTTTCCCGATTTTTAGTCAAGGGCGCATAATATTACTTGAATTAATGCGTTATTGAAATTATAAATGCAGTAATGAATTGTTTTTGTAGTTAAATTAAGACTCAGATAATTAGTATATTGCATAAAAATTAGACATACTATTTCTATGAAAATTGGTTTTATTGTAAAATTTATTTTTGTTGCCTTAACCACAGTTTTATTTATATCGTGTGGTGGTAAAAGAAACAACATATCCCGCGGTACGGGATGGGGCATCAACTCCAAAGATGGCGGTTTTCAATACAATCTTGAATATGACGAGCAAGAAAACGGCCCTGGTTTGGTGTTTATTGAAGGAGGAACTTATACCAAAGGACAAGTACAAGACGACGTTCTACACGATTGGAACAACACCCCGACCCAACAGCATGTAATGTCTTTTTACATCGATGAAACCGAGGTTACCAATCTGATGTATATAGAGTATCTGGATTGGTTGGAAACCGTGTTTCCGTTGAGCGAGCCCAGATTCAAGCAAATATATGAGGGTGCACTACCCGATACTTTGGTTTGGAGAAATACCTTGGGTTACATGGAAGAATTGACCACCAACTATTTGAGACACCCCGCTTATGCAGAGTACCCTGTGGTAGGAATCAACTGGTTACAAGCGGTTCAATTTGCTGAGTGGAGAACCAATAGAGTAAATGAATATATTCTTGAAAGGGAATCCTATATAGAAGAAGGAGTTAGGTATGGTGAAAATGATGGAGGGGTTGTTAACTCCAATAGCACTTTCAATACTGATGCCTACTTAAAAAGACCCGAGACTGCCTATGGTGGACTTATGGCTTCTGACAGTATTATGGGCAAAAGAGGAGTGATGCAAAAAGACACAGCCACCGTTAATGTTTATGCTGGTGTTGACAAAGGAGTGTTGCTGCCCTCCTACCGACTGCCCACCGAAGCAGAGTGGGAATACGCTGCACTGGCTTTGGTTGGAGACAGAGAATACAATACTTACAGAGGGAAGAAAAAATATCCTTGGTCTGGTGAATACACCCGATCCAGCGAAAGAAGAAGTGAAGGAGACCAGTTGGCCAATTTTAAATTTGGTAAAGGAGATTACGGTGGAATTGCAGGGTGGTCTGATGATGGTGGTGATATTACAGTTCAAGTAAAAAGCTATCCGCCTAACGACTTTGGCGTTTATGATATGGCAGGAAACGTAGCGGAATGGGTGGCAGACGTATACCGTCCCATTATAGATGATGAAGCCAATGATTTTAACTACTACCGAGGAAATATATACCTAAAAAATGCCATTGGAGAAGATGGAAAAGCAACCATAGTTTCCCCCGACCAATTGGTTTACGATACCTTACCCAACGGGAAAGTAATGCTCAAAAGACTTCCCGGTGATTTGGAAAAAGTTCCGATTGACGAAGAAGAGACTTTCTTAAGACAAAATTTCTCTGAAAGTGACAACCGAAATTTCAGGGATGGAGACAAGGAATCAACCCGTCTCTATGCCAGTTTCAACGATACAGATGACAACCCCAACCAAAAACCTGAAACGGCTGGGATGTATGATGCACCACTCCACCCGAGTGTCTCAGCTGATGGTGAGGGAAATGTCTCTAGAAATATTGATAAATCTGGAACCAGAACTTCCTTGATAACCGACGAAGTACGTGTATATAAAGGAGGGTCCTGGAAAGACCGAGCCTATTGGTTGGATCCCGCTCAGCGAAGATATTTACCTCAGTATATTGCTACTGATTACATCGGCTTCCGATGTGCGATGTCCAGATTGGGACAAAAGAGTAGAATCAAAAAAACCGCACGACACAAGCGCGGAAGGTAACACTAATCAAGGCATCTATCGGATGCCTTTTTTTATGAATTTAGCGCAACTCCACCATTGTTTTAAAAACTCCTCGGGAGTAGTTTCAGACAGCCGTGACCTAAAGCCTGACTGTTTTTTTATTGCCTTGAGGGGTGAAAAATATGATGGAAACCAGTTTGCGGAAAAAGCCCTTGAGAATGGTGCTAAATATGCTTTGGTCGACCGACCTGAAATCGCCGAAAAAAACCACCAATTTATTCTGGTAAAAAACACGCTTGAAACGCTTCAGGAATTGGCAAAATTTCACCGAAAGACTCTGAAAGCAAAAATCATTGCCTTGACGGGAAGCAATGGAAAAACAACCACTAAGGAGCTGATCAAAAGTGTTTTATCCCAACAATTTATCACCCAAGCTACAACGGGTAATTTAAACAACCACATCGGAGTTCCACTAACACTGCTGAATTTTGAAGAAAATACAGAGATAGGAATAGTTGAAATGGGAGCCAATCACAAAAAAGAAATTGATTTCTTGTGCCAGATCGCTCAACCAGAGTATGGACTGATCACCAATTTCGGGCAAGCTCATTTAGAAGGATTTGGTGGAATCGAAGGTGTCATCCAAGGGAAATCAGAACTATATAAATACCTTGCAGCGGCCCAGGGAACACTATTCATCAACATTGACGACCCACTTCAAGAAAAATGGATTACGCATCACCCTCACTTTTCTTTTGGGACCAAGAGCACTGCCGACTGCTACTTGGAGTATATCACTGAAAAAGAAGGGGTGCAAGCCGTTGAAATAGACGGAAAAAATGTTAAAAGCCAACTCTATGGGGATTATAATTCAACCAATATTGCTGCTGCAATCGCTTTGGGAAAATATTTTAAATTAAAACATGAGCAAATCGCCAACGGGGTTTTCAGCTACCAGCCAAAAAATAACCGATCTGAAATCATTCAAAAAGGGCATTACAAAATTACGATGGACGCATATAACGCCAATCCAAGTAGTATGCAAGCTTCAATTAGTGCTTTTATAAAAAGTAAAAAAAAGAGTTCTACGGCAATCTTGGGGGACATGTTTGAATTGGGTAAATATTCTGCTTTGGCCCACCAAAAAATCACAGACCTTTTGGTCCTTTCAGATATTGACCAAATTTTACTGGTTGGCAACCATTTTATCAAAACCCAATTTAAAGATCCTCGGGTAAAAGCTTTTTCCACATTAGAAGGGCTCCTGAATTATCTGATAGAAAACCCCCTTAAAGCTGGGGAAATTCTTATAAAAGGATCCAGAGGGATGACTTTAGAAAAAGTATTAGCGCAGCTGTAAATTTAATCCAAACCTGCGCCTTTTATTATTTCATCGACCACTTCAGGATTCAATAGAGTAGATATATCGCCCAAACTTGAAAGGTCACGGCTCGCTACTTTTCTCAAAATTCTTCGCATTATTTTACCAGAGCGTGTCTTGGGCAGTCCAGATACTATCTGAACGTGCTCGGGTTTGGCTATGGGCCCTATAATTTTTCTAACCAATTGTTTGATTTCCTCTTCTAAATCTTCTGGTGTTTTTTCCGATTTATCGCATATAGCAAAAGCATAAATTCCTTGACCTTTGATCTCATGGGGGTAACCCACAACAGCTGATTCAATTACATCGGGGTGTTCGTCTATAGCATTCTCAACCTCTGCTGTCCCCATCCTGTGGCCCGATACATTAATCACATCGTCCACCCTGCCCAAGATTCTCAAATAACCATCATGATCTCTTTTCACTCCATCTCCAGTAAAATACATTCCTTTATAAGTGGAAAAATAGGTGTCTTTACATCTTTGGTGATCACCATAGGTGGTTCGAATCATAGATGGCCAAGGGTATTTGATGCACAAGTTTCCTTCAACATTGTTGCCTATTAGTTCATTGCCTTCTGCATCTACTATAATAGGTTGAACCCCAGGAAGTGGAAGAGAAGCATGAGCGGGTTTGTTGGGCGTGATCCCTGCCAGCGGGGAGATCATGATACCTCCTGTTTCGGTCTGCCACCAGGTATCCACTAATGGACAATTGCCCTTGCCGATATTTTCGTGATACCAATGCCAGGCTTCTTCGTTGATGGGTTCACCTACAGATCCAATCACCTTTAGTGAGCTCAGATCAAATTTTTCTACCGGTGCTGTTCCGTGAACTTGAAGCGCACGAATGGCCGTTGGAGCGGTATAAAACTGGTTTACGCGGTGTTTCTCAACAATTTCCCAAAATCGTCCTGGATGAGGATAAGTGGGAACGCCCTCGAACATAAGGGTGGTTGCCCCAGCCAAAAGAGGTCCATAAACAATATAAGAGTGACCGGTTATCCAGCCAATATCGGCTGTGCACCAATACACATCATCGGTCTGGTATTGAAAAACATTAATAAAGGAGTAGTAGGTATAGATCATATAGCCCGCTGTGGTGTGGACCACTCCTTTGGGTTTTCCTGTTGAACCTGAGGTATACAATATAAACAAAAGGTCTTCAGACTTCATCACTTCTGCTTTGTGGGAATCTGGTTCATTGGCAATGGTATCGTGCCACCAGAGATCTCTATCCGGTACCATTTCAACTTGCTCACCAGTTCTTTTTAAAACGATCACCTTTTCAACCGTATGGGTTTTTTGTAGGGCTTCATCAACAACAGCCTTTACTGGAATTTTTTTGTTTCCTCTGTAATTACCGTCGGAAGTCAATACCATTTTGGCCTTACAATCATTAACTCTGTCGGCCAATGCTGTCGCTGAAAAGCCCGCAAAAACAACAGAGTGCACAGCACCAATACGAGCACAAGCCAACATGGCAACGGTGGCCTCAGGGACCATCGGCATGTATATGATCACACGATCCCCTTTGCGAACACCTTGTGTTTGCAGAGCATTGGCAAATTTACACGTAGCTTTAAACAATTCCCCATAAGTAATGCTGATCGCATCGGCCGAGGTATCATTTGGTTCCCATATAATGGCAGTTTTGTGTTCGTGGGTAGGTAGTAATTTTTCAAAAATATTTTCAGTTAAATTCAACTCAGCATTTTTAAACCAACTGATGCTTGGGGTATCAAAGTCCCACTCCAAAACCTTGTCCCACTTCTTTTTCCAATGAAAATAGTCAGCTATCTCCGACCAAAAATCTTCGGGGGAAACGACACTGTTGTGATATTCATTTGCGTAATCTCTAAGGTTTTGAATTTTGAATTTCATAAATAGTATTTCAAGTAAACTTAAGCTTAAATGAAAATTATTCAAAATTATTTAATGCAGTATTTTTATTTGATAACTGCACATTGCTCATATTTTTATGAAATCATTTAGAATTTAATCCTTTTTTTGTTAAGTTTACAAGTAATATATAATATTTACTATAATTATATAAATTGAATTTATGCAAAATATTTTAATTGTTTTGGTTTTCCTGGCAGCTCTATTTGGAGGAGTTTACTGGTATGCGGGTTACTCAACCCGAACTGGTTTTGCTAAGGATGAAAATCAAAATTTTATCCCCGATGCCTGGGAAGAAAAATTTAGTTGGTTTTTTTCAGGAAAAGGTATCATCATGCTTTTATTAGGTATTGGAATTGGTTTTACCCTTGCAATGGTAATTGGTTAAAATCACCCCTAACCACAAACATTAAAAGCAACTTTTATTTCGACATTGAGGCTTTATAAACGATTATTTCTCAATTGTTTATTACAAGTCGTAATTTTTTATTGCATGAAACGAAAGGATGATTTTTTACCTAAAAGGGTTTGTTTTAACGTCTGGTATTTATAGGATCATATAAATTAAGACGTTAATAGATAAGATGATTTTCTGTCGTGCGAAAATCTAAAAAGCCTTGTGGAAAAAAATTATGTGGGTGTTACTGGATTCGAACCGGTGACCTCTACCCTGTCAAGGTAGCGCTCTAAACCAACTGAGCTAAACACCCCTATGAGCACGTTAATTTGGCTCTTATTATAAAGCTTACAAAAATAATTTATTTTTAGGTATAGTAGATATTTTTTTGTCCAATTATAAAAATTTAAACCTTAAACACTTTTTTTCTTTAATTATGTAATTGTTATATGTAGCTTTTATTAAGTTGTTTTTATTTAACAAAATGACGTATATGCTGTTTTTTTTAGGAATTATTAATTTTCTGGGCTGGGATTATCAATTGTTAAAAATCCATAGTCACCTATTATGATAGTCGTAAAAAGAAAAAAAATAAGAAATATATGTTGTAGGTATTTATATCAGCTACGTAAATTTGGTGTGTAATTGAGTTACACAATAACTTAATTATTTTAGTTAATTTAATTGTTTGGTTTTTTTATTATTTCTCTAATTGGGCGACATTCTTCGAGTCGCCCAATTTTTTTATATGAATTCACTAAATTTAAATTTTTTTAATTTTATGAAAAAAGTCTTGATCACTCTTGCGCTGATAATAATGCCATTATGGTTAATTTTTGATTGGTTTCAAAGCGACATGGTTTCTGCCGATGCCTGTTTGTGTACCGAGATATTGAGTAATGATCAATTCATAAAAAATAAAAACAAAATGCCGTCAGCGAGCCAGTGTCTCAAATATTTTGACAGTTTCGACAAAGCCCATGAAAGTTGCATAGAGAATTTTGACTTCAAACACCCAGAGATTAAAATCGATTCTTTGAAATCGATATGAATTAATCCAATGGTTTTTCTATTTTAGTTGGAAGGTTTCATCACATTTCATTATGATAAAAAAAAATAAAAAGTTTGGATTCCTTCTGCTGTTGATCCCGCTGGGAATCGTAATCCGATATATAGACAGAAAGGTAACCCAAGACGGTTTTTTGTCCACCAATGCTATCTCAGATCATTATCTGTTTATATCAGGTTTGGTGGTGGTGGTTATTGTTTTGCTGAGTGTCATCCTATATTTTGATAAAAAATCCAATCCCTAATATGCATTATTTCAACACAACCGATGTCGATGGTTTTTCGAAGCTGTATCGTCTCAATATGATCAACAGTATAACAGGTTTTAAATCTGCTAATTTGATCGCATCAAAATCTAATAATGGAGATGAAAATCTAGCTATTTTTAGCTCGGTGACTCATTTGGGGAGTAATCCTGCCCTACTTCATTTTACATTGCGACCCAACACTGTTCCGCGGGATACCTATAAAAACATTAAAGAAACTCAGGTATTTACTGTAAATCATGTTTCGGCACCGCATTTTGAAGATGCCCACCATACCAGTGCCAAATACGATGAGGCTGTTTCTGAATTCGATCAAACCCGTTTGGTACCTGAGTATAAAAATAACTGGTATGCCCCCTACGTTAAGGATTCTCCAATCAGTTTGGGCTGTCGCTATTTGAATGAATATGAGATTAAAGAAAATGGATGTTTGCTAATTGTAGCCGCCATCGAACAAATTTTTATCCAAGAAGATCTTCTCATGGAGGATGGTTGGGTAGATTTGACCAAAGGTTCGGTGATGGCCATAAATGGCTTGGATGGTTATACCCTACCCCAGTTGGAAAAAAGATTGGAATATGCCCGCCCCAAGCAAATAAACAACAAATAAGCTCGGCCATGGATTTTATCAATGAAGACATCATGGAATATGCCGAAAGCCATACTCAGAAAGAATCGGAATTGTTGAAATCACTTTTTAAAGAGACACATCAAAAAATTCTACAACCCCGGATGCTTAGCGGGCACTTACAGGGAAGATTTCTGAGTTTGCTTTCCAAATTAAAACAACCGCATAGCATTTTGGAAATCGGTACTTTTACAGGATACTCTAGTCTGTGCTTGGCAGAGGGATTAGAAAAAGGTGGGACGCTACACACCATTGAAATAGACCAAGAATTATTGGCCATTCAAAAAAAATACTTTAAAAAAAGTATCTATAATAATCAGATTAAGACACACCTGGGTGATGCAAAAAAAATCATACCAGCATTAGAAATTAATTTTGATATGGTTTTTATGGATGCAGACAAAGCCAATTACTGCAATTATTTGGATCTTGTTTTACCCAAGCTCAATCCAGGGTCTTTAATCATTGCTGACAATGTATTGTGGAGTGGTAAAATCCTGAAGAAAGACGTTTCTAAAAATGATAGGGAAACAAGCGCGCTGAAAGAATTCAATCGTAGGGTCAAATCGGAAAAACGATTAGAGTCACTTCTGGTTCCAATTAGGGATGGACTAATGATTTGCAGAAAAATTTAGAGGTCTCGTTTGATAGAATCTGTTAACTCGTCAAAATCATCTTTTACTTTATCCACTTGATTTTTTAAATCTTTGGCCACGCCTGCCGTTGGATTTTTACTGTCCACAGACTTCTGAATTTCACTTTTAATCTCATTGGTGGCATTTTTGACCTGTGAAACCCCTTTTGCTAAAGTTTTGGCGATGGAGGGTATTTTATCGGCCCCAAAAACGAGCAACACGATAAAAAAAACAAAAACTATTTCAGCACCGCTTATAAAGAGAGACATTTAATTTTTTTAACAAATATATGAAATGACAACTTTTGATGCAGCAGTGAAACCAAAAATAAAAGTGTATTTAATCAATCCACAGCATTAATTTTTCATATTCGCTTTGAATTGATCAAACTCAGACAATCCCTCAGATTTTGGCCAATTGTTGTTAGAGGGGTCAATATCGGCAGTTTCCTCATCTGGATCTACAATGATTCCAACAATTTCTTTATCGGAAGCGACGACTTTTTTGACTTCAAAATCATTTTTCCGCCAAACCTCAGCTGGATATTCAACACGCTCTTTAGTCCCGTCACCATAGGTGTATTCTACAATAAGCGGCATAACCAAACCGCCAAGTTTTTCAAATGAAACTTCATAAAAATACTTGGGTATTTTGATGGAAGCATCTGCGGCCAAATTATTTTCATCCATATAAGCTTTAAGGTCTTGGGAATGTTCGGTTGGATTTCCTACTCTGTATTCATCTTTGAAGCGGTCGTTGTCCTCGACCATAGTAAACACAACCGGCGGAAGGTCCTCGATGCTCATCCCATAGCTTTTTAGCATATCTAATACCTCATCGTTGGGTTCATCAGAGACAAAAAACTGATTGACTCCTTTGACACCAATGTCGACAAAATCTGTCGTGTAGAACCATCCCCTCCAAAACCAATCTAAGTCCACCGCAGAGGCATCCTCCATGGTACGAAAAAAGTCGGCGGGAGTAGGGTGTTTAAACATCCATCTTTGGGCATAAGTTTTAAACGCGTGATCAAAAAGTTCGCGACCCATGACCGTTTCCCTGAGAATATTAAGTGCTGTTGCAGGTTTACCGTAGGCATTTGGTCCCAATTGATAAACGTTTTCAGGGTTAGACATAATGGGTGCTATAAAACTTTGATCACCCGACATATAGCTGACAATGGCCTTGGGTTCCCCTCGTCTGGAGGGGTATTTATCCATTCCTGTGATGGCTGTAGGATAATTTTTTCCAAATTGTTGTTCCGTTAAGTACTGCATAAAAGTATCAAGTCCTTCGTCCATCCATCCCCACTGCCGTTCATCTGAGTTTACAATCATGGGGAAAAAATTGTGACCAATCTCGTGAATAATTACACTGATCATTCCAAATTTTACTTGATCGGAATAGGATCCATCTTTATTGGGCCGACCGTAGTTCCAGCAAATCATCGGATACTCCATTCCTTGGTTTTTGGCATGTACTGATACGGCTTTGGGATAGGGGTAATCAAAAGTATGGTGGGAATAGGTCTTTAGTGTCTGCACTACTGCTTTGGTAGAATACTCCTCCCATAGGGGGTTCCCTTCTTTAGGATAGAGCGAGACAGCCATGATGTCTTTGGCTCCAATTTTTACAGCCATCATCTCCCAAATAAATTTTCGCGAGGATGCAAATGCGAAGTCTCTTACCCTTTCCGCCTTGAACTCCCAGGTTTTTTTATCTGTTGAAAACCCCTTTTCACGCTCCACAGCTTCTTCTTGGGTAATGATCATTACGGGTTTATCAAATGAGGTTTGCGCCTCTCTAAATCTTTTGTATTCTTGACGCGACAGCACCTCTTTTGGGTTTTGTAGCACGCCAGTGGCCTCAACAACGTGATCTGCAGGAACCGTGAGTCGGACCGTATAATTTCCAAAATTCAAAGCGAACTCGCCATTGCCCCAAAACTGATGATTTTGCCAACCTTCAACATCATTGTAAACCGCCAGTCTGGGAAAGAATTGAGCAATCACAAAAGCCCTGTTCCCATCCTCGGGAAAAAATTCAAAACCCGATCTGGCTCTGTTTTCTACGTGGTTGTTGATATTGTACCACCACTTAATTGAAAACTTGAGTTGTTCTCCAGACTTAAGTGGTTGGGGTAAATCGATCCGCATCATGGTCATGTTAATGGTGTATTTCATGGGCATACCATTTGCGTCTTTCACCCAATCGATGTTAAATCCTCCATCAAAAGGTTCCTTGAAATAATCATTAACAAAAGTTTCAACCCGCAGAATGGGTTCAGCACCCTCACCGTTTTTTTCTAAAGCAGGAGCATCCTTTTTACGAATATTTTGATCCAATTGCACCCATAAATATCGGAGGGCATCGGGGGAGTTGTTGGTGTAAGTTATTTCTTCTTTTCCGTATAATTTTTGTTTAGCATCGTCCAACTCAATGTCCATATCATAGTCAACTTGTTGCTGATAATAATCCCTACCAGGCGCCCCAGAAGCAGTCCTGAAAGTATTGGGGGTGGCCAATTCTTGTTTTAACTGCTTAAACTTATTGGTATTGGTGTGACCGCTGACCCTCAGCGAATCACTGCCGGATTGTGCCTGTACAGAAACTTGAAAAAATAAAATTGAAATTATAAAAATACTGTTCCTGAAAATATACATGTGATTAGGATTTAGGTTTATTTTATTGCTCTGCAATTTATAATTAAATCTGTTAATTCTGAAAATTCAAAAAATCTTCTGGTATTTCAAACTCAGATTTGGAGGAAACCGCCAAAAAGCTTTTTCTTTTTGATCCTGCTTTCAGATGAATTATATTTTTTTGATCGGGCAATAGTTCATAAAAAAGCGTGTTTTTAATATTAAAATACTTGGGTGTTGAATCTAACTTTAGCTCCATATACGCGACCATAAGATCATTTCGGTAAATCTTCCCAAGAAAATCAAAAGTAAATGACTGCTCCCCATTATTAAAAGTGATGTTTTTTTGTAAGTAGTCTTTTACTATTTTGTCAATTTCCTCCTGAGAACCTGCTGCCTTAAATTCAATTTTATCTTCCCCATAAACATTGAGTACAGATTCAAAATCATCCAAAAATACCTGGGTAGTGATCTGTAATGTTTTATCGTTAGAAACAAATCGAATTGAGGTCGTCGACACATAAAAGTTGTGGGTTGACAGGGCCCCCATAAACCAAAAAAAACAAGCCAAAGACAGCTTTATCATTGGGTATTTAATTGATCGCGATAGGTCTTTGATTCAGCGATTAGAAAATCTATAAGCTGAAACTGTTTCCCTGTTTTTAGTAGCTGCTGGGAAGGGAGGTTTTTGTCTATATGTTCTAAAAAACCAGTAACCTCATCATTTTTTAAACCGAGGTCATCATTGAAAAATTCATCGTTGAATACATAAGTTAGAATTTCACTCGGTTTTATTTTTTGTTTTTCCTCCTCTGTTTTATTCTGGATTGCATTGGCCACCAATTTAGCAATATTGATGAGATTCAAACCATTTCTTAATTGACCCTGGGTCATGGTGATGTTCTCCAATGCTGTTGATTTATCGCGTTCGTAGTCGTACCCTTTAAACTCTTCTTCCTTGAGATCCAAGAATTTCTCTGTGTTGTAGGGAGTAATGACGATTTCCTCCAGTGCGTTTATTTTCTCATTTACGGTAACAATAAGCCTATTTTTTTTAAGTATTTCGGGACTTATTGTAACCGTCCTAATCAAATACTGTACCGAAGAAAAAATCACTTCATCACCCAATTTTACGGGGATCTCAAAAGCCCCTTCTCCATCTGTTATGGTATTGAGTTGGGCGGTGTTGTTTACCACATTGGCAGCTACGACGTCGACATTGCGGTATATCAATTTCCCTTTGATCGGTTTCCGGTCCTGACCCATCAAGGCCAGGGGGAGTAGAAATAGTATTAGATTAAATATTTTCATCTTTTAAAGATAAGAAGCAATTTTATTTCAATTATTTAAAACTTGTTAAAACTAAGTCAAAGCGCAGCAGTTTTTTTTAGTTGCTAAATTTATACACTATTATTGTAAAGGGTAATACCTTGGTTGTCTGACCCTGAAGTTTTTAAAAAATTAACACATTTTTGACCGTGTACAGACATGAATTCATCAACGTTTTACTTTCTATTTTTTCCATGAGCCACTTCCGATTTGAGAGTAAAATGAATATTGACCCACTCCTACTCATTGGCCAAGGATCACCGGAGCTTCAAGGAGACGGATACGCCTTGGTCCCGGATGCCCACCTTGCTTTTCAGGAAATGTCTGCAGCTGCTGAAAAACAAGGAATCAAAATAATGATAGTATCCTCCTATCGTTCCTTTGAACGACAGAAACAGATTTGGAATAAACATTTTTCGAACTATAAAAAACAGGGGGGTTCTGATAAACAGGCCATTTTAAAAATCATTCAATATTCCACTATTCCGGGAACCTCACGGCATCATTGGGGAACAGAAATAGACATCATAGACGCCAAACCAAAGGTGGAGGGGGATGTTTTACTCACCCATAAATTTCACGATCAAGGTCCTTACAACGAGTTGCGGCTTTGGATGGAAAGCAATGCGAATCAGTATGGTTTTTATTTGCCCTACACCCCCGATGAGAAAAGATCTGGTTTTAAATATGAACCTTGGCATTATAGTTTTGCCCCGCTTTCGCGGAAAATGATCAAGCAATATCTCACTTTAGATCTTCCTGAAATGATTGCCACAGCGGGTTTGGGCGGCAGTAATTTGTTGGACGAAAACTATTTAAAAAACTATACGGACAGTCATATTTTAGGGATAGACCCCATTTTGCTATAGCTATCTTATGAACACAGGAGAAAGATCAGACGCTGTGTGTTCCTCGCTGTAGGCATAGCCCCCGTAATCAAAATTTAACAAAGAAGCTGCCGAGGGGTTCTCAACATCTAAAAGATATCGCACCATCATCCCTCTGGCTTTTTTAGCGAAAAAAGAAATCATTTTTAAAGTTCCGTTTTTATAATCTTTAAACTGAGGTGTAATGACCCTGGTGTTGAGAATTTTGGCGTCGATAGCTGAAAAATATTCGTTACTTGCTAAGTTGACAAAAAGTTCATTTTCCTCCAATTCATCATTGAGGAAACTCGTGATTTTTTGCTTCCAGAATTCATAGAGGTTTTTGTTTTTTTCTACTGGGAATTTTGTTCCCATTTCCAAGCGATAGGGCTGTATTAAATCCAACGGTTTTAGAACACCATAAAGCCCAGAAAGTATCCTAAGACTGTTCTGCAAAAGTTTTATCTTCTCCTCAGGGAGGGTATAAACATCTAATCCTGTATACACATCTCCATCAAAAGTATAAACGGCGGGTCGGGCATTCTCAGGATTAAAAGGAGTATTGAAATTCTGATTTCGTTCCCAGTTGAGATTTCCAAGCTTATCGGATATTTTCATCATATGAGACAGTTCCGATGGGGTTTTGTCCCTCAGCAGTTGATTGATGTGGTTGGCCTCGGCCAAAAAACAAGGGTTTGAGTTTTCCTGAGTGGGCAAAGTCGACTCAAAGTTGAGGGATTTTGCAGGAGAAATGACCATTTTCATAAATGCTAATTTTTTCAAATTTATAATGATTTCCCCTGAAAACCAATATCCAGTGGATTGTATTCGCTGATTCAGGGATCAGAATTGTTTATGCTGGGCGTAGTTTCTCCATTTATCAATGGCAACAGACATATCCTCTGGAATAGGGGCCTCAAAGTCCAACCACTTGTTTTGGGTGGGATGCTGGAAACCCAATGTTTGGGCGTGTAGGGCTTGTCTGGGTAAAATACGAAAGCAATTTTGAACAAATTGTTTGTATTTGGTAAAGGTCGTTCCTTTGAGCAGTGCATCCCCCCCATATCTGGCGTCGTTAAAAAGGGTATGTCCGATGGATTTCATATGGGCGCGAATTTGATGGGTTCTCCCCGTTTCTAATCGACACTCAATTAAGGTGACATAGCCCAATCGTTCGATAACGCTATAATGGGTAATTCCGTTTTTGCCAGCACTTCCATCGGGAAAAACCATCATTTGCAATCTGTTTTTTGGGTTGCGACCGATGTGGCCCTCGACGGTACCCTCATTCTCCTGTACATTTCCCCATACAAGTGCGGTGTATTTTCTTGAAGCAGTTTTGTCATGAAACTGTTTGGCCAGGGCTGCCATGGCAACATCAGTTTTTGCCACCACCAACAGTCCACTCGTATCCTTATCAATCCGATGCACCAATCCAGGACGGTTACTCGAGTTTATGGGCAATTGTTCAAAATGATGCAATAAGCCGTTGATCAAGGTACCCGTATAATTTCCGTGCCCGGGGTGGACCACCATCCCGGCGTTCTTGTTCACAATAACTAAATCATCATCTTCAAAGACAATGTCCAAGGGCAATGCTTCAGGAACAAGTAGGTTTTCGTGCGGTGGATAGGAAAAAACAACCTTGACCAAATCATCGGGTTTTACTTTGTAATTGGGTTTTACTGCACTCCCGTTAACCTTTATGGCCCCTGACTTGGCCGCTTGCTGAATTTTATTTCGGCTGGCATTTTCAATGCGGTTCATCAGAAATTTATCGACGCGCAGAGGTTCCTGGCCGGGATCTGCCTTGAAAGCAAAGTGTTCAAATCCCTCGGCTTCATCGACAGGCGCTAACGGTTCTGAATTTTTTTTACCTTCTTCCATTGCCCAGTACCAAATCGATCTCTGCTGTTTTTTGTAATAACGTGCCAGGGGTTAGGGGTTCACCCTTGTACCGCATTTCTAAGACCATGTCTTTTCCAATATCGTTTTTGAAGGTAATTTCTCCGATCTTAAAACCAACAGACATTAATTTTACCTCAGCATTCCTCCGGGTAATCTGGACCACATCGGGAACACTGATTCTTCGGTATCCAGAGGGGTTTAGAGTAATGTATATTTTTCGGTTTTTCTTTACCTGTTCTCCAGGGCCAGGAAGGTGCTCTATTACGCTAAGTGCTGGTAAATTAGGGGTATATTTTGAGGAGTCTATAATTTCATACCGCAAATTTTCCTCTTGGATCACTTGGGATAAATTCACCAGTGGGATCCCTTTCAAGTCGGGTACATTTTGGTAATCATTGTGAAATGTAATGAGCTTTAGAAACACCAAGCTGAGATAAATAACCACAACGCCTACCACGGAGGCAAGTACGATTTGAAAGATCAAAGTTTTACTAAAAAGAAATCTAAAAAAACTCATTTTATAATTCTGAAGTCAAAGATAACAAATCGATGGGCTTTAGGATTAATTATAAATGCAATACCTTTGTTAAAAGCTTATGCATGCGCAGAAAAGTTGTAGGCATCGCCATGGGGGGATATTCTTCCGAGCGAGAAATTTCGCTCAGCAGTGGTAGTACTGTCATCGAATCTCTAAGCCCTTCAAAGTGGAATTGTTTTAAAATTATTGTCGATCAAGAGAAGTGGTTGGTCGTGGATTTAGAAAACAATACATACCCGCTAAAGTTAGAAGATTTTTCTTTTAAGTTGAGGGAAACTATCGTTCACTTCGATGTGGTATTCAATGCCATCCACGGCACCCCAGGTGAAGATGGAAAATTGGCCAAACTTTTGTCTTCGCTCAACATCCCACAGAGCAGCTGTGATGAAAAAGCTGCTTCCTTAACTTTTGACAAAAGGGCCTGTTTGAAAGAGGTCCGAAAATGGGGAGTTCCGGTTGCCAATTCTTTTACTTACGACCAAGGGGATTCTTTGGAAATTGATGATATCATAAAAAAAGTGGGGCTTCCTTGTTTTGTTAAACCCAACCGATCGGGGAGCAGTTATGGAATTGTCAAGGTGTATGAAAAAGAGGATTTGGAGGCGGCAATCGTCTCTGCCCTAAAGGAAGATTCTGAATTGATTATAGAATCTGCATTGTTAGGGACCGAAATATCTGTAGGTGCCTTTGCTAATGATCATGATATAGTGGTCCTCCCAATTACAGAAATCATCTCCGAAAATGATTTTTTTGACTTCGATGCAAAATACAATGGAAAATCAAAAGAAATTACCCCTGCACGACTCGATGGAAACATTGTTAAAAAGGTAGATACTCTGGTACGCGATTTGTATAAAAAGTTAAATTTAAAGGGAGTGTGCCGAAGTGAGTTTATCATTGTAGCGGGCGTTCCTCATCTGCTGGAGATAAATACGGTTCCTGGTTTGACCACTGCAAGCCTAATTCCACAGCAACTCCATGAAGCAGGAATAGGCCTTTCAGATTTTTTTGAATCGTTGCTGGAAGGGGCAATGAAAAAAAACCAGTAATTTAGTGATATGAAACGTGGCGTATTTCCTGGTTCTTTTGACCCCATTACCCTTGGACATTATGATATCGTTCAAAGAAGCCTCCCGCTTTTTGATGAAATCATTATTGGAATAGGAACCAATACGGAAAAAAAATACATGTTTCCACTGGAGAAAAGGGCTGCTTTTGTAAAAAGCACTTTTGCCACCTACAAGAAAATTTCAGTGGTTGAATACGAAGGCTTAACGATTGATTTATGTAAAAAAATAAATGCGGATTTCATCATCAGGGGCCTTAGGAATCCTGCTGATTTTGAATTTGAAAAAGCCATTGCCCACACCAACAGGCTCATGTCTGGAATAGAAACAGTCTTTTTGTTGACCGCGGCTAAAACCTCTTTCATCAGCAGCAGTATTGTAAGAGAAATAATATTGAATCAGGGCGATTATTCCAAACTGGTGCCGAGTTCTGTAAAAATCTAAAATCCACTAAATTTCATCGAAGAGAATTTTGATATTCTCATAGGCGTTTTTTAAAAGCTTAGGAACTTCCTCCTTGGTTTTCCATTGGGCCAATGTAATTCCCTCATCTATTTGAGGGGAGAGCATTCCATTGTAGGATGTGCTCATCAAGTACCAATATGTTTTTTTTAGTCTGTATTTTCCATTTCTTGAAAAAATGTGATAGGTATGGCTCAGGTTCTTTTTAACAATAAGATCTTTAACTCCCGTTTCTTCCATGACCTCCCTGACTGCCCCATCGATCATCATCTCATTTTTATTAATTTTCCCTTTGGGCAAATCCCATTTTTTATTTCTGTAAATGAATAAAATCTTACTGTTGTGGTGGACTACCATTCCTCCAGCAGCTTCTACTATGGGGAAATGTTTGGTCATGAACTTCCAAAGCTTTTCTTCCTTGGGGTGATACAAAAAAACCCCCTCAATTTTTTTGGATTTTAAGGCAGAAATAATCAATTTGAAATTTGTGTATTTTATATAGAAAAGAGGGGTATTGTCATTGTGATTTACCATTTTTGAGGTCAGCACGACCCATTTTCTATTGAAAAAAACTTTATACATTTGTGTATGATTTACGATCGAGAAACAGCCCACACCACTGCCCAATTACTTTTACAAATAAATGCAATAAAATTGAATCCAAAAAATCCATACACATGGGCCAGTGGATGGAAATCTCCAATATATTGCGATAACAGAATTTGCCTTTCACACAAAGATGTAAGGAAATTTATTGCTGAAAAAATGGCCCAGCAAGCCCAACTTATTTACGGAGAGGATTTTGTGATTGCTGGTGTGGCCACCGGTGCCATTGGAATTGGGATATTGGTTGCTGAGCTAATGGGAGCCCCATTTATTTATGTAAGACCAGAACCAAAATCACATGGCAGAAAAAATCAAATTGAAGGACAATTGATGTCCGATAAAAAAGTATTGGTAATCGAAGATTTAATATCCACGGGGAAAAGCAGTTTAAATGCTGTTAAGGCTCTAAAAGAGCAAAATGTTACCGTGTTGGGAATGATCGGAATTTTTGATTATGGCTTTCAATTGGCTGTTGATAATTTTAAAAAGGAAAACGTTCAACTTCATACGCTAAGCGATTACCACCACCTGATTTCTGAGGCAGAAAAAGCAAACTACATTGAAACCGATCAAATTGAAGTACTCAAATCGTGGAGGGTTTCACCCGCTGATTGGAAGCCCAATCAATAAATCATTTTAACGGCGCCGTGGGCGAATTTGAGCACTTCTCCGGAGGATTTTTTTATTATGATCTCCCCGCTTTCTGTAATCCCTTGGAGTGTGGCGTCAAATTTTTTTGTCAAGGTAGCGAACTCCGATGGCTCTCCTTTTCTAAAAAGACAACTTTCGTATTGGTGCAGCAGATATGATTTGTGAATTTGGACTTGAGCGAGTTGGTTTAAACGGTCATTCAATTGTTTTAAAATATTATTCAATAGCAACTTTATTACAAAGTTTTCTCCTGTTACAAGCGCCAAAGAGCTGGCTTGGGGCAAACCGTCAAATGCCACTTGATTTACATTTATTCCTATGCCAATTATGGAACCCGTTATACGGCTCCCTTTGACCATATTTTCAATTAGCACTCCTCCAATTTTTTTTTCACCTGACAAAATGTCGTTTGGCCATTTTAACTTAAAAGCTTTATTTGTCAACTGGCTGATTGCAGAAAGCACCGCCAGGGAAACAGCGCAATTAATTAAAAATGAATGATCGACTGAAAAGCTTGAATACTGCTTGTAAAGACTGAATGTAAGGTTTTTTCCAGGTTCAGACTCCCATATTTTATCTCTCTGCCCTCTGCCTTTTATTTGATGATCTGCCCATATCAAATCGCCATCGTTGCATTTTCCAAGATTGTATTTGTCTTTCAACCAATCGTTGGTAGAGTCTGTGGCATCAAGTTTGATTATATTGAAATAGGTCATGGTTTTGAATGCTGTGAATCCAAAAAGTAATAAATTTGTTCAAAACTAAAATTTTTTAATGGTAAAATCGAAGTCCACTGAAGATGCTTTGATATCGACGATTATTTCTGGCATAGAAAATGTGAAAGGACTCGATGTAAGCCTTTTAGATCTCAGGGATTTAGACAACACTGTTTGTAGTTACTTTTTGGTTTGCTCTGGAAGTTCTAACACGCATGTGAATGCCATTGTCAGTGCTGTTCAAAAAACAGTCAGCAAAGAGCTTAAAGAAAAGCCATTTCACACTGAAGGTGCTGACAATGCCGAATGGGTGTTGATTGATTATGTAAATATCGTTGTACATGTGTTTCAAAAACACATCAGAACATACTATAATATTGAGGAACTTTGGGGAGATGCCAAAACGACTAAAATTGCGTCAAATTATTAATTGTTTATGAAAGAAGGAAAAAACAACAAGCCTAAATTTAATCCCTATTGGGTGTATGGTGTGATCATCACATTCTTATTGGGAATTAGCATGTTTGGTGGAGATAATAACTGGCAAACGGTTAATAAAACGAACATTTCAGACTTTGAACGTTTTCTCAACGAGGGAGACGTTGAAGAAGTGATTGTGGTTAATCAAAAGTTAGCAAAAGTAACCCTCAACAGCTATGGGTTAGAAAAAAGTGTCCATCAAAACTCAAAAGCAAAAAATATTATTGGTCAGGAAAACACCAGTGGCCCTCACTACGAGTTCGAAGTGGGTAACTTGGAGCTTTTCCAACGCAAACTGGAACAGGCCAAAGAAAACGGGGTAAACTTTCGCTATGAGTTTATGACCGTTGAAAACCGATGGATGGACGTAATCATGGGATTCCTTCCAATCATTATCATCATAGGCGTTTGGATTTTTCTGATGAGAAGAATGTCTGGTGGTGGTGCAGGTGGAGCTGGTGGCCAAATATTCAACATTGGAAAATCAAAAGCCAAACTTTTCGATCAAAATACTGAGGTCAAAACCACATTTAAGGATGTCGCGGGCCTTGAAGGCGCAAAAGAAGAAATTCAGGAGATTGTAGATTTCCTTAAAAATCCAAAAAAGTATACGGTATTGGGGGGTAAAATTCCCAAAGGAGCACTCTTGGTCGGCTCCCCAGGAACTGGTAAAACATTACTGGCCAAAGCTGTGGCTGGTGAGGCAAAAGTTCCTTTTTTCTCCCTTTCTGGTTCTGACTTTGTGGAGATGTTTGTGGGCGTAGGTGCTTCCCGGGTAAGGGACTTGTTCAAACAAGCAAAAGACAAATCGCCGTCGATAATTTTTATTGACGAAATTGACGCTATCGGAAGGGCCAGAGGCAAAAATAACTTTACGGGTTCCAATGATGAGCGGGAAAACACCTTGAACCAACTGTTGACCGAAATGGATGGATTTGGCACCAACACAAATGTAATTGTATTAGCTGCAACCAACCGCGCCGATGTATTGGACAAAGCCCTGATGCGTGCTGGTCGATTCGATCGACAAATATATGTGGACCTTCCCGACCTCAACGAAAGAAGAGAAATTTTTAAAGTTCACCTCAAGCCTTTAAAATCGGTCAAAAATTTGGACATAGAGTTCCTCTCCAAACAAACCCCAGGTTTTTCTGGTGCTGATATTGCCAATGTCTGTAACGAAGCAGCGCTGATTGCCGCTCGAAAAAATAAAAAATCTGTTGGAAAACAAGATTTTTTGGATGCCGTGGATCGAATTGTCGGCGGCTTAGAAAAGAAAAATAAAATTGTAACCCCAGAAGAAAAGAAAACCATTGCATTTCATGAAGCAGGCCATGCGATTGTGAGCTGGCTATTAGAACACGCTGCCCCTTTAGTGAAGGTTACCATTGTTCCCAGAGGACAATCTCTTGGCGCAGCATGGTATTTACCCGAGGAAAGATTGATTGTTCGCACAGAACAAATGTTGGATGAAATGTGTGCCGCCTTGGGAGGAAGAGCCGCTGAAAAGATTATGTTTGACAAAATATCCACAGGAGCACTCAGCGACTTGGAAAAAGTTACCCGTCAAGCAAGGGCCATGGTCTCCGTTTACGGGTTAAATGAAACTTTGGGGAATATTACTTACTATGATTCTACAGGCCAATCAGAGAATAGTTTTACAAAACCATATTCGGAACAAACAGCGCAGGTTATTGATAAAGAGATATCTCAAATTATAGAAATTCAGTACAAGAGAGCCTGTGATTTGTTGAAAAAAAATAAGTCTAAGCTGACGCAACTCGCAGACAGACTTTTAGAAAAAGAGGTGATATTCAAAGATGACCTACTAAATATTTTAGGTGAACGACCCTTTGATGTCAAAACAAACGATAAAAAAGAAGGACCACAGGGAGTCCCTGTACCCGTAAATTAATTTCTGTTGTGGTATTTTGGAAGAAACTATTTGGTACCTCAAAAAAAGATAAGGCCGAGCCCCTTAAAAGCAAATTTCTTCCTGAAAAAAAACAAGAAGTTGATACTTTATTTGCCAGTAAGTTTACCCATATGGGTGGTAAATTTTTATACAGTGAAAACAGTAAATCAACAGACGAATATTTTAATTTAATACTTGAGGAAAATCATTGGAGATCAGAAAATCTCCTCTGCTTTAATGAACAACTTCGTCAAAGGTTTGGCGTTGAAAGCCCCTCCAGTACATCCAACCCAAAAGATTATAAAGCCTTACTAATAGGGTGTGAATACCTGATCGCCAATAAGGGCACCATTCTGATATGCAACCATCAAATTAAGGATTTAAAGCTCCATCAACTGCCCGATTTTATTATAGTATTTTCTGATCTCAACAATTTTGTAAATGACGTTAGCGAAGGAATGAGTAAACTTAAAAACAAGTACATTGACAAAGTCCCTTCCAACATCACAACGCTGAATGTAAAAAACGCAAAGGATGAAAATGATTTTTTATCCTATGGGAGTAGTGCGAAAAACTTATATTTAATCCTTCAAGAGGATTAATCCATGAGAGAATTATTTTTTAGAGGCGTTTCTGGCCTCTTATACGCAGCAATGATTTTGGGATCAGTAGTATACGATCAGCTTCTATTCACTATCGTTATTGTTGTTTTCTCAACACTGGCAATCATTGAATTTCAAAGGTTAATCCGTCATAAAAGCTATATGCCCATGGCTTTGGTATTGCTTTTGATCTATAATTTCTATCAATCCAAAATTGATGCTGTTGACCTTATCTACCCGCTCATTAGTGTTTTTATCGCGCATATTTTCTTGATCTATTGGCTGTTTACCAAAAAAACAATGACCTTGAATTATCTCTCCAAGACCCTATTATCCCTTTTTTATTTGGGTATGGGCTGTTTTTTTATAATCTCTTTACCAGGAAGTCCCGAAAATTATGACTTCGAAAAAGTGATGTTGTTTTTTGTTTTGATTTGGACCAACAACACCTTTGCATATTTAACGGGAAGAAAGCTGGGAAAAACACTAATGTTCCAAAGGATATCACCCAAAAAAACCTGGGAAGGTTTTTTTGGTGGTCTTATTTTTTCACTGGCTGTCGCTTTAGTCTTCCATCATTTCAGCCCAGAATCTTCTGTGGTCTTTTATTTATCTGTAGCCTCCCTTTGCTCCATATGGGCAACTGTTGGAGATCTGATTCAATCGAAATTTAAGCGACTTGTAAACGTAAAAGACAGTGGATCATTAATTCCTGGCCATGGTGGGTTTTTTGACAGAATGGACAGTGTTATTTTTAGTGCTCCATGGATTTACTTACTTTTTAATTTTAAAGATTATGTTTCATAAAGAAGGTTTTAAAATCATTATCAACACCTTTTTAATTGCTGTAGTCATTGCGCTTGGTTCTGCCTACTTTATTGAAAATTTTTGGATTCAGAAATCACTTCAAGTGGTGAGTATCATACTGTTGATATTGGTGCTCCAGTTTTTTAGAAACCCAAAACGAAAAACAACAGCCAACAAAAATCATATCATTGCTCCCGTTGATGGAAAAGTGGTGGTGATTGAAGAAGTATACGAAAAAGAGTTTTTTAAAGACAAACGGTTACAGGTCTCCATTTTTATGTCTCCCCTCAATGTTCATGTAACCCGATATGCCATCAGTGGTGCTGTTGCGTTTAGCAAATACCATCCAGGAAAATATTTAGTGGCTTGGCATCCCAAATCCTCGGAGCTAAACGAAAGGACTACAGTGGTGCTGGAAAATGATACTGTAGGTCAAATTTTATACCGACAGATTGCTGGTGCTGTGGCCCGTAGGATTGTCAACTACGCAAAGGTGGGGGACAAGGTGGTTCAAGGGCGTGATGCTGGATTTATAAAATTTGGATCACGAGTGGATGTTTTTTTACCCTTGGGCACCAAAATCAATGTGAAAATAGATCAAAAGGTAAGAGGAGGCGAAGATTGTATCGCCGAATTCTAATGCTAAAGCTGATCCAAACTTTTTTCTAAGAGCGTTATCTTCTCTTGCGCATCAGTGGCCTTTTTTCGCTCTAATTCAATCACTTTTTCGGGGGCATTAGAGACAAAGCGTTCGTTGGACAACTTTTTTTCTACTGACTTCAAAAAACCTTTCGCGTAATTGAGTTCTTGGGTTAACTTTTTTCGTTCTTCCTCTGGATCTAAAGCCGAATTTATGGGAATAAAAAACTCAGCTGATCCAATTCTAAATGACCCTAAGGGTTGGTTTTCGTCTTCGTTATGATCTTCTATTGCTGACAACAAGCCTAATTTTGTGATGACCTCCCCTTGAGGAACGGTTGTCTTAGAAAATAAAGTCAATGGTTCTTTAAATCCAATATTATTTTCTTTCCTGAAATTTCTGATACCGCCAACAATTTGCTTGACCGTCTCAAAATCTTCAATTAGGCTTTGATCAACAGTCCCTTTTTTTGGCCAATTGGAAACCACCAGGGCTTCCTCAGTTTTTCGATCGGAAATATGGTGCCATAGTTCCTCGGTTATAAAGGGCATAAAGGGATGGAGCAACCTCAAATTATCTTCAAACAGGGATTTTACCGCAGCAAGGGTATACTGATCAACGGGATCCCCGTAGTGGGGCTTGACCATTTCCAAAAACCAAGAACAAAAATCATCCCAAATTAGTTTATAGCTCGTCATCAGGGCGTCAGATATTCTGTACTTATTAAAGTGGTCATCAATAGTAGTCAAGGTTTGATCAAATAAATTGTTATACCACTGAATGGCTACCTTATTCATTGCTGGCATTTCAAGGGTCTCGTCCACTTCCCACCCATCAGTCAAACGGTAGGCATTCCATATTTTGTTGGCAAAGTTCTTGCCTTGCTGACAGAGGCTTTCATCAAACAAAAGGTCATTTCCTGCGGCAGAACTGAGCATCAACCCTACCCTTACGGCATCTGCTCCATAGGAGTCGATCAAAGCCAGGGCATCTGGTGAATTTCCCAATTGCTTGGACATTTTTTTTCCTTTTTTGTCCCTTACCAAGCCGGTCAAATAGACATTAGAAAACGGTTTGTCGTTTCTTAATTCGTAACCTGAAATGATCATTCGAGCAACCCAAAAGAATAAAATATCGGGGCCGGTAACCAAATCTTTTGTTGGGTAATAGTAATTTATATCAGGATTATCTGGTTCCAAAACACCGTTAAAGACTGATATTGGCCAAAGCCAAGAAGAAAACCAGGTGTCCAATACGTCTTCATCTTGTCTGAGATCAGCTAATTCTAATGAAGTATTTCCAGAAACTTCTCTGGCCATTTCAAGTGCGCTATTTTTGTCTTTGGCCACGACAAAATTACTCTTGTCATTCCCATAATAGTAGGCAGGGATTTGCTGTCCCCACCACAATTGTCTTGAAATATTCCAGTCTCGGATATTTTCCATCCAATGCCGGTAGGTATTTTTAAACTTCTCAGGGACCAACTGTATTTCGTCACTCTGCAATACCGATTTAATGGCAGGTTTGGCCAGTTCCTCCATTTTTAAAAACCATTGGTCGGAAAGTCTGGGTTCTATTACGGCTTTTGTTCTTTCAGAGGTTCCCACCTTGTGACGGTAGTTCTCTTTTTTTATCAATTCACCCGACTCTTCCAGAGCTTTTACAATCTTTTTTCGGGCCACAAAGCGGTCCATACCTTCGAAGGCCAAACCTTGATGGTTTAAAGTAGCATCATCATTGAAAATATCGATGACTTCCAGCTTGTGTTTTTCTCCAAGGGCTTTGTCATTTACATCGTGAGCAGGGGTTACTTTAAGGCATCCTGTACCAAATTCCACGTCCACATAATCGTCTTCAATGATGGGAATAATTCTTCCAGCAATGGGTACCACCAGCTGTTTTCCCTTGAGGTGTTTGTAGCGTTCGTCTTCAGGATGAATGCATACTGCAGTATCTCCTAAAAGGGTTTCAGGACGTGTGGTGGCTATTATAAGCTTTTCGTCACTGCCCACCACCGCGTAAGCGATTTGGTACAATTGACCATCTTTTTCTTCATAGATCACCTCTTCGTCTGATAGTGTAGTTTTCGCCTCAGGATCCCAATTAACCATACGATAACCTCTGTAGATGAGCCCTTTGTTGTACAGGCGAATAAATGTTGCTATGACAGCAGCAGACATATCCTCATCCAATGTAAATTTGGTACGACTCCAGTCGCAGGAACAACCTAGTTTTTTGAGTTGTTCTAAAATGACGCCTCCGTACTGATGGGTCCATTCCCACGCGTGAGTAAGAAAATCCTCTCTTGTCAGGGAAGACTTTTCAATTCCCTGTTCTTTTAATTTGGCCACTACCTTGGCCTCAGTTGCTATAGAAGCATGATCCGTACCGGGCACCCAACAGGTATTGTAACCCTGCATTCGAGCTCGTCGGATTATGATGTCTTGCAAGGTATTGTTTAGCATGTGCCCCATGTGGAGTACACCCGTAACATTGGGCGGTGGAATAACAATGGCGTAGGGATCTCTATCGTCTGGAGTAGAGGAAAAATAATCTTTTTCCATCCAGAATGAATACCATTTATCTTCTACACTCTTGGAAACAAATTTCGATGGGATCTCCATAAATATTGGTATGCCTTAAACGGGTACAAAAATAGTAAGGCTTTTGTGATTATAAAAACCCTACCAATTTTGGTTTTCTTATTAAAGTTGTAAATTTATGGAATAGAATCAATCACCATGAAAAAAGCAATCATTTATATTCTGATTTCGTTCTCAAGCGTTGCGCTGACGGCGCAGGAAAAGAATCCTATGATTAATTTTGAGAAAGAGACTATTGACTATGGGGATATTTCCAAAGGAAGCGAAGGAACCCGGACCTTTATTTTCGAAAATACTGGAACTGCTCCATTGCTTATTAAAGGGGTGAGGTCCAGCTGTGGTTGTACCATCCCAAAAAAACCAGAAGATCCCATTGCGCCTGGAGAAAAAGGAGAAATCATTGTTAGGTATGACACCAACCGAGTGGGAGTATTCCGAAAAACCATAACGGTTAACACCAATGTACCCACTAACGCCATGATCGCCTTAAAGATCAAAGGAAACGTATTGTCGCAATAGAAGAACACTCCAAATCCTCGAAAAGATTAACCCGCAGTTGAGAATGAATGCTTTTTTTTTGAATATTTGCATTCATAAAATTTAAGATGCCAATAATTTCAAAGAAAGGGCTTGAACTACCTGCCTCCCCCATAAGAAAATTGGTGGTCCATGCAGACAATGCCAAAGCACGTGGAGTTGAAGTACTTCACCTCAACATCGGCCAACCCGATATTGAAGCTCCCGTGGAAGCCATGGAAGTTGTGCAAGACCACAAACTAAAATTGTTGCCCTATGGTTCTTCTCAAGGATCCCTCTCCTACCGAAAACAACTTTGTAAATATTACGATCTCCATAAAATAAACTTGGATCCAGAGGATATAATGGTCACTACCGGGGCGAGCGAAGCGCTCTCTTTTGCTCTAAATGTGATCTGTGATGCAGGCGATGAAATAATTATCCCAGAACCATTCTATGCCAATTACAATGGCTTTGCCGCAGCTGCAAGTGTCAAAGTTGTTCCTGTTGTTTCTTATTTTGAAAATCAATTTGAGCTCCCCTCTATCGAGAAATTGAAAGAAAAAATATCAACTAAAACAAGAGCAATACTAATCTGCAATCCCAGTAATCCCACTGGCTACTTATACTCTAAAAAAGAGATTAGAGCATTGATAGAAATAGCAGTAGAAAAAGATATTTTTATCATCGTAGATGAAGTATACCGCGAGTTTATTTATACCGATGAAAGTCATTATTCGGTCCTTAAAGACGAAAGCGGAAGCCAACATGCAATCATGATAGACTCTGTTTCAAAGCGTTATAGCCTCTGTGGCGCAAGGGTAGGGTGTTTGGTTTCTAAAAATAAAGAATTGATGGCCATGGCTCTCAAATTTGCCCATTTGCGCCTCTCCCCTCCCACATTAGCACTTTTGGCCAGTGAAGCAGCAATCAAAGCACCTCCCTCCTACTTAAAAGGGGTAATTCAAGAATATACCCAAAGAAAAAATGTAATTATCGCAGCTTTAGAAAAAATAAATGGGGTGGCCGTATCCAACCCCATGGGAGCCTTCTATTGCATCGTCAAACTTCCCGTTGACAGTGCCGAAGCGTTTTCTAAATTCTTACTCACTGATTTTGAGGACAATGGTCAAACCGTTATGCTGGCCCCCGCTGCTGGCTTTTATTCCTCTCAAGAGCTGGGTAAAGATCAAGTTCGTTTGGCTTTTGTTTTGGAAAGCAGTAAGCTGAAGCGCGCCGCTAAAATCATTCAAAAAGCGCTGGAGGTATATAAAAACTCATAGGCTTTTTCTATCTTTCCCTATGGTTTTGAATTATCAAAAAAACGTTTCACTACAACCCTTCAACACGTTTGGTATTCCTGTGAAGGCTAAGAAATTTATAGGGGCGAAGTCCTCTGATGAATTGATTGCTGTGTTAAACCAGAACCAAGAGGAACCCCTTTTGATTTTGGGAGGGGGTAGCAATGTTCTACTGACCCAAGATTTTGATGGCCTTATCGTCAGAATGGAGAGTAAGGGCATAGAGATTATCCATGAAGATTCACAACAAGCTGAGGTACGGGTAGCTGCTGGAGAAAACTGGCATGAATTTGTTATGTGGTGTTTAAAAAACGATTTGGGTGGGGTTGAAAATTTAGCGCTAATTCCAGGCAGTGTTGGCGCTGCGCCCATTCAAAATATCGGTGCATATGGTGTTGAACTCGAGAGTGTTTTTGATCGTTGTGAGGCGATTTCACTGTCCACTAAACAAATTGAGGTTTTTACGAAAACTGATTGTGAATTCGGGTACCGCAATTCAGTTTTTAAAAATAAGCTAAAAGGTAAGTACATCATTAGCAATGTCACTTTTAAATTGAATAAACCTCCGCACAGAACCAAAACCAGCTACAAAGGCTTGTCAGAAAAACTCAAAGGGGTTTCCCTTGACATCCTCAGTGTAGCACAGGCAGTTATGTCCATAAGATCTGCAAAATTACCCGACCCAAAAAAAATCGGAAATAGTGGCAGTTTTTTCAAAAACCCCGTAGTTTCGTCTCAGGTGTTTACTGCGCTAAAAAAACAATATCCAGAAATCCCCAACCATCCCGCTGGCAGTGGAAAAGTAAAAATCCCTGCCGCCTGGCTAATCGACTGTTTAGGCTTTAAGGGTTATCGTAAGAATGATGCAGGGGTACACAGAAAACAAGCTTTGGTTTTGGTGAATTACGGAAATGCATCGGGGGCTGAAATATTCGAGCTTGCGCAAACCATTCAAGCAGAGGTGCAGAAAACTTTTGATATTGGATTGGAATACGAGGTCAACATCCTTTAACTTTAATCCCTGTTTTTTGAATCTATGACAATGGTTACAGGGCCATCATTTAAAAGCTCAACTTTCATGTCGGCCCCGAAAACTCCTCGAGCTACTTTTTTATTCAATTTTTCTTCTGCCTTGGTTACGAACATTTCGTAAAGCGGAATGGCAATTTCGTGTCCCGCAGCCTGAATATAGGAAGGTCGGTTACCTCTTTTTGTTGACGCCATTAAGGTAAACTGACTGATTACAAGTAGATTGCCGTCTACGGCAATTAAGGATTCATTCATCACACCATTTTGGTCGTTAAAAATTCTGAGGTTAATTAATTTATTAACGAGCCACACCACATCATCTGGGCCGTCTTGTTTTTCAATTCCCAGCAGCACTAAAAGTCCGTGGTCAATCGCACCCACTACTTTTCCCGACACTTTAACCTCTGCATTAAGAACCCTTTGAATAACTACTCTCATAACTTATCGGTGTGGGGTATCTTCCTCTAAAAGCTGAAGGTAGGAGCGGTATCGGCTTTGCGATATTTCACCTTCCTCAAGTGCCTCTTTTACGGCACATTGGGGCTCGTTGGTATGAAGACAATTATTGAATTTACAGGATTGCTGTAGCTTAGAGAATTCTGAAAAATATCCCGCTAGTTCCTCCTTTTGGATGTCCACTACACCAAAACCTTTAATCCCCGGGGTATCAATTATCCTTGAACCCGAGATTAAGTCAAACATCTCTGCAAAAGTGGTAGTGTGTTGCCCTTGTTGGTGTTGATCGGAAATTCGTCCTGTTTTTAAATCTAAATTCGGATCCAAAGTATTGATCAATGTTGACTTCCCAACCCCACTGTGGCCGGAAAACATACTCACCTTGGACGCCATCGCCTGCTGGATGTTGTGCAAGGTACTGAGATCAGAAGCCACCACTTCAAGACATGGATAACCAATGTTCTCATAGATTGACTTTAATAATCTCATATCCTTCAATTCCTGAGGATTGTACAGATCTATTTTATTAAAAACTAAGATAACTTCAATTTCATAAGCTTTAGCAGTTACTAAAAAACGATCTATAAAGGCAGGAAAAGTCGTCGGATTTTTAAGGGTTACCATCAAGAATACCTGATCTATGTTGGAAGCGATTATGTGAATTTGTTTGGAAAGATTTACCGATTTTCTAACGATATAGTTGCTGCGATCTTCAATTTCGGTGATCACTCCTTTTGATCCCTCGGCCTGGGGTGAAGTTTTGATTACCACCCGGTCGCCAACAGCGATAGGGTTTGTACTTTTAATTCCTTTAATTCTAAATTTCCCTTGGATAATACAATCATAGAATTGCCCTTCGGATTTTACTCGATAATGGCTTCCTGTTGAACAATAAACAACCCCTTTTTTATTCATCATTACAAATAAACAACAAATATTTTTTCCTTCCTTGCCAAGAATACAAGCAGGGGGAATTGCTATCTTTGTAAAAAATATTGGATGTCTAAAAAAGTAATTTTAATGATATTAGACGGCTGGGGTTTTTCTACCGACCCCACTGTCTCTGCTGTTGATCTTGCCAAAACCCCCACCATTGACGATTTGTATAAAAATTATTCCCATGCTAGCCTTCTGACCGATGGTGAACATGTGGGACTTCCAGATGGGCAAATGGGCAACAGTGAGGTAGGACATATGAATCTTGGCGCAGGGCGGATTGTTTTTCAGGACTTGGTCAAAATCTCCAAAGCCATTGCGGACAAAAGCATTGAGAAAAATCCCGTTCTAATCGAAGCATTGGAATACGCCCAACAAAACCAAAAAAATATTCACTTTTTAGGGCTTCTTTCCGACGGTGGCGTTCACGCTCACTTGGATCACTTAAGCGGTTTATTGGATATGACATCAAAATATGATGCTGCTGGGGTATACATTCACGGTTTTACTGACGGTCGTGATGTCGATCCTAAATCCAGTATCAACTATATCGATCAGTTGGAAGAAAAGCTTGAGGAAACAGGGGCAAAAATAGCCTCTATTTCTGGTCGCTACTATGCGATGGATAGAGACAAAAGATGGGAAAGGGTTAAAAAAGTGTATGACGCACTGGTTCACGGTCAAGGGATTTTTACACAAAACTTTAAAGAGCGTATTGAGCAAAGCTATCTTAATGGCGTGACCGATGAATTTATTGAACCCTTAATTGCCACAGATGAACACGGCCAACCCCTAACAAAAATTAAAAAAGGGGATGTTGTAATATTTTTTAATTATCGTACGGACAGGGGGAGGCAACTATCCCAAGTCCTTTCTCAAGACCATTTTCCTGAGCTGGAGATGGCTCCTTTGGACCTGCACTATGTTACCTTGACGAATTACGACAAAACATTTAAAAATGTAAAAGTGGTATTTGAAAAAGATAATTTGCAAGATACCCTGGGTGAAACACTGGCTAAGGCGGGAAAATCACAAATCCGAATCGCAGAGACCGAAAAATACCCACACGTGACTTTCTTTTTTAACGGCGGAAGAGAAGCGCCATTTGACCGAGAAGAACGCATTATGTGTCCCTCTCCGAAAGTAGCGACCTACGACCTTCAACCCGAAATGAGCGCTTTCGAAGTAAGAGATGCCATTCTCCCTAAGATTGAGGAAGAAGCTGCTGATTTTATATGTTTAAATTTTGCTAATCCTGATATGGTAGGGCATACAGGGGATCTTAAAGCGGCAATGAAAGCTTGCGAAACAGTGGATTTGTGTGCCAAAAGCATCATTGAAGCAGCGTTAAAAAGCGACTATAAAATCATTGTTATTGCAGATCATGGAAATTGCGAAACCATGCGCAATCCTGATGGATCGCCAAACACAGCCCATACTACCAACCCTGTTCCCTTGATTTTAGTAGATAAAAATTCTACCCCGATTACAGATGGCGTCCTCGGAGATATCGCACCCACCATTTTAAAATTGATGGGTATTGAAATTCCCAAAGCGATGACAGGAAAACCATTAATATAAATTAAACCTATTCCAAATACTTCTACTTATGAAAAATAAAATTATGATTTCGTTTGTCATAATATTATTCAGTTGCAGCTCCAACTTACCCGCTCCTATAAAAACGAAGCCCGTTGAATCGACAGACGGAGAAATGATATTATTGGGGGCCATCAATCAGGCCAATTTAATCACTGCTGAGATTACACCATGGTTCAATAGCGAGTACGATAGAATTTCGATAGATCCACAATGGGCGGACAGTCTAAAACCGTTCTTAGATGGACTGAGTATCAAGATTTTTATGGGGACCTGGTGCGAAGACAGTCAAAGAGAAGTTCCCCACCTTTTTAAAATACTCAATGCCTTGGATGTTGACCATCGCAACTTGGAGATGTATGCCATGACAGCAGAAAAAACAACCCCCAGCAATTTCGAGAAGGGCTTGAACATAACCAATGTACCCACATTTATTTTTTATAAAAACGGAAATGAAATGAATAGATTTGTAGAACTCCCCGTAGAGAACTTAGCCCAGGATCTAGCTAAAATTATTAAAGGGGAAACCTACCACCATTCCTATAAATAGCCAATGGTAATAATCAAAAGTTTAGCGGAAATCGAGTTAATGCGAGAAAGTGCATTGATTGTCTCTCGAACTTTAGGGATGCTGGCCAAAGAAATTCAACCAGGAGTAACAACACTGCAATTAGATCGTTTGGCGGAAACTTTTATCAGAGATCATCAGGCGAAACCTGGCTTCCTCGGTCTGTACGATTTTCCTAATACACTCTGCGTGAGCCCAAACGAACAAGTAGTACATGGAATACCAAACGACGTACCATTAGAGTCTGGAGATATTTTATCTGTGGATTGCGGTGCACTTAAAAATGGCTTTTACGGTGACCATGCCTATACATTCGAAGTAGGCGAAGTCACAAAAGAAACCCAAAAGCTTTTGGAAGTGACCAAAAAATCCTTGTATCTCGGAATAGCAGCTTTTTGTAGTGGAAATCGGGTGGGAGACTTAGGTTACGCAATTCAGCAATATACGGAATCATTTGGCTATGGAGTGGTAAGAGAATTGGTGGGCCATGGTTTGGGAAAGGAAATGCATGAAGCCCCTGAGCTTCCAAATTACGGTAAGAGAGGCAGAGGGAAAAAATTTGTCGATGGAATGGTCGTGGCCATTGAGCCTATGATCAATATGGGAACCAAAGACATTCGGCATTTTAAAGATGGATGGACCATCAAAACTGCTGACAACAAACCCAGCGCACATTTCGAACACAATGTAGCTTTGATCGATGGGAAGCCACAGCTCCTCTCTACCTTCGACCCTATCTATGAGGCCTTGGGAATTGAATCCGATGAAGAATTGCCCTTCAAAAAAACGACCTCCTTGGCATGAAATGGATTTTGAGATACTGCTCTCGTTCGTTTTTAATTCGAATGAGTCTTTTTTTTCGACCCTTACTGCGAATTTATTTCAGTGGAAATAGATTTACAGACCCGATTGATTATTCCCATTACAGAAAATTTCTACCCTATGGGTATGGAGAAAAAATACGCCCCCATGCACTTTGTCCTGGAACGCTCTCTCTAGAACGCCATCGTTTGCTTTGGCTCTTCTTGGAAAGAGAGACAGATTTCCTCAAGAAAAAAATTAGCGTATTGCACTTTGCTCCAGAACAGGTTTTCTATAAAAAATTTAAAACTTACCAGCATTGGGATTACACCACCACGGACATTACGTCACCGCTGGCCGATATAAAAGCGGATATCTGTGATCTTCCTTTTGAGGATAAAACCTATGATCTGATTTTGTGTAATCATGTATTAGAGCACATTCCTGACGATCTAAAAGCCATGTCTGAACTTTATCGCGTACTAAAAAAAGGAGGAACACTCATCGCCCAAGTTCCATTGGATGAAAACAGAAACAGCACATTTGAGGACGATAGTATTACTGATCCCCAAAAAAGAACTGAAATTTTTGGTCAATACGATCATTTGAGAATTTACGGTTTGGATTATTATAACCGACTTAGTTCAGTGGGCTTTTCTAATAAAGCAATACTGTTACAGGATCGTTTGACTCAAGAGGAAATCGAAAGATTTGGACTTCCTATAAAAGAGAAAATCCCTGTAATGACCAAATAGGTCACTATGGGTCAGAAACACATTCCAGGGACTCTATCCTTTTGATTAGATGGTTTAAGGCATTTTTATATTTTTGGTTTTGAAGCTTTAGATTTTTGATTTCTTTTTCTAAAAAGGTGACTTCAGTATTAATTTTTTGCTCAATTTGATTCCCTTCTAAATCACTCCGATAGACTAATTTTTGACCCGATAAACGTTCAACCAAAAGGGC
>JAKMDI010000011.1 GCA_022428005.1 Flavobacteriaceae bacterium
ATATTGTAAAAATTAAACGAATGAAAAGTATTAAACAACATTTTATTTTTTGTTTTAGTCTTTTGTTTTGTTCTTCTGCGTTAATGGGGCAAGAGTTTGTGCATCCTAGAATATATGTTACTAATGAAGATAAAGCCAAGTTTTTAAAAACCATTGATAATGTAGACTGGAAAAAAGAGTTAGTAGATAAAAAAATTAAAAATTTAGAAAAGTATATTGCTTATTGTAAAGAAGACCCAGCTTGGTTGGTATCTCGTTTACAAATGAACTGGAAGACAAAGCATGATAAGGTATTTTTAACCGGAGGTGATTTTTCACATTCTGAAGGTTCTGCACCAGTACCAACGGTTAGGTATTCAGGAACAAGAGATTGGGCAACCGATTATAGAAAACCAAAATTGGATGATATTGAGCCTTATTTTGATGATCCTCGCGGGCTTTACTTAGAGCATAAAAACACAGGCAAGAAAGAATGGATTCATCCATCTGAAGCTGGTTTTACAATTGAAAAAGTGAACCAAGAAATAATGCAGTTGGTTGAAGATGCTGCCTTTTTATTCTGGTTAACGGGAAAGCAAAAATATGCTGAATTTGCAACCCCTGTATTTTTTACTTACATAAATGGGATGCATCATAGAGAGGCTCCTATAGACTTAAAAGATTCTAATCAACAACATATTTCAGGCTTAGCAACTTTCGAAGTAATTCACGAAAGTATTGTTATATCGCTTGTTACGGCTTATGATTTTCTTCATAATTATTTTAAGTCTGAAAACATAGATTTATCAAATACAACTGCAGTTTTCCAAAAGTGGGGAGATCAAATTATAGAAAAAGGTATTCCAGATAACAATTGGAATTTATTTCAAGCCCGATTTTTAACCTATTTGGCTTTAGCTCTAGAAGATAATGATAGCTATAAAAACAGAAAAGGAAGAGAACACTATTTAGATTATACCTTTAATATTTCTACTGATAGACAAATAGCTATAAACGAATCGTTGTTAGTTTATGATTATAAGACTGGAATTTGGCCTGAAAGTCCATCATATTCTGTCCATGTAATTACTACGCTTTTAAGAATATTTACATTATTAGATCATTTCACAAACCAAAACGAAATAGCTAAATATCCTATTTTAGAAAAAGCGGTTTTATCTTCATTTCAATATTTATTTCCCTCTGGAAATATGGTAGGGTTTGGGGACTCTGATCATAAAATTTTACCTCCTGAAAACTTTGAACTATTAATAGCTAATTATAAAAAGTATAATCAAAAAGAAAAGGAAAAGATGATTTCTGGTTTTTTATCAGAATTTATTTCTAAAAAATTATACAAAAGAAAAGCTAAAGATTTATTTAATCTATTCTTTTATGTTGATGATGTCATTGAAAGTGAAGCAAATTTAGAAGCACTTACTACCCCTACATTCTTTGCCCCTAATGTAAGTATGTTTAATCAAAGATTAGGTAAAGGCGATGATGCCGTTATGTTATCAACTGTAGGCTCTTATGGAAATCATGCTCATGCCAATGGTATTTCTATAGAATTATTTGCAAATAATTATGTTTTAGGACCAGATTCTGGGAAAGGTCCAAGTTATTGGCATCCTACTTTTAGAAATTATTATGCGAGAATGCCAGCGCATAATACAGTTATTGTTGATGGAAATTCCGATTATAATAACATGCGAACGTATCATCCATTTACATTAGATAATAATTTTCCAAATTCTGGGGAGTCATCGCTCTTTAATAAAGTCACTTTTTCAAAAGTATCTTTTTTAGAACCTAAAACAGTTTCTGATCAGCAACGTTTTTCAGCGATTATTAAATCAAATTCAGGTAAAAGTTATCTTGTGGATGTATTTAGATCTAAAAAGCAAAAAGAAGGCGCTCAGAAACACGAATACATTTACCGAAATATAGGGCAATCTTTGGATATTTATGATGAGAATTATAAGAGTTTAAAGTTCCAGAAAACAAATGAATTAAGCTCTAAAAATGGAGATTTAAAAGGCTATGATTTTTTTTCAGATAAATATAAAACCATCACTTCGAAAGGTGTAAATGCCATTTTTACATTAATAGAAGTCGATAAACCCAATAATATCATGAAACTATGGGTTAAGGGAAGTGAAAATCAAACAATTTATAAGTTTAAATCACCTAATTCAAATGCGTTAAGCGAGAGCACTGCACCAAAAAGGATTTTAAAAGATTCAATTGCTACTTTGATGTTAAAAAGAGAAGAGGCTGCATGGAACAACCCTTTTGCTGTAGTATTTAATCCTTATTTAGAAGGTGTGGAAAACCCAATTAATAACGTATCGTATTCGTCTTTAGAGGAGAATCCTAGTGCACAAATAATTGACGTTTTACTTTCAGATAAAACAACTACAGATAGAATTGTTTTAAATACCTCTGAGAATGATATATCCCAAGCTAAAGAGTTCTATCAAAAAGGATTATTATCAATTATTAGAAGCTCTAAAGAGGCAAAAGAACCAAACTTTATATTTTTATCAGGTATAAGCAAATTTGATTATAAAAATTGGACAGTAATTGCCTCTACTGATCCATTAAACCTATCAATTGAAAATACTCAAGAAGGGTTTTTAATTCAAAATGATAAACCAGTCACAA
Source organism: Flavobacteriaceae bacterium (assembly GCA_022428005.1). GTDB lineage: Bacteria > Bacteroidota > Bacteroidia > Flavobacteriales > Flavobacteriaceae > UBA8316. Next base: position 2,647 of record JAKMDI010000011.1, read on the forward strand.
TAAATTTGCCATACAAGAAAGGGAATACACGTGCAAAGTTAATGCTATATGAAAAGGGTAAAGTAGTGTCTACTAGGTCGGCCGTTCTAAACAGAAATAATCCAAATCAGCAATATTTTAAGTTAAATAAAGCATACGATAAAGCAATAATAGTACAATAGATAAATGACACAAAAGAGTAAATATTTAATAATCTTATTTTAAGCTGAAATTTTTACTAACTGCCAAAACAACAAAGATATTCCAACAGAGTAAGTTCATGAGCATATTTATAAAGCAGTAAATAAAGACACTTTAAAGTCTCAAATTCACAAGAGTTGACAACTTAACCCCCAATAACTCCAATACCCCCAAACAAACACCACCAGAGGTATCACTAATAGCCCTGTTAGATCAGTGATGATAGTAATTTGCAATGGATTTGGATTGGTCCCAACCTTGTAGACCTTGGGTTATAAATAATACTAAGTACCCTAACCTTCACAGAAAAACCATTCTACAAAATCCACCCCACCGTCAGGTAATCAGATAGGTTAGGAAGTTTTTAGGGTTTAAAATATTGTAGCCGTACAAATACCGTACATAAATAGAATGACAAATCCCTAAAATATTGATTTACAATATAAAAGGGATTGTTGTTGTGGAGAAGATGGGACTCGAACCCACGACCTCTTGACTGCCAGTCAAGCGCTCTAGCCAGCTGAGCTACATCCCCATTTACTGACGAACCAAAAATACAACATTGGTTTAAATATCAAAACAGTACGCCTTACAATAGTCTATTATTCTCTATCTTTAATTGATGGACCATATGACCAACAATTGGTTTTTCCTTTTTTGTTCCCTGCTCAGCATGGGCTTTGCCCAAGGGGATGACAACCTCCTGATGCAGTACAATAAGAGCCCCGATCTGGACGCTTTCTATCGCAAGTGGAATGTTGACCTCCACACCCAACTCGTCTATGGAAATGTAAAAGAAGATAGCAGGGCATTTAAAATAGATTACGCCGCTGGCGCATACCTTCAGTATAAATTTTCAAAAACTTTTGCACTCATTACAGGGGCAGATTATTTTAACCTAAGGTACCAATATCAACTCCAAAGCAACCAATCCTATGATCGGTTGCGTTACCTCAGCATTCCTTTAACCCTCCGTGTTTTCCCCTCTCGAAAACTACTCTTTGAAACAGGACTGCTCTACAACCATTTGCTCAATGCGCAAAATACCGAGATTGTCGATCTTGCCAATAGGAGTAATATTTACCCATCCAGGACGTTTAAAAATGCGTTTGGCTGGCTCTTTGCCGCCCAATACAATGTCTGGAAACGATTGAATGTCTCCATTCAATACCGCTTTTTAAAAAAAGCTTCCCCTACTTTAAACCTTCAAAAAAACAATTTTGAAGCGTGGGTCTTGGGACTTCACTTTTTCGTGCTCAACCCTAAAAAAAAACCGCAATAATACCACTAAAATATCCTCCCAATCGTCAAGTTCAGATAAGGATGGCGGGCATAGGATTGTAAATCGTTGTCTTTAGAAATACTATTAAATATAGTAAGGAACCGCCATTTTGGAGAATAATAGGCAAAGCCTATTTCCAAACTGTTTTTATAAGGAATAGAGGAAAGTACAAACGGAGCTTCGTCGTCAAACAAACTGCCAGAGATCATAAAATCATGAAAGCGGTACTCTTGGCGTGTTCCCAAATATACCCCATATCCCTTGCGTTGGGTTTCAAATGGGTTTCCCAAAAACGAGAGGGCATCCGAAGGGCCCAATAACAATCCCATTCGACCTCCCATCGCCATACGTTGGGTTCCCATATTTGCAAAAAATTCGTAGAGGAATGCAACCCGATTGGCCACAGCCAGTCTTTTTCGGTGTGATCCGTTCAGGTTGAGGTGAAAACGCTGGGGCAAAGGCTGTTCCCAAGCCACCTCGGGAAGGTCTAAAATATGGCGGTGGTAGAGGTTTTGAAAAAGAGGCGCTAAAGAAGCTTCTCCCGTCATCCCTGCTTTTATGGAATAGCCCCAAGCAGAAAATGGATCTTTGTATTTTTCAAAACTTCGTGCAATAAATATCCACCCCCCATAGGGATAATCAAATTGCTGCACATTACGGGTATACCTCTTTGAAGGGGTATAAATCTCTTGGCCCAACGTCCAATGCCGGTATTTTTTGGGAAAATCATCCTGCGTTTCCGCCTCCATAATTTGCTTCCCTGTGCTTACAAAAATGCCGCTGGAATAATACCAGTCGTAACCAAAATACAGATCGTTGTCCACAGAAAGGTTTATATATTCTTGGGCGACCCCACAGCAATGCAGCATACAAAACAAAAGGAAGGAAGAAACAAATCTATTCATCAATTATTGTATAAAAACAATGTAACCGTGATTTTTGACATTCACTTTGAAAAAAATTTCAATTGGGTCATAAACATACAAAACAAAATAGAATGGCTATTTTTGAAACAGAATGGAAGGCAATGTTCACATAATCAAAGAAAATAAAATCGGGAGGATTCAGTTTTTTCACCCCAAGGGAAACTGTTTGCCCACCCACCTTCTAAAAGCGCTTGTCGACGCGCTGGAAACCTTAGATAAAGACGCGCAAACTCATGTGGTCATTCTCGAGAGCAATGGCAATGCTTTTTGTGCAGGAGCCTCTTTAAGCGAGCTCAAGGCAGTAAAAAACATCTCGGAGGGCACCGCTTTTTTCATGGGGTTTGCAGTGCTACTGAACACCCTTCGGGAAATGTCAAAATTTGTCTTAGCAAGAGTACACGGCAAAGTTGTCGGGGGTGGCGTGGGGTTGGTCGCCGCCTGTGATTATGCCTTTGCTACCGCCGCCTCCGAAATCAAACTTTCTGAGCTGTCTATAGGACTAGGTCCCTATGTCATTGAACCTGCTGTAAGCCGTAAAATGGGTACCACCGCTTTTGCACAGCTATCGCTGAACAGTGCGTGTTGGAAAAGTGCTGAGTGGGGCTTAGAAAAGGGCCTCTATGCAGAATGCCTACCCGACCAAAATACCTTGGACAGAATACTAAACGAAAAAGCAAAGCAGTTTTCAGAATATGCCCCAAAAGCCTGTTCCGCACTGCGGAAATTACACTGGAAGGACACCCATCATTGGAAAGACCTTTTGCCAGAAAATGCAAAAATTACCGCCCAACTGGCATTGTCCGACTTTACCCAAAACAGGATCAAATCCCTATAAAAATGGAGAATAAAATTCGTGTTACCAAACAGTTTAAATTTGAAACCGGCCATGCCCTGTATGGCTATGATGGACTCTGTAAAAATGTACACGGCCACAGCTATAAACTCGATGTAACCGTAATTGGAGTGCCCATCGATGAGCCTGAAAATGTAAAAAATGGAATGGTCATCGACTTCGGCGATCTCAAGGCCATCGTCAACCAAGAAATCGTTTACCCTTTTGATCATGCCACAGTGTTAAACGTCCGTACCCCCCATGTAGAAATCGCCGACGAAATGGAACGCCGAGGCCACAAAATTCTCCGCGTGGAGTACCAACCCACCAGTGAAATGATGATTTTGGACTTTGCAGAAAAAATAAAATACCGGCTTCCTAAACACCTGAAATTGCATTCTTTAAAGCTTCGTGAAACCGAAACCGCATTTGCAGAATGGCATGCCGCTGACCATTAATTTTTTTGATTTATCCAGTACGCCATCATCAATAGAAGATTTCTTTTGACGCTGTTTTTTGGAATCTAAACTGGTATTGTTTTCCGTCAAAACACTACTGGGGTTTATCAAACTGTACTGGAAGCTGGGGGATATCATTTTGAGATAAAGCAATAATCCCAATCACAAACAACTTTTATTCTAAATGCTGCGGAACCCTTTTCTAATCCGAAGACAAGCCATAACCCTTATTGGGACCAAGCTGTAGGCTTACGATCCCAGCGGTGTTTTTGAAGCGATTGGTGGAGTGCGGGCTCCATGGATGTGCCGTCACTACAATCGGTATTGGCTTTTACATTTCTCAGTTTTCGCATTCCCGGAATCACAGTTCCTACGGTTTTATTTTCTAAAATAAATCGCAATGCCATTTCGGCCATGTCCATCCCTTCGGGTACCAAAGGACGAAGTCCCTCCGCCCGATCAACACTGGCATTTAAGTTCTCGGGAACAAAATAAGTCCCCCTCCAGTCCCCGGCTGGAAAAACCGTTTCTTTGGTTAAATTTCCCGTAAGGGTCCCCTCGTCGAATGGAACTCGGGCGATCACCCCAATATCGTTTTTCTTGCAATACGGAAAAAGATGGTCCTCGGGAGCTTGATCAAAAATATTGTAGATCACCTGTACAGCATCGATCAAACCCGTATCCAATCCCTTGATCCCATTTTCAGGTTCCCAGCGATTCATGCTGATGCCCATGGCCGCGATCTTACCTTCTTTTTTTAAATCCTCTACTGTCCGTTGCCATTCTTCTTTTTCCGCCCAACCATCGTCCCAAGTGTGAAACTGCATCAAATCGATCTGCTCGGTTCCCATATTGGTAAGGGTCTTTTCGGTATATTCCCGAATATGGCTTTCAGGGAAACATTCCTCATAGGTATATTCTGGTTTTGCAGGCCACCTAAAATTCATCGGTGGTATTTTGCTGGCGGTAAACAGCTTTGTACCAGTGTGCTCCCGCAACAATTGTCCCAACAAGCGCTCGCTATGTCCTTCACCATATCCCCAAGCGGTATCAAAAAAATTAACCCCACGGTCCACGGCCATGTGTAGGGCGTCCATAGATTGCTTGTCATCGGATCCTTTCCACCCTGCCATGCCCCACATGCCATAACCCACCTCACTGATCTCCCAATCGGTTCTTCCAAAACGTCTGTATTTCATAATGTAAAAGTTTAATATAATTCCCTGTTTATCAAAAGCCCAGGGCGTCTAAATTGGCTTTTGGTTTCGCTGGAACATTGGGGTCTGTTTCGTTTTCATATTCTTCACAATCCAGCGGAATGCTTATCACCTCTGGTGCTAAAAACTCCTCCTGAGAAATTCCCAAGGTTTCGTTTTCGTAGGCCCCTCGCATATAAAGCCCCCAAATGGGTAGCGCCATAGTAGCGCCTTGCCCAAACCCAATTTCCTTAAAATGAATGGAGCGGTCTTCTCCTCCTACCCATACGCCGGTCACCAAATTCGGCACCATGCCCATAAACCACCCATCACTTTGGTTTTGAGTCGTTCCTGTTTTTCCAGCAATTGCATTTTCAAATATATAGGGATAGCCAGTCACCACCTTTTCATAGATATAATTGGTTTTTTCCAAGCCTGCATGGCGCAGCCTGGCCCCCGAGCCGTGCTCAGTGACCCCTTGCAAAAGATCCACGGTAACATAGGCCGCCTCTTGGCTGATCACATCACGAGTATTGGGGACCACCTCAAAAAGGGCCATGCCGTTTTTGTCTTCTATACGGGTGATGACTATGGGTTCAATATAGATCCCCTGATTGGCAAAAGTACCATAGGCCCCTACCAGCTCAAAAAGACTGATGTCTGGGGTTCCCAATGCTATAGAGGGGACTTTAGGAAGGTAAGAAGTGACCCCCGTTTTCTTTACTAAATCGATAACAGGTTGGGGGCCCACCTTATCCATAATCCTGGCACTGATCGTATTTACAGAATTCGCTAAAGCGTTTTTTAAAGTTCGGGTACGTCCATAACGATCTCCAGAATTTTTGGGACACCAAGCATCGATATTCCCGTGTTTCATAGCGTCGATACAATACAGAGCGTCAGGGAACTTATCGCAGGGGGAAAGCTTTAGCTGATCGATAGCTGTAGCGTATAAAAACGGTTTAAATGTAGAGCCCAGCTGTCGCCGTCCTTGCTTTACCTGGTCGTATTGGAAGTGTTTGTAGTTGAACCCTCCAACCCAAGCTTTTACGTGGCCCGTTTGTGGTTCCATAGACATCATCGCTGCCCGTAAAAAATGTTTGTAATAACGAATGGAGTCCATGGGGGTCATGATGGTGTCGATTTCTCCTTTCCAACTGAACACCTGCATGGGTACCGGTTTTTTAAAGGTTTCCAAAAGTGCCTCGTCCTCCATTCCCGCAAGCTTACCCTTTCGCCAGCGCTCACTGCGATAAGCTGTTCGTGTCATCAACGTATCTATTTCCCCCTCCCGAAGGTCTAAAAAAGGTGCAGTAGGGTTCAGCCGTTTGCTGTTCTGGAGGAAAAACTCCTTTTGTAAGTTTTTCATATGCTGGGAAACCGCATTTTCGCCTATGGCCTGCAAACGCGAATCTATGGTGGTGTATATTTTCAGCCCGTCGCGATAAATATTGTAATTTTCACCATTGGATTTTGGATTCTCACGAATCCATTTTTTCATAAATTCTTGCAGGTAGGCGCGGAAATAGGTCGCCAAGCCCTCACGATGCGACTCTGGCGTATAATTGATTTCCAATGGTAAAGAAGACAAAGAATCGGTTTCCTCAGCCGTGAGCAATTCGTTTCTAAGCATCTGCTGAAAAACCACATTCCGGCGTTGCTTTACCATTTCTGGCCGACGCAAAGGATTGTATAAAGAAGAGTTTTTAAGCATGCCCACCAAGGTCGCCGACTGTTCCAAAGTCAATGCCTGTGGGGTTGTGTCAAAATATATTTTGGCCGCCGAACGGACGCCGTCTGCATTATTGCTAAAATCGTAGATGTTGAGGTACATCGCGATGATTTCATTTTTGGTGTAACGCCTTTCCAACTGAACCGACAGCACCCACTCTTTAATTTTTTGAAGCACCGCTTCTTTTTTATTTCGGGAGCGAACCCCGACAAACAGCTGCCGTGCCAGCTGCTGGGTAATGGTACTGGCGCCTCCTTTTTTCCCGAGATAAAAAATCGCCCTTAGCGTTCCACGCCAATCGATTCCAGCATGGTCATAGTAGCGTTCATCTTCGGTAGCAATCAGTGCATCGACAATATTTTGTGGCAATTCGTCGTAGGTGATGGGGGTTCTGTTGTCGTTAAAGTAAAATTTTCCCAGCACCACCCCGTCTGAAGATAAAATCTGGGTAGCCAGGTTTGTTCTGGGGTTTTCCAATTGTGCCAAAGGGGGCATGGGACCCAAATAGCCCAAAGCGGCAGCACCAAAAATTCCTGCCAAGGATAAAATACCTGCGATGAAGAAAAACCAAAAAACCAAAACGAACTTTCGGTACCTTCTTTTATTGGTATTAATTTTTTTAGCTTTACTCATTTGTTGCCATTTCCTCCACAGCAAAACCCACAGAAACTATTCCCTCCAAGGGATCCATTCCTGCTTCACTGCCATTGTATCTCAGGGCGTGTTCTAACTCTACCTTGAGGTTTTCTGCCCCAGGCAATTCATAGTTTTCCTTCCACCACAACTTGCTTTCCTTTACTTCCATATATCCACTGCCCAACCAAGCACCCTGTGGATCGGCCATAGCGTACTCCAAAGTATCACAGGCTACCAGTGAATCCCCCACTTTTAGTGATGCAATCAAAAAAAGATTGGAAAAAGGATACTCGCGGTTGTTGCGGATGTGAATCATCATATTGACCGGTTCTTGTGTAACATCATCCAGGGGAAAAACAGCTTTTTCTGCAGCAGGCCAATACCCGTCATAATTTCGGTATTCGATATAAAGCGGTGATTTATTGCATGCACAGATACCCAACATTACCCATCCCCATAAAAGGTAAGATTTCTTAAGCATTGTTTCTTCGCCGGTTGTTCTTGCGTTTGTTTTTCCTTTTGTTATTTGGTCTTTTGGGGCGATCAAAACGATTGAGGTTGTCTTGGCCTACCACGTTCTCAAACACTACTGGGTCTTTTTCATCGCCACTGAGTGTTTTTTGATCGGTGTATTCCTCTAGGCTGGCGACTTTTTCCTTCTTTTTGTTTTTGTCAATAATTTCCTGCACTGCCTCAAGCGAAAGCTGATGCCAATGCATCCACTCTCCTTTGTATGCATACCATAATTGCTCTTTAAAAATATCCATTTTTTGGAATACCCCAATGCCTTTTTCCGTTTCTAACTTTACTTCAGCTTTGGGAAAAGATTTAAGGGCGGAGCGATAAGCATCGAGTTCGTAATTCAGGCAGCACTTTAATTTTCCACATTGCCCTGCCAATTTTAAAGGATTCAGGGACAGCTGCTGGTAGCGGGCTGCAGCAGTGGAAACCGAGCGGTAGTCGGTCAGCCAAGTGGAGCAGCACAACTCCCGGCCACAGGAGCCAATTCCTCCCAGTCGGGAAGCTTCTTGGCGCAGCCCGATCTGCCGCATCTCGATGCGGATCGAAAAAGCCTGGGCCATGTCTTTGATCAATTGACGGAAGTCAACGCGACCCTCTGCCGTATAATAAAAAGTAGCTTTTTTACCATCTCCTCGAAATTCAACATCGGAGAGTTTCATCTCCAAGCCTAAGCCCATGGCAATTTCCCGGGCCCTTTTCTGGACTTCGGGCTCCTTGTCACGATAGGCGTGCCATTTGTCGATCTCCGTTTGGTTGGCTTTGCGTAAAATAGCCGTCACCTCCTCGCTGTCTTCGGTGATGTTTTTCTTCTTCATCTGAAAACGCACCAGCTCTCCCGTTAGCGTCACCAACCCAAGATCATATCCATTGTCCATCTCAGTGATTACTGGGTCTCCCACTGCAACAGCCAGTCCAGCAGGTAGCTGGTAAAATCCTTTTCGGCTGTTTTTAAACCGCACCTCCACAATGGAAAAAGGTTTTTTCCCCGAAGGAAGCTCCATATTGCCCAACCAGTCAAAAACCGTAAGCTTATTGCAGCTGTCTGTTCCGCAGGTGCCGTTACTTTTGCATCCGCGGGGAGCGCCGTTTCCGTTACTGGCACATGAAGCACAACCCATAGTTCTATTTTATCGCTTAAAGATAAGGCTATTTCAAAGGAAAGGGAAAACCCATTTTCCTAAATTATTGTTTAAATTTTAAAACTTCCGAGCGTCCTTTTTTAAAGATTTTATTGCTGTTGTGATTTCCCTTTCGCAATGCCTTTTGCTGCTCCTCTGGGAGGTTTATGATCTCCTGACAAGCATCGGAACAGCAGTGCTGCATTTTTTCTTGGCAAGACTCACATTGTATAAACAACAGATGGCAAGCCTGATTGGCGCAGTTGTTATGGGTGTCACACGGCGCTCCGCATTGATGACATTGTGCGATGACGTCTTCACTTATGCGTTCTCCCCGGCGTTCGTCAAAAACAAAATTTTTCCCCACAAAGTAGTTTTCCAATCCCTTTTCGTTTACCTGGCGCGCGTATTCTATGATTCCCCCTTCTAGCTGATATACCGACTTAAACCCTTTGTGCTTAAAATAGGCACTTGCTTTTTCACAACGGATTCCTCCCGTGCAGTACATCAATAATTTTTTATCTTCTTTATGGGCTTCCAGCTCCGATTCGATCCGGGGAAGGGATTCCCTAAAAGTGTCTACATCGGGGGTGATGGCACCTTTAAAATGACCGATTTCACTTTCATAGTGGTTCCGCATATCCACACATAGGGTGTTGGGGTCATCCATCAGCGCATTGAAGTTTTCAGCATCGACGTGCTGACCGATTTGGGTCACGTCAAAAGCTTCGTCGTGAAGTCCATCGGCGACAATTTTTTCTCGCACCTTCACCGTTAGTTTTAAAAAAGATTCATTGTCGTGTTCTACTGCAATATTTAACCGCACCCCTTTTAAAAAATCAATGCTGTCCAAAAAAATTTTAAAATCCATAAGCTTTGGCGCGGGGACAGAAAGTTGGGCATTGATGCCCTCGTGGGCGACATAGATTCTTCCCAACACATCCATTTCATTCCAATGTAGGAACAAATGGTCTCTAAAAAGTGAAGGGTTTTGAATGTGGTGGTACTGATAAAACGAAAGGGTAAGCCGATCCGTTCCGGCTTGGGCAATCAATTCACGTCGTTCTTCAGCACTCAGTTGGTTATACAGTTGCATGCTATATATTTTTAAGTGTTGCACCGTAAAAATAAGGAAAATTACTGCAATCGATCCAGGAGAAAATTTCACAGGAGTAGGGTTGTAAAGTCTTTATGCCTAAATTTAAAATACTTAACTATGTTATAGAGTATTATTGTACCTTAACAAATGTCCGGTTCTTAGCCACTTGGGGAAAGTCCCTCAAGATGGTGACTGGGAACCACGCTACACAATAAAAAAAGTTCGCCTATTGTAAGAATTTTCGCACCTCTAAATATATCCTCATGTCTTTGCCTCAAAAAAATACTTACCGACTCCACTGCTTCCAGCCTGGACTCCAATACGCAGAAATATTAGAACATTGGAAGCTTGTTAAAATTGGAGACGCCGTGGACCTCATCCCCGAACCCGAAAACAAAGAAAACCAAAATGCGGTAAAGGTGGTTTATCAAGGAAAACCGCTGGGCTACCTCCCGCGTTCGGAAAACCGCCCTATCGCCGATATTTTTAAAGCGGGGCTAAAATCCTATAGGGCCAAGATCCAATCCCTGTATTTTGACAACCCACTGTTTGAACAGCTGGAGATCTCCTTGACCGTAAAAAAGGATTAAAAGCCCTAAACTACTTTTCCCAGAGGAACCTCAAATAGCTGTACTTGGTCTTGTAACCGGCTGATCACCAAATTCATCATGCGTTTGTTTAACGATGAAGATTGCTGTTTGTAGCAGCGGTATTCCGCCACCGTAAATTGCCCAATGATCATCCCTTTTACTGAATTACGGAACTTTTGATCTTTAATTAAACTGGTTTCTATATAGGCCAGTTTTTTTTCGAGACTCAACTCATAAAAAACACCTTTTCGCTTCTCGATATAGTTGTGGAAGACCTCAATCAAAAGCGGATTTTGCAGTTTTAAAATCGGCCGCAGGGTTTCGTTTTGAAAGCGTTCCTCTGTCCCCATATTGGGATATACCTTGGTTTTCTTGATTTCCGGACGTATGCGTAACAAGTCGTTGGGTCGGTCGTTCATGGTTAATCATTTTTTAATAAAATTAGGGGCTTGTTTTATCAAAAACCATAAATGGTTATGGATTTTATTGACAGGATTGTCAACAGAAGCTGCTTAAAAAAGACCCAAAACAATCAGGTCCCTTGGAGCACCTCCATGACCAATTGTAAAAGTCAAAAAGATCATTTTTTTGTATATTGATGTTGAGAAAAGACCCCAAGTCCTTTCCCATACTATATTTTCGGATTTTTTTTTATGTCAATGCGCTTTGTCTTGGTTTGGATAGATAAGAATGTGGAGCCCAGAACCCACTAAAAAAAACGGAGTGAAACCGAAAAACTTTAAGAGTAGGAATCTTAAGTAATAAATTATGAACTGGTATTTAAAAGTTTTAAAACAGTACGCTGACTTTTGCGGAAGAGCCCGAAGAAAGGAATATTGGATGTTTGTTTTGTTCCATATGTTTTTTTCTATTGTCGCGATGACATTGGATAAATTTTTAGGATTAACCACAGGGGAACTGCCCTATGGTGTTTTGTATTTCTTATATGGATTGGCTGTTTTGATTCCTGGGTTGGCTGTTGCAGTTAGACGTCTTCATGATGTAGGAAAAAGTGGGTGGATGCTTTTAATTGCATTAATCCCTTTGATTGGATCCATATGGCTGATCGTTTTATTGGTTACAGACGGACAAAAAGAAGGTAATAAATGGGGTAAAAGCCCAAAATAAATTGATGTGAAACCTAAAAAAAATATTCCCAAAAAAACAGATGATAACCCAGCATGATCAAATAATAATGCCCTTGAGTAAGAAGAAAATGTTCCTGACATTATTGGGTTCAATTGTATTTGTTGGCGTTGGTCTGTGGTTTCTCACAAGTCCGCCAGAAACAATTCATTGGTTGTACGGAAATTCGAATTTTATTTTTGGATTAGGACTTTTTTCTGCAATTTTTTTTGGGATTATAGCCGTGTCTATGATCCAAAAAATTTCTGAAAAAAAAGCAGGTTTGGTAATTAATAAACAAGGCGTTACAGACAATTCAAGCGCTCTGTCTATTGGAATTATTCCATGGGCTGATGTTCAAGAGATTAAGATTTTAAAGGTAATGAGCGAAAGGTTTTTATTATTTATCTTAAATAACCCTCAAGACTATCTTAAAAAAGTTAAAAACCCCATTAGACGAAATACTATGAAAATAAACCAAAAGCTTTATGGGTCACCGTTTAGTATTTCTTCAGACCTTTTGCAAATAAATTTTGACGAGCTAAAAGAATTATTACAAAAAAAGAGAAATGAATATAAGTCGTAAAAACATAAAGCAGGTATGTTAATTAATATCATCGCTCCCTGAACATAAAAAAAGTGGGGATATAGTAATAGGTTTAGGACCTTTAATGGGCGTGATTATAATAGATTGTGGGGGTGTACTGGTTGGGCTATTCTTACATTAGACCTCCACCCCATCAAAAAAAATGCCCACTTTTGTGGGCATTATAAATTAACCGTTTAAAATTACTTGGCCTTACCAATCGTCCAGGCGATTACCCCGCCCATAAGTCCTGTGGTGACCATACCAATAAGGATCTCGGTAATAAAACGTTCAGTGTCCAATGTTCCCGACGAGGATGCCATAAAAAAGCTCATGCTGCTGGCATAAAGGGTGCCGAGTATAAACCCGATTACAGCCCCGCTTTTAAAAGTGCTTACCCCTGCCCAACGGGAATAGATTAGGGAAAAGACAAGCGCGTAAAACAAACAGCCTAAAAAGATAAACAGCATGGATTCCCCCGCATTAGAGGGGTACAGGTCCTTAAACAAGATCCCGTAAACAACCATCCCAATAAAAAATAGACGATGGTTCCGGTCAAAGTAGAAGTAAAAAGTGCTTTGTTGTTCATGATATTGAGGTTTAGTATTTCAAAATACAAAATATTTTTTCTGTTGCTATGGGGATCTGCTGGAGTTCAGTAGGTTACCCCCTGTATTGACACTTCTTCCACAATTGTTTTTTTACTATACCAACAGGCCCTCCAAGCCACCGTGGGGGAAACTGGACATAGGGTAGCTGACATAAATACTTAAGGTTTTTATACACTTAGCCCAAGAAAAAAAGGGGGATGGTCCAACAGCGCAATGTAGGAATATGCCTCAAAAAAAGACTTGCTGTGGCCATGGGCCGCGCCCTGATATTCGTGCAATGGATTTTAAGTTGGAAGGCCATTCCCCATTGGAAGACAATAATTGACCCGATATTGTTAATAATCCTTTTACGTCTCTATTGTCCCCGAGCCACAGAAATAGTAAATTCGCTAAAAAGAGCGCATTATGGCAGACGCAAATGAAGCAAAAAAGAAAGCCTTACAGCTGACCTTAGACAAGCTAGACAAAACCTACGGTAAAGGCGCCGTTATGAAATTGGGTGACGAAGCCATCGAGGAAGTAGAGGCCATTTCTTCAGGTTCCATCGGTTTGGATTTGGCCCTGGGTGTTGGTGGATATCCAAGGGGGCGGGTCGTAGAAATCTACGGTCCTGAGTCGTCAGGAAAGACCACACTTACCCTGCACGCCATTGCCGAGTGCCAAAAAGCAGGCGGAATAGCAGCTTTTATCGACGCCGAGCACGCTTTTGACCGTTTCTATGCCGAAAAACTGGGGGTAGACGTCAGTGAACTCATCATCTCACAACCCGACCACGGTGAGCAAGCGCTTGAAATTGCTGACAACCTCATCCGCTCTGGTGCCATCGATGTGGTCGTCATCGATTCTGTGGCCGCACTGACCCCCAAAAGTGAAATTGAAGGGGAAATGGGAGACTCCAAAATGGGACTCCACGCCCGACTGATGTCACAGGCTTTGCGAAAGCTTACCTCCTCTATCAGTAAGACCAATTGTACCGTTTTCTTTATCAATCAGCTGCGAGAAAAAATCGGAGTTATGTTTGGCAATCCCGAAACCACCACTGGTGGAAATGCGCTGAAATTTTACGCCTCCGTTCGCTTGGACATCCGCCGATCTACACAGATAAAAAGTGGAGACGCTGAGGTGATGGGGAATAAAACCCGTGTAAAAGTGGTAAAAAACAAAGTAGCGCCGCCCTTCCGTACCACTGAGTTCGACATCATGTATGGCGAAGGTATTTCCAAAATAGGGGAAATCATCGACTTGGGAGTCAACTACGAAATCATCAAAAAATCGGGCTCTTGGTTCAGCTATGGAGATACCAAATTGGGGCAAGGCCGCGATGCCGTCAAAGTGCTCTTAGAGGACAACCTGGAGCTGATGGAGGAACTGGAAAAGAAAATCATGGACACCGTTAAGGCCGTAGAGTAAACATTCCTCAACCCGCAACAAGGCATTGGACCTATCAGCTTTTAAAACAAAAATGTCGACTTGGGCTGCCACGCAAAAGCCCTTTTTTTTTCTGATCGATTTCGAAATGCAAAAGCCTGTGCTTTGCCCCTTGGAAGAGGCCAAAGACCTCGGCTTTCTCTTTGACATCAAAGGCTTTCGAAATTTTGATCCCACAACCCGAAAACCCAAGCCTATACCGCTGTCCATAAAGCCCGTGGCCAAAGAAACCTACACCCATGCCTACCAAAGGGTCATCGATGAAATTTACAAGGGAAACTCTTTTTTGTTAAACCTTACTTTTCCCTCGGCCATTGAAACCCCACTGGACTTGGAAGACGTTTTCCACTGGGCAAAAGCCCCATATAAACTCCATCACCAAGGGGATTTTGTGGTCTATTCGCCCGAGTGTTTTGTAAAAATCAAAAACGACCATATCTATTCCTACCCCATGAAGGGTACCATCGACGCTCGTTTGCCCGACGCCCAAAATACATTGACCACCGACCCCAAAGAAATCAATGAACACAATACCATCGTGGACCTCATCCGCAATGATCTGTCCAAAGTGGCCAAAGAAGTCCAAGTCAAACGCTTCCGGTACCTCGACAAAATCAAAACTCAAAAAAACGAAATCTACCACACCAGCTCAGAAATCAGAGGAAAACTTCCCCCCGATTGGAAAAGTCAATTGCCCGATTTACTGCTGAGCATGCTCCCAGCAGGATCTATTTGTGGTGCACCAAAAGCAAAAACCGTTTCCATCATTCAGGAGGTAGAACAAGACCCCAGAGGGTATTATACCGGTATCTTCGGATATTTTGATGGGGAGGAACTGGACAGTGCGGTCAACATCCGTTTTATTGAAGAAAAAAACAACCAATTACTCTATCGCAGCGGCGGTGGCATAACCTTTCTCAGCGATATGGAATCCGAGTATAATGAACTGATAGAAAAGATCTATGTTCCCGTTGTTTGAATCCCTTTGTGTATTGGACGGAAACATTCTCCACACCGAATGGCACCAACTTCGGTTTCAACAGGCCTACAGCACGCTTTTTGGAAAACCCCCCACATTTAATCTCGTAGACGGCATCCAGGTGCCCAAAAAATTTTCCCAAGGAAAAGTAAAACTAAAGATCAGCTATGATGCTGCCCATAAGGAGCATTATTTTCAACACTATAAAATGCAAAACATCCAGCAGATTCAATTGGTCGCTGTTGAAAATTTAGACTATACCTATAAATATAGTAAGCGAGAAAATTTAGAGCTACTGTTTGCCCAACGTGGCCATTGCGACGATGTACTGATTGTTCGAAACGGATGGATAACAGACAGCTCCTATGCCAATGTTGTTTTTTATGATGGCGCGCATTGGTGGACACCAGCGGCACCTTTGTTGGCCGGAACCTGTCGCGCTCGGTTGTTGTCCAAGGGAGTAATCCGAGAAAAGCCGATTCACGTCAAGGACCTCAAATTGTTTAATGGGTTAAAATTGATCAACGCACTGAGGGACTTCGATCAACCAACAATCCCCATAACCAGCCTACTTGATTAACTTAATTTTTTTGATTTTTTCCAAACGTCAATGGCCTCCACAGCGGCCTGTTCACCGTCATTTAACAGTTCGGATGCAATGAGATTATAGGTCTTTTGTTGTAGCTCAGGGATGTCCTTTTCTCCCAATCCGGCCGTGGGCAGGGTCGGGTGGATGTCCACCCGCAATACGCCAGGGTAGCCATGGGTGGTGTACCATGGAAATTTTCTTTTACAGTCTAAAAAAACCATGGGACAAATGGGCAGCTCATGTTCTATAGCAATTTTAAAAGCACCCTGTTTAAATGGGTTCAGCAATATGGTTTCGTCTGTGTATTCCTTTTCTGGAAAAATGCAAACACTATAGCCTTTTTGCAATACTTTTTTGGCACGGCCATAGACCCCATACCGGCTTTTGGAGCTGCTGCGGTCCACCATAATGGCCGCGCGTTTGTAGAGGTATCCAAAAAAAGGAATTTTAACCAATTCTTTTTTGCCGACAAAAACAAAAGGAGTAGGAGCGGCGGCAAACATCAGCATGATATCTATATAGCTGGAATGATTGGCTACCAGCATATAACTTTTTTTGAGGTCTACGGTTGTTTTAAAAGTTTTTTTCATCCAGAATCCTGTACCCAATAACACGGTTCTGGCCCAGAGATTTCGCGCAATCCAAAAGAATGGACGGTAACCGTCAGGGAACAATAACAGCAATGCCAGTAAAGGAAATAATATTATCACAAGGGTGGATGACAATAAATAAAACCACATTCTCCACAGTAGGAGTAAGATTTTTCTCATGCATCAAATATAAATTAATTAGTGCGTTTTTCTCTAAAATATGTAGTGTCTGAGCTGCCATAGTAATCCTGTGTAAACAGCGGGTGGCCAAAAAATAGTTGTGCTCGTATAATAGGAACCGTACCTTTACAAAAAAAATTAAAATGGCACGGATTTTAACAGGTGTTCAGTCCACTGGTGTTCCCCACTTGGGAAACTTGTTGGGGGCTGTACTTCCAGCAATCAAAATGGCCGAAGATCAGTCCAATGAAGCTTTTCTGTTTATCGCAGACCTCCACTCCATCACCCAAGTCAAGGATGGGGCTCAGTTAAAGAAGAATACTTTTGCCACGGCAGCTGCATGGCTCGCCTGCGGATTGGACCCTGAGAAAACTGTTTTTTATCGCCAAAGTGATGTGAGTCAGGTCACCACCTTGGCCTGGTTTCTCAGTTGTTTTTTTCCTTTTCAGCGTTTGACGCTGGCCCACTCATTTAAGGACAAAGCGGGCCAATTGGAAGATGTGAATGCAGGCTTGTTTACCTATCCCATGTTGATGGCCGCCGATATTTTGATCTACGACGCCGAGGTGGTTCCCGTAGGCAAAGACCAGTTACAGCACTTGGAAATGACCCGTGATGTCGCCGCCCGTTTTAACCATCAGATGGGAGATACCTTTGTGATGCCCCAGGCTAAAATTCAGGAAAGTACCCAATATGTAATCGGTACGGATGGGAATAAAATGTCCAAGTCAAAAAACAACATCATCGATATTTTCCAACCCGATAAAGCCCTGAGAAAACAAATCATGGGCATACAAACCGACAGTACCCCCTTGGAGGCCCCCAAAGATCCCGATGCGTGTAATGTGTTTAAGTTGTTTTCATTAATGGGATCTCCAGATCAAATCCTCACTTTAAAAAAACAATATTTGGAGGGAGGAATGGGATATGGTCATGCCAAGCAGGCCTTGTATGAATTGGTGCTGGAGAATTTTAAAACAGAAAGGGAAAAATTCAATTTCTACAACGATCAGCCCGAGACGGTGGAAAAAGCTTTGACTCTTGGCGCTGAAAAGGCAGCCCATGTTGCCGACGAAGTATTGATTCGGGTACGAAAAAAATTAGGGTATTAGATCCACTCAAATAATTTTCCCGGTAGCGGTTTAACACAACCTTTCATTTCCAACTTAAACAAAAGTGTAGCGGTTTTACTGATAGAGAAACCCGTGGAAAGGGCAATATTATCTAAGCTTTCTTGAGCCACCGATTTAAAGCAATCAAAAATCACTTTTTCTTCGTCTTCCAAGTTCACAAATAACTTTTTTTGTACACCCTGGGGCTGAGGGGTTGGCGTCCACCCCATGGCTTGAATGAGATCATCGGCTCCGGTGATGAGTTGGGCTTTTTGGGAACGGATCAGCTGGTGACATCCCCCGTGTACCGCTTTTCCAACTTGGCCAGGGAAAGCAAATAGTTCCCGATTGTATTGGTGCGCAAAGTTGGCGGTGATCATGCTACCACCGCGGATCTTGGATTGAATGACCACGGTGGCGTGGGACAGGCCAGCGATGATTCTGTTGCGGATCAAAAAATGTTTTCGATCAAATTTTTCGTCCAACATAAATTCAGAAACAAAGCCCCCGTCAGCTTCCATTTCCGCAACATAGGCCTGATGCTCTGGAGGGTAAATTTGATTCAGCCCGTGGGCCATACAAGCCAAGGTCGGTAACTTAGATTTTATCGCTTGGTGGTGTGCAATGATGTCGATGCCTCGCGCAAAACCAGACACAATCATCGGGTTTACCCCTTGAAGCCCCTGAATTAATTCACGACAGAGCTTTTCACCGTGGGCGTCACAAGAACGGGTACCCACAATACTGATGAGCCTGCGTTGGGTAAAGCTGAAATTCCCTTTAGAGAATAAAACTAAGGGGGCATCGGGGCAAAAGGAAAGGGTTTTGGGATAGGCAGGGTCTCCAAGAAAAATCGGCTTGATTTGGTGTTTGTTTATTTTTTCCTCCTCCTTGTAAACAGCGTCGGCATATTTTCTCCAGCCCTTGAGGTGGTCGATCAATACTTTACCAATCCCTTCTAATGACAGGAAATCCTCGGGTGATCGGTCAAAAATCGCTTCAGGGCTAGTGCTGAATTCCCATAATTTTTTGCTGCTAACGTTGCCCAATCCGGGGATCATTCGCAAAAAAAGGCAGGCTTGGAGACGGTTCATGGTAAAAAAATAAAATTTAGGGGCTGTCAAATATAATAACATAAATATTCATCGTTATTAAAGGACAGAAATATTCTTATATTTGAGTATGTCATTGCAGCAATACATCAAGGAGTTACTCTACCAGCACGAGTGTGTAACTGTTCCCAACTTTGGGGCTTTCCTCACCCGTTCTGTTCCTGTGTTGATTCATCCTGATACGGATGTTTTTTCTCCTCCGAAAAAGGAAGTGAGTTTTAACAGTCTCCTAAAAAGTAATGACGGTATACTGGCAAATTATATGGCCAAAAAAGAAAAGGTATCCTACGAGCAAGCCCTCCGAAAAATAGAAAGAGAGGTAATTGTTTGGAAACAACGATTGAACACCCAGCATTTGAGTTTTGCTGGTATTGGTGAAATGCAGCTAAATCCTCACAAAAGAATTAGTTTTTCTCCCTATGGATCGATAAACTTCGATCTCAGTTCGTTTGGATTGGAGCGTTTTACCAGAAAAGCAATACACCCACTAAAAATTAACGAATCACCAAAATCCCCACCCATTATGGAAAAAGGAAAAAATGACAATATGATGTTCACCCCATCAAAAAAAGAAGAGAAAAAAGAAAAATCTCCCCTAGTGCGTTATGCAGCAGTTGGGGTGATTGGCATCGTTTTAATTGGAGCGGTGTATTATTTCGGTCAGGAATACTTGGCGAGTGAAAAAGCCAAAGCAACTGAAATGGCGCAAAAGAAAATAAAAAGCAATGTACAAAAAGCGACCTTTGACTTGGGCGCGTTGGATCAAGTAGACCTCAACTTAGAGGCCCTGCCTGAAGTTGCGGAACAAGCGGTTATGACAACGCCATATTTTAGCGTTATCGCTGGCTCCTACAGGTCCATAGACAATGCTGAAAAAAAATTGGCGCAATTGAAAGCAAACGGTTATGATGCTGCTTTTACCGAAATCAATCCGGAAGGACTACACCGAGTAGCCTACGGTCGTTTTACTTCAAAGCGCAAAGCTTTAAATTTACACAATTTCATACGGTTCTCTCTCCAGGAAGAGGCGTGGTATTTAGAAGAAAAATAAGCTACATCCTGTAAATCCAGCTTTTGGGATTTTGCGGTGTGGAGTTGCTAAACACGCTGAACTGCAAGGTCGTTTTGCCCGTCTGGGGGTGCGAGAATATTTCGCCAATGGGCTGCTTCGCCACTACTTTTTCTCCTTTTTTGACGTACACTTTACCCATGTTTTTATAGGTCGTTATAAAATTTCCGTGTTTAATCAAAACGGTAGGGTTACTCCCTTTAAAGCTGAGGATTGACATTACTTCACCCTCAAAAACAGCCCTTGCTTCTGCCTGGGGAGAAGTCGCAATGGTTACTCCATTACTTTTGATCATCGTGGTTTTGACCACAGGGTGGGGTTGGGTGCCAAACCGCTGAATCACGACACCTTTTTCTACAGGCCAAGGAAGCTTTCCCTTGTTGGCAACAAAGTTCTTGGCCAACAACTTTGCCTCTGGGGTAAGGGTAAACGTGCTTTGAGATTTTTTGCCAGCAGCCCTGTTAGAGGCAGCGATGGCCTCTCGAATCAATCGGTCTATTTCACGATCAATGGCCGCCGCTTTCCGTTGTTTTGTTTTGATCTCTTGCGCCATCGACCGCGATTTGCTCTTCAAACTCGAAATAAGTCTTTGCTGGGACTTGCGTTCTTGCTCCAATGCCTGTTGTACTTTTCGGTTTTCTTTGACCAGGTTTTCTTTCTGGGCTTTCTGCTCCAATAAACGGGCGTTAAGTTCTTGTAGTGTTTTGGTTTTTTCCGCGATTTCTTCCCCTTGTTTCTTTCTAAAATTTGCGTATTGCTTCATGTATTGAATGCGCTTATAGGCCTGAAGAAAATCCTCGGAGGAAAATAAAAACATCAATCGATTCTGTGAAGAGTTACTCTTATAAGACTTACGAATCATTTCGGCATAGTCCATTTTTAAAAGCTCGAGTTCTTTTCTCAAATTAGTAATGTTTCTTTGGTTGACATTTATCTGTCGGGTCAGCAGATTGGCTTGTTCGTTGTTGACTTTTACCAAATCGTTTCGGACTGATATTTTAACGCTAAGGTCTTCTACTTGAGATAAAACAGACTTTTCCTTTTTGGAATTTTTAAAGAGCAAGCCGTTGATTTGTTTGATCTCTGCTTGCAGTCTCTTTTTTTGATTTTCAAGAGATTTTTGGCGGGCAGCATTGGATTGGGCCATTCCCAGTGCACTGAGGAAAAGGAAAAGAAGAATACAGTGCTTTCTGAAGCTTTGCATTACATTTCTATTGGTTTATAGCCCTGTGGGATATCAAAGGGAATACTCAACCGATCAGGGAAATCCGCCCGGGTGTATTCCATTATAATTCTGGTCAATGCATTTCCATCAAAGAGTGAAATGTGGACTTCACCTGGAACAAATACTCCTTCTACCTTTTGATGGTTAAGGTATTTAACGGTTAGAGATTGCGCAGTTCCTGGCACCATAAATCGCTGTTCCAAAAGTTGGAAGCTCTCGGGGTCAAAGAAAAAAGTGGGACGAAATCGTATATTGTTGGAGCGGGGGGTTAAAATATAATACTTGGGATGGGAAATGGTCTCCCAACGACCCCGATTAATATCGGAAAGGGGCAGCCCCATCAAAAGATTTTGCAAGTCAGAAAATTCAAAATTGGTGTTGAATTGTTCGTTTATAAAAGAAACGTCCCCTTTAAAAAAAGTCTTTTGAAACTTCTCGTAAAAAGAAACCTTTTTGGGAGTGATCAGCAGTTTGGCAATGGGGACAATCATGTTGGCGCTCATCCATATAGATTTGGCTTTCTCCAACCGCATATTGACGATGATTTGTTGTTTTCGTCTTCCATCGTCGTAGGTTGTTTTAACCCGGGATCTAAATTTTTTATAGTCCAATTGCTGTTTTCCAATTGACTTGGTCAGCTCTTTAGTTTCGATGTTTTTCATCGGTACCCTACTGGGAGGAAGGGCAGGTGCTTTACAAGCCGCAACCACCATCAGCGCAATCAAAATAGGTGTTTTGATCCATAATCCAGTAAGAGGTTGCTGCTTCATATTATGATAATTCGGAATAGTCGCCAATACTGACAAAATTAAATGATCCGTCATAAACCACGTGGTTACCGATCATGGCGCCCTGTAATTCGGCATTTTTTATAACTGTGTGTTTTTGAACTAAACTTTTAATCAAGGTAGAGTTCTCGATCTGGGTCCCCTCGCCTACTGCAGAGTAAGGGCCTATTGTAGAATTTTTTAGCACCACTCCAGGGCCAATAAAACAGGGGGGAATGATTGTACTGTTTTCCAATACCACATCCTTGGCCACAAGCGCTGCGCCTTCCTCGGTTAGGATCTCCAACATTTTGGTGTTGGTTTCCAGCGTAATCTTTGGATTGCCGCAATCCATCCACTCTTTGACAGCGCCAGGGGTAAAAACCGCACCCTTTTCCATCATGTCCAAGATGCCTTCATTCAACAAGAACTCTTCGCCAGGGGCGCGTTCCTCTTCCATGGTCTTTTCCAAAGCTGCCTTTATGACTGCACCCTCTTTAAAGTAATAAATTCCAATCACCGCCAGGTCAGAGACAAATTCTTCGGGTTTTTCCACCAGCGCGGTGATCTGGTTTTCGGTATTCATTTTTACAACGCCATAAGCTTTGGGGTTTTCTACTTTTTTTACCCATATCATCCCATCGGCGGAGGAGTCCAAGGATAAGTCGGTTCTGATAAGGGTATCGGCATAAGCGACAATTATTGGACCAGACAAAGAATCGGCAGCACACATTACAGCATGCCCAGTTCCCAAGGGTTCCAATTGTCGGTAAATGGAGGTTTTAGCCCCTAAGTTATCGGCAACTTGGGTCAACTCTTCTTCTATTTCTGAGCCAAAAAAGGCAGGGTCGCCCAAAATAAAAGCCACTTCATCTATGGGTTGATCAACTACTCGGGCAATTTCATTTACCAATTGGGCTACAATTGGGGCGCCAGCAACAGGCAACATAGGCTTAGGAACGGTCAGGCTGTGGGGTCTTAGCCTTGATCCCCTTCCTGCCATTGGAACAATGATTTTCAATATATTATCTTTTTAATTTAAACAAAAGCTTTAATTTATTTTTTTCCTGTACTTCCGAAGCCTCCCTGCCCTCTTTCGGACTGGGGTAGGGCCTCTACGGCTTTCCACTTGACTTGACTGTATTGCGCAATTACCAATTGGGCAATGCGATCTTGTGGTGCAACCGTAAAAGGTTCGTTAGAAAGATTTACTAATATTACCCCTATGTCTCCGCGGTAGTCAGCATCAATTGTTCCAGGGGCGTTGAGCACAGTTACTCCATTTTTAGCGGCCAGTCCACTTCTCGGGCGTACCTGCGCCTCGTAGCCTTCGGGTAATGCAATAGACAGACCTGTCGGGATGATCTTGCGCTCCAATACACCCAAGGTAATAGGCTCCTCTATATGGGCACGGAGGTCCATCCCTGCTGACTGTGGCGTAGCGTAGTGGGGCAATGCTCCTGGGCCAACAAAACGAACTGGAATTTCTAACATTTTAATGATTTCTTCAAAAATACAAAAAGCACCCTGAAAGCACAGCGTGTAGAGATTGACTTAATATTTTTTTATGAAGAAAATAGTAAAAGTGGTCGTTAGTATTCAACAATAGGGTCTGCATATTTTCTCCCTGACTGCTAAAAGGCATAGGAAGCCCTATAAATGGGCTGGACTAAACCTTTATAAAAGTATTGTTTTTGTAGAGGTACCAGAGCAACAAATAAAGCAAAGCAAAACCCCCAATAACCAATACAAGTTCATAATAATTCCCCGTGTAGGGCGATAAGCCATAGAGCAGGAAACCTGCAATTTTAGGAAAAGGAAGTACGTGGGTGATCACATAGGCCGTGATGGCATTCATCCCTATTACTTTAAGAAAGAATGTCCAGCGGTGTTGTTGTTTTATGTCGACGATCCAATAAAAAAGGGCCATTAGAAAGTAACACAAACCCGAGGAGACCAAAACAAAAGTAGAAGACCATATTTTCTTTACTACGGGATGAAAGGTATTTCCAATGATTCCCAAAGTCAATGCAATCCCCCCATAAATTATAAGGGTTTTAAAAACCTTTATTCTATTACTTTCCTTTTTTATCAGTTCTCCCGCAAATAAGCCTGAGAGGGTGGTGGCGGTGAATCCTAAACCAGATAAAAACCAAGTGTATTGTTTGCCGTCGTCAAAAGCACCAAAAATCAAATGATCGAGATAGAGTGCAAAGTTAACATCGGGCTGAAGTGTACTTCTCCCGATACCGGGAATGGCAGGCAGGGTCAACAATAGGCCATAGACGATCAAACAGCTAATAAAAATCAATACACGAGTCTTCGGCTTTAAATATACATATGCAAGGCTTGTGAAAACATAGCCAACTGCAATGGCTTGAAGGGTGTTGCTAAAAATTTTAAACACGGACCAATCAAAGGCCAGCAGGTTCCCCTGAACAATCCACCCCAGAAAAAAAAGGATGGCAAAACGCCTGAGCAATTTTTGGAATAACGCTTTTTTGGGAGCATTTTTTTGGAGGCGGTGTTTTAATGAAAAGGGGATTACCGCCCCTACAACAAACAAAAATAAGGGCATTATGATATCGTAAAATCTAAAGCCAAACCATTCTGGATGTTGGAATTGCTGCGCAATCGCAGCAGTAAAACCTGAGCCTGAGCCTTGGTGGAGTTTGGAAAAAAATTGATCGGCAAACACGATCATTAGCATGTCAAAACCGCGCAGGACGTCGATAGAATGGATACGATTATTGGGCATAATAGTGGAATTTGGATGTAAACGTTTTGTTTAAAGATAAAAAAAGAAACGTCGATCAAAAAAACACCTTCAGGGTTCAGAAGCCCTCGGCCTAATTTCTAACCATTCAAGGCCTCAGCGCCGCCCACAATCTCGAGAATTTCGTTGGTGATGGCTGCCTGACGTGCTTTGTTGTAAGTGAGTTTTAGTTGATTTCTTAACTCAGTTGCATTATCGGTTGCTTTGTGCATGGCAGTCATTCGGGCGCCGTGCTCACTGGCAAAAGAATCTCTGACAGCTTTGAAAAGCTGCATTTTTAATGACTTCGGGAGTAATTCGTTTACGATTTCCGCTTGTGAAGGTTCATAGATATAATCTCCTGACACTTGCTGGGCGGTATTTTGCTCGGCTACAATGGGAAGAAACTGTTCTGAGGTTACCAACTGGGTAGCTGCATTTTTAAAACGGTTGTAAACCAGGATAACTTTATCGTATTGGCCTTGGGCGAAAGCATCCACGGCCTGAAGAGCGATCTCAGCAGTATTGCCAAAACTTAGGTCGTCATAAATGGCATCATGACGACTTTTTAGGGTAAGGGATTTGGAGAGGATGTCGCTTCCTTTTTTTCCAATGCCCATGACCTCAACATTTTTTCCTGCATATTTCTCCTCGGCCAACCTTAGGGTTTCTTTGATGATATTGGTGTTGAAAGCTCCACAAAGACCCCTGTTGGAGGTAACGGAAATGATAAGAATGTTTTCTTCGCCCCTTTGTTGGGTGTAGGGGTTTTGGCCGTCTCCATCAAGACTTCCGCTCAAACTTTGTATCAATTCTGTTAGTTTATTAGCATAAGGGCGCATGGCGGTAATGGCGTCTTGGGCTTTTTTTAATTTTGCTGCCGATACCATTTTCATCGCACTGGTGATCTGCATCGTGGAAGATACTGACGCAATACGGTTCCGTATTTCTTTTAGGTTTGCCATTTATTTATTCAAATGCTTTGGACGTTTCTTCGGCCACTTTATTTAAAGTATCGATTACTTCGTCGGTGAGCTGTCCCGCTTTGAGGGCGGTGAGTACTTTTTTATTCTTTTTCCTTAGGGTAGATAAAAATGCCGTTTCAAATGCCTTGACTTTTTCAACAGCTACATTTCTCAGTAAGTTTTTTGAACCTGCATAAATGATTGCAACCTGATCTTCTACAGTAAAAGGGTCGTTTTGCGCTTGCTTCAAAATCTCAACATTTCTTCGCCCTTTTTCAATAACATTGAGTGTTGCTGCGTCGAGATCGGAGCCGAATTTTGCAAAGGCCTCTAATTCCCTAAACTGTGCCTGATCGAGTTTTAAGGTCCCTGCCACCTTTTTCATGGATTTAATCTGGGCGGAACCTCCTACCCTTGAAACAGAAATTCCCACGTTGATCGCTGGACGAACTCCGGAGTTAAATAAGTCCGACTCTAAGAAAATCTGACCATCAGTAATAGAAATAACATTGGTAGGAATATAGGCGGAAACATCACCCGCTTGGGTCTCGATTATTGGGAGTGCGGTAAGCGAACCTCCTCCTTTTACCTTGTCTTTTAAAGATTCTGGCAAATCGTTCATGCCCTTGGCAATCTCATCGTCTGCGATGACCTTTGCCGCACGCTCAAGCAAACGGGAGTGGAGGTAAAAAACATCCCCTGGGTATGCCTCTCGTCCTGGAGGACGACGTAACAGAAGGGATACCTCCCGATAGGCCACTGCCTGCTTTGATAAATCGTCGTAGATGATTAATGCGGGTCGGCCCGTGTCCCTGAAATATTCCCCAATGGCAGCTCCAGCAAAAGGTGCATATACTTGCATGGGTGCAGGGTCGGAGGCATTGGCGGCTACGATAGTGGTGTAGTCCAACGCGCCTTTATCTTCTAATACTTTGGCAATTCCAGCTACCGTAGAGGCTTTCTGACCCACGGCAACATAGATACAATATACTGGTTCACCTGCATCGTAGAATTCTTTCTGGTTGAGGATGGTGTCAATACATACGGTAGTTTTCCCAGTTTGTCGGTCACCGATCACCAATTCCCGCTGACCTCGTCCCACTGGAATCATAGCATCAATGGACTTAATCCCGGTCTGTAGGGGCTCATTTACCGGCTGTCTAAAAATAACGCCAGGGGCTTTTCGCTCCAATGGCATTTGATAGGTTTCCCCTTCGATTGGGCCTTTCCCGTCGATTGGAGCACCCAAAGTGTCCACTACCCTTCCAACGATACCTTCCCCCACATTAATGGAAGCAATTTTTTTGGTACGCTTTACGGTGTTTCCTTCTTTTATTTCTTTAGAGGGGCCTAACAGTACAACCCCAACATTGTCTTCTTCCAGGTTTAGGACCATGCCGTCCATACCGTTTTCGAAAGTTACCAATTCGCCGTATTCGGCATGGGTAAGACCATAAACTCTGGCAATCCCGTCACCTACTTGGAGGACGGTTCCTACTTCATCTAAAGAAGCGGTGGCCTCAAAACCAGCCAATTGATTCTTTAATATTGCTGATACTTCAGCGGGCTTTACATCTGCCATAATTATTCTTTTTCTGTATTAGGAGGTAATCAATTCTCTTTTTAATGCTTCTAAGCGGTCCGCTATACAAGCGTTGTACTGTAGATCTCCCACCCTGAGGATAAAGCCTCCTTTGATGGTTGGGTCTACAATGTTTTTTAGTTCTACTTTCAAGGAAGTAAGGGTGGCTGCTTTTTTGAGCATCTCTTTTTCCAAAGTCTCAGTTAAAAGCACTGCTGTAGTTACTGTGGCAGCAACTTTTCCTTGGTGTTTGTCAAATAAGGCGATAAAGTGATGGGCCACACCTCCAAGAATCCCTTCTCTACCGTTGCGAGACAGCAAGTCATAAAGGGCGCTTACCGTTTTGGAGGGGTTGGGAAAAACATCGCTTAATATTTTTCTTTTTTGAGCACTGGGGATCACAGGGCTGTTGAGCGTTGCATCTAACTCAGGATTGGATTCCATAACCGAAAAAACGTTTTGCATTTCTTCTACTACTTTTTTCTCCGCATTGTTTTCAATGGAGAATTCTAAAAGTGCTTTAGCATATCTTATGGAGGCTCTTCCCGCTTTCATTGTTTATTTATAAAGAGGCGTCTTTTATTAATTTATCGACCAGCTTTGCTTGTTTGTCTTTACTGTCCAACTCGGAATCAATTACCTTTTCTGCGATTTCCAAGGAAATTTGCGCTACCTGATTTTTTAGCTCGTTAATCGCAGCACGTTTTTCGTTTTGAATGGATTCTTGTGCTTGGGCAATAACTTTATCCGCCTCAGCTTGTGCGTCGGTTTTGGCTTGTGCTACAATTTCAGCGCCATTGGTTCTGGCTTCTTTAAGCAAGGCTTCACGTTCAGCTCTTGCCTCTTTAAGAATTTTTTGATTGTCTTCCTGAATGGAGGCCATTTCTTTTTTGGCTGCTTCAGCCTTGTTCATGGCCTCTTTAATTGAGGACTCTCTTTCGTTGACCGTGTCTAAAATAGGTTTCCAGGCAAATTTCTTGAGGAGCAACAGCAAAAAAACAAATATGAGGAGCTGCCAAAAGAATAAGCCAAAAGAAAACTCACTGATTAATTTATCCATTTTAAAAAAGGTTTTAAATAAAAGCCATCCTAAATATTTAGGATGGTGCTTTTACAATGCAAATAAAGCGGCAAAGCCAATCCCTTCAACCAAAGCTGCTGCGATTAGCATCACTGTTTGAATTTTTCCTGTAGCGTCAGGTTGCCTTCCGATTGCTTCCATGGCACCTTTTCCTATAGATCCGATACCGATACCTACTCCGATTACAACTAATCCTCCACCTACTATTGCTGGAATTTCCATAATTAACTATTTATTTAAAATTATACATCAATTTAGTGATCATCATGATCATCGTGTTCTTCTACTGCAAAGCCAAAATACAAAGCGGACAAAACCGTAAAGATGTACGCTTGCAAAAGGGCAACTAAAATTTCTATGATAGAAATTGAAAACGCAAGCGCAAATGATAAGCTTGATCCCAACCAATTTCTAAAGACAAACATCAGCGAAATAAGGCTCATCAATACAATGTGTCCGGCTGATATGTTAGCATAAAGACGTATCATCAATGAAAACGGTTTGATGATAACACCTAAAAGCTCTATGGGGGCTAAGACAATTTTCATCAGCACGGGGACGCCAGGCATCCAAAAAATGTGCTTCCAATAGGTTTTTTTACCACTGATATTGGTGATGATAAATGTTATCAACGCCAATGCAAAGGTGATGGCAATATTCCCGGTAACGTTAATCCCCAGTGGTGTCAATCCCAGAAGGTTCAAAAACCAAATAAAGAAAAAGAGCGTCAATAAATAGCTCATAAATCTCTTATAGTGTTTTTCGCCTATGTTGGGAATGGCAATTTCGTCGCGGACATACAAGACAATTGGCTCAAAAAAGCGACCCACGCCTTTGGCGATCATTCCATTTTTATTGTAGGAGTCAGCCAAGCCTTTAAAAAGCAACAACATTATTATGGCTGTAAAAAGTATGGAGACTACATTTTTGGTAATGGAAAAATCCAGGGGTTTAACATTGGTGGGGTGGTGGCTGTCATCGTATTCAATCGTACCTTGTGCGTCTGTTTTGTATATTTTTCCGTGGTAGGACTTATAATAGTTCCCTCCAGCTTCGACGACATTTTTTCCGTGTTTTAACTTTGATGAAGAAAATATTTTAAGTCCCTCGTCCCAGAGTATCACTGGCAGTGGCATGCCTACATAAACTTTTTCTCCGCTGGTGTCGTCGGTATATGACAAAAGGTTAAAGTCGTGGGTGTCTTCTAAGTGGTGAAGAATGTAAGCTTTGATTTCAGATTTAAGATCTGTAGGGGCGTTTTCATTTTCGGATTCCTTCGCATAGGAGGAGTTGACCGAAAACAGCAAAATAGTAATCAAAAAAAGGTAAAATCCTTTTGGCATAATGGCCGCTAAACTTAAAGCTTTTTATGTGGTGCAAATGTAAGCGATTAGACTTTTAAATAAAATACTTTTAAAATATATTTTAAAGTTTTTCAGAAAGATTATTTGTCGGCATTTAAAATTTTTGACAGCTGAAGAATTTCTGAGAAAAGTGCGAGCGAATAGGGTGTGAAAAAAGTAAAAAATTCTATCGTTTTTGTCTCTTTATCAAATTGAAAAAGAGGATAGACAATTATAAAAAAGAGCATGAATTTTAGGGCCGTTGTCAAAAGAAAAATCCACCCTGTAAGCGCTGGATTGATGCGAGAGACCCACAGTAAAAACCCAAGAAATATAATTGCTGTTAGAGTATTGAACACATAACATGTGATCAGGAGCTCTTGAAATATCTTTGCATCAAAATACGCCAACGCAGAGGTGTGAAGCCCGAACAAAATCGCCATCCATAAAAAAAGCTTTAAAGAAAAGCTCCGTGTATTGTTTAGGATTAACTTAATATCTTTTACCTTGTTTATTGATCATGTAGACCACCACGACCAGTCCTGTGAAAGAGGCCACTAAAGTAGGCCAATTGGAGATGATCTCCCACTTTTCTCTGACCCATTCCCCCAAAGAAACCATGAGGTACATTACGATTCCTATTTGAAAAGCCAGACTTGAAAATACCAGCCAGCTCTTAGGCTGTTTTTTCATGATTTTTCTCGGGGTCTTTTTTAAGCAGCTTAAAATCGGCCACTTTTCCTTCTTTATTCATAGAACAAGAAGCGTTAAAAGAAGCCCCTGACTCAACAATCAGCTTACCGATCAATACCTCTCCCTCTATACTGCTGGTAGCCCTAAGGCTCAAGGTTTCTGCAACAAATAATTTCCCGCTGATGGCCCCTTCTACATCGGCATTAGAACAATTAACGACACCTTTGATTTTTCCGCTTTTCCCTACCACCAACTTGCCTTTGGTTTTGATGGATCCGTCGAGGAAACCGTCTATTCTAAGATCGCTCTCTGAAACAATGTCTCCCTTTACTTGAGTTGATTGTTCTATTCTACTGTAGTTACCATTTATATCATTATTTTTCATGGGTAGTCGGTGT
The DNA here is from genome assembly GCA_022428005.1 of Flavobacteriaceae bacterium. GTDB lineage: Bacteria > Bacteroidota > Bacteroidia > Flavobacteriales > Flavobacteriaceae > UBA8316. The sequence goes on from JAKMDI010000011.1 coordinate 33,408, forward strand.
TTTGTCTAATAACATTCTTTTGTAATCGGCTGATAAAACTACAAAATTATTTGAATCCAATACGCTTGAGTCCTCATTCTTAAAGTGTTTTTTCCACTCATTGAGTTGTCTGCGATCCCGAATCCCATGTAATACCAAGTAGGTTTCTGTTTCATTGAACCGATCCACAGACAAAAACCAGCCGTTATCGGGGATTGCTGTCAATGCCTCTTCAATTTCAGTTTTGATGTTATTCAATGATAGAGAATCCGCAGATTTGAAGGTAAATATCCACTTGTAGTTCAGGTAAACGATCTTTTCTCTTTCCAATGAATCAGTCAAATTCAATTGTCCTATCATTTCTTGCGCCCGGTTTGCCTCTGGGGTTTCAGGATATTTTAGCACAAAATCCTCCAGGGTGTTGGCCCAGGCTTTTCTCCCTTTTAATCGTCCGTTGTAGTGGGCCATCAGCAGATCAAATTTGGGTTGTATCGGAGTGCCATTTAAAAGAACGCTATAGGCTTGTGCTTGTTCAAAAAACAAGTCGAAGTCTGCGTTTTGGAATGTTTTTAGCAGGTTTTCATAGACCGTGTCGGGTGTTTTAAAAAGGGAGGAGTTGATGTTCTCGCTGCTGAGTAAGAGCCCATAGGGAGAATCGGGGTATTCATTTACAATGATGTTAAAATACGCTTTCGCTTTTGGGGACTTTTCACTTTCGTAGATTTTATAGCGGTGATAATAGGCTGGTGCTGCCAATTCTGCTGAGGGTTCAAGCGTGAGCAGATGATCCAAACGCGCTTTGGCCAATTCATTATTTTTAAAACTTTCTTTGTAAATCATGCCCAGTTGTAGGTAGGCATTATGATTGAGCTTTTTAATACTGTCTATTTCACTGGGGGTTTTGGGCAGTGTATTTACATAATTCTCAGGTTTTTCAACAAAAAAGGCTTCGGGTTCTTCTTGTTCTTCTGTGCCATCTCCATTGGTTTGCTCTGGGATTAAACGGATGGCAGATGCAATTGCCCAATTATCGGTATTGGGACGATCGCCCCAGGTAGAAAGGAACTGTTGTTGCCCTCGCACCACAAGCATGGGGTTGTAAAAGTAAAATACATTGGCCTTATTGGATCTTCCAAAAAAAGGAAAACTGGGTTTTTCATCCGCAGTTACTTTATCCAGCGCCCTTGTTTCTTTCTTTCTAATGTGTTCCTCAAAAAAGGTCAATTGTGCTTCTTTGTCCATTGAGGTAATGTAAAGAAGACTGTCGGTAACTCGAACAATTTCTTCGTATTTGATAACCCCATTGAGATTGTCCCGCTCTCTTTGTGTTTTTCTTTTGATAGCAGTCCCGTCAGCTAATGATACCAATAAGCTATCCAAATAAGCTCCTGCATCTACATATCTCCCACCTTCAAAGTTGAAATTTGCCAAATCACGATAATTGGCTTTTTTTGTAGGAAGATCGATGTGCGCTGACCTCAGTGACAAATTTAGGTAATGCTTTCCCAGGCTGTCCTTTTGCTGCTCAAAATAATGAATCCCTATCGCGCGGTTGATCCAGTGATCATAGACAAAATTTTCATAGTTTTTAGCCAGCTTTTCGTAGGATTCAATGGGATCAATGCTGTCCCTTATACTTCTGATTTGCAATCTTTTTATCTGCGCATTGATCCAGTATGGGCGGGGTGTTTTTCGGTTCAGGCCCACCACCTGTTCATAGGCCCACAAGGCGGAGTCTGGCTTTTGAAGCTTTTCGTATAATTGCCCTGTTAAAAAATAGTACCGACCTCGTTTGTCGTTATTTTTGGCTGACTGAGCTGCATTTCTGATGTAATAGCAGGCGGAATCCAACTGTTCCGTATTTATAAATGCTTGACACAATGTAGCATTTGCGGGGCTGTGGAATCGGCTTTTGGGGGTTATGGCCCGCGCCAAACTTCGAAGGTTCTTTATTGCCAATTCATTGTTTTTCAATCGAATATTCGTTTTTTCTCTCCAAATTCTCCCTTCTACATAGGTACTCTGGTCGGCATAGTTTTCTAACAAGTAATTAAAGGCCTCCATGGCGGGAAAAAAACGTCGGTCAAAGTAACGTGCCTTACCCAACAGAAGGTAGGCCTCGTCAATTTTGTTGTTGTGCTGAACTCCATTGATATTCATGGAGTGTTTTTGAATGGCTTTCACCGCTTTTTCCTCTGCACGAGCGAATCCAGGGACAATCGTGGTTTGATCCATCCGTTCTCCGTTGACCACAATGGGTTCTACCTCCAAAACCTCAAAAAAATTATCGTCGTGTACTTGCGATAAAATTGAAGCCCCAACATCGAAGGACTCCTCGCCATTAAAGAGCACATTAAAAGTTGTGGTAAGGGAATGATACGAGCGGTTTACCATTTTATTTTTTTGCGTGGAACAACTCCAGAAAAAAAACAAAACAGCAATGACGGATGTGCCTATTGAAACCCTTTTATTCAATGAAATCTTTTTTTATAATAACTACAAAAATGCGGATTTAGTATTCTACTAGGCCTTAAAATAGGCTTCCAGCTGATCAAAAGTTTCTGAGTCTGTTTTGATGTCCTTTATAGGAATTCCTTTTTCCAACAAAACAATGCGTTCACAAACTTCAGTAACATGGCTTAAATCGTGGCTTGAAATCAAAAATGTAGTCGATTTGTCATCGATATGTTTTTTGATGATTTCTTTAAACCGAATTTGAGAGCTAGGGTCCAGATTGGCAAAAGCTTCGTCTAATATAACACACTCGGGGTTCCCGATAAAGGAGGCGACCAAGCCTACCTTCTTTTGATTTCCCTTGGATAGATTCCTGATGTATTTATTTTGCCCCAAAACCTCATCGTTAAAAATGGTTCGTATTAATGGATCCAGCTCTTTAATTGTTCTTCATTTACACCTCTGAGTTCCGCGACAAAATTCAGGTACTCCTCTGGGGATAGGTAGCCAATCAGGAAGCTTTCGTCGATAAAAGCTGAGGTGTGTTTTTTCCATAGCTCGCTTTCGCTGACGGATATGTCTTTATTGTATATGTCGCCCGTATGGGGTTTTACCAAATCCAATATTAAATTAAAGAGCGTTGTTTTTCCGGCGCCGTTATTCCCGACCAATCCAAATCGTTCTCCTTTTTCTATGACCAAGTTCTCAATGTTTAAAACTTGTTTATCGTCATATTTTTTAGAAAGGTTATTTATGCGGATCATGGGATTTAATTTTTTGTAAATGCTGCTATGGTTTTGTGCTTTCCAAGGGTATATATTTTGGCCAAATGGTTCAGGATATAATGTTTGAAAACAATTCCCAATCCCCCAAAAAAGGCCAACGAGAATAAGCCTGCTTTTCCTCCCCAAATGAAATCGGCAATGAAAAAAATAAAAATGGGCAGGCCCAATTTTGGTATGGTAAACAACAATTGGGTAAGGCTAAAAGCCTTGGTGTTAGAAAATGTGTTGGCTTTGACGTTGAGCTTTATAGGGACCCTATTGAAAGCGCCAGAATAAAGATTAACAAAGCTTCCAACGCCTATATTGTAAATTGCTGTAGTCATAATAATGAGATATATCTTCCATCCAAATAACAAATAAAAAGAGGATAATATCAAAGAAAGAAATACAGAGACCGCCATCAGCCTCCATTTGGATTCCAAATACTCTCTGTAGGTTAAATTTTGAGTCATCAAAAAACCAAAATATTCACTGTCCCAAGCGGGTACTTGTTGCCCATAGGTCATCGAAAAGCCAGCTGTTATAAACAGGGATGCAAAAATCACCAGCAAACTATTTTCTTTATAAATCTCGGTAGTAAAAAAAACGAGGCCATAAAACAGAAACATAACACTAAAAAGTAGTATTTGTTTGGGTCGGGTATTGCGAAGCAACAAGCGCAAGTCATTTTTTAAAAATACACCCAGCCTCCCGTAGCCCCCCAAGAACGAAAACCCCAAACGCAACATTTTTTCGGGTTTTTTGGCCAAGCCCATGTCCAAATAAAATCTTGCTTTTAAAAATTGATACACCGCCTTGTAACTAATTGCTAATAAAAAAATGGCAATCAGCACAGATAAGGGGTATTGTTCTGCCCAATATATTGCTTTTGCAAAGTTTTTATAAAAGCTGAATTCGGAATAAATTTCAATGCCAATACCAATGGCCATCAAAGCCAGCGATGTGATCAGAACTTTAGTGTTTTTGTTGATGAGAAAAATCAAAAAGTTCAATATTAAGCTGAAGAATAGTAGCTGAAAAAACCAAACAAAAGAATTCAGCCCCATGCCTTCCTCAATAATTCTCACCACAGCTACTGGAAAATAGAGCAGCCATGGGATAAAATTAAATGGAGAGAGCAAAGAGCGGAACAACAGATTATTGATGATCAAACGTTTTTTTATGGGTAAAAAATCCAGTACTGAACTTGGGTGTTGGGGAGGTTTTGGAAAAAATAGCGCAATATGGCTTCTATCAAAAAAATAAAGAAAACACCTTTGTTGATCAAATCAATGGTAGGTTCGTTGGGAAATTCTTTTTGCAAAACATAGTATGCGCCCACACCGATGGCCATGACAGATAGAAAGAGGTATGCCCCAAAAATGGCCATAAAAATTTTAGCAACAATCGCTACTTCCCATTGTGGCGCTCTGAAAAACGCTTTGATATCGAATTGCCAAAACTTTAATGAGGTCATTACTAATTTTTGAAATAAATTTGCAGACAAATTCTACTATGTTGAAAATGTCCAGACTGCTTATCTCAAAGATAACTCGAAATACTTCAGAGTCTGTTTTGATCTCTTTTGATATCCCTGAATCGGAAAAGGAAAAATTCCGTTTCCAAGCCGGCCAATACCTGACCCTAGAGGCGGAAATAGACGGCAACCCTGTAAGGCGTTCATATTCAATATGTTGTGCAGTAGATGAAGGCCTTCAAGTAGGAGTCAAAGCCGTTCCTAATGGTGTATTTTCCAACTATGCCAACCAATCTTTGAATGTTAACGATCAATTATTGGTTGCACCCCCCGAGGGACGCTTTCTGTATGAAACAGATTACAAGCCTAAAAATATCGCTGCTTTTGCAGCGGGCAGTGGAATAACGCCCATTATGTCTATTCTCAAATCTGCACTCAGCGACCATCCCGCTAATCGATTTCATCTGGTCTATGGAAACAAATCCGAGAAAGACACTATGTTCTATTCGGAATTAAAAGAATTAGAAAAAACCTACGAAGGACGTCTTGAGATTCAATGGGTTTTCAGCAGGGAAAATGTTGCGGGCAGTTTGTTTGGTCGAATTGATGCTGGCGTGGTTAAAAATGCTTTAACTAAAATAGACGATGCAGCAATGTTCTATCTCTGCGGACCTGAAAACATGATCCAGGGCGTTTCAGAAACCCTCACCAGCAGCGGTATTGAACAAGACAGAGTAATGTTTGAGTTATTTACTTCAAAAGCGGCCGTTCAAGAAGTGAAAGGCCAAGGGCAGACCCTCGAAATAATATATGATGACGCCAGCCAAAAAATTGAGAACATCGATGGAAAGAGTGTATTAGATGCGGCGCTTCATAATAAGATGGATGTTCCTTACTCTTGTCAAGGTGGTGTGTGTTCCAGTTGTATTGCCCGAATAAAATCAGGAACCGCAACCATGGTTTCCAACCAGATTTTAACGGACCAAGAAGTAGAAGAAGGCCTGATACTGACCTGCCAGGCTCATCCAACCAGCCCCCACCTGATTGTAGACTACGATGATGTGTAGTGGAAAGGGTTAGCCCAATAGCTCCAAGCTTTTTTCAATGACTTTTTTGGGTGTTATAGACCTAAAAGCCGCTTCATAGCCTTTTGGAATGCTATTGCCATACACCGAGGTTGGAATGAGGGGAAATATATTTCTGTCCAGGGTGAGGCCATTATCTAAGGGTTGATTGAACGGAGCAAAACCACAAAAGGGATGGGTCATTCCCCAGAGTGTAAGCACAGCTATTCCTGTGTTGGCGGCCAAATGTCCGTTTGCTGAATCCATCGAAATCATCAAATCCAAATGCGCCATAAGGTCGATTTCCTCTTTCAGGCTCATTTTCCCCACAGTACTGAATACATTCTCGTAAGCTTTTTCCCATATCTTTAGGCGCTCTTTTTCTTTGTCTCCAGCTCCAAAAAGAAAAATTTGGTGGTCTTTTTGTAAAAAATTAATGACCTGTTGCATCAGGTCTAAAGGATACATCTTTCCGGGATGTGCAGCAAAGGGAGCAATTCCTATCCACTTTTTTTCGCTGTTTTGAAAAAGGGTTAGCAGTTGCTTGGGGATTTCATTTTTTTCAGGAAATTCTGGCTGTTCTAAGGCAACGGGCGCACCCAGTTTTCTAAAAACGTCCGCATAGCGGTAAACCGAAGGTGTCAGCGGCTGAAATTTTTTACTTTTCTTTCTAATCAACGCTTTTTTCTCGCTCCGCCCTTTGTCTATAGTGACAAACCGATGTCCATTGATCCTAAAAAAAACACCCAGCAAATGGGTTCTCAGCACACCGTGCAAATCGGCCACCCCCGAAAAGGGAATTTTTTTTAGTTCCTGGAAAAGGGTCCATAAGCCTTTGATACCACTGTGGCGATTTTTGAAATCGGTAGGGTAAAAATCAAAGTTGTCGAACTCGGCAAAAAGCGGCGCCACATAGGGTCTGCTGACAAAAGTTATTTTGAGATCTGGATAGGTGTGATAAAGGGAACGAATCACCGGAACTGTCATCGCTACATCTCCCAGAGCGGAAAACCGTATCAGCAACAGATGGTGATTTTTCATTTTGGATTACGATTTATCTCTGTACAAGACTGGATTGGTATCTTCGTCATTGTACATTTTCATTTGCTTGTAAACTTTCATGTATTTAGTTCCTTGTGCGATATCATGTAAAAGTTGGTCAATAGCACTGCTGAGGTCTTCTCGTTGTTCCAACAGAACTTGCAACTTTTCCTGGCATTTCTCTCGATGAGATTCCGTTGCCTCTTTCCGATTTGCTTCTTCCTCCATGTGATAAATTTTTAACTCCAAAATAGAAAGACGGTCCAAGGCCCATGCGGGGCTCTCAGAATTTACGGTCGCATTTTTTTGTGGCGCAACGTTTTTGAAGTTATTGAGGAAATAACTGTCAATGTATTCCACAGTATCGGTGCGATCTTGATTAGAGGCGTCGATTAATCTTTTTAATTTCATGCCCTCCCCAGGTTCAATCTCTGGGTCTCTGATGAGGTCTTCATAGTGCCATTGCACTGTGTCGATCCAATTCTTCCTGTAAAGCAAGTGTTCCAATGCATCGGATGGATAGGGGTTTTTAAAAGGTTGGTCCACTTTGTCGACGTGGTGGTAATTGTCAATACTTTGTCTGAAAATTTTAACGGAGAGAAGGCTGATATGATTTTGACTCATGTTCTAGTTTTACAATAGGACGAAGATACAATTTGATGATTAAAAAAATCTTTTCGGGGAGGCAATTCTAAATATTTCCTTCTGTATCAAAGGCTATTTTATTACTTTTGTAGTGTAAAATTAAATTCCAAATGAAAGATCTTTTTGAAGCAATTGCCAGTTTATTTGATCAGCTTTTGTTTTTGCCTTATCAAATTCTCACAGAAATAGAGTCCTTTAGTTGGTGGGCTGCCAATGGTGTAAGTTTTATTTTTTTAACCGTTGGAGCAATTGCTGGTGTTTACTGGATTAACCAATTGCGTTCCTTCGACAAAAAAGGCGAAGAGAAAAAAGATTGCACAGCGCATTCTTTCCTATAAGTCAAAGCCGATATCTTTTCGGTAATACATTCCCTCATAGTTTATTCCATTCAGAATCTCGTAGGATTTTTCTACAGCTTCTTTGTGGCTTTCCCCAAAAGAAGTAACTGCCAATACCCGTCCGCCGTTGGTGAGAACTTCCCCTTGATTTAAATGTGTGCCTGCATGAAATACAATACTTTCTGAATGTGTGTCCAATCCGCTAATTTTTTTACCCTTTTCATAGGCCTCTGGGTATCCTCCCGAAACCGACACAACAGTTGTAGCGCTTCGAGGATCTAACTCAAGGATTATGTCCGATAGCTTACCCTGAGCAGTGGCCATTAGCAGCTCCACCAGGTCGTTTTTGATTCTCGGTAAAACCACTTGTGTTTCTGGATCTCCCATTCTGACGTTATATTCGATTACATAAGGAGTATCTCCTACTCTAATCAATCCAATGAAAACAAAACCAACATAAGGAATGTCGTCTTTTTTAAGTCCATCTATTGTAGGCTTCACGATGTTCTCCTGTATGGCTTCGTAAAATTTCTGGTCGGCGAACGGAACGGGGGAGACAGCGCCCATGCCCCCGGTATTAAGTCCGGTATCACCTTCCCCAATACGTTTATAGTCTTTGGCCATTGGAAAGCTAAGGTAGTGTGTGCCATCGGTCAGCACAAAACAAGACAGCTCAATCCCACTGAGAAACTCCTCAATGACCACTTTCGAAGAGGCCGCACCAAACTTCTGCTCCAATAGCATTTTCGCCAATTCGTCTTTAGCTTCTTGCAAATCATTGATAATCAGCACACCTTTCCCTGCTGCTAAACCATCTGCTTTAAGCACATAGGGTGCTTTCATTTTTTCTAAAAAAACATAACCCTCATCAATACTTTCCGCGGTAAAACCACCATATTGTGCAGTTGGAATATTGTGTCTGCTCATAAAAGCCTTTGCAAATTCTTTACTGCCCTCGAGCGTTGCTGCGTGTTTTTGTGGACCAATCACAGGGATCTCTTTCAGTAAAGGGTCCTCCAGGAAGAAGTCGTGAATGCCTTTTACCAATGGATCCTCTGGACCTACAACCAGCAGGTCTATTTTGTTTTCGATCACAGCCCGTTTAAGGGTTTCAAAATCGTTAACCGCAATGTCGAGGTTGGTGGCCAAATCCGCTGTGCCTGCATTTCCAGGGGCAACAAAAATGCGGTTTGTCCACTTGCTTTGCGCAAATTTCCAACAAAAGGTGTGTTCTCTACCGCCACTGCCCAGGATCAATATGTTTATTTTTTTCATCTGAAACAAATATACTTAAGTGTTCCTTATTTTATTTAAACCTTCTTAAAATACCTTTCCATCTGTGCCTTCTCAAAAACTTTCCTTGATCGGAATCTACCATAAAATCAACCCCTTCTTTTTGGGCTTGCCAAAAACCTCTTATGTAGCTCATCAAAATTTTAGGGTTTTGCTTTACCCAAGCGCGTTTGGCTCCGATGAGCAGGGTCAGCACTATCCCCAGCCTCATCTTATAGGTCGCTACTCCTTGTAAAATAGCCGCTCCAGGGCTGTAATGGTGTCCAGTCGGTTTTAAATGTTTGACTTTTAGGGAAGGGTCCACAAGCGTTTTCCAGCCGTGGTATTTTGCGAGAAGTTCATCTAATGTGTCCCAACCAATGGATTTTTTTATTTTTCCTATTTCAGCAAAACATTCTTTTCGATAGGCTTTTAAGGCCCCTCGAATGTGGTCTCTTTGATTTAAATTTTCTTCCACCCATTGATTTTCCTGTTGGATATAGCACGTTCCCGCGACCATCCCCAAGCTGCTGTCCGACTGAAAATGTTGCGCTATTTTGAATAAATAATCCTTTTCGAAAATCAAGTCGGCATCAAATTTACAGAGGACATCAAAATGCTCGTTTATTGTCTCATAGCCCTTATAAAAAGCCTCAATGACCTTTGCGCCAGGAAGGTGCTCATCGGTTGATTTTTTTTCCACCACTTTGATCCAAGAATACTTTTGGGCATATTCGTTTGCAATTTTAAGCGTATCGTCTGAGGAATGATCATTCACGACCACCAGCTGTGCAGGTTTTAATTGCTGCTGGACCAGAGACTCCATGGTTTTTGCGATATGCTGGTCTTCATTGTGGGCGGGTATGACGATATAGATTCTCAAGGTGATTTCTTCATTTTTTCGGCATAAACGATATAGTGTCTGGGAACAAAATACCGCAGTACGGATCTGATCCCGAACGACTGTGGTGGATTGATCCATTTTTCCGAAGCCAAGATTTTCCAGCCCGTTTTCTCCAAAAGCCAATCAAATTGCCAATCTTCAAATTCGTGGAAATGTCGGTCCAAAGGATCCGTTTTGCTGCGATAAGCCTGCTTAAACCAAAGTTTTAAGGGAACACTGGCCACGAGCTTCTGCGCTTTTATAGATTTTAATACCTCGTAAGGGGACAACAGGTGTTCTAAGATCTCAAATGCTGTTACTACATCTGCCTCGGTTTGAAGCAGAGCGGTCTTGTTTTCATCCAGATCCTCTCCGTGGGTGTTTTTTACCTTATGACCAGCAGACTCCATCATTACTGTCAATGGGTTTTTTACCCCCAGATCTAATATGGTAGCTTTGGAATCAATGTGTTGGCGTAAGAATTGAATGGTTTTTTGGAATCGCCGATCGTGTGAGTGTTTGAGATACATGGGCTATCGTAAAGAAAGTTGGTCTACAATTTTTCTGTCGTTAGACAATCGAGGAACCTTGTTTTGTCCTCCCAGTTTTCCAATACTTTTCATGTACTGTTTAAAGCCTCCTGCGGCAACAGGACTTATCACCAGTTTTTTTAATACTTTTCCTTTTATCAGGTCTTCATAATAGACGTTTTGTTCTTGCATTAGCCTATCGAGTTCTTGGGCAAAATCCTCGGTTTTTTTTGGGGTTTCCTCAAATTCGACAAACCATTCATGAAAAGGAAGCCCCGAGTCAGGTTTTATTTGTGGTGCTACGGTAAATTCTTTCACCCTCACTTGAAACTTTTGACAAGCATGTTCTATGGCAGTTTCTACTTCTTTTCCAATGACGTGTTCGCCAAAAGCAGAAATGTAATGTTTAATTCTTCCGGTGACCACCAACCTGTAGGGCTTTAATGAAACAAAGCGGACGGTATCGCCAATATTATAGGCCCACAAACCTGCTGTGGTAGAAATAATCAGTACATAATTAACGCCCAACTCCACTTCTTGAAGTGTATGCCTTTTGGGGTTAGAATCCCCGAATTCATCGGCCTTGATAAACTCATAAAAAATTCCATTATTGACCAACAAAAGCAAGCCTTTGTCTTGCTGACGGTCTTGGTAAGCAAAAAACCCCTCTGAGGCAGGAAACAACTCTACGCTGTCCACTTTTCGGCCAATCAGCTTTTCAAACAAAGGTCGGTAGGGCTCATAATTGACTCCTCCATATACGAACAGTGAAAATTTTTGAAAGGTCTTTCCTACAGGCTGATTTGTTTTCTCAATCAGTTTTTCAAAATACATCTGAACCCAGGAGGGAATTCCGCCAATTAAGCTCATGTTTTCCGAAAGGGTTTCTTCGACAATTGCATCGACTTTAGTTTCCCAATCTTCTATACAGTTGGTCTCCCAGGACGGCATGCGATTCTTCTGAAGGTATTTGGGCACATAGTGCGCCACAATTCCTGAAAGTCTTCCCAGTGAATTTCCGTTTTTTTCGTTTAGTACGGGGCTTCCTTGTAAAAATATCTGTTTGCCATTTACAAAGTCTGTATTCCCCGTCTCGTGTATGTAATTTAACAATGCGTCTCTCGCGGCTGTGATATGTGTCGGCATTGATTCCTTGGTGAGGGGGATGTATTTAACCCCAGAGGTTGTCCCGCTGGTTTTGGCGTAGTACAGAGGTTTCCCCGGCCATAAAACAGAGGGTTTCCCTTTCATCATCTTTTCTACATAAGGCCTAAGCCCTTCATAATCTCTTACTGGCACAGAAGATTGAAAATCTTTATGGGTTTTTATTTTATCAAAGCTGTGGTCTTTTCCAAAATCAGTATTCCGTGCTTTTTCTAAAAGATAATTGAATGTATTTTGCTGCGCATCCAGTGGGCTCTTGATCCACTTTGAATTTTTTTTATGAATGATCTGAGCAAAGATTTTAGCTCCAATTTTTTTAATCATAGTGCCTTAGAAAAATCGATAAAATAGTTAGGATCTACAGAATATCCATTGATCCACAGCTCAAAATGAAGATGCCATCCGGTGGAAAACTCCCCCGTATTGCCCGCTTTTGCTATGACCTCTCCTGCTTGGACCAAGTCTCCTTGTACTTTTTCCAAAGCCGAGTTGTGTTTGTATACTGAAAGCAGACCATGATCGTGTTTTAAAATGATAACATGACCCGTCTCTGCAGTCCATTCGGATAAAATAACCGTTCCGTTGGCAACGGCCATCACTGGGGCGTTTTCTTTCAGTGCAATATCAACCGCGTAATGTTTCTTTTCGGGGTTGTATTCTTCGGATATGGGTCCAATGGCTGGGGGATAAAGCAGGTATTTCACATTGCTCAGCTCGTCATTAGGAAAAACATTGTATTTGTCCTCCTGGTTTACCTCAATACGAAGCAGGGAATCTGCTGTGGTCAACTTGCTTTCTGAGTTTATAAATCCTGGAGGCTCCTCTAAGCGGTTAGAAAAGGCATTTTCGTCCTGATTGGTTTCTCCTGTTATGGCGATGCGCATCGAATTAATAAACCGTTCTTGTTTCTTAAATTCTACACTCAAAGAGTCTAATAGAAAACTGTTCTTTATCGCTTCCTTTCGAAGTATGGTGCTGGTGTAGCCTGGGATAAACTCTTTTATGGGGGTATAGGCGATCATAAAAAACGACCCTATTATAATGAAGGAAATGAACAGGCATATTAACAGTGTAATATTTAGCTGTGAAACTCTGAAAAAAAACTTTTCCTCGAAAGTGGTTTCGTTTATCACCACCACGCGATAGCGATTCAGCAGCCTTTGAATCCTGGTACTCTTTTTTTTTTCTTTTGCCATTTCAAACAAATATAGTGTTTAGCCTTAAAATTAAATTAATGGTCTAAGAAAGAAATTTAGATTAAAATGGAATAATTATTTACATTTGATTAAAATTAAAAACATGTATTCATTGATATATTCATTAGGTATGATCGGTGCACCACAAATTATTCTTATCGTTGTCGTAGTACTTTTGCTTTTTGGAGGCAGAAAAATTCCTGAGTTGATGCGCGGATTAGGAAGCGGAATTAAGGAGTTTAAAAATGCGACAAAGGAGGATGAAGACTCCTCCGACACAAAGTCTGAAAGCAAATAAGCTATTTAAACTCTACTGCGTCAATAATTGCGTTGAGTTCAAACATTTGATCTCGCTTTCTTGAGGATGGGGCAAAGGAAAATCCCTCGACCACCATCCACCTGTTTTTCAAAGTATCTCTAATCATATAGTTTACAAATGGGCCTGCCATAAAATCGTTGGCAACCTCCCATGTTCCTTTGGTGATATAAGTGAGTCTTCCTTTCCTTTGGGTTTTATAAAAATAGGGTCGGTAAGCTTTTTCTGTGATCATATAAGACCCCTTTAGCCTTCCTGGGACATATACTTTTCCAATGGAATCTCTGAGTGCAAGAATGCGTTTTTTGACGTTCCCTTGCAATGCTGATATGGGAAGTGTATAGGCGATTAAGTTCATGTGACCCTTGGGGATGTCTTTTTGAATCCACACAAAATTGGTGGTGTCCTTAACCGTATTATAGGCGGTTGGATAGGTCAGGTTTACCTGAAATCTTTCCCTCAATTCGCTGGCTTTAGCGGGCGATTTTTTAATTCTCCTGATTTTTTCTTTTTGCTCAGCAGCTGTCAATGTTGCTTTAAAAAGCGTAATATTCTCCTCCAAATAAAAAGCCTGAACTTCATCATCCTCTCCCATCACTCTAGCAACAACCTGCGGCTTAGCCATATAGTCTTCTGCCAGCTGAAAGCCACCGATCGAATCGTTGACAAACCACAGTACATTTCTGCTGTTTCTTGCAAAGCCCGTAAAGGCTATTGGGGGCATGTATTGCAGCGAGAATTGTGGCTCATCAAAAGGCAAACCTTCGTAGGGAGTTTCCAAAAGTGACCGGGTGGTTTCTCCCAATGCGCCACTCCAGCTTTTTTTGGGCATCACCACCGTCAGGTGATTAATCTTCGCATTAGAGTCCGGGAGGTAGCGCTGCTGTTTTTTTTGTTCTTTACACGATATAAAAGAGCATATTATAACAAAACATAGGATTCTTTTCATAATGTATAAATGGTCTTTAGTAGTTAGCACCTGCGTTTATAAAGTTAACAAAAGGGAATAAATGATTTCGCATGATAAATGTTCACCCTCTTGGATCATAAAAATACTGTAACTTACCTTATTCGAGCAAGGCAGCAATTCCAGGCAGGTTTTTACCCTCTAAACTTTCCAGCATGGCACCTCCGCCTGTAGAGATGTAACTCATTTTTGACTCAAAACCAAACTGTTTCACCGCGGCAACAGAATCACCTCCTCCCACCAGTGAAAACGCGCCGTTTTCAGTACTTTTAGCAATGTGCTCTCCCAAGGCAATCGTGCCTTTTGCGAAATTTTCGAATTCAAAAACACCCAGCGGTCCATTCCATAAAATCGTTTTGGACTCCAAGACTACTTTTTCAAAATATTTCAAAGTCTCTGGTCCAGCATCGAGAGCTTCCCATTCGTCTGGGATTTCCTCTACTGCACAGACTTTTTGAGTAGCGTCATTGGAAAAATCATCTGCGATAACCACATCTTTGGGAAGGTGCACCTTTACCCCTTTTTCCTTGGCCTTTACTAATAGCGCTGTCGCATAGTCACAATAATCATCCTCACAAATTGACTTGCCCACTTTTCCTCCTTTGGCCTTAATAAAAGTATATACCATTCCTCCACCGATAATCAGGTGGTCAATTTTATCCAATAGGTTTTCAATAATCGTAATTTTTGAAGATACTTTGGCCCCGCCAAGAATGGCCAAAACGGGCTTTTCTCCAGACCGCATTACTTTTTCGATTGCGTTAACTTCTTTTTCTAACAGCCTTCCAAAAAATTTATTTTTGGTAAAGAACTGAGCCATTATTGTCGTTGAAGCGTGTGCTCTGTGAGCTGTTCCAAAAGCATCGTTAACATAGCAGTCTCCCAGGCGAGAAAGGCTTTCTGCAAAACTTAGATCTCCTGCTGTTTCTTCTGGGTAAAAGCGTAAATTTTCCATCAGGATAACGGATCCGGGTGTCAAGGCGGCCGTCGCTTCTTCGGCAGCTGGTCCAATACAATCTCCAAAAAAACTGACAGTTACCCCGAGGATTTCCTGAACCTTAGCTGAAATATGCGAAAGTGAAAGGTCAGCGTCTTTTCCTTTGGGTCGCCCTAAATGAGAGATTAGAACACAACAACCTCCTCTATTGAGAATAAAATCAATCGTTTCCTTTGCTGCAAATATCCTGGTGCTGTCGGTAACTTGAAAATTACTGTCCAAAGGGACATTAAAATCTACTCTTACTATGACGCGGCGGTCAGAGAAGTCTTGGTTCTTGAGCGTTTGCATATTAAATTTTTCTCAAAAATACCTATTTTAATGAGTTGGACAAAGGTTTTTAAGGCTATTGAAAACATAAAATCAAAGAAAAGAGAGAATCTAAATGGATTGATTATTTTTATGATATAATATCATTAAAAACAGCATGGATTCTATCGGAATTATAGGACAAAGAGACTTAAGAGCTCAGCTAAGTAGCATGATAATAGATGGTCAAATGCCTCATTGTCAGATATTTATAGACTCTAAGGGTTATGGTGGTCTTCCTTTGGCACTTTTTGGTGCACTGGGTCTACTCCAAGGGGCTTCCGCTACACAAGCAGTCGATGAAAACGGCATCCCTATTCAAAAATTAATGGATGATCCAGACCTCCACTTTGTTTTTCCTGTTATTAATAAATCTGGTGGAAGCGCAAAGGCTGTTTCTGATGATTTTGTAACTCTTTGGAAAGATTTTATGAGAGACCATCCCTATGGATCTATTCAGGATTGGATCCGTCAGTTGGACAGTGGAAACAAACAGGGGATTATTGGTACAGAAGAAGTAGCAAAAATGCACCATAAGATGTCCTTAAAGTCCCATTCGGGGGGCAACAAGGTTATGATAATATTTGGAGCCAATAAACTCTCTGAATCGGCATCGAATAAGCTTTTAAAACTTTTGGAGGAGCCCCCAAAAAACAGTTTTTTCTTACTCGTAGCAGAACAAGTTGGTGGACTATTGCCCACCCTATTATCTCGCTGTCAGGAAATTCGTCTAAATCCACTTCCTCCAAAAGAAATTCAAGAAGGTTTGAGTAAAATAAATTTCCAAGGTGATAAAGAAAAAGTGATTTCCCGCAGCCGTGGAAGTTGGCGAAATATTTTAAACCTATTGGATGCCCCCGACCATTCGCTCCATTTTGAGACCCTTTTGATTCAATGTCTTAGGGCCGCTTTCAGAGCCATAGGCAACAAGGCTGTTGTGATTGAATTAATGCTGTGGTCCGATCAAGTTGCCGAACTTCAGCGGGAGCAACAAAAAGCTTTTTTGGAATATGCTTTGGAATTCGTCCGTCAGGCCATGTTGATTTCCTACAAGTCCGACGCCCTTTATGACCTGAATATTCACTCAGCATTTGACATGCATAAATTTGCTCCATTCGTACACAGTAAAAATCTTTTACCCATGATACGGTTGATGGAAGACACCGCCTATCAGCTGTCGAGAAATGCCAATCCAAAAATACTTTTCAGTCACTTTGCACTTTCTCTTACGCGCCTGCTAAACACTAAGGAGCTTGTTTCTTAAAAATAAAAACACAAGAGGAATGTTGCTTGGTAAAAAGTGATCTTAGCGTGAAATAAATTCCCTTAAGGACTCCCCTAAGAAGTGGGAAAAGTTTCTTTCTGTGTTTTTCCGAAAGAAAACAGATGTAGAAAATGTCCAAAACTAAGGGGTGTTGTTCCACACATTCGAAACCATTTTCTTGGGCTAATTTTTTTAAACCCTGAGGGGTAAAGTGCCAGAGATGTCGCGGGACGTCTAACGCTGCCCAGTCGCCTTGATAGTAAAGCCGATCATGACTTTCAAAATTGGGAACAGCAACTACCAAGGTTCCGTCATCATGAAGTATTTCGGAGTATTTAGACAAATTTTGTTCGGGTCGTTCGAGGTGCTCTAAGACATGCCAAAGGGAGATAAGGTCAAATTTCTGAGCATCCAAATCACTTTCTGAAACCAAAACTTTGAGGTCCTTCTTCAGGCAGGCTGCTTTGGCAATCTTGTTGTTTTCTACTCCCAGCACCTCATATCCTTTCTTTTTCATAAAGTCCAGAAAGGAACCTGTACCACACCCGATGTCCAATATGCGCTTATGTTTTGGCAGATACTTTTTGATTAGTTTAAATTTATTACGCAACATAAATTCCCGTGCCCAAGTGTACAATATGTTGATGACATTCTTAGGTTCGGATTGGTGGGAGATATAAGCCGAGGAGTCATAGTAAGCTTTTAGGTCGCTAATATGCTTAACGTCAGTCGACGCTACTAAACGCTCGGGGTCCCAATAAATATCAAATACTTCTTTGGAAACCAAGTGGTCCTTAGCTTTTAAGATCTTTTTTTTTTTTTGTTAATCATAGATTCCACGTGGAACATTTATCTTCCCAGGCTTACCAAAAGAACACTGATATCACTAGGGTTAATTCCGCTAATTCTAGAGGCTTGTGAAAGGTTGGTGGGTTTTATGTAATTGAGCTTTTCCTTAGCTTCATGGGAAAGTGACGCTAAGACATCATAATCAAAGTCATCTGGTATTTTTATGTGGTCTAAACGGGTGAGCTTGTTGGCGTTGACTATTTCTTTTTGAATGTATCCCGCATACTTGATTTGGATTTCTGCCTGCTCAAGAACGATATCATCAATTCCGTTTTCTGAAAGGAAAGTCTTAAGCGCAGGAAGATCTGCCAAATCCTCGCGGCGCAGCTTTGGTCTGGCCAAAATCTTACTCAACTTATCGGACTGCTTTACAGTTGCGGATCCCCTCTGCATCAGAATAGGATTTATTTGCGCTGGTAAATAACTTTGTGTTTTAAAAAAGTTAATGGTAGACTCCGTCTGTGATTCTTTTTCTTCAACTGCTTTCATTCGCTCAGTTCCGGCCAATCCTAATTTAAAGGAGATGGGCGTAAGCCTAAGATCTGCATTGTCTTGCCTTAGTAAAGTTCTATATTCAGCTCTGGATGTAAACATCCTATAGGGTTCTTCTGTTCCTTTTGTTATCAAATCATCGATAAGAACACCGATATAAGCTTCATTCCTTTTGAGTACAAACGGATCCTTTTCGTTGATCGTAAGGTGCGCATTAATTCCTGCCATTAACCCTTGTGATGCTGCTTCTTCGTAACCCGTAGTGCCATTTATTTGGCCTGCAAAGAACAAGCCGTCAATTAGCTTGGTTTCCAAGCTGCTTTTTAGCTGTGTAGGTGGAAAATAGTCATACTCAATGGCGTAGCCTGGACGAAAAAATTTGACCTTTTCAAAACCTTTGACCGAACGCAGTGCCGAGTACTGAATATCCTCTGGCAGTGAAGTTGAGAATCCGTTTACATATACCTCAACTGTTTCCCAGCCCTCGGGTTCAACAAATATTTGGTGTCTGGATTTGTCAGCAAAGCGATTGATCTTGTCCTCTATCGAGGGACAATAACGCGGACCTGTACTTTGAATACTGCCATTAAACATGGGTGAACGATCGAAACCTTCCCTTAGCAAATCGTGAACTTCAGGGCTGGTATAGGTAATGTGACAGCTGCGCTGTTGCATCAATGGAATTGTTTGGGTGTAACTGAATGTCCCTGGTTGTTCATCCCCAGGCTGTTCCTCCATGAGGCCGAGGTTTAAAGAACGACCATCCACCCTGGGTGGTGTTCCGGTTTTCATACGACCTGATTCAAAACCCAATTGCTCCAAACTATCGGTAAGACCATGAGAGGCTTTTTCCCCTGCACGACCGCCACCAAAGTTTTTCTCTCCAATGTGAATCAGACCATTTAGAAAAGTTCCATTAGTTAGAACAACACTTTTGGCCTTTATTGGAATACCCAAAGAGGTGACCACTCCTGTTATTCGTCCTCCCTCTACCAATATATCGTTGATCATGTCTTGATAAAAATCCAAGTTTGGGGTTTTTTCGAGCATAGTCCTCCATTTTTGGGCAAACAGCATTCTGTCTGATTGTACCCTTGGACTCCACATAGCAGGACCTTTGGAGCGATTAAGCATTTTAAACTGTATCGCGGATTCATCTGAAACAATGCCGCTGTAACCGCCAAGTGCGTCAATTTCTCTAACAATTTGTCCTTTGGCTATGCCACCCATGGCTGGATTACAGGACATTTGACCAATTGTTTGAAGGTTCATGGTAACCAATAGGGTTTTTGAACCCATATTCGCGGCAGCAGCGGCGGCTTCTGCCCCCGCGTGTCCTCCTCCAACCACTACAACATCGTATTTACTTTCAAACATATCAGTGTTTCACGTGGAACAAGCGAATATAATATTCTTCCTTTTTTCTCATTTCCAATTCATCTTCTTCTGTTTTATCACCATACCCTAGACAATGAAGTAATGCGTGTGCTAACAGTCTAAGGGTCTCATTTTCAATTGTTTGCGAATACTCAGAAGCGTTTTCTAGTAAAGCTGAACAGGAAATGTATGCCTCAGCGCTAACAAAATTGGGTTCTTTGTAGTCGAAAGTAATCACATCTGTATCTGTATCGTGATTTAGATGAGTTCGGTTGAGTGTTCGCATGATATCAACATCAACAAAATTATATTGCAGGTTTTTAATAGAACTTCCTTCAGTTAACGCAATCATTTCCAGCCAAGCTTTTAACTTCCGCCGTGGTAACTTCAAAAAGTTATGGTCATTGAACTTGATCAAGCTTTTTTTTGCAAATATAAAACAAAGAAAAAACAAATAATTTCATTGTGGCAACACAGGGTGTTATCTTTGAAGAAAAAAGAATGAGTGTTCGCGTAAGATTTGCCCCCAGCCCAACAGGTCCCTTACACATAGGGGGATTACGTACTGCTTTGTACAATTACCTGTTTGCCAAAAAGAACGGGGGGAAGTTTCTGCTTAGAATTGAAGATACGGACCAAAATAGAAAAGTGGAGGGCGCAGAAGATTATATCATTAATGCTCTGGAATGGTGTGATCTAAAGCCTGATGAAGGACCCTTGTTGGGTGGAAAAGCTGGACCTTACAGGCAAAGTGAAAGAAAAAAGATTTATAAGAAACACATCGATTTATTGATACGTGAAGGTAAAGCGTATTATGCGTTTGACAGCCCAGAAGAATTGTCCAAAGCGCGGTTGAACGCTGAGGGAAAGAAAACAACCTTTAAATATGATGCTCGTAATCGTTTAGAATTTATAAATTCTTTAAGCCGTTCTAGTGAGGAAACCAAGTCACTTTTGGAAACAACAGCCTATGTAGTTAGATTGAAGGTTGATCCAAAAAAGAACGTGCAGGTTAACGATAAGATAAGAGGGAAAATAGAAATGCAAGGCAGTGAGATTGACGATAAAATATTAATGAAGGCTGATGGAATGCCCACCTACCATTTTGCCAATGTGGTTGATGATCACTCGATGGGTATCACGCATGTGATCAGAGGGGAAGAATGGTTGCCGTCTTTGGCGCTCCATCAACTAATATATGATGCTTTTGGATGGATTGCACCAATATTTATGCATTTACCACTAATCCTAAAACCGCAAGGAAAAGGGAAGCTCTCCAAGAGAGACGGAGAAAAAATGGGTTTTCCAGTTTATCCTTTGGAATGGCAAGGGAGTAAAGGTTTCAAGGAGAGAGGTTTTTTGCCTGAAGCTTTGGTAAATTATTTAGCGCTCTTGGGTTGGAACCCCGGCACAGAAAAAGAAATTTTTTCTTTCCAAGAACTTCAGCAAATATTCGATACTGATAAAATTCAAAAAGGAGGAGCAAAGTTTGACTTTGATAAAGCAAAGTGGGTAAACCATAAATTTATTGAGCTCACAGATGAAAAAACCATTTTCAGCCGTTTTAACGAATTCACTTATCATCTACCATCCGATTGGTCGGAAAAAAAGAGAACTGCCGCCTATGCGCTTGTAAAAAAGCGGCTTTTTTTACTGGAGGACCTAATTTCTGAAAATCGTGTATTTTTGGATGATCCCGAAGAATATGAACCGAAGGTTTTGAAGAAGCTAAAGGGGAAAGAGCCACAGAAGATTATACTTCAGTTTATCGAATACGCCAAAAAGGATATACCTGCAGAAGAGTGGAAAGAAAAAATTCAGGGTTGGAATGAGGAACGCAATTATCCATTTGGTATTATAATGCAAAGTTTACGGTTGGCTTTGGTGGGGAATCTGAGTGGGCCCGAT
Organism: Flavobacteriaceae bacterium; assembly: GCA_022428005.1. GTDB lineage: Bacteria > Bacteroidota > Bacteroidia > Flavobacteriales > Flavobacteriaceae > UBA8316. The sequence continues at coordinate 54,694 of JAKMDI010000011.1, forward strand.
GTGTTTGATATTTGCAACATTATAGGAAATAAAATAACTTTAAGAAGACTTGAAAAAATTTTAACTCACCTTAATTAATATATTATGGATTTATCAACTTATGTAATTGTATTTATTGTTGTACTGGTTCTAATCTCTGGTGTTTTTGTTGTTAAACAACAAACCTCAGCAGTCATCGAACGTTTTGGAAAGTTTATTGCCATACGAAGACCTGGAATCCACTTTAAAGTCCCTCTTATTGATAAAATTTCTGGAAGGGTAAGCCTCAGAATTTTACAACTTGATGTGATTGTAGAGACCAAAACAAAAGATGACGTTTTTGTAAAACTAAAAGTTTCTGTACAATACAAAATACTCCAAAATAAAATCTATGACGCCTTCTACAAGTTAGACTTTCCGCAAGACCAAATCACCTCCTACGTATTTGACGTTGTTAGAGCTGTAGTTCCTAAAATGCGTCTCGATGACGTTTTCGAGAAAAAAGATGAGATTGCCAATGCGGTTAAAGGGGAACTTAATGACGCTATGATCAACTATGGTTATGATATTATAAAAGCCTTGGTCACCGACATTGACCCCGATGCAGAAGTAAAAACAGCGATGAATAAAATCAATGCCGCTGAGCGACAAAAGGTTGCTGCTCAATACGAAGGTGACGCACAGAGAATTCTAATTGTCGAAAAGGCAAAAGCTGAAGCAGAAAGCAAGAGACTTCAGGGACAAGGAATCGCAGATCAAAGAAGGGAGATTGCTCGGGGTCTCGAGGAATCTGTTGATGTTTTGAATAATGTAGGAATAAACTCACAAGAAGCTTCTGCCTTAATTGTGGTAACCCAACATTATGACACCCTGCAATCTATCGGTGAGGAAACAAATAGCAATTTGATTCTATTGCCCAATTCACCACAAGCAGGCAGTGATATGCTCAACAATATGGTCGCTTCATTTAGTGCAAGTAATCAAATAGGGGAGGCCATGAAGCTTGGAAATCAAAAAAAACAAGGCAAAAGCGGAACCAAGGAATAGGCTAAGCCTTATTCCAGGTGTCTCTAAGTCCAACGGTTTTATTGAAAACAAGCGCTCCTTCTGGGGTTTTCTCATCAAGGATAAAGTAACCCATACGCTGGAACTGAAACCGCGTGCCTTGAGTTGCTTTTGCTACACTTGGCTCCACAAAACCTGTGGTTTGACTGTAGGAGTTGGGGTTGATAAACGTAGAAGGGTCTTCCTCCTTGCCTTTATCGGGCTCTTCCACTTCAAACAAACGATCATAAAGGTTCACCTTTATCGGGTGGGCTTGTTCTAAAGAAACCCAATGTAGGGTACCTTTTACCTTTCTTTTGCTCTCTTCGGTGCCAGAACCACTTTTACTCAGCGGGTCGTAGGAACAAATAATTTCTATTATTGCTCCGTTTTGATCTTTTACGACACGCTCCCCCTTAACAATGTAAGCGTTTTTTAGTCGCACCTCCTTTCCTAGTGTTAGCCGAAAGAACTTTCTGTTTGCCTCCTCTTTGAAGTCTTCTCGTTCGATGTATAGATCTCGTGAGAAAGGTACTTCTCGGAAACCGGCTTGTTCGTCCTCGGGGTTGTTCTCAGATTTCAACCACTCTACTTTTCCATCTGGGTAGTTCTCAATGGTTAACTTAACAGGATTGAGGACTGCCATAACCCGAGGCGCAATCTTATTGAGATGATCTCTGACACAAAACTCCAAAAGGGAAACATCGATGATGTTTTCACGCTTTGCAACGCCTGCTGTATTCACAAAATTCCGCAAGGACTCTGGGGTATATCCTCTTTTTCTCAACCCACTAATGGTGGGCATCCTGGGATCATCCCAGCCGCTGACATGTCCTTGGTCAATTAAATTCTTTAATTTTCTTTTGCTCATCACTGTATAAGAGAGGTTCAGGCGAGCAAACTCTCTTTGTTTCGGGCGAGTTCCCTCCAGCGGCGCAAGGGCCTCTAAAAACCAGACGTACAAGTCCCTGTGGGGTTTAAACTCGAGGGAACACAAGGAGTGTGATATCCTTTCTATATAATCCGATTCTCCATGGGTCCAATCGTACATCGGGTAGATGCACCAGTCGGTTCCAGTTCTATGATGGGCTTTGTGCACTATTCGATACATTACTGGGTCCCTAAGAAGCATATTAGGGGCAGACATATCAATTTTTGCTCTTAGCACGTGTGCGCCCTCTGGGTGATCACCTGCTTTCATTTCTTGAAATAATCTCAGGTTTTCTGATACTGTACGGTCCCGAAAGGGACTGGGCGTTCCAGGTTCTGATGGGGTTCCTTTTTGTTCAGCGATCTGTTCTGACGACTGAGAGTCTACAAAAGCAAGACCTTTATTGATCAGCTCCTCTGCCCAATCATAAAGCTGCTGAAAATAATCTGAGGCATAGCACTCCTTGTCCCATTCAAAGCCCAACCACTTAATGTCATTTTTTATGGCTTCAACGTATTGTGCCTCTTCCTTAGCTGGATTCGTATCGTCAAACCTAAGATTTACGGGCGCTTGGTACCGCGCTCCTAAATTAAAATTAAGACATATCGCTTTAACATGACCTATATGAAGAAAGCCATTGGGTTCTGGTGGAAACCTAAATCTAAGATCTTTAGGAGAAAAGCCTTCTTTGAGGTCCTCCGCGACAATGTGCTCTATAAAATTAAGTGGCTTTTCTGTCATCTTAAATTTTGTCAAAGATATTAAAAGCAAAAGTCTTTAAATATAATTATACTGTTATTATATATTTGCTGAAAATTGAAATATGGGTAAGGTTATTCTAAACGACATCAGGGTTTACGCTTTTCATGGATGTATGGATGAAGAAGAAAAAATTGGCAGTGACTATATTGTCCAATTAGAGGCAGAAGCAGATATGGATCTGGCTGCTGCGTCTGACCGGTTAGAAGACGCGGTAGACTATGTAACACTGAACGCTATTGTAAAGAAAGAGATGTCTGTTCGTTCCAAACTGTTAGAACATGTTGGAAAACGAATAATAGACCGTGTACTTCAGTATTTCCCTGCTGTAAATTTTATCTCAGTAACTGTGTCCAAACAAAATCCTCCAATTGGTGGTGATGTTGGTGAAGTTTCTGTACAATTAAAAGCAAGTCGATAAACCTGATAAAAGCTTAAATTTTTACTACTTTTGGCAAATGGCATCGTGGCCGAGTGGCTAGGCAGAGCTCTGCAAAAGCTTGTACAGCGGTTCGAATCCGCTCGATGCCTCTTTATCCTCTCTTATTTCATTTCAAAGATCTGTCCTCCAATGGTTTTTTTAGTTACCATTTTCTTGGGACTGCCATAGACTCGAATAATTCCCCCCGCAGTCACTTTGGCCTCCAACAGCTCATCTACATTGACGTAAGAAATTCCTCCTGCAGTTACGCTTACCTCTGTTTGCTCAGTTTCGAAGGTTTCTCCCTCACAGGCTCCTCCACTGGTTACAGAAGATTCGTGGTTGGTAGCGTGTCCTGATATGAATAGTTTCCCTCCCGTGTTTACCGAAGAGGTAAGTTTTTCTCCGTCGAACTTAAATTTCATAGAAGATCCTTCTTGTACTTTAATACTAATGCTTGTTTGTTGATAGATACTATCTGTTTCCAACACTGACCCCTGGTATAGGTTAATTTCGTCAAGAGTGTTTTTGTGATACAATTCTACATAAGTGAATGTTGGGTTGAGAAAGTGGTCTAGAGAGTGTCTTATTTTCAGCGTTTGTCCCTTGGTCTTTACCACAACATCATTTTTGTCTGCTCCGCTTATCACTAATTTATTTTCGTTTGCTGGTATTAGTTTGACCTCTATCCCAGAGTAGATTTTGATGCTTATAAAATCCGAAACATTTACTCTTCTTTCCTCTTCAGAAGTAGGAGTTGTTTCCATGTCCTGTGCTTGGGTGAAAAGAGAAGAAACTACAATAAGAAAAAATAAAATCCTTGTCATCTTGAAAGATTGTGCACTATAAATTTAATTAATTATTCTTCATCTAAAACGAAGTCCAATTGTCTTTTTATAAGATCTGCTTTTTTTACCCGAATGTTGACCGTATCTCCCAATTGATATATCGTTTTGCTTCTTTCCCCAACCAGGCGGTGATTTTGATCGTCATATTTAAAATAGTCTCCTTTTATTTCTGATAATTTTACCATTCCCTCACATTTATTTTCTATAATTTCCACATACATACCCCGATCGGTAACCCCTGAAATAACGCCTTCAAAACCTTTGTCTATTTTATCTTCCATAAACTTTACCTGCATATATTTTATTGAGTCTCGCTCTGCTTTTGTGGCCAATTGTTCGCGTCCTGAAGAATGCGCACAAGCCTCCTCCAATAATTCAATATTTATTTTTTCTTTACCTGTTAAATAGTACTGTAATAATCGATGAACCAAAACATCTGGGTATCTTCTTATCGGAGAGGTAAAATGGGTGTAATAGTCAAATGCCAACCCGTAATGTCCTATGTTGTCGGTGGTATAAACCGCTTTACTCATGCACCTTATGGTTAGGGTATCGATCAATTCCTGTTCATTTTTTCCATGGCTGTCTTTAAGCAACTTGTTGAGTGATTCATTTACGTGCTTGTGATCTAAATTTAATTCGTATCCAAGCTTGTTTGCAATTGTTTTAAGGTTACTTAACTTTTCATCGTCAGGAACATCGTGGACTCTGTAAACAAATTCTTTTTTTGGCTTTTGTTTTCCTATAAACTCCGCCACCCTTTTGTTGGCTAATAACATGAGTTCTTCAACCAGCTTGTGGGCGTCCTTTGACGTCTTAAAAAAAACACTTTCTGGGTTGTTTTCTGTATCTAAATTGAATTTTATTTCTACCCTATCGAAAGTGAGGGCACCGCTTTTCATTCTTTTTACTCTGAGTTTTTTGGCAAATAGATTCAATTTAGATATCGCCTCATAAATTTCTTCACTTACTTTGTATTCTTGCTTGGTCAAGGATACATCTTTACTTATGTTTTGAGTTTGATTTTCTAACATAAATTGGACCTCTTCATAAGAAAACCTTTGGTCTGATAAGATGACCGTTTTTCCAAACCATTCTTTTTCTATTACCATATTTTCATCTACAGTAAAAACTGCTGAGAAAGTATATTTCTCTTCGTTTGGCCTTAACGAACACACACCATTAGACAAAACTTCTGGTAACATAGGTACCACTCGGTCGACTAAGTAAACAGAGGTTGCTCTTTCATATGCTTCCTGATCCAATATACTATTGATAGGTACGTAATGAGAAACATCTGCTATATGAACACCTATTTCATATTTCCCATTCCCCAAAGGAACGAACGACAGCGCGTCATCAAAGTCTTTGGCTGTGATTGGGTCGATGGTGAATGTTGTTGTTTTTCTAAAATCTTTTCTCTTAGAAATCTCTTCTTTATGGGTTCCTACATTTATTTTTTTTGCTTCTTCCTCAACCTCGACAGGAAACTCTTCTGGAAACCCATACTCATGCATTATACTGTGCATCTCTGTGTTTAGTTGTCCTGGTTTTCCTAAACTTCTTATGATGGTTCCAAAGGGAGAACTCGCTCGGGCTGGCCAATCTTTGAATTTTACAATGACCTTGTCACCTTTGTTGTAGTCTTTTAATTCCTCTTTTTCAATGAAAAAATCTTTGTGAAGATTGGAGGAACGGGTGCTTACAAAACCAAAATCCTTGCTTAATTCTAAAACACCTAAATAGTTTTTTCTGGCTCTTTCTGTTACCGATACTACTTCTCCCTCCCTTCTTCCATTTTTTTTTGTTCTCAATACATACACCGATACAGTATCACCATCCAAGGCGCGGTTTGTGTTCTTTCTCGCTATAAAAATGTCTTCCTCCCCCTCGGGCATTAAGAGATAAGCGTTTCCTGAGGAAGTTACTTGAATAACTCCTTCCTTGTAGCTTTTGGGTAGAGATTTAAAAATATATTTTCCAGGAAGGCTTTGTTCTATTTTCTTTTCGCTTTGTAGCTTTCCTAAAGCTTTTATTACTGAATTTCGTTTTTGGGTATCAGTAATATTCAGTTTTGCTGCTATTTGCTTGTAATTGTAAGATTTTTTGGGATTTTCTTTAAAAAATTTAAGAACTTTTCCGTGAATATTTCTATCCGTCTTTTTCTGTTTTGACATTCATTTATTCTATGATACAAATTTAAGTTTTCTTTTTCACTACCACTATTAACTTATCAAATCCCTCAACATAATAATTATTGTTTTTTTAGATTATTTTAAAATAATGATGTCTTTTATTAAGTGTGAATAGTTAGAGCAAAATTCTATCAATAAGCTTTCGATTCCAAAACAAAAAAAATAACAAACCAGTTGTTCTAATTTATCAGAAGATTAACCCATTATAAATTAGTCTATTAACTACTATATGAACATCTGTTAAAAAAAGAGTTTGTTGATACTTAATGATTAAAATAAAAGAAAATATTGTTGAAAAGGATCCATAAAAGGTTGAAAAGAAGCACACATTTTATGACAAAAATAATTGGAAATTTTATTCAAAAGCATAAGCAGTATTCAGATGAAAAAAAGACTAAAAAGAAACAAATCTTATCAACATTTAATCAAAACAGTAGCAAACACTAAAACGGAAAATTTTAACTTTATAAAAAAAACATGAAAATATCCATAGGAAATGATCACGCAGGTGTAGAGCTTAAGGAAGCGATCATTTCTCATTTAGAAAAAGACAAGCACACGCTGACAAATCATGGAACAAACACCGAAGGTAGTGTAGATTATCCAGATTTTATTCATCCTGTCGCGGAGGACGTTCTCAATAAAAAGGCCAGCTTAGGAATCATTATTTGTGGGAGCGGAAATGGCGCAGCTATGACGGCAAATAAACATCAGAAAATAAGAGCTGCTCTTTGCTGGACCTCCGAAATAGCAGAGCTTTCACGCCTCCACAACGACGCCAACATCATCAGCATACCCGCAAGGTTTGTGAGTACAGACGAGGCAAAGAAAATGGTAAGCGTTTTTCTATCAACACCATTTGAGGGAGGAAGACATCAAAAGAGAATTGATAAAATAGAGTGTAGTTAATTTTGGTTTGGTCTTTTAAAAGCTTTGATAAATTAAAAGTTCAGGAACTTTACGACCTTTTAAAACTCAGGTCTGATGTTTTTGTTGTGGAACAAAACTGTGTCTACTCAGATCAGGACGATAAAGACCAAGGTGCCATACATGTTTTGGGCTATAAAAGAAACCGCTTGTTGGCCTATGCCAGAATACTACCAATAGGATCAGTAGAAAATAAGTACGCAATGATAGGAAGAATTGTGATCCGACAAACAATTAGAGGAACGGGAGTAGGCAAAGAACTTGTTCGCAAAAGCATAGACTATTGCCAACATACATTTAATGAATTAAATATTAAAATATCGGCGCAATCACATCTAAAAAACTTTTACCAGCAACAGGGGTTTACAAAAAAGGGCGATGACTATTTAGAGGACGGTATTCCTCATTGCGCTATGATTCTGAGTGCAAACGGCTGATCTTTTCAACCAATTGAACAAAATCTAAAGTGAGGACAGCGGTTGAAACTGGTGCACTTCCACCAAAAAGAAACATATAGTAACCCGCCGGAAGGACTTCCAACAGTTCAGCTTCTTTATTCTTTATTACCGCCCGCATTTGTCTTTTGACGCGATTGCGGTTGTGCGCTAAGAAAACAAACCTTTTAGACACACCCACTCCAATACTAACGCAATTTCTATTTTCTTTATTTTCTATAAAACGAAGCCTAAGCATTCCGGAATTAATAGACTTGCCTTTTTTAAAAACAAGGTCAATTTCTTTCTTGCCCCGCAGTCTTTTTATGTTTTTTAATTGGCTCACTCAGGGTTATAAAAAGTGTTGTTGTCGCGATTCACATCGGCCAAATAGAAAGTAGGGTCAATAAACACATCAATAACCTCACTCTTGGGCCTACTCAGAACCAGCTGGTATCGTGGGTTTGCCCACGCCCAATCTTGGTGAACCACCCACTCCATGTCATAAGGGTTACTTTTTTCTCCCCTCATCAGCGGAATAGGGATGTAATGAATCTCAGACTTACCATCTTTATAGTTGACCAGAATCTCCAAGGGCATGGGCATCGACCCAATTCTCTCCAGCTGTAAGACCGCTTTATCCTCCCGTTCATCAATGCCATTAATACTGTAGTCAATGGTGTTTGTGGTTTGCGTCCAGTCCGTCAAATACCACCTCAGTTGAATACCGGAAACCCGCTCTGCAACACGGCGAAAATCGTTGGGAACCGGATGTTTGAACTTAAACAGTCGGTAATATTCCTTTAGGGTTTGGGCCAACTTGTCTTCTCCAATAATATAACCCAACTGGCTTAGAAAAACAGCTCCTTTACTGTAGGCCGTTATTTCGTAAGCAAAGTTATAATCATAACGGTTTGCGTTGGTCTGCTGCGGCTGTTCCTTTCCTGAATTGGCCAGGTAGAGGTAGTTATTGTAAGTGTTTTCAAGAGGAAAAACTTTGTTTTCGTTAAGGATTTTATCTGTTGCAATGGTGGAGATATAGGTTGTAAAACCTTCGTCCATCCACTCGTATTTCATTTCGTTTGTAGCCAAGACAAACTGGAACCAAGAGTGTGCCAGCTCATGAGCCGTTACACCAACGAGACTTCCAAACTCACGCTCTCCCGTAATCAAGGTTAACATGGCGTATTCCATTCCTCCGTCCCCTCCTTGTGCAACAGTGTACTGCTTGTAGGGGTAGGGTCCAATGGTTTGGTTGTAAAATCGCATTAGATCAGCGGTAAGGGGCTGTAGTTTTTTCCATCTTTCGTTGTACGGTGGGTTGTCTTTGTAAAAAAAATGTAAGTCAACACCATTAGGACCAGGGTATATATCGTGAATGTATTCAGGGTCTGCAGACCAGGTAAAATCGTGAACTTGTGGAGCGATAAAATGCCATTTTAATTTTCCTTTTTTGGCCTTTCCTTTTTTATTGCTGTAACCATGACCCACCCGCTTGGGGTTTTGTAAATACCCAGAAGCGGCGACAGCATAATTTTTGTCTAAAGTCAAAGTAACGTCAAAACTACCCCATACACCGTGGAACTCCCTCCCCAAATAAGGCTCTGCGTTCCAGCCTTCATAATCATACTCTGCCATTTTGGGATACCATTGCGCCATCGATAAAGCAACACCTTCGTCAGAGTTTCTCCCAGCCCGTCTTATCAGCTTTGGAACTTGGCCCTCAAAGTCCAGAGTCAAAAGGGTGCTTTCTCCAGGGGCCAGCGGGGCTGATAAACTCACTTCCAAAATGGTTTCTGAGAGCTCGTATTTCAACAGGGTACCGTCCTGCTTTAGGTTGGAAATATTTAAATAGCCAATTTCCTCTTTTTTTAATTCGTCGAGATCCACTTTGAATCGCCCGTTTTTGTCTTTGCCATTTTTTACTCTGATTGCCATTTGACTTCCTGGCTGAAAGGCATTGAAATACAGGTGATAGAATACTTTATTTAGGCTGTCTGGAGAGTTGTTGGTATAAAGCAATTCTTGATTCCCAGCGTATTGAAAGGATTCAACATCCATATCAACAGTCATTTTATAATCTGCAGCTTGCTGCCAGTAATTCTGAGATTGTACAAAAGCACAGCAAAAAATTAGAATAATAGGGCAAAGTTTAGCTTTCATTTTTTATAAGATTTATTTGAGGAGTAGATAAGAGCGTTATAGAGGTTTATGGTCTTCCCAGAGGCGGAAAGGGATCTCGGTTTTACCAATGTTTCCCCCTCTGGGCTTTTTAGCGAGGGGTACATGGGGAGGCCAGAATCCATGAGTATTCTTTTTACCTGAAAGGCTTTGAGTTTTGGAAAGAACGATCTGATTATCGCCGCCACTCCAGCTGCGTTTGGTGCCGCCATTGAGGTTCCGCTATAAAAATCATATTTTTTGTGGGGTACGGTTGACCAAATCTTATCTCCTGGCGCAAATACATCAACGTTTACTGCGCCGAAGTTGGAAAACGAAGCGACTTGTTTTTCGTTATAAGAATGACCAACAGCACCCACAGTCAGAAAGTTAGTGAACAATTCTATCCCGCATTCCTCGTCAGTTATATAGGTTTTTTCCATTCCTGGGTCTATATTTTTTCCGCTGTTCCCTGCGGCGTTAATAATCAGGACATCATTTTTTTCAGCATGCCTAACTGCCTCCCAAACCCAATCCTTGTGAGGGGAATAGCCCTTTCCAAAGCTCGTGTTTATTATTTTGGCACCGTTGTCCACAGCATACCTAATGGCCAGCGCAATATCTTTGTCGTATTCATCTCCATCCGGAACGGCCCTCAAAACCATTATCTCGGTACCCTCAAAATTACTTTTGTTCCCGGGGTTATTGTTTTGTACTGCAGCGATGATACCCGAAACATGGGTGCCATGGTTGGCAGCGTCTTTATCGGGTCCAATAACATTGGGATTACCATACAGGGTGTCATTGATGTCGTCTGGGTCATCTCCGACCACTGCCCTTCCGTCAAAGGCTATATTGTAGTGCGCATTTACCCCAGTTTGCGCTCCTTCCAGATAGACTTCTAACTTAGATTTCGTCAAGAGGTTTTCTTCCAAAAACCGTTGAAATATAAGTGCCTCCATGAGTGCAAATGTCTTTGGAGAATAACCCTCAACCTCTTCTAAGGTATAATCTTCTTTTCCGAGGATCAATTTAATGATGCTATCGGATTCTTTTATTTGGGCCAACATGTCTTGTATGCCGACGACCTCATTCTTTTTGCTTTCTAAACTTTTTAACCGCTTCTCTTCGAAATTTTTATAGGCTTCGGATTCTGGTTTTTCTTTTTTCTGTAATCTTACGGACTCCATGTTTTCAAGATTTGCTGCACCCAAAAAATTCCATCCATGGCGGTCGTCCACATAGCCATTATTGTCATCATCTATATTGTTATTGGGTACTTCATCACGGTTAATCCATATGACCTCCTGAAGCTGGGGGTGTTCTATATCGACTCCAGAGTCTATAACCGCTACGATTACTTTTTCTCCCTTTTGATCTTTTATCAACTCGGCGTGGGCACGCGCAACACTCATTCCTGCAATACTGTCATTGCGCAGGTCCATTAGTGGCCAAAACTTTCTTTCATCCTCTCCCAAGGATTCCTTTTTGTTGTGATTCAGTAGCGGCGCTCCAGCGGTGTCTCCAACAAATTTGTAGCCACCACAGGAGATAACCAATAAGCTGTTAAGTAAAAGGAATATAATTCTCAATTGAAATAGTTTTTTAGATTGTATTTTTCATTCATTCTGACGCCCTTTTCTGTTTTTTGAAGAGATATCAACTCGTGATTAGGGTCGTGTTCCATAAACAGCAAGAAGTCTTCTTCAACAGCGCGATTTAAGAATTGAGTTTTTTCTTCCATGCTTAAAAGCGGTCGGGTGTCATACCCCATAATATACGGAATGGGAAGGTGGCCAACGGTTGGGATAAGGTCTGCTGCGAAAACAAGGGTGGTCTCCTTATATTGGACCAACGGCAGCATTTGCTTTTCAGTATGACCATCGACCAAAACAATATCGAATCCCAATGGGGTGTTTGTCAAAATCAAATCTTTTCCTTCAAGAAGTTTTAGCTGGCCACTTTCCTGTAAGGGCAAAATATTCTCGGGCAAAAAAGAAGCTTTTTCTCTTGCATTGGGCACAGTAGCCCACTGCCAGTGATCTTTATGAGACCAATATACAGCATTTTTAAATGCGGGTTCAAGCACCCCATTTTTGTCTTTTTCCACCGCCCCTCCGCAATGATCAAAGTGAAGGTGTGTTAGGAAAACATCTGTTATGTCCTCTTTGTGGAAGCCTTTCTCCGCCAAAGATCTTTCTAAGGTATCCGTTCCCCATCGGTCATAGTAACCAAAGAATTTTTCACTTTGTTTATTACCCATGCCAGTGTCGATCAATGTGAGCCTGTTTCCGTCTTCTATCAGCAAAGAACGACTGCACATTTCAATTCTATTGTTGGAGTCTGCGGGGTTGGTTTTTTCCCACAAAGGCTTGGGGACAACACCAAACATTGCGCCTCCATCCAATTTAAAATTACCACAAGCAATAGAGTGCAGCTCCAATATTTTACAATTTGACTCGTGTTAGATACATATCGGTGGTCATGTAGAGGTACTCGAATTTGGTGTCAAATGCACAATTGGCGGACCGCTCTTCTGTTCTTATGGTGCCGAGGTGCTTTCCTTCGGGGGTAATCACCAAAACACCCCCTGGACCCGTGGAGAAAACCGTTCCGGAAGGGTGTACCTTTAAGCCGTCAAAACTTCCTACATTGTTTTTTGAAAGCTCATTTCCATCGAAGAAAACCCTGCCGTTTTCAACACCATCAGGAACAATATCATAAGCCATAATCCTCGGATTACTTCTGTCAGAAATGGCGACATATAGTGTTTTTTGATCGTTTGAAACCGCCACGCCATTGGGTCGTGTTAGGTCTTTGACCACCAAAGACAGTTCTCCAGAATCGGTAAGTTTGTAAACCCCATTAAAGGGTAATTCTTTCATTGGATCTTCGTCTCCTTTGTTCAATCCATAGGGTGGGTCAGTAAAATACAAATCCCCATTTTTGGCATAAACCAAATCATTGGGACTGTTGAAATATTTCCCTTGATATTTTCCTACTACTGTGGTAAAGCTCTTTTTGTCCCAGCCGTCTAAACGGGCAATCCTTCTATCGCCATGCATACAGAGAACGAGTTGGTTGTTGTGATCTAAAGTGAGGCCATTGGAACCACTCTCGTCTCGATTCATGACGTTTAAGCCCCCTTTTTTTTCTCGGGGTGCGAATCCAGTGAATCCCGAGGGATCCAAGAAAACACTCAAACCATTTTTTTCATCCCAGCGGTAGGCTTTGTTTGTGGGAACATCCGAAAACAACACTGCATTGAGCTGTTCAACCCAAACCGGACCCTCGGACCAATCAAAGCCTTCTGCCAGCACTTCTATCTTTGTCCCTGGAGGGACGTATTGATCCATCTTAGGATCCAGACGTTCTATTGAACCGATTGTGGTCTTTTGAGCCACAATGGTATTGACAAAAAAAATGAGACCCAATAATGTGATTTTAGTTTTCATGACTTTGAAATTAAGAAGTATAAATTTATTTATTACTCTGAGATAATCGCCAAAAGATAGATTTTTATTTGGCTACTAATATTTTTAATAGCTCTTCTGCAAAAGCCATCATTTGTTTTATTTCTTGGATACTTGCAAGCCTTTCTTTTCCACGAATTAGAATGGTTTTACCATTAGATTCTATATAATAAGCGGGGTGGCTTTCAAAGAAGAAAATAAGATCATCTGTAAAAAAATCACGAATTGATTTTTCTTTTTCGCCGCTGAGGTAAAACCTTTTTGAAAAATCAGGGTGTTTTTTAAAATCGATGTCTTTGAGTCCTGACAACTGAAAAAGGGAAGACATAAAGTTTTCTTTATCAAGTACAAAAACAGGCATTTTTTTGGTCACATTTAATTGAAGAAAGGTAGATCTCAGGTCTTCTTTGGCAATGAATGCTCCTTCGCTGTAGGACAGGTCAAAAAGTAAAAATTCTTTGTTTTTACTCTCTAGGTTATTGTAACGGTAGTTGACTAATTTTGTTTTAAAATATAAAAACTGTTCTAAATCGGAGTAATTGGATACGGGGTCGGGGAGGTAATCCCAGTCCAAAATGGAAGCGAGTTTTTGAAGTAATTTTTGCCTTTTGGTCAATGAAATTTCAAAATTCAAAAAAGAACTTTGTGGCAAGCTTTTTCTTATGGCAAATGGGTGCTCGGTTTTCGCCACATGGATGTCCAAACCGATGATCTCAAAAAAACCTCCTTTTCTAGAAAAAGTTCTGCTGTAGTCATTCAGCCCTTCCATCACTGTATGATCGACAAACTCGCATAGGGAAAAATCTACAATGGCATGGGCACTTGGCGGAATTTCATCCAGTTTGGCTTTGAGTTTAAAAAAATTAAGAAAGCTGCAAAAATTCTTTACACTGACGTAATAGTTACCTGTCTCTTCCTCGAGGTACATCAATACGTTTGGTTTAAGCCAATTGCGGGAAAATAAAACCGCGCTTTTGTTCAGAAAAAAATGAACCAGAATTGTGGCCAGAATACCCAAAACGATTCCTGCGGTAAGGCTGGTCAAAAGGGTAGCCACCAAAGTGGTAAGAAAAATAAATGCCTGTTCCTTACCGATCTTATAGATGCTAAAAAGGTTTTTTGGTGTGGCCAGTCGATATCCTGTGTAGACCAGTATAGCCGCCAAAGCGGGCATGGGAATTTTTTGAATTTGTTGAGAAAAAAGCAATATAAAAACCACGAGAAATGCAGCGTGAAAAAAGTTGGCGGAACGGTTGTTTCCACCATTATTTGCATTCACCGAACTCCTTGCTATAACGGTTACAACATTCAAACCTCCCAAGAATCCACTAATTCCAGTTGCTATCCCCAACGCCTTTAGGTCTTTGTTGATATTGGACCTTCTCTTTAAGGGGTCCAATTTATCAACAGCTTTGATGCTCAGTAAAGACTCTATGACAGCGACCAAAGTAATGGATAGGGTGTGGCCTATAAAGTCAGAGGAAAGAAGCTTACTAAAATTGGGCCTGGGTAAGGAGGACATAAGGTTATCGGGTAAAGTAATCATTAGGTTTGACCCGAGTACAGCAGGGGTTTTTAACACCAACTCGTAGTAGTACATGACCCCAATCGATACAATTACTACCCACATTGGTGCTGGGATTAATTGAAATATGGGGTTGCGTACGCGGGTGTACAAAAATAAAAAAACAAGACTCAGGACCCCAATACCACTGGCTAAGATAATTTCCGAAGAAGGGCTGGAGAGTAAATTATTTACAGAATATGGAATTAGAACCAACTGATCTATGGTATTTCCTTTAACATCGGTAAAACCCAACATCACATGAAACTGTTTGGCCAAAATACCAACTCCTATGGCCGCCAGCATACCTTGCAATGCAGAAGAAGGAAAAAATTCACTCAAGGCACCCAAGCGGAAAAGTCCGAACAGAAAAAGCAAAAGACCAGAGAGCATGATGGCCGCCAAGGTGTATAAATAGCCAGAGGCGATAATCTCTTTATAGGTTTCTCCTTCTCCTAACCCTACAATGGCGGACAGAATTACAATAACCAGACCATTCCCAGGACCCGTGATGGTGAGGTGTGATCCACCCAGAATAGAAACTACCATACCGCCAGCTATGGCTGCGATAATACCCGCTATAGGAGGAGCCTCTGAGGCGATCGCCAAACCCAAGCCTAAAGGCAATGCAATCAATGAAACCACAAATCCAGAGAAAATATTCTTGGGCAGGTCTCCAATAAATTGTTTAAAAGTGGCTGCTCTAGTCATTGTCTCTGGAGTTAATGATTAAAACATCTGTGGGTAATTCTGCTAAAATATGCTCAATATCACGGGTAATCAAACGGTCGATAAAACTGAGTTTATCTACTGCATTCATCACCAGCAAATCTGCCCGAACAACTTTTGCGTAATGTCCGATAGAGTATCCTCTTCTTCCAAAAATACTCTGGGTAGTCCAATTGATATCTTGGGTTAAAGAAGAGGGCAGCTTTTCAACGACATCTTTTACTCGGGTTTGCTCCTGTCGCCGGAGTTTTTCCTTTTTTAAGGTGGCACGCCTTAAGCTCAGGTCATCATCCACAGCAACATCAACTTTAGACCTGCTGATTTCCTCTACCAAGGATATTTTTTTGGCTCCTAAAGATTTTGCAACAGTAAAGGCAGCCCGAATCGTTTCTATGGTTTGTGGGCTGTCAAAACCGTTAACGACAATGTGTTGGCAAGGAATGCGCTCCGCAGAAGGGTTGATTAACAAGAGGACAGAGCACTTTGCTTTTCGGGTAATTTTTCTGGCAATAGATCCGAGATAGAACTTTACCACATTTTCTCTTTTAAGGGCCCCCAATAGAATCATGTCTATGTTAAACTCTTCACTGGCTTCCAACAAAGTTTGTACAGGATTTCCGACCCTCCAGTAGACTTTATATTTTTTATTCCATACGGGGCTGGAATCGATAATTTCTGTAAAATGAGCTACTTTTTCTGGAGTTTTTCGACCGACATGCACAAAAATCAGTTCACCATCAAAATAATGAGCCATCCTTAATGCCTCATAAACATTGGCTTTGAGGTTGGGAGAAAATGCGAACCCTACCATTATTCTTTTAAAGGTATTCCTATGCATACCCTTAATATAAAACTTCAATTTTCATCTTCCAAATTTTCAGCCCCAACAAATGCGATTTTTATAATTAGAAACAGGAAGTTATATCCATTACCTGCCTATAATAAAGGAAATAAGCGACTATTCTTCAGTAGGGAAATTTAAAAGAATCAGAAGGGAGGCACTTGGATTTGAAACTTTAAATAATTAAAAAAAGAGGGCTAATCGTTTAATTTAAGAACAGCCATAAATGCTTGTTGGGGAATTTCAACACTTCCCACCTGGCGCATTTTCTTTTTACCCTTTTTCTGCTTTTCGAGAAGCTTTCGTTTACGGGTAATGTCTCCCCCATAACATTTTGCAGTGACATCTTTACGGAGTGCTTTTATAGTCTCTCGAGAAATTATTTTAGCTCCAATTGCTGCTTGTATTGGGATATCAAACTGTTGTCGTGGGATCAATTCCCTGAGTTTTTCGCACATTTTTTTCCCTATCGTATATGCATTGTCGGTATGGATCAATGCTGACAAAGCGTCAACGGGATTGGCGTTGAGCAGAATATCGACTTTCACCAATTTTGAGGAACGCATTCCTGTAGGGGAGTAGTCAAACGAGGCATAGCCCTTTGAAACGGTTTTTAGGCGGTCATAAAAATCAAAAACGATTTCGGCAAGTGGCATATCAAAACTCAATTCAACCCGCTCTGTGGTTAAATAGGTTTGGTTTGTTATAACGCCACGCTTTTCTATACACAGCGACATCACATTCCCTACAAAGTCAGATTTTGTAATCACCGATGCTTTGATGTAGGGCTCTTCCACACGATCCAGGAAGGAAGGATCTGGTAAATCAGAAGGATTGTTGACCATTATGATCTCATCGGGTCTCTTTTTGGTATAGGCGTGGTAGGACACATTAGGGACCGTGGTGATCACCGTCATATTAAATTCCCTTTCCAACCGCTCTTGAATGATTTCCAGATGGAGCATTCCCAAAAAACCGCAACGAAATCCAAAACCTAAGGCGGCAGAACTCTCGGGAACAAAAACAAGGGAAGCATCGTTGAGCTGAAGTTTTTCCATACTTGCCCTAAGCTCTTCATAGTCCTCATTATCAACAGGATAGATGCCAGCGAAAACCATGGGTTTTACTTCTTCAAAGCCTTCGATCATCTCCTGAGTCGGACGCTCTGTTTCCGTAATGGTATCTCCTACTTTAACCTCTTTGGCCTCTTTGATTCCCGTTATTAAGTATCCAACATCTCCTGCCTTAATTGATTTTTTTGGCTCTTGTTTGAGTTTTAAGGTCCCAATCTCGTCTGCAAAATAGGATTTTCCCGTGGCGATGAACTGAATTTTTTGCCCCTTTTTGATCTCGCCATTGATGACCCTGAAATAAGTCTCTACGCCACGAAATGGGTTGTAAACAGAGTCAAAAATTAAGGCTTGTAGTGGTGCGTCTACCTGTCCTTTGGGAGGGGGAATTCTTTCAATAATAGCAGACAGAATTTCCTGGATGCCAAGACCCGTTTTGGCAGAAGCAGGAATGATTTCCTCGGGTTTGCATCCCAAGAGGTCAACAATATCATCGGTCACCTCCTCGGGATTTGCAGAAGGCAGGTCTATTTTGTTGAGCACGGGAATGATCTCTAGATCATTTTCTAATGCAAGGTAAAGGTTGGAAATGGTTTGCGCCTGAATACTTTGCGCAGCGTCAACCACCAAAAGCGCTCCTTCACAGGCCGCAATAGATCGCGACACCTCATAGGAAAAATCTACATGCCCAGGGGTGTCAATGAGGTTAAATACATATTGAGCACCCTCGTGCTCGTATTCCATTTGGATGGCGTGTGATTTGATAGTGATACCCCGCTCGCGCTCCAAGTCCATATCATCCAGTAGCTGCTCTTGTTTTTCTCGAGAAGTCACTGCACCAGTAAAATCCAGTAAACGGTCTGCAAGTGTACTCTTACCGTGATCGATATGGGCAATAATGCAAAAATTTCTAATTTGTTTCATCCACGCATTTTCCGCTGCTCAGGCAAAGATACTTATTTTGAATATGCCCTTTTTTGGTTTGGGGATAATTTTTAAACCTACTGCGATTAGTTTTTTTATCAGATTAAATGAGTCTGTTCAAATCTTATCTTCATTTCTAAGGTAAGAAATTACTTGTCCCACCCCCACAACAATGCCAGAATAAAAAAGTCATTGGAATATAAGACCGACGAGTATTTTAAAATCGTTCTTTTTGATTTGTATTGGAAGGTGCTAAATGCAGCGGAATAGGGGTTATATTTTTCGTTAAATTAGGGGAAATTTTTCCGATGAAAACTATTTCCAAAACCCTTCAAGTCCTCTTGGCCATTACTTTTATTTTTTCCGCCTATACCAAAGCAGTGGGACCAGGTTTTTTTGAAATTACATTAATGGATCAAGGCTTGGCCCCCAACAGGGCATTTGCAGGACATATGGCCCGTTTCTTTATTGGACTGGAGTTCGCTCTGGGATTTCTGATGTTTTTCCCTTTCTACGTTAAGCAATTGATGCAGTTCACTTTTTTATTGTTGGGGGGTTTTACCGCCCATTTAATTTATCTGTGGTCTATAGGTGATTCGGAAAACTGTGGATGTTTCGGAGAGATGATTTCCATGACACCAGAACAGTCGATCCTCAAAAACCTGATCATGCTGGCCGTTGCATTTATCGTTTATAAAACGGCGCAGAAGCAATCCATTTCAAAGATGTTCCTTTTTGGATTTTCAGGGCTTACAATTATTAGCATGTGGTTGTTTTTACCCATGCCAAACCAAGAGGAATTCCCTTTTGAGAGCTTTACCCATTTTGAAAATAAAGGGCGTGTGGACCTTTCCTCGGGAGAAAAATTAATTGCCGTTTTTAATTTAGATTGCGAGCACTGTCAAGAAGCAGCGGCGGAATTAGGAGAACTCGAGAGGGCGCACGAAGGCTTTCCAGACCTTTATGTACTTTTTTATAAAGAGGGGACTACCACCGTCGATGAATTTGAAAGTCTTACGCAATCCAAATTTCCCTTCAGCTTTATTGACGTCAACACTTTTTTTGATTTAATAGGCGATTCCCCCCCTAGGATTTATCATTTGGTCAGTGGAGGGGTCACCGCCATTTGGGACAAAGATTTTGACCAAAACATCACAAATACTTTTGACCTAACAAAATAGGTCATATCCCTTGAGGAATTTACTATTTTTGCATTCAAATGGTAAAAATTGGCGACATAGCGGTTGGGAACTTCCCTTTGTTACTGGCACCTATGGAAGATGTGAGTGACCCCCCTTTTCGTGCTTTGTGTAAAGAAAACGGTGCAGACGTCGTTTACACGGAGTTCATCTCCAGCGAAGGACTGATCCGCGATGCTGCAAAGAGCGTTCAGAAATTAGATATATACGAAAAAGAGCGCCCAGTGGGGATACAAATCTTTGGTGCCAATTTGGAGGCTATGCTTCGTTCAGTTGAGATTGTTGAAGCTTCCCAGCCCGATATTATCGACATTAATTTTGGCTGTCCAGTTAAAAAGGTGGTGAGCAAAGGCGCGGGCGCGGGCATCCTTAAAGACATCCCTTTAATGGTTAAGTTAACTGCAGAAATGGCCAAGCATACTTCCCTCCCATTAACGGTTAAAACGCGACTGGGCTGGGACCATGATTCCATTAAGATCGTTGAGGTGGCAGAGCGCCTTCAAGATGCTGGCGCCAAGGCCATTTCGATTCACGGCAGAACCAGGGCGCAGATGTATAAAGGGGAAGCCGATTGGAAACCCATCGAAGCGGTAAAAAATAACCCCAGGATGCACATTCCTGTTTTTGGAAACGGTGATGTTGATAGCCCAGAGCGGGCCATGGAAATGAGGGACCGCTATGGATTGGATGGTGCGATGATAGGTCGGGCCAGCATAGGAAACCCTTGGTTTTTTAATCAAGTAAAACACTATTTTGAAAAAGGGACTCATGCGGAACCTCCTTCATTAAAAGACCGAGTAACGGTAGCCAAAAGACATTTAGAAATGTCCATTGCTTGGAAAGGACCAATATTGGGTGTTTTAGAGACCCGTCGCCATTACACCAACTATTTTAAAGGTATCCCAAACTTTAAACCCTACCGCACGGCTATGGTTACCGCCAACGACCCAAACGAAGTCTACAACACCTTAGACAGGGTATTGGAGGAGGTGATAGAACCCGCCAGGATATAAATCAAGATTTAGCACCACGACTGGCCCAAGCGGAAGCCACACTTCCCAAAACAATAAGCGTCGTGGTCACCAAAATTAGGTTTTCAAACTCCCAGATCACAGGATAGGGCAAACTTGTTCCCGGAACATAGATAAAGGGGTTCCACTGCTGGATCAGGATCACTATGGAGGAAATGAAAATCCCGATTCCTCCACCAAATAGAATGATGAGCATTCCCAAAAGAAAAAAAGTGTGACGCATACTTTTTTGGGTCATGCCCATGGCCCTTAAAATCGTCATTTGCGGTTTTTTATCTAAAATCATCATAATCAATGCCCCCACCAGGTTAAAAAGGGCGATGATCAAAACCAGAGTAAAAATTAGATAAATCGCCAAGTGCTCGGTATTAAGCATTTTATAGAGGGCCGTATTGAGCTGAATTCTGTTTTTTACCACAACGGAATCTCCCAATAGATCGGTGATCTTCTGCACCATAACTTTGGGGGTAGCGGATCGCTTGGTTTTAATTTCTATGGACGAAAATTGGTTCTTAGGGTATTGCAACAAATCACGGGCAAAATCCAAGGAACAGAAAAGGTATTTGTTGTCGATATCTTCGCTGATTTGATACAGGCCGATGGTAATCGCTTGTTGAGTAAAAAAAGGGTTTTGGTTAAAATTATCACTGCTGTTTTTTTTTGGGATACTGATGTTGAGGAACGCGCTGTAATCGTAAACGCCCAAGTCCATGTCAGCACCTATTCCAAAACCAGCGACAATGGTATTGGTGCCTGGCACCAACCATTCGCCAATGGCCACAAGTGAATCGGCAGGAATTACGGAAAGGTATTCCGGGCCCACTCCCTTGAGATAGGCAACCTGGTTTTTTTCTTTAAAGGAAAGAAAAACTTTTTCTTCAAGAATCCCGCTAACCGCCTCAATTTCCTCTATTTTTTGAAGTTCAATGAGTAGGGTGCTGTCTGCGGTAATGGTTTTTCCCTGAGCGGCTACAACCCTGTAATCGGGATCAAAAACATTTGAAAACGACAAGCCGAACTCTTTGAGTCCACTAAAGGCGCTTAGGACAATCATCAGGGCAGCTGTAGCGACCACAACCACGACCAATGCGATGGCATTAATTCGATTGATGACGGTCTGCCCACTTTTTGAAAAAAAATAGCGCCATGCGATTTTTAAAGCTACAGACATGATTTATTTTTTTTGTCTTTTGGGAAGCTTTTCTCTGTCCTCAATGGGGTTTTGTGGTTGATTTAAGGCTTTGTCAATTTCCTCTTCGTAGTCCAAAGAGTCGTCTAAAAAGAAAGAGAAATCTGGCATCCGACGCAACTGATGTTTCATTCTTTTGGCCATGTCTAACCGGATGTGAAAAGCGTTGTCTTGAACACCTTTTAGATAGTTACTGGCTTTATTTTGCGGAAAAATACTTAAATACACTTTGGCAAGAGAAAGATCAACCGTTACACTTACCTTGGTGATAGAGAGGACAAGATTAGACATCCCCTGATTTCTGATGGCATTTTGAAGCATGGACGCAAGCTCGCGTTGAATCGCTGCCGCAACCTTTTTTTGTCTTGGTGTTTCTTCTGTACCCATAGTTAACAAAAGTAGGCATTCCTCAGGATAAATGTTATTTTTGAGGTAATGAGTAAAACATACCTCGGTTTATTTCTTTTTTTTGTTTTTGTAACAGGTGCAGTCAGCGCCCAAAAAGACATTGCGCATATGCGGCAATTAATTTTTGAAAAAACAAATGTCTTACGTCAGCAAAAAGGCTTGTCAAAGCTGCTGCTTTTAGATTCGCTAACGGATTTAGCACAAATGCACAGTGAAAACATGGTAAAGTTTGATTTTTATGCCCACACAGATCACCTGGGTCACAACCCCATCCAACGGGCAGAGGCGCAGAAACTGATGGCTTGGGTTAAAAAAGGAAATAGGCTATACGGAATAGCAGAAAATATTGCCAAAACACCCTGGTTTGAGAACGTAAGTGGCTGTGGAGATACCCGCACCAATGAGGCTTTAGCGGATTGTATGGTGCAAGGCTGGAAAAATAGCCCACCCCATTACAAAAATATCCTGGGAGACTTCACTTATCTGGGCGTTGGATTGTACTTTGACGACAAGGGAATGGCCTACGGTACCCAAAACTTCCGGTAGCTTACCAGGGGACTTCCTCCCACTTGTACTCAGAGCTCAACCGGAAAGCACCAATAAACTTTTTTTTCCACTGATCTGGTGCGATAAGCGAAAGATAGGCATCCTTTTCTCCCTGGTAAAGAAAGTAAGTCTCTCCTACCAAGGGTTCAAACTTAAACTTGGCCGTATAAACCTTTTGTGTATCACTGGCCGATTTTACAAAGTCTTTAATTTTACTTTGCAACTCCTCCAATTCCGTCTGGAGCTGTTTGGAGACCTTTTCAACTCCTTTTTGCTTGAAAGCATCTACGTTGGGTACCTGGATTACAGGACCGCTCGCTTGAGAAGCATAGGGAAGTAAACGGGCAATATAGTCCTCCTGCTCTGGATCCCAAACAACTTGATCTGGCTTCTTATTTTTCAATGCAAATTTTTTTCAAAGATAATGAGTTTCTATTTCCCGCGTTTTTTTTGTAGAAAAGAAGTTACTTTTTAAGGTCTCTGATGGCCTTGTAAACCATAAAAACCAAAAGAATGATTGCGGAGTAAACGATGATATTACGCAGAAAGTATCCCATATTTTAATCTTTTGTCAACCACAATCGCGTGAGCCAAACTTCCTCTCCGTTCATTACTTGAGGCAATTCGGTAACGTGATCTAAATGATATTCTCTTTTCTCATAAAAAGATAAAACCGCACCGATAGAACCCAACGATAGAACTTTTTCTACCGGTGGCGCAATTCCAGAATCTTCTATAACAACAAGTGTTTTAAGCTGGGCGTCAATCTTGTTTCCAGGAATGGAAAGGATCAACCGCTCTGCAGGATCAATTTGTATATTGTCATGACGGGATTTCAATAAATACCCACCCCCAAGGGTTGCCAAATAAAAAACAAAAACAATGAAAATTGATGTCTTATCTGTAATGTTCATCATAACGGATTATAGAGGTAAAGATAAAAATTTAGAATCATCTGTTCATAGGGTTTCTTTTTCGCACCCGAGGGCAGAACATTCTTCAGCCTGAAGCGAAGCATTTCACCACACGCTAACGACAATTGCAAACCCTAATTTTATTCAATTAAAATTTTATAGCAGTATTACTAATTAACAAATTAATTAACTTTGCAAACAACTAATGTTAATAAACTACACTAACACAAAATTTAAATAAATTTAATGCAATGATAAACCCCGATTTAGAAAAAATATCACCAGATATTGGTCATTCCTACAAATACGCCTGCTTTGATGAGGATTCCCCAAATACAAATAAGATCAAATGGCACTACCACCCCGAGTTAGAACTTGTATATATCAATTCTGGAGTAGGTAAACGTCAAGTAGGAACCCACCTGTCGAATTATCAAGATGGGGATTTGATCTTAATAGGTTCTTATCTTCCTCATACGGGCTTTACAAAAGGATTTGAACCAGGGCAAAAAGAAATTGTGATTCAGTTCAAACCAAACATCTTTGAGCCTGCATTCGAACACTTGGTGGAGCTGAAAGTCATTCATCAGCTTATGGAAATGTCCAAGAAAGGCATTGTTTTCAATGGGCCCATAAAGGATGACATTGGTCTCAGGATGGAGGGGCTACAATATGAATCTCAGATCGATGCTTTTTTGACCCTGATCAAGATATTATATGATCTGGCAAAAGTTAAAGACAAAAAAATTTTAAATGCTGAGGGCTACGCTTTTATTAGCAGTCCAAGTGAAAATAAGAGACTTAAAATCATCTTTAATTACATAAGAGATCATTTTATGGAACCTATAGCGTTGGAGGAAATTTCATCCCAAGTGTTTATGACCCCCCAATCTTTTTGTAGGTTCTTTAAAAAGAGCACCAACAGAACATTTACTTCATTCTTGAATGAGTACCGCATTAATCACGCCACAAAATTACTCTTAGAGACCGATGACGATATAAAAAACATTTGTTACGCCAGCGGCTTTAACAACCTTTCTAATTTCTTCAGGAATTTTAAAAAAATTACCCAGTTGACCCCCATATCCTACAGGGAGGAAATGATGACTGCAGTAGAAATTTAAGGGTTTTCTGCCTTTTCGTATTTGAACGGAAAAATTTCGGAATATTGATGGGCTTGCCTCATGATATCCTCCATTTTTTTTACGATTTCGGGATGCTGATCGGCTAAGTTGTTTTCTTCGCCAAGATCATCTGTCAAACGATAGAGTTCAATTGCAGCATTTGGATCGCGCGACATGTTCATTCGGACTCCTTTCCACTGTTCAAGCCGAACGGCCTGTCGGCCCCCTCTTTCCATAAATTCCCAGTAGAGGTATTGGTGTTTTTCCTGATTCCTGCCCGTCAGCGTAGGTAAGAAAGAGATGCCATCGATCTTATTGAATTTTTTTTGAAGCCCAGCGATTTCAATGGCCGTGGGGAAAAAATCCCAAAAGGCTGAAAGGTGATTGGTGGTTGAATTAGCAGAAATTTTTGTCGGCCAGTAAGCGATCATCGGAACGCGAATACCGCCCTCATAAAGATCTCTTTTATAGCCTCTAAGTGGACCATTGCTATCAAAGTAATCTGGATCTGCTCCTCCTTCGAGATGCGGTCCATTGTCTGAAGTAAAAATAATAAGGGTGTTTTCGGCGATGCCCAAGGCATGCACCTTGTCAAGAATCTCACCTACTTGTTGGTCCAAAATATCGACCATGGCGGCAAAAGCTGCATGACCCTCGGCCTGGGAATTGTACCTACCGACTTGGTATTCTTTTTCATCAAAACCTTTTTTCCTGGCGGTATATTTTTTTTCAGGCAAAAACTGACCGCGATACTTGGCCATATATTTTTCCGGAGCAATTAATTCAGCATGGGGAATAACAGAAGGGTAATACATAAAAAAGGGCTCCGATTTATTCTTGTCTAAGAACGCTAAAGCTTTTTGATGTATTAAATCTGGGGCATAGGTTTCGGTGGTCTTTCCATCGTTACCGACAAGGCTGTCTTTTTCCTGATTATTCCACAAGTGAGTAGGATAGTAATTGTGGGCCACGCGCTGACAATTGTAGCCATAGAACTCATCAAACCCTTGAAAGTTCGGATCTCCTTCTGAACCAGGATAACCCAGTCCCCATTTTCCGAAAGCTCCGGTTTTATATCCATTATCCCTTAGGACTTCAGCTATGGTCAATGCATCAGATTCCAGTGCGTATTGCCCCTCATTTGCAAGGGTAAAACCCCTCTCAGAGTTTCCCCGTATAAAAGTATGCCCAGTGTGTTGCCCTGTCATCAATGAGGATCTGGACGGTGCACAAACAGTGGCACCCGAATAGTGTTGCGTAAAGCGCATCCCTCCTCGGGCCAATCGGTCTAAATTGGGGGTTTTTAAAAGGGATTGACCATAGACCCCTATGTCTCCATACCCCAGGTCGTCGGCCATGATAAAGATAATATTGGTCGGTTTTTTACCAGCAGCGGTTTTGTCTTTTGGGGTTTGACAACCCAGTAGGATAGCAACCAAAAAAAAAGTGAAGATTTTGTTCATGAGATAAGTTTTTTAATGAGGAAGTTTGGGTCGGATTACACCATATACAAAAGTTCCAAATATTGCAGCAAAAATCACAACAATGATGGGAAGAAACCCTGCCCCTAAGTTGGAATACATCGGCCCTGGGCAAGCCCCAGAAATGGCCCAGCCTCCTCCAAAAATAATACCTCCAAACAAATAGCGTTTCCATCCAGTTTCTTTGTTGGGAATTGTTATTGGACGCTGATCCAAAACCGATTTAATTTTAAGTTTTTTGATGCTAAAGGTAATGATGACGCCCAGAAAAACTGCCGTACCAATAACGCCATACATGTGAAATGCGTTAAACTGGAACATCTCATAAATCCTGAACCAAGAGGATACTTCTGACATGTACAGGGTAATTCCAAAAAATGTGCCGATTGTAAAAAAGAGTATGGTTTTCATAAGATTAAAAAAGTAATGGTAGAATAAAATGGTTTACAAATAGACCTCCTATAAAAAAGCCTACTACAGCAATCACGGAAGGCAGTTGTAAATTGGAGATTCCAGAGATGGCATGTCCCGAGGTACAGCCTCCAGCATACCTGGCGCCAAAACCTACCAGAAATCCACCTACGGAGAGCAGTAACAAAATATATGGGTTTGAAAAGGCTGCATTAGAAAAAAGAAGATCGGGTGCAAAATGCCTCCCTGCATCCGTCATTCCCATGGAAGTCAGTTGATCTATCGTTGCTGGGGATAGGGCTACCGCCTCGGTGCTCGCAATGTGATTGGCAGCAATATACCCTCCCAAAATCACTCCGAGAGAAACGACCAAATTCCATTTTTGTGCTTTCCAATCATATTGAAAAAAAGAGACTTTTTTCCCAGCACCCATCATCGAACAAACC
Source organism: Flavobacteriaceae bacterium (assembly GCA_022428005.1). Taxonomy (GTDB): domain Bacteria; phylum Bacteroidota; class Bacteroidia; order Flavobacteriales; family Flavobacteriaceae; genus UBA8316. The sequence goes on from JAKMDI010000011.1 coordinate 81,742, forward strand.
GTTCTGAGCCCTGAGGACATCCCAAAAGATTTTCCGGTCCACAGGAGTAAAAATAAAACGATCGCGATCATGGTGCCGCCAAAATACCAAGGCCAGGGTTGTATTAAAAATTCTATCATTTGTTGTTTAAATTGTGGTTGGACAAATATAATCTGTTGTTGATATTCCCGAAGCTTTAATGGAGTTGAATCCTCCCTTTATATCAATCAGGTTGTGAATCCCCCTCTTTTTTAGAATAGAGGCGGCAATCACACTTCTATAGCCCCCAGCGCAATGGATGTAAAAATTTTCACCCTCAGGAAAATGACTCAGATGGTCGTTGAGGAAGTCTAAAGGAGTATTGTTGGCCGAAGGAACTCGCTCTGAAATGAATTCACTTTCTTTACGCACATCAAAAACAGGAGCTTCACCTTTTTGAATTAATTTCTTTAATTCTTCTGCATCGATTCCACTCACGATGTCATACTCTTTAGTGGCCTTTTTCCAGGCGTCAAATCCCCCTTCCAAATAACCTAAGGTTTGATCAAAACCTACCCTAGAGAGCCGGGTGATGGTTTCTTCCTCTCTGCCCTCGGGCGCTACTATGAGCAAGGGCTGGTTTACGTCTCCGATCAATGCGCCTACCCAGGGAGCAAAACCGCCGTCTAATCCAATGAATATTGACTGGGGAATATGACCTTTTACAAAATCGTCTTGGTGCCTAACGTCAAGAATTAGTGCTCCTGAGTCGTTGGCCAATAACTCAAAATTATCAGGGGATAATTTTTTCATGCCCCGGTCCAAAACTTTATCAATGTCATCATAGCCTGACTTGTTCATTTTGACATTCAACGGAAAGTATTGTGGAGGAGGTAACAATCCATCTGTTACTTCTTTGATAAACTCCTCCCGTGTCATATTTTCCCGCAAGGCATAATTCATTTTTTTTTGGTTTCCCAAGGTGTCAACTGTTTCTTTCATCATATTTTTCCCACAGGCAGAACCTGCTCCGTGAGCCGGATAAACCGTTACATCATCAGCCAAAGGCATGATTTTATTTCTTAAACTGTCAAAAAGTATACTCGCCAAATCCTCTTGGGTTTTGTTTCCTTTTTGGGCGAGGTCGGGACGCCCTACATCTCCGAGAAAAAGTGTATCTCCACTAAATATGGCAATATCTTTTCCACTCTTATCTCTCAGCAAGTAAGTTGTGCTTTCCATGGTATGACCCGGGGTGTGCAAAGCGACAATGGTGCAATTTCCTAATGGAAACTCTTGCCCATCTTTTGCTGTAATGCTTTCAAAATCTGGATTTGCATTTGGACCATAAACAATGGGAGCGCCACTTTCTTTGGAAAGGGTAAGGTGTCCACTAACAAAGTCTGCGTGAAAATGGGTCTCAAAAATATACTTGATGGTCGCATTATTTTGTTGTGCACGCTCCAAGTAGGGAGTGGTTTCTCTTAATGGATCTATAACCGCTACTTCTCCTTCACTTTCAATAAAATAGGCACCTTGTGAAAGGCAACCCGTGTAAATCTGTTCTACTTTCATTTTACATTATTTAAATTATTTTGATCGGATATTCTCTTTTCTATTTTTGGAGTTTTTTCACCTCCAATGTATTTTACAGCCGAATCTAAGCTATAGAATAAATTCTTTTTGCCGATTTTTTTTAACATCCCATTTTTAAAAAAAAGGTCTCTAATCGGTCCAATAACATTTACCCAGAGCACAGTTATGCCCTCTTTGTTGAGGTTTTGAATCCAATGATTAAGGGTATTGGAAGCACTGGCATCAATATAGTTTATGGGACTTGCATCGATGACCAAGTATCTAATTTTTTTAGTTTCTCTGCCTAAAAGATCCACAATTTGCTTTTTAAAATAGCTGTGATTTCCAAAAAACAATTGACCGTCAAAGCGCAATATCAATACGCCGGGAAAGGTTTCGACTTCTTCGGTAAACCTGTGAATATTTCTGTAGTGCTTCGTTCCTTTAATCCTTCCCAATATGGCAATATGGGGTTGCGAAGACCGATAAACCATCAGGGACAGCGACGCCAAAGTCCCCAGTAGAACCCCTTCCATAATCCCCATAAAAAGGGTAATTAAAAAGGTAAAAAGCAAAATAAAAAATTCTTCTCGGTGGGAACTCCAAAGTTGATAAGGGTATTTCAAATCCACAAGGTTAATAACAGCGGTAAGAATGATGGCCCCCAAAACAGGCTTGGGCAGGTAGTAGAACCAACTTGAAAAAAAAACCAAAGTCAGCCCCACCACAGCAGCACTGATTATGGCTGCGACTCCAGTCTGCGCTCCAGATTCGTGGTTTACTGCTGTTCTCGAAAACCCTCCGGTGGTGGGATAGCTTTGAAAAAAAGAGCCAAATACGTTGGCTGCACCTAAGGCGATGAGTTCTTGATTGGGATCTACTGTTTCTTTATTTTCTTTTACTTCAATGGCTTTCGCGATAGAAATGGCCTCGAGAAAGGCGATCAATGATAACGTCAGCGCCATGGGGAATAACGGGTATATATCCTCAACAGCAATCCATTGAAAATTAAAGGCCGGAAGACCACTGGGAATAGTCCCTACAATACTGAGCCCCATTTCATTCCAATTGAGTTGGGAGGTCAACAATGTCGTCAGGATTACAACGACCAATGCCACGGGAATCTTTTTTGAAAAACGTTTGATTCCAAAAATCAGAAAAATACTTCCCAAGGTGATCATCAGAGTTAACAAATGAATTTCTGTGCGCACTTCCCAAATCGATTGTATCAGGGCTTGAAGCACATTCCCTTGGGAGATTTCAACACCCAACATATGATTCAATTGACTCAAACCAATAATGATTGCAGCGGCAGAGGTGAAGCCATTGATAACGGGTTTTGACAAAAAATTAACCAAGAAGCCAAATTTTATAAGCCCCAAAAAGACTTGAATGACCCCCATAAAAAAAGCTAAAAAAATTGCAAGCGAAATATAATGTTGTGTATCGACAATCGCCATGGTGTTTAGCGTTGTGGCAACCAACAGAGAATCCATGGCTACCGGCCCAACGGCCAGTTGGCGAGAGCTCCCCATAATTGCATAAATCAATTGGGGGAAAATAGCAGCATACAGACCATATACTGGAGGCAGTCCAGCAATCATGGCATAGGCCATTCCCTGCGGGATCAGCATTACGGCAACCGTAATACCAGCCGACAAATCGCCTTTAAACAGCGTTTTATTGTACTCTTGAATCCACTCCAATATGGGAAAATAGCTCCTCATCATCTTATTTGAAATACAAAAGTACTGGTCTGTTGGAAACAGTCCGTAACCTTTGTTACATAAATTAAAGAACTACAATTTTATTTCTTTTCAACTCGATTATTCCCCTTTGTTCTAATTTTTTAAGTAGACGCGAAACGCCTACCCTCGAGCTGTTGAGTTCTTGCGCAATGCTTTGGTGGGTAATTTGAAGTTCACCGGTACCAGTTACTCTCTTTTTTTCAGCAATATAATCCAGGAGTCTTTTTTCAAGGCCATCGAAGGCCAGACTATCCAGGGTCTCGATGAGTTCATCCATTCTGATTTGATAGCTTCGCAAAATAAAATTCCTCCAGCTGGGATATTTGACTTCCCAATTTTTTACTCGGTCAATGGGAATCATGATCAGTTTGGAGGGCATTTCCGAAACCGCCCTAATCTTACTGACATTGGCAGTCATTTCCCAAGAAAAAGTAAGAGAGCACGAGTCGCCTTCTTCCAGATAGTACAACAGCAACTCTTCTCCATTTTCATTTTCTCGGGATATTTTTATCGCTCCAGAGATCATTAATGGAATTCCAAAGATGGGCGCACCAATATCCATCATCATAAAGTCTTCAGGAATTTCCTTTAAAGTCCCTACTTTGGCAATCTCCAAAATCAAGGATTCCTCGAAAATATTTCCAAAAAGCTTTTTAAGCTCGAGAATCATCTGGGAATGTTTTTAAATTCGCACGTAATTTATGTATTTATTTCCCATAAATTTTAATGCTACAGATCATTAAATAGTTTTTCTCCCCATTAAACCTATTAATATAATAGCAGTCTATTGATACAAATAAACCAAATGAAGAAGACCTTTTTCCTAATTAGCGTGCTGCTGATTACAAACGTTTTTGGCCAACAAAATAATTTTAAAGTCAAAGGCGTTATCGTTGACCAATCTTCTCAAGAGCCCATCCCTTTTGCCACAGTTTTATTGGTAGACAAAGGCACCCAAAAAGCGATTACAGGAACCACTACTTCCGAAGAGGGATACTTTGCCATAACATCTGCTTCCAAAGAAATTTATGTTGAGATTAGCTTTATAGGATATGAAACCATTAAAAAATTCGATTTCCAGATCCTTGATCGAACAGTTGATTTTGGAAAAATAGTGCTGAGTGAACAATCACAAAGTTTAAATGAAGTAGAAGTCGTTGGAGAACAATCAACAACAGAGTTTAGGTTGGATAAAAGGGTCTTCAATGTAGGAAAAGATTTAACCAGCTCTGGCGCCAGTGCATTGGAGGTTTTGGACAATGTACCCTCGGTAACCGTCAGTATTGAGGGTCAAGTAAGCCTAAGGGGAAATGCAGGCGTACAAATATTGATTAATGGCAAGCCTTCTGTGTTGACCAGCGAGGGGGGAAATGCATTGGGTTCAATCACGGCAGAGATGATTGAGAAGGTTGAGGTCATTACCAATCCATCGGCGAAATATGAGGCCGAGGGGACAGCAGGAATAATAAATATAGTAATCAAAAAAGATGATCGAGAAGGAATCAATGGTTCCTTTTCACTGAATTACGGTGAACCGGAGAACAACAGTGCGGGTTTGAGCCTGAACAGAAGAACAGAAAAATTTAACTTGTTTACCCAAATGGGCTATGGCTTGAGGAATTATCCCCGGGAAGGAAGCAATAGAAACGAGGATTTTATCACCAATACCCAGGTACTGACCTCTGGAACTCAGTACAGAAAAGAGGAGTTTTTTAATATCATATTGGGAACAGACTATTACATTAACCCCCAAAACGTGATAACCCTTTCAGGGTTTTATGCCTATGAAGCAGAGGACCAACCGTCCAATACCAATGTACAACAGTTTCAAAACCAAACCCAACTGATCTCTGAGTGGAACAGAAAAGAGGTGACCACTGCTGGCAATCCAAAATACCAATATGAATTCATTTACAAAAGGGATTTTTTAGATGATGAGGACCACGACCTTATTTTTAGCGCTACTGGAAACCTATTCAGCAAAGAACAAAGCTCAGAATTTTTCAATACCACAGTTTTAGGACCCGGTGCTTTTGATGATCAGCAAACCCGCACTTTTTTCAGAGAATCGGTACACACTTTTAAATTGGATTACACCCATCCATTTGGAGACTATTGGACAGCGGAGGGGGGTTTTCAGTATTCCAGCAACGACGTGAGTAATGACTATGAAATTAAGGATGATGTTGAAGGTGTGTGGGTTATAAACCCCGGATTCACTAATGTGTTTGAATTTACACAGAACGTTTTGGGGCTATATGCCATAACTGCTTATGAGTCCGACGCATGGGGAATGCAGTTGGGGCTGAGAGCAGAGAATACTATGGTAGATACTCATTTGGTAAACACCAATGAAAAAAACAGTCAGGATTTTACAGACCTGTTTCCCTCTGTGAACACCTCCTATAAATTCAATAATTCTTTTTCCCTACAAGCGAGTTACTCCAAAAGAATTTACCGCCCCAGACTTTGGGATCTCAATCCGTTTTTTAACATCAGAAACAGTTTTAATTTCAGAAAAGGTAACCCTGATTTGAAAGCTGAATATTCAGATTCATATGAGCTTTCGGCAATTTATATCAAGGGAATTGGCTCATTTAATATGAGTTTGTACCAGTTGTTCACGACCAATACCATTGAGTCGGTCACTACATTTCAGGACAACATAAGTGTTCGTGGCCCGCAGAATTTGGGAACAAAAAGGGTTAATGGATTAGAAATAAATGGAAAAATTAACCCCACCCCCAAAATAGTTGTGAGTGGAGATTTTAATTTTAACACCTTCGACCGAAAAGCGTCCTGGCAAGGACAATCTTTTGATTTTAGCGGGAACAGCTGGCTTTCCGAAATCACGTCTAAATACAAATTTCCAAAAAGTTTAGATGTCGAAATGAGTTGGAACTATCAGTCAAGGTTCAAGACGATTGACGGGGAGTCACTGCCGAGTCAATTTTTAAATTTTGGAGTGAGAAAAAAACTGTTGAAAGGAAAAGGGGTGATAAGCTTTAATATCAGGGACCTTTTCGCCACCCGTGTTCGGGAGAACATCACCACGCGTTCCAATTTTAATATCTGGAGCCGCACCTCCTATGGAAGGTTCTGGGTGCTGGGACTGAGCTATGGGTTTGGAAAGGGAGAAGCCATGGAATTTACCGGTAGAAGGCGGTAATTCATTTGCATGAGTTTATTTATTTGATATAAATATGCTTATTGAAAATGTAAATTAAAACTATTTTTAAAACCTCTGCAGCACTACTGTTGATTCAGGGACTTCCTTTTTTTTACATCTTTTTTCTTCTGAATTCAGAATAATACTGAAGACAGCTTTTTTAATGGCTAGAGCATCCTCTATATCAGATTTGGAGACCTTGAAAAGGCTTTTTTTGTTCTTTGTATTGACAGGATTTTTTGTCACATCAGGTCAAATAGGTTTTGTCAAAGGAGATTCCACTGCGCTACTTCCATTAATGATATGGGGCTGATTACCTAAGGGCTGTTCTATTATGGGTCAAAAAAAGAGACCGTTTAGCCGTGTTTTTGTGTTTCGGATAATATAGGTCGCTAATGGACCTACAGTGCGGCTTTGATGAGTTCATAACACAAATAGCCGTTGAGTAAACAGTAGGTAAAAGCAGGAAAGGTTTTTATCAAACTGTCTTTTATCAAAAGGCGTGTAATGACGCCAAAGAGCATTAATAGTGAAAGACCCAAAGTGCTTACGATTTGTAGGTATGGTATCCAAAAACCTAACAGCAGCCCGCATGCGCCGGCCAATTGTAGCCACCCTGTTAGTTTTCGATATTGAGGAATACCATAACGCTTAAATTCTAAAACCATGTGTTTGCTGGAAAGGCAGGTTACTCCATAAAAGAAAAATGAAAAGCAGCAAAACCAGATAAGCCCATCAATCAAGCGCATGTGCGAATTTTTTTAAAGTTTCTAAATCGACGTACTCCAGGGTTTTTTGGTGGGAAGCCTCAAGAATAATTTTTGGAGCCAAATCTGCCTGATAGGCCTCTAACCACCTCAAGACACATAAACACCAACGATCACCGTCCACCAATCCTGGAAAGTTATATTCCGGATAGGGACGTGTTAAATCGTTACCCTTACTTTTAGAATAAGCAAGAAAAGCGTCGTTTACGACTGCGCAAACGGTATGGGTGCCGAGATCCAAAGCACCGGTATCACAACAGCCGTTTTTGTAGGCCCCAGTCATGGGACTGGTCCCACACACCACCAAGGGGTCTCCAAAAACATTGAGGGAGGGTTCCTTCATTTAAAAATGGTTAATGTCAAAAATAGAGATGGATTTTCCCGAGCATTCAACCCTTGGGGTAGCCAATGCCTTTTGGGTTGAGGACCAGTACCAAACAGCACAACAACATACTTGCTGCGGGCAGCGTGGGAAGGATACCATCACCTATGCTGATGTGGAAGTAGACTGCACCTACCATAAAAAGAGCAATGCCCAAGGCCGCGGGCTTTATTAATTTGGGAAATTTGAATGCTCCTATAAGTAACACAATCGCTAAAGATACCTTAAAAATCCCTACCCCAATCATAATGGTATCATCGAGCCCATAGGCGGCAAATTCCTCAGACATATTACCTGAAGCACCTCCTCTGAATACAGAAGGTTGGTTGAGCTTGAAGGTCCATGCACTCAACACCACAATAGAAATTATAAAAGATAATATTTTGTACAACTTCACTTTTTAAACAGTTTCAATAAAGTTATGACTAAATTTCATATAATAGAAACCGAAGTTCAGAAAAAATTAGTCTTAGCGAGGATTATATAGATTATCAGCATTAATCTTATGCTTCCAAATTATTTTCTTTTCTTAGGGGGATGATTATCTTTGAAAAATTCAAAAAAATGCGCTCCATAAGATTTAAAAACACCTACAATTTATTAAAGACATAAACCGATAATTGACTAAGCGTTTATTTATTTCCCTGATCATTTTTTTGTCAGTGAGCAGCAGTTTACATTCACAATATGGCTCATTAGAGCTCAACACGGGAGGTTTTTCGTTTGTTCCTATTTTTACTTCAAACAAACCCCATTATGTTCTTCGAGCGGGAACCAATGACAAAAGAAGGTTCAGCCTGAACCTGATTAACCTGATCATGATGGACGGTCTTCACCCTGCAAACTATTCTCTAATCGTGAGGTACAAGCTTATTGACAAAAAATTTCAGTTAAAGGCGGGGCTTCAATTGCCGGGATATCGCTTGTTTGAAAATGAGGACTTAAGATCCAGAGATGTAGGGGAAGTCAGGGCTTCCTATCCGATCAACGCTACGACAAAATTGTTGTTTTTATACCTCCACGCAGAGGGGAAAAATTTTGAGATGAACAACAATTTTTATTCTTTTTATTTTGAAAAAAAGCTGAATAAGTGGACTGCGACCGCCCAGGCCTATCTGCTGTTTACAAGTCTTGAGCCAGAGCCAGCCTATGGAGTAGCACAGAAAGTAACCTATAAGTTCAAGGATAAAATTAACATCAACATTTTCCTAAATAAATCTTTAGTCGATGAGGTTTTTAACAGAACACTTGGGGTAGAGTTTTTCTTTTAGTGGGTAATTTTAAAAAGATACTTTTTTAAAAAGAAAGGGTTATTATTATCTTGACCATCAATAGCTGAAATCGTTTACACTACGACGCGCTTATATAATAAAACTTATGATGAATGCTTACGTAATTGGAGTTGATTATGGAACCGACGCTGTAAGGGCCGTACTGGTAGATACCGTTTCAGGAAAAGAGCTGGCATCGGCGGTTCACAATTACCGCAAATGGTCACAAGGATTGTATTGTGACCCCAGCATCAACCAATTTTGCCAGCACCCCTCTGATCATTTGGAAGGCCTTGAAAAAACGGTACAGTCTGTGATGGCGCAAGCCCATGTTGACCCTGCGGCCGTCAAGGCATTGACCATAGACACCACGGGCTCTTCACCTATTGCGGTCAACGAAGCGGGGGAGGCCTTGGTTTTTACCCAAGGTTTTGAAAACAACCCCAACGCCATGGTTATTCTTTGGAAAGATCACACTGCAGTACAAGCAGCAGCGGAGATCAATACTTTGGCACAAGGCTGGAAAGGAGCGGATTTTTTGGCTTATTCGGGGGGGATTTACTCCTCAGAGTGGTTTTGGGCAAAGATTCTTCATATAATCCGCCAAGATGATGATCTAAAAGAACAGGCATTTTCGTGGATGGAACATTGTGACTATCTAACCTATACCTTAATTGAGGGGAACGACCTTAGAGCCTTTAAGCGAAGTCGCTGTGCTGCGGGACATAAAGCCATGTGGCACGAATCGTGGGGAGGCCTGCCGGGAAAGGATTTTTTGGGTCAACTGGATCCCTATCTTGCTCAGCTCAGGGACCGCTTGTATGAAAAAACGTATACCTCCGACCAAGCTGCTGGTGTGTTGAGTAAAGGGTGGGCCAAAAGGTTAGGTCTTACCACGGAGACCGTCGTCGGCGTGGGAACTTTCGATGCGCATGCGGGTGCCATGGGGGCAAAAATAAAAGAGAACACTTTGGTTCGGGTTATGGGGACCTCTACCTGTGACATTATGGTGGGGGATACTCCCGAGATAAGAACCAAGCCGATTAAAGGAATATGCGGCCAAGTGGATGGCTCTGTTGTCCCTGGAAAAATCGGATTGGAAGCCGGGCAGTCCGCCTTTGGAGATGCATTGGCGTGGTTAAAAAAATTGATGACCTGGCCTTTGGAAACCAGCCTAAAGAACAGTATTGCGCTCGATGAAAACCAAAAAAATCAACTCCTAAAAGCAATAGAAGACAATGTGTTAAACGAGTTGACAGAAGCTGCGAAAAATCTGAAAACCGACACTGCTGTGCCCACAGCTTTGGATTGGGTGAATGGAAGAAGGACACCAGATGCCAATCAAAATTTGAAGGCGGCTTTTTCCAACATCAGTTTGGGTACAGGTGCTCCAGAAATGTTTTTATCATTGGTTTATGCGATATGTTTTGGATCCAAGAAAATCGTAGCGCGATTTGATGAAGAGGGGGTAATCATAAAGGACATTATTGGCGTTGGTGGTGTCGCAAGAAAATCTCCTTTTATCATGCAAACCCTTTCTAATGTATTAAATTTAACAGTCAAAGTAGCGGAGACGGATCAAGCTCCAGCACTTGGTGCGGCGATTTATGCTGCTGTTGCTGGGGGGATTTATAATGATACCGCACAGGCCTCTTCTGTTATGGGAAGCGATTTTGAAGCGATTTATAAACCCGAGGAAGAACAAGTAAAGCGCCTCGAGAAAAGATTGGCGAAATACGATCAACTGGCCCATGCGGTAGAGAACGATTTATCATAAAAGATGAGCAACTTTAAAGATTTAAAAGAAGAATGTTACCACGCCAATATGGCCTTGAACGAGCAGGGTTTGGTACTCTATACCTTTGGTAATGTGAGTGCTGTAGACCGTTCTGAAAAAGTTTTTGCCATAAAACCCAGCGGGGTCCCCTATGAAGAGCTTACTCCTCAAAAAATGGTGGTGGTGGACTATGAAAACAATATTGTTGATGGGGATCTCAGGCCTTCATCGGACACCAAAACCCATGCCTATCTTTACCATCATTGGAAAGAAATTGGCGGTATTGCCCACACCCACGCCTTGTATTCTGTTTCTTGGGCACAGTCCCTTCGAGACATTCCTATATTTGGAACCACCCATGCAGATCACCTTACCCAGGACATCCCTTGCGCTCCGCCAATGAACGATATGTTGATTGAAGGCGATTACGAACACAATACGGGAAAGCAAATTACGGATTGCTTTGATGGTCGGAAACTCGATCACCGCGAGGTAGAGATGGTGTTGGTTGGAAACCACGGACCCTTTTGTTGGGGCGCCGACGCGCAAAAGGCAGTCTTTAACAGCAGGGTGTTAGAGGAAATAGCGCACATGGCTTACCTCACACTCCAAATCAATCCAAAATCAGAAAAGCTTAAAGCAGCACTAATTGATAAGCACTACCAAAGAAAACACGGTGCTAAAAAATACTACGGACAGTAATGACAAGTTTATTTAAAAGTAAAAAGCTGTTTTTCCTTTGTGGAAGCCAGCACCTTTATGGCGCATCAGCCTTAAAGCAAGTTGAAAATAACACCCAGGAAATTGTAAGCTCACTCAATGAATCCCCCCATCTTCCATTTTCAGTTGTTTTTAAAAAAGTACTGACCACGCCAGAGGAAATTACCCAATGCTGTGCTGAATTGAGTTTTGACGACAGTTGTATTGGTGTAATAATGTGGATGCATACATTCTCTCCAGCTAAAATGTGGATCAACGGACTGAAAAAGCTGGATAAACCCCTGTGTCACCTACATACACAATTCAATGCCGAGATTCCTTGGTCAACGATTGATATGGATTTTATGAACCTAAACCAGTCGGCCCACGGGGATCGGGAATTTGCCCATATATTGACGCGTATGGAAATTCCCAGGAAAACAGTGGTTGGTCATTGGGCTCAAGAAAGTGTATTAAAACAAATTGGAAGCTGGTCTCGCAGTGCTGCCGGCTGGGACGAAATGCAAAGGCTAAAGGTGGCACGTATTGGTGATAATATGCGTCAGGTTGCTGTAACCGAAGGAGACAAAGTAGCTGCCCAAATTCAATTAGGGTTTTCTGTCGATGCTTTTGACCCCAATGATATAGTCGCCCAAATAGAAGGCTTATCGCCGGCAGAGATCAATTATTTACTGGCAGAATACAATGAGACGTATGAGGTGGAGCCAAAGCTGGCAAAAGGGGGAGGGCAACACCCTGCGCTGATAGAGGCAGCTAAGATAGAGCTTGGAATACAGAAATTTTTGGATGAAGGGGGCTACAAAGCGTTCACCACTAATTTTGAAAATCTCGGAAGTTTAACCCAGCTTCCCGGAATAGCTGTACAACGGCTGATGAAAAAAGGCTATGGATTTGCTGCTGAGGGAGACTGGAAAACAGCAGCCTTGTTGAGGACCCTCAAAGTAATGGGGCTTGGGCTGGACGGGGGAACGTCCTTTATGGAAGACTACACCTATCATTTTGAGACTAATAAATCTTTGGTTTTGGGTTCTCATATGTTAGAAATATGTCCCTCAATCGCAGCGGAGCAGGTTCAATGTGAAATACACCCTCTGTCCATTGGAGGCAAAGCAGACCCGGTTAGACTGGTGTTTAATGCCAAAACTGGTTCTGGAATCAATGCCAGTTTGGTGGACATGGGTTCAGGGTTTAGAATGCTGGTCAACGAGATAGTGTCGGTTCCCATTCCAAAGGAACTGCCACGACTCCCCGTAGCGAGAGTTTTGCTGGAGGTGAAACCGAATTTCACAGAAGCGATTCATTCGTGGCTGTCGGCAGGAGGTGCCCATCATACTGTTTTTTCATTGGACACCAACAGCGAACAATTGAAAGATTTTTGCCACATGGCTGGCATAGAATGTTTGGTCATCAATTAGCGCTGCCAATAGGGCTTGTTTAGATAATTATTAAAAGTTTGGTGCTGGGTTGAATTAAAATATTAATATTGATGACAGCAAAATCAAATTAAAGTACCAAAGTTATTTTGACATGAAGACATTAGATTTTTTAGATTGGGTTTTTGTAGGAGTTTATTTTATGATCCTTGCGGGGATTGCCATTTGGGTGATTCGAAAAAGAAAAGACAATACCCAAGACTATTTTTTAGCAGGCAGAAATATAGGCTGGTTTGTGGTTGGTGCTTCCATATTTGCTTCTAATATTGGTTCAGAACACGTAGTGGGATTGGCTGGGGCAGGAGCAGACAATAAACTACCGATGTTGATCTACGAATTACACGCATGGGTGGTTTTACTTTTGGGGTGGGTGTTTTTACCTTTCTATATGCGATCGGGGGTTTTTACCATGCCAGAGTTTTTAGAAAAAAGATTTGATGCGAGATCCCGATGGATTTTGTCTATTTTTTCAATTGCGGCCTATGTACTGACAAAAATCTCTGTCACCATATATGCTGGGGGTGTTGTCGTTTCCTATTTGTTGGGGATCGACTTTTGGACCGGTGCTATAGCTACGGTAATCCTTACTGGACTCTACACCGTTTTGGGCGGCATGCGCGCGGTCGTCTATACCGAAGCACTGCAGGCAGTGGTGCTGGTGGTGGGTGCATTGATGTTGACCCTAATAGGCCTGGAGGAGGTTGGGGGTTGGTCCTCGATGAAAGCAACTGTGACACCAGAGTACCTCAATATGTGGCGTTCTGTGTCAGACCCGGACTTCCCTTGGTTGCCCCTTCTTATTTCCAGTACCATTGTTGGGATATGGTATTGGTGCACGGATCAATATATAGTGCAACGGGCACTGACAGCAAAAAATCTAAAAGAAGCACGTAGGGGTACTATTTTTGGAGCGGTTTTAAAACTTTTTCCAGTATTTCTATTTTTAATTCCAGGAATCATTGCTTTGACACTGAAGATGAGAGGGGAACTGCACTGGGATTCTGCAGACCAGGCTTTTCCCGTATTGATGAGCACCCTTTTGCCCTCGGGTTTAAGGGGCTTGGTAGCAGCAGGACTTTTGGCTGCGCTGATGAGTTCTTTGGCCTCGGTTTTTAACTCCTGTTCCACGCTCTTTACCGTAGATGTGTACAAGAAATTAAGACCCGATTCGTCCGAAAAAAACTTGGTCAGAATCGGTCAAATCGCCACTGCTGTGGCAGTAATCATTGGGATTATTTGGATTCCCATCATGCAAAATATATCTGGGGTTCTCTATGAATACCTTCAAAAAGTACAATCCTATATTGCCCCTCCGATAACCGCTGTTTTTTTACTGGGGATTTTTATAAAAAGGGTGAATAAACAGGGGGCTTTTTACACCCTGATCTCAGGCTTGGTCATCGCTACGTTGAGAATCGTATTGGAGCTGGTCAAAGATCAATTGGACCCCCAGGGGGTATTATATTTTTTGGGAAACTTAAATTATTTGGTTTTTGGTGCGTATTTCTTTTTACTGAGCATCGTTTTGTTGATTGTTATTAGCTTGCTTACTGCGGCACCACGCTACGAAACAATAGAAAATTTAACCTTTTCCACCCTGACCGAAGAGGCTAAAAAGTCCAATAAAAACAGTTATAATTATTGGGACATTATAATCACCATAAGCGTGGTGCTTGTTGTAGGCGGGGTGATGTACTTTTTTAACGGGAGTTAATCATACTTTTTAAATAGAGTAATATTTGCTGATTACTGAACAATATATGTTCTTAATTTGACAATATATATTAATTTTACATCATTATTTACTGATTTTTTTCAGTAAGGTCCTATAGCTCAGTTGGTTAGAGTAGCTGACTCATAATCAGTTGGTCCCTGGTTCGAGCCCAGGTGGGACCACCAACAAAAAACCTCAACTTCTTGAATTACAACTTGTTGAGGTTTTGTTTTTACACAAAACACCCTATGGGGTACTATATAGGGTACTAAAAATCAGGAATTTTTCGTATATAAGAAATAGTTAATGGACTGATTAATGGGACTTTATTACAGATTAGATTTTAAAAACAACAAGAATCATTTAAATCAAAAGGATTCTGCAACAGTTATTATAGACCATTACTACAAGTGTAAAAGAACAAAGGTAAGTACCGGTGTTGTTTGTCAAATTAAAGATTGGGACGATAATTGGAGAAAGAAAACTAAAACTTCTCAAGCAACTCTATTCCAAACACTGGAGCATGGGTTTCAGGAAAAGGTTTTTCTATTGGAACATGAGGTTGATATTTGATATGTAATCTAAACTCTATATCTTAGAGGTATTATTAACCATAAATCTAATAA